>CAZUVR010000171.1:0-1511 GCA_964623815.1 uncultured bacterium | reverse complement strand
CAATATGGTAAGGGCAAGTATGTCTGTGCCGGCTGTGGTTTGCCCCTATTCTCATCCGACACCAAATATAATAGCGGTACGGGCTGGCCTAGTTTTTATGCTCCCCTGGCGGATGCGATTGCCACTTCTATCGATCGATCGTTTTTCATGACGAGAACCGAAGTCCATTGCCGGCGCTGTGGAGGACATTTAGGTCATGTATTCGATGACGGCCCAGCTCCTACCAGGAAACGTTATTGTATGAACGGCGTTGCCCTGAAATTCGAGAGTAAAGAGTCGTAATTAAGGAATGGGGAGCCACGGGATTATCACCCGACTCCCTACTCCCGATTCCCGACTCCCTACAGTTCCAAAACCACACTCTTCCCCTTAGGTTTAGCAATACATATCAACACTGAACCCTGCTTTACTTCTGCTGTGGGTGTTTCCGTATATTCTACTTCACCCTCGACGATCGCACATTCACAAGTACCGCAAATCCCCTGACGGCAGCTGTAGGAGGGATTGAGGCCGTTAGCCTCGGCAAATTCTAGGATATTATCCCCATCATCGGGCCAGATAGCTGTTTTACCAGACTGATTAAACACGACTTCCGTACCTTCAGCCTGGGAAATTTCCACAGCCTTAATCTCGCTGCCGCTCTTTTTAGGCTTGCTAAACATCTCGAAAAATACCTGCTCATCTGCAACCCCAAGATTTTTCAATCCCGCCCGAATCGAATCCATGAAAGAGGGTGAACCGCAGAGAAAATATTGACCATTCAAATCGCCAATCGTTTTCCCTATGAGTTCGCTATCCACATAGCCAGTACTATTATAATGTCCCTCATCTTCGGGGCGGGGGCGACTATAGGCGTAATGAATCTTCAAATTAGGATTTTGCTCGCTCAATGCTTTTACTTCCTCGCGGAAGGCGTGAAAACTACCATCCCTGGCACCGTGAAAGAACCAAACTAGACGCTTGGGGTTATTTTTAGCGATCGCTTTTGCCATGCTGATCATCGGGGTTATACCCACCCCATTACTCACCAAAATGACGGGAAGGGGACTAGATACATCGAGAGTGAATTTACCGCTCGGAGGTTTAGCTGAGATTATCGAACCTTCATTAACGTTATCGTGCAGGAAATTAGAAGCCAAACCAGGCATCACATCTAAACCTGGGGGAGCCGGTTCTTTTTTAATAGAGAGGCGATACTGTCTAAATGGGGGATTATAATCCGATAGGGAATAGGTGCGGATAACCGGTTTAGCCTGTCCTGGAATATCCAGTTTTATAGTCAGGAATTGACCAGGTAAAAAGTCGGGCAGTTCCGCGCCGTCTTGCGGTTGTAGATAGAAAGAGGTAATTTCCTCGCTTTCTTTCACCTTACGGGCGACCACGAAATTACGCCAATCGCGCCAAATTTTAGAATTAGAATCGGGCGCTGATGTTGGCATAGTTCTGGCTTTGGGACTCACCGAAGCGCCCACAAGCGCACCCGCCCCCATGCCTAATAAAGAACTATAAAC
>CAZUVR010000170.1:0-2407 GCA_964623815.1 uncultured bacterium | reverse complement strand
TAAGCCAATCCTTCCTCAAAGTCAAGAAAAACCATTGGCCCTAAATAAGCAGATCCTTCCTCAAAGTCAAGAAAAACCACTCGGAGTAAATAAGCCAATCCTTACTCAAAGTCAAGTAAATAAGCCGATCCTTCCAAGGGTTCAAGCCGGACAAGATGAACTCATATTACAAAAAAGCCGGTATAGAAATAAATACGCTCAACTTGCCGAATCGCTCCGTAAATTGCCTAATTTTGAGTCATGCGAACCACAAGAGATCGATCGTGCGGTAATCCTTTTATCCTTGAAAGCAGGTCATAGTCTTCAAGAAGCGAAGGCGATATTAACGCAGAGCGATAGGGTGATCCGATGGGGTCAAGAATTACCGAGGGAAAAGTTTCTTGAGGTAGCCACATCTTATATTGAAGGGGTTGTTAGAGAAGCCGAACGGTACATCGATAAAACGAGTTTAACGGTCGGCTAATTTTATCAACAAGGTCATCATTTTTTACTCTTTAAGTAAACAGAACGGAAGGATTAATAAGGAAAAATTTTGTTTTTTAACATAAAGTAAAATCATAATAAGTATTAATAATAATGAGTAATTATCGGAGCTAAAAAAGATAATATTATCGGTAGAAAATGACATACCGCTTTTATCCTATGAGTTCACGAAGAAGATATATCGTAATATACGATCGGGCAACGGCAAATCCATTCTCCACGTTAATAAGCCTGATATTATTCTGCGCTATCATTACGATTGGGAGACTGATAGCAATAACCGCCGATAAAAGTCCGGAGGGAGCCTTGAAAGCGGGGTATTCTTCCTTGGGCGACACGCATGGCGGCCCCGCACTTAAAGAATTCCAGAAAGCCGAATCAATGCCGGGGGTAACTAACAAACAGAGGGTAAAAATTCATCTCGGAAAAGCGTTAGCCAACCAGAGAGCTTTAGAGATAGTTCATTCGGCCAGACCATTAATTCTAGAAGGGGCGGTTAACAGGGCGCAAACCATTAGGGAATTAGATAAGAATGAGAGGATGGCATCAAACATGATTGCAGAAGACGTTAATAAGGCACTCCTCTACAGCCAGAAAGCGGGAATGGAGGAATGCTCGGGAGCGATAAAATCCATCAAGAACGGTTTCGGCAATACCGAAAAGGATACTTGGAAGAAGTTGTTATCGGGTAGCAAACCCTGCCGCAATAACTAGAGTAAGGAGGTGAAGAGGTCGGCCCCCGGATCTTTCTTGAGCAGGGTATCGGGAAACATCCGGTCTACCTCCGCCTGCCTCGATAGTAAATCCTCCTCGGAGATGGCAACGAGGGAGCCTCTTTTTTGAATCAGTCCGGGGCGGAGGGATGTCTCCCAAGCCTTACCCGACCAATCGATGAGCTTGCGATAACGAGAACTAAGTTCGATTTTGGTCTTGACGGGGATGAAACCCTCACCCCCACCCACGAAATGCGGATTGACGAGAATCGCCTCCCCGGTTCGCATCCCGTTGATACGGGAGCCGGAAATAAGGGGAACGGTTCTCACCTCTTCCGAATAACTCGTGGTAGCCTTCCCCGCCGTAACGCTACGCCCCCTGGATTTTAACGTCACCTCTTTATCACCGAGAGCGCGGGAGATCCATTCGGCGGTATCTATATCTTGAGGGTTCATGTAGATACGAGTACCGAAAGCACCGATGATCGTTCGTGCCTCCACTTCCCCGTACATCCCCTCAACCTGAGTTTTATTCTGAATCCCCGCCACCAAACACAGTCCCTTACTACGGTGTTCGTTGGGCCAGTTCTTTAGATAAGGCAGATACAGGGTGGGAAGCTCATCGAGTATGAAGAAAATAGGATCTTTCCTCTGTAGGGCCATATTACGGTTAACCAAGAGATTAATTATGGTAGCGAACAGGGGAGCCAATACATCCCGCTTTTCCTGATCTAGCCCGAGAACTAACATCTTCTTCCCGCTAAGTCTGGTAGGGATGGTATTCTCACCACAGAGAACCGAGAGAACTTCAGGAATTTGAAAGCGGTTAAAGATTAACTGAGCGGTGGACTGAATGCTTGACTCAGTTTTCTCGGAACCGGCGCTCGATGTGAACTGCCCGAAAGCATCGACTATCCAAGGGTTCAATCCGTCTTTGAGAGCGAGGATGCGCCGGGCGAGACGATTGACGTTAAGGATTTTGGAGCAGGTAATTAAGTCGGGATACTTCATCGTCCTCGCCAATAAGAGGGTGGCCTTAACGAGTTGATTACCCGCAGGCCCGAAATACCCATCCTCACTCTGAGCGACTCCCTGTTTTCTGAAGTTGGCATTCATCACCTCCGCCAGTTGAGAAGCGTACAGACCGCTCAACTCATTATCGAGAAATTCGGTGATGGGGTTGAGGATACCGGACTCGGGATAACCGGGGG
>CAZUVR010000169.1:0-2660 GCA_964623815.1 uncultured bacterium | reverse complement strand
TGTTGGAGTTGGAATGATTTAGTTTGCTATCCCACAATCTTTTAATGCACAACCTGAATTTCTCGAATTTCCAGAATCAAAAATTAAGGTTAGAACGGTAAGCGGATTGAGACAGGCGGTAGAGTATGCTTATCTCGATCCTGAGCTGTTCGCTATCCTCAGTGACCCGCCGCTGAGAGATCAATTAACTCTTATTCTGATTGAGTCTTGGTTCTGCGAAAAAACTCAAGAGTTAGAGAGATCGCTATCCACTGATGCTTTAGCTGAAATTTCAAACCGTTTATTGAAGACCGGCGGTAAAGTTTACTTGCGGGAGGAAATCGAGAAGGAGGACGAACAAACAGCGATCGTCAGGGACGGAGCGTTTCGCCGTCTCGTTACGAACGTTTATGGTTATCGTTGCGCTTTCTGCGGGCTACAAATTTTTAACGGACTAGAAAATATAGTAGATGGGGCCCACATCAAACCGTTTAGCCAATTTTTTGACGATCGTATTGATAACGGGTTAGCCCTATGCAAAAACCACCATTGGGCATTTGACCGCTTTTGGTTCACTATTAATGATGACTACACCCTACAAATCGCTGACACATTACATGAGGATTCACCCAACGCTGAGCCTATGAAAAGTTTCCAAGGAAAAAAAATTTTGCTACCTTCAAACGAGCAGTATTATCCAAGACCAGATTCACTTGATTGGCACCGCCAAGCCTTCTGGAGCAAGATATGATCAGTAGGTTTATTCATAACCGAATGCCACTAAGTTAAGCATCCGAGACAGCCTGAAACTCCTATAATCCCGTAGCGATTGCAGCTTTATTTAAATCTTAACTTAGCGGCATTCATTCATAACCTGCAATCAGGTAAAATCCATTGTTTTCACCTCCTGCCTCTCTGCTCTGGATGGATACCAGAAAGGGAAGTGTTTCTATTGTTTTGCCCCGGTTTCTCTCGTCCAAGATTCTGCCGATTTGGTGGATGTGGATCATTTCTTTCCCCACCGGTTAGGCGATGCCGCAGGCACGCTTCGCGGCCGCATCAAGCCCATCAATGGGTGTGGAATCTGGTTCTGTCCTGCCAGCGGTGTAATCGGGGGGAGTCGGGGAAGTTCGATCGCTTGGCCTGCGTTCGCTATCTAAAAAGGTTGCACACCCGCAATGAGTTTTTAATCGGTAGCCATCACCCGCTCAGGGAAACTCTCATTCAGCAGACGGGGAATAATGAAAGTCTGCGGGGGGGGTTCTTGCAGAGGAATTACACCGAGGCACAGCGATCGTTAGCGGTACATAAAGATAATTGCTGGAAACCTGTGTTTGAGTATCCGCAGGTTTTTTGATGATTAGGATTTTAATATCAAAAAATCACCGTAGCACCAGCTTAATAATATTATTAATTGGTCTTCCTCGTCATCTGTCTAATTCATCTTTTATTAATAATTATCTGTGTTATACAATCCGTTTCAAACGGGACTCCAAATACTAACCTTTTTACCCCGCCCAGTGAAGATTCATATGTCAAGATTGAACTAGCTCTATTAATACAGTTAAATAAAAAAGCATTATGAAAAGAGAATTATTGCTCCTGTCAACTTCGTTATGCTACTTTTCGCTAACCACGGGGCGAGTAATGGCGGCTACCTTCTCCGATAGTATCACGTATAGCAGTACAAGTTCCGGCACCGCAGTGGCGGGAACCGTCAGGAATGCCGATGGAACGGAAAAGAAAGACGGGGATAACAAACCTATCCCGACAAGCCCGGAGGATCTTACCGATGATAAAGGATTTGCGGGACAATATGACGGCCCGACTGATTTTATGGCTGATTATACGATCGTTTTAGATGACAAAAATATGTTAGACCTGACTAAAAGTAAGGTTATCTTCACGACGATCAACTATACCGCGCGCAATTATAATCGAAGAACCGAAAAATACGGTAAGCCGAGTTTGGTGAGGAGTAATTTTAAAACCCCTGAAATACAGATTACCGATATTAAATTTATAGATAACGATCCTAAAAAGGGTGTTGAATCGTTTAACTTTAAATCTAATATCTGGTATCCCAAAACCGAACCGCAGGGCAACAGCCTTATAAATAACGACCTCGCTGGGACGATCAATCTTAAAGACGGAAAATCCTCTTATACAGCATCTTTTATTCGTATACCCACGGGTAGCGTCTATACTTACAAGGTTGACGGCATGAAAAAAGCAAATGACCCCTTTCCCCCTCCTGGTGAAGATCCGAGAGAGCCTTTTGTCTTCTCCCCCGGTACGGCTGCGATCCCCGAACCTTTAACTTTACTTGGTAGCTTAACAGCAGTAGGCTTCGGTATTACTTTCAAGCGTAAATCTTTTAAACAAACAAAATAGATACAACGCCGAACTTATTTGAATATCTACCTAAAATTGGTAGATATTTAAGTTAATACTTGCAGTGTACTCCACAATATGAACGAATACCGCTGTACCCGTAACGCCCCATATCAGCAGAATTGCCCTGGCAAGGAAGACATCACAGCCCGGCAAGGGCATTATATTAGAGCCACTTCACCGGAGTCCGCATTACAGGAAATGGCTAACCGTTACCCTGATGAAATAGAGACGGGTTTTACGGTACAGGAATGGCGGCGAGAGGTTTAGCGATCGCTCTTGACTAT
>CAZUVR010000168.1:0-2674 GCA_964623815.1 uncultured bacterium | reverse complement strand
CTGGTATTGCCACGCTTTCAACAGGTTTAACATTTACCAACAACAATATCTTAGTCATTTAGGGGTATGAAGGGGCGAGTCTGTAAAAATAGTTGTGTCAATCTCACCTAATAGGAGGTCAGTTCGGGTTAAGGCGATTTAGCTATAACTTTAACGAGAGAATAACCTTTTCAGCCCACGACAGAATAAGGGCTTCAGCTTAACCCGAACTCAGGTTACTTAGTCTCACCCTGATGGCTCTCATTCCCATAGCGATTGCTTTTCGGCTGATTTATCTCCTTATCTCTTTCTTAAATGAGCGAACGGTAAGTCCTAAGCTGCCATAATTTCTATTAACGATGTTAGGTTATTGGGAAGCTCAAGGTTATGTATCTAACGAATTTTATCTTGACCGAAACGAACATTACTCGCCCTCACGTCGATTTCTAATTTTGTTTTTAGCGTCGATTACTCAACTTCCTGCTCTATCTCAGTTCTAGGGAATCTAACCAGCCTTTTTCGGAGGTAGCGATCGCTTTTTAAAAAGGGCGGTTGTAATGTTCGTTTCGGTCAAGATAATGATCACTTGATAGTTATGAATGGTTCGCCGGATTATAATTTTTTTGCAGATTTTTTCTCCCATCGGGGAAAGAGTCAGCCACAAGGTAAAATTCGTCAGGGTAAATCCAATGAGTATCTGATGGCCCGTGAATTTGAACCCCCGTCACCACCGCATAATTAAAGATAGAACTATCCAGAGAAATTAAAAGTTCCTCCACATCCCGTGAGATAATTTCACCCGCCAATTTAGTTATCTTTACCAGATCGGGTTTGTCGCCATAATTAAGCGAAGATAGTATTTTCTGACGCACGATCGATTGTTCTATATCCTGCATATCCGTCATCAACTGAAGGTGGCCGGATTGCAATTCCTCTACAATCGCACTTAACGCCCCGCAGGCGTGGGACACTTTCTGAATCCCGTGCCGATAAACTTCCCCGATTTCTCCATCATCGGAAATAGCAATATGGGGCATCGCATATAGTACAAATCTTCGCCTACCCTCGTAAAAGGGAGTATGTTCTGTGGCGGCCTTCAAACCGGTTTTTCCTATAGTTAGGAAACCTCCTAAACTACAGCAGTTAAAAGCTTCGCCCCAGTATTTAATCACTTCCTCCATTAATATCTCAGCGATCTCATCACGACATATAGCCACCATGCCCATCGTATTATCTTCGTCGAAGCCGTAGTCAGACAGAATTGTGCCAGTATGTTTTATGTAATCTTGCATGGGTAGACTACCAGGGAAATAAGCTTGAAGAGTTTTCTGAAAAATCGGGTGGCACTCCAATGAATATTCATCGACGCTTGGTAATGTTCCTTTAACAAACTCTTGGCAATCATTATTACTCATACAATTCAAATTCTCAGGGGCTAAATTTTCCGTCAACACAATTACAGATTATCTTAGATTTACTGAAAAGAGTGATCAATAGCTGAAGGGGTGACAAGATAGGCTAAAAAGCTGGCTAGATATGGATTAGCGCCTGTAAACCTTCTCCATAATGAAGGCGTTTATGAGGATTTAAATCCATCAATGCTTTAGCACGTCCGCAAAAATCAGAAAAGATTCGACGAAAGCAGCCGCATGCAGTCCGAGATAAAAATCACTATGTCTTCTGTGAGACCTATTTTTTTCCCTCACTCGACCGACATACTTAGCCAAACCTTTCGTGCGGATAATTTCACCCCTTAAATCGGCGGCAACATAAGACAAAAATGCCAAAAATTGCAATATTGGATTTCTTAGAATGAGCGCCACGCCCTGAAGTATTAGCAACACGATAATTAAATTATTCACGATTTTAATTGTTGCTGTATACCAAAAAACAATTGTACCACATCCTTTCACAAGAAGCTCATACATTCGTGAGACTTGATTTTTATTTGTGATCAATAACTATTAACGTTATCGGTCTTGGCGATCGCTTCTCGGATTTGCTAGGGGTTATTTGCTTAGTACAGGATTATTGTCCGACGAATCAACCTTAATATAACTAGCCCTAACGAGCGTACACTCGAAACCATCAAATTGTTCGGTGGCTATTTCTTCCCGATCTCAAACCGTGAAAGTAGTACATGAGGAGATACCAGCAACCCAGGGTATCTCTCCATAAACACGCCCAAGCTGAACGGATGAGGGGACGTGGCTACGTGTCACTGAGGAAATCCTCACTGAGCGAGGAAAACCGCATCCTTATTAAATTCGCTCCGCTGACGATCGCCCGCTCCAACCTAATTAACGGGGGTGAGGAAATTGTCATCGTCTAAGTGTCACCCTCGGAAATCCTCACTGACTAAACCAACTCCGAAAGAAGGTCTGAGATTTCGCCCTGAGCGTCCTGTCTGTGGTCGTCGTAGATCATCAGGGTATTGAGGTTGGTGTGTCGGCTCAACTTCTGCACCTTGCGTACATCCCCATTGGTAGCGTCGAGAGCCGCCGTTATCCCCGAGTGCCGAATCCTGTGGGGCGATAACTTCTTGGTAATACCCGCCTCCTGCCCCAATTGATTCACCAGATTATATATAGATGTACCCGACAACCGATGACCCTTGTTACAGGAATCGAGGGCGATAAATGAATGCCGCTAAGTTAAGGTTTAAATAAAGCTGCGATCACTACGGGATTATAGG
>CAZUVR010000167.1:0-2688 GCA_964623815.1 uncultured bacterium | reverse complement strand
AAGGTGGTGCCGGTAATGACACTATTAACGGCGGCGATGCGATCGATACCGTTACCTACGAAAACGACCCGGCGAGAGTAATGGTGAATCTCGCTAACGGTAATGCCACTGACGGTTACGGTGGCAGAGATACCTTTATTACACTATCGGGGCTATGGATAGAAAACGCGATCGGTTCTAATTTTGATGACTCCATAACCGGAGATTCCCGAAATAACAAATTAGAAGGAAAAATCGGTAACGATAACCTAAATGGCGGAATTGGCGATGACATTTTAGAAGGCGGAACCGGTAGAGATACCCTGGTCGGCGATGCTGGCATGGACACCATCAGGGGCGGAGGCGGTGCCGATACCTTAATGGGCGGTGCGGGTATCGATACTTACGAGTTAATTTCCGAGCCACAAACTTTAGAAAACGCTTTCAGAACCTTAGGCGGCGACCCCAGAAGCTTCCAACCCATAAACACCCTATCCGGTAGAATTAGCTGGGAAACCTTCCAACTCTGGGCAGATCCTACAGTTTGGCCGGATCAACAGGTACAGTGGGATCAATACAAGTCTCTCGGTTTCATTCCCGATCGAAATCTTTACAACTCGGCTAGAACCAATACAACACAAGGTTGGCTGAGACAAACTATTAACGGCACGGTCATCGACGACATTGACAATAACAATACAGTAAGAATAGATAGAACATTATTGCTAGATAATATCGGGTTGCCGCTCACCAGCGAAAGGGTAAGCGGACTCAGAAGCCGTACTCTAGGATTTATTCAATTCGGTAACGCACTCGGTATCGACATTAACGGTGACGGGGCATACGATCGTACTCAAGATCTGACGATCGATAACTACTTCTCCGGCAATAACCCTGGTTCCAATATCGTAATCGGAGACCCCGTTAGGCAATCAAACGGGAATATTGTGTTTAATAATCCTCGGACTATCCTGCCTAGTAATATTGTTGAGAACAGTAGACGATTTACCTCTGCTTTTAGCGTTTCCCTCGAACAGGAACTATCACAGAGGGCGAGTCTGACGGCGAATCAAACTCTATCTACTAACGGTTGGAGAAGCCAAGCGATTTGGGGCGACTACAACAACGATAATCGCTTTGATTTCCTCTTGCTCGGGAAAGATGCTAATAATAACCGTATTGCCAGTGTATATCAACGTAATACTACGGGAGACGGTTTCATCCCAATGGCGCTCAGTGGTTTTGAGAGCTTCGATAGCGCCGTGTGGGGTGACTATAACCGAGATGGTTTCCTAGACATACTCGCCGCTGGTAGTAATGACAATAACACCGCTAACCCGATATATAGTTTCAAGGTTCTGCTTTTCAACCAGGATAGAAAACAATTCCTAGAAACGGGTTTAGGTACTTTAAGCCGCACCTACAGCAATGCTATTAATGCTAACTGGTTAGACGCGGATAATGACAGCAGAACCGACTTTATCATCACCTCCGGTAACAACATCGAAATTATCCGAGGTAACGGTACAACACAAACCATCAACAGCGCGATTAATACTCCATCTTTGACAACCGGAGATTTAAACAACGATGGTTATATTGATTTAATCCTTACCGGTCAGGATAAGACAGAAGTTTACAGAAACGATGGGGGGCGTGGTTTTGTTCTCGTCACTAATACTGGTTTATTAGGTGCCGAGTCAGCATCTTTAGCAGATTACGATCGGGACGGCGACTTAGATATTCTATTAATAACCGCACGAGAAACGAGAGTTTATGCCAATACCACCGCACCCGCTAATAGAAACCAGATCAGGTTCGCTTCTGGGCAACAATTATCTACAGAGGTGAGGTTTAATGGTTCAGCTAGTTGGGGTGATTTCGACGGTGGCGAGGGAGATTTAGATTTATTGTTAACGGGAGCGAATCAAACAGGGCAAGAGATAACTTTAGTCTTCAGAAATCGTGTAGCCAACGGTACTCATACTGAACTCTTTGAGCCTATAAATACCCTACTCCCAGGTGTTAAAAATGGTGTTCACGGCTGGGCGGATTACGATGGGGATAGAATTTTAGATTTGCTATTTACAGGAGCAGCAGGCACTAGAGAACAACCCCTCCTATCGATATACCGGAACAACACGGGAGCGGCACCCAACCAAGCACCGCAAACCCCGGCTAATCTGACTATATCTACGAACGGTGATAACCTAAGATGGAATGAAACCCAAGAGCAAGGAGGTAAATTAAGCTACAATCTCCGCATCGGCAGCACTCCCGGCGGCTCGGATGTAATCGCTCCCCTGAGAGTAGCCGCACTGGGTAACGTAGGATATAACAACAGCTACCCCCTGAATCTTCCTAAAGGTGTCCCCTACTTCTGGAGCGTCCAATCGGTAGATAACGGTTATCTGGGTTCAGCTTTTGCAGGCGAACAAAGCTTTACGATCAACCCCTTTGTTCCCAGTAGCCAGCAGGTGAATCTAGCTACTCTACCCCGCGTCACAGTCACTAACGGTACTATCACCGGAGACTATGATAATGATGGGATACTCGATCGAGCAGTTTTAACCAACAACACCCTCACCATATCTCGTGGCACCGCTACCGGCTTGGTCCCCTATACCAACCAGATAACCCCCATAAGTACTTTTAACACCCTCACCCAACAGGATGTAAACGGAGACGGTAAGTTAGACATTATCCTGC
>CAZUVR010000166.1:0-2964 GCA_964623815.1 uncultured bacterium | reverse complement strand
TTTTTTTTCTTTTGATCTGCCTCATCTGGAAACTCGACTCTGAGTTTCCGCAAATAATCCTGAAGATTTTGCCAGTTTTTGTCATTGTTATCCCAAGCCTTGAGAAGATTTTCTATTTCAAGAGCGATTTCCGAACCCTTATGAAAACCGAACATTCCCAGAGAACCTACTAACTTATGGGCGGCGCTCTGTGCTGATTGACAATTCTCCGGGGTTTTTTCGGCGATGAACTTATCTATATCGTCGATGCGAGCCAGTAGGGGCGATCGTAATTTCTCCCAGGTTTGCGCTACTTTCTGTCTGATTTGTTCAGAGACTTCTTGATCAACTTCCTGGTTATCGGGGAGCGTAGCGAAGGCGCTATTAAGACGGTAGCCCATGCCGTACACCGTTTCTATAATTTCTCTCGCTCCGGCGGCGTTTAATTTCTTTCTCAATCTTTTGATATGCGCTCTCACCGTATCTTCGCCTGGAACTTCTTCAAACGACCAGAGATGATCTAAGATGGTGGCGCTACTAAAAATTCTTCTCGGGTGTCGGATTAGCAATTCTAAAAGATTGTATTCTTTCGCTGATAAAGATAAATACCGTTTCTGATACGTTACCTCTCGGCTAGTGGGATCTAAACTTAATTGCCCCCACCTTAGTATCGGCCCCCCGAGGGCCTCCCCCCTACGCAATAAGGCTCTGATCCTAGCCGATAATTCTTCGATCGTACAGGGTTTGATCATGTAATCATCGGCACCCGCGTCCAAACCTTTCACTTTTTCATCTTTTTCCGTATTGGCGGCCAGAAGTAGAATCGGCCCTTTGTACTTGTTCTGTCTCAGTTTACGGCAAAGAGCTATCCCGTCTAGTTTCGGTAAGGTGACATCCAGCACTATCAAATCATAAACGATGGCTTGACTGTAATTCCATCCCGCTTCGCCATCACTCACCTTATCTATGACGTAGCCTCTACTATTTAGTTCTACCCTCAGTTGATGGGCGAGGAGTTCGTCATCTTCTACTAGTAACAGTCGCATCTGAGGCTCAAAATATTTCTGAAGGTCGATATTAATATAATTCCCAAAGTTAGACTAAATCTTGCTTCTGTCACAACTTTTTCATCTTCCCTCTCTATTGTAGAGATATAGCACTATATAAGTGTTGTTGATTCGTTAACAAAAACTACCATTTCCCTCAAAATGTCTCATGAGTGTCCTTACACAGTTTGACAATTTATATACTTTCTAGATTGCTCAAACTGTGAAGGCTCTTTTCAACACTAAGCTATAAGCAACCCTCACTAATACTATGAATAATTATTACCCTAATTTTAATAACAACCGTTACAATCCCATGCTATATAGTTACCCCACCCCCAGCCATTCCGTTACTACCGATACTAAATTAGATGAAAATTTAAGAGAATTGACTAACGAGCAATTTACTTGCTGTCTGAAAATTTATCATTAAAGTGAGAGCGATCGATTATTTAACAAAATCATTCCGTCAATCGGATTAAACGGGTATAGTCGATCGCTATTTAGATAAATAAAAACTAGATCTCAAGAAAAATCATGACAAGTGTAAACGTTGCTACAGCAGAAATTTCTTATTTAAAGCTCAATCTCGGTGTCGAGATGAAGGCGGTTTTACCGATGGCACAGATCCAAGAAGTAGCGATAATTTCTAAAGAAATAATTACGCCCATCCCTTGTATGCCGAATTACGTTTTAGGATTGATAAATCAGAGAAGTAGAGTGATTTGGGTAATAGATTTAGGGCAATTACTGGGTATATTTACGGGAGCCTTAGACGCTAACGAATGCGGCTTAGTAGTCTTGCGAATAAATAATAATCCCTTGGGTTTGATAGTGCCCTCCCTCGAAGAAGTCATCACCATTGCAGACGAATCTCTCTTGTCATCCCTAGATATTTCCCCGGGTAATGCTTCGACCTATTTAAGCGGATATTTAGCCAGAGAAGGTCTATACGTTTTAGACGGCAAGAAGATCATCAACATCGATAGCTTAAACCATATTTAAGGAAACGAGATCATGACCGGTATACTCCCGCCCCTCAATAGCCATCTCAATACCGAATCGATAACCGGGAGGAAAACAGCCCCGGAAGTCGTCATCCATAACCTACAGAAATCGGCTCATCAAGGGTTATCGTGGCAAAAAATCCCCTTTGAATTTAAAATATCCCTTCTAGCCCTAGCCTTGGGGACGATACCGAGCCTAGCCATAGGGAGTATCGGACAGGTATTAATCAATAACTCGTTACAATCGCAGACTATTAGCGGGCCGCAGGAGCAAAAGATAAGAAGTTTACAGGAAAAATCCCTCATGGCTACTGGATTAGTAAGCCTTTTAGGGGGTGGATTGGCGGTATATTTAGCCCATCGCTTCACCAAGCCTATCAACGAGGCGATTCAAACCCTGAGCGAGAGCGAAGGGGGATCAAAACACGAGTTAAACATGTTAAAAACCGTAGCAGATCGGGCGGTGGCATTCAAGGAAGCGGAAAATCAACAGACGAGGATACTGGTGGAGATAGGCCGGAGCAAAACCGGAGAGGAAATCGACGGATTATTAAAACAACTATTAGAAGAGATGCGGGAGACGCTCAAGGTCGAGCGATTGGTAATATATAAGTTTAATGTTGATAATACCGGCTACATAGGGGCGGAATCTGTGAGCAAGGGATGGAAATCAGCTCACCTAAAAGAAATAAAAAATAACTGTATCCCGGATGAACTATTAGAATCCTATCTCCGAGGAAGGGTGGTAGCGACGGCGGATGTGTATGGAGCAGGGTTTCACCCGCAACATCTGGCGCTGATAGAATCGTTAGAGATTAAAGCCAATTTAGTCGCGCCGATCGTGAAAAATGATGTATTATACGGGCTGATCATCGCCCATCACTGTGAAAAACCCCACGAATGGCAACCGCAGGAGATTAACTATCTAAAAC
>CAZUVR010000165.1:0-3006 GCA_964623815.1 uncultured bacterium | reverse complement strand
CGTTAGTGGGAAAATGTAATCCGACTACGCTCAACTCCTTAAATTGAAGTTCCTTAACCTGCTCGATTACCTCCTCGGGGAATAACTTGAAAGCCAGCAGAGCTTTCTTTGTCCCGTAGTCGTCTCGGGTATGTGCGCCACCCCAAAGAGCGGCCGCCAATAATTGTCTCTCGCCCGAAGGGTGTTGGTTGCGTACCATCTCGACGTACTCATCAAGGGAGTCGTAAATAGCGTTGATGCGCTCGTCTGTTATACCCGAATTCAGGGTTGCCAATCCTCCCGTGAGCTTCATACCCGCTTTCATGGAATATTGACTTATGGAGGAAACCGCCACCGTCGCAATCGGTTTTTCCTCCACCTTGAAGTTAGCCACCGCCAAAAGTGAATTAGGAATATTTTTAGCGATCTTATTATCGGTAAAAGTTAAATTAAGCGTAGCGGAACCGTTCTTATCGAAAATATCCGAACTTAAACTACCGAATTCGTCTAAACGGGTCAAATAAACCACCTTATCACTCTTAGTAGAGCGCACTTGAATATAAGGAGAAATCAGCTCCCGATGTTCGGTCTTTAAATCTTCCAAAGACCGAACCGTTTTTAAGTAGTCGTTGTAAGCCTCTTTAATTTCCCCGGCAATCTCTAGCATTCGATAATCCTTAATTTCGGGGAACAAACCACGAAATTGAACCGCCGGACGGGGTTGTAGTTGATTCTGCTCCCAAAATCCGTTCGTTACCCGGATCATGGCATCGACCGGCCCATAGTTGCTACTACCTAAGATATGTTCCGTATAAACGCCAGGGTTTCGAGTTTTATCCCGGCTCGTTAGCCAAGCAACATCTTCATAACCACCTATCTCCTTACAGGCTTTCAACATTTTGGTATTTGGTCTCGCGGCACTTTTCGGCCCGTCAACTGCCACCTGAAGCTCATTCGAGAGGTCGCCCACGATCTGGAATTGAATCGCTCTCATCCTGCTCAGTGCGGTTTCAATATCTCCGGGGGAAAGTTGTTCGGGTAGATTAGCGATCGCTTGAACATCTTGATGATACTGATGGGGAATCTTAAAGCGATCATTAGTATCGGCATCTTTAGCTAAGATACCTCGATAATAATCCCTGACTTGGCTCACGTAGCCTTCTTTTCGTTCATCCGGCATCAAGACGGTTTCCCAGCGGAGAGTCACAGCACTCATAATCTGGTTGGCAATCTTGCCGATGTCGTTCTTGACAGCACTGACGGCGATCGCCTCGAAGCTACCCGTATAGGCGATTTTATCTCGTTTAACCACATCGGGATAACGATTCTTCTCCTCCAAGGCTTCTTTGATCTCTGCGGTCAATGTAGGGTAGAGTTCGGCGCGTTCAAAGGCGAGTCTGTCCCCGTCAAAATCCGCCTGTAAATGTTTCGCCGCCGTCACCGGATGGATGTGAACCGCCCCCTGTAAGTTCATGAGGTGCGGTAGGTGGTGGTTTACCAGAATGATGACCCCGTTGGAATTAACGAGGGGGCTACGGGTGACGATGACCTCAGCACCATCGGGGATAATTGGTATACAGACCTCGTTTTCCTTGAGATCCAGATTCGGTTGAGCCAGCCCGGAATGAAATTTAATCGCCCTGCCGGTAGCAATATCGATCCATTGTTTCTGGAGGAATTTCTTCAGTTGATCGATAACGAAAGGATGTTCTAACAGTTGAGCGTGATGCTCCAAATCAACTTTTAGGAGGTCATAGATGAGTTTCTGATTTCCTGCCGATTTCTCCTCGCTTACCTCCCCGAATAGGGCATCAAAACTAGAAAGGAAATCTAAATCTTCCTCACCGCTAAAATACTCCTCTTCTATTACCGAACGCTCCTCGTAATTTTTCAAGAAGTATTTAGCCAATGCGTATAAATCCGATTGTACCCTTGATAATTCCTCGGCTTTTTCCTTAACAAGAGGTAATATATCGGCTGCAACACCCTTCGGATAATTAACCAGAACTTGCGCTCCGAGGCTTTGCTTTCCGTATTCAGCAACGGACTTAACGCCGATTCCGAGGTCGAGTATATATTCTCCCGGTCGTATAGCGTCTTCCCCCTTGCGCCCTTTAAAAGAACTCGTGGCTAAAATCAAATCGTATCCGGTCTTAAATTTCTCGCTTCCAGAGACGACATCAGCCGTTAAAGTTTCCAACTTCGGATGGGGAGCTAACGTCCCTTTAGCGATGCGGTGAACCGGAGAGTCTTCTTGAGGACGGATGCCGAGGCGGAATTGAAATGGTGCATTCTTGGCACCGGTTAGTTTTTCGGCTAATTCGGGTGTCATCTTCCCGTGACAGTCTCCGACTAACTTAACCCCGTCGCTCCTTGGTAAAATTCCGTTACTATCGCCCGTGCTATCATCGATAACAAGAACTCTTATGTTTTTGATTTCCGAAAAGGTTTTACAAGGAGTGAAGGGTAAGCTACCGTAAGCCGCTCCATCGGAAGGATTGGGGTAGAGTAAATCTCTGGTTCCGAAGGAGGAAAAATACATCCTTTGCCGTGAAGCGAACTGTAAGGTCATCCCCCCGTATTCTCGAAGGTCTTTAGCCCTCACATTTTGAGGGTCGATCTCTCCAAGTGCGAACTCTACGCCCGGGAATAAATACTCGGCCAAACAATTTTTAATCCTTTCTTTTACCCCGAGATCCTGTCGGAGCCGCGTATCAAAATGAGAGAGGTAGAGTGTCATAAAAATCGTCACTCCATTCTTTAAAAACAAGAGTTAATTAAGGAAAATTTTTTAAGGAGTAATTATGAGAGCCGGTAGGATTTTCGAGTTAATGTTAGAAAAAAGATTTTATGAGCCTGATGGGACGATGCGTTCTGAGTTTCGTGAGCATTTAACTAATAAAGGCTATACAAAAGAAGAAATTGAACTATTTGAGCGCCATAAAAAACACGAGATAGAAATGAGGAAGCTTATAAGCTGTTTAGTGTTTAAATGACGTATAATACAAATAAGATAAAAAAGGATAT
>CAZUVR010000164.1:0-3058 GCA_964623815.1 uncultured bacterium | reverse complement strand
GTGAGGGGACGATGCCGAAGGTACGTCACGCGCCCCGCAATCCGACAATTTACTCTTTATCAGGATGATTCTCTATATAAAAATTGATCGCCGCCTCGAAAACTTCCTTGAGAGATTTGTCGTGTTTTGCCGCGTATTCCCTTATTTTTCGCTTTGTTTCAATATCCACTTTGAAATTAAGGTTAACGAATTCGTTACTTCTTGCTTTCTTGCTTTCGTCGTCTAGTGGTGTATTATCTTTTGCCGTGTCGAATACCTTACTAAGCCTTCCCATAATTAATCGCCTCCAATATCTCCTTTCCAATCGCCTGATAATCCTGCCAGGGAATACGATCGCGTCCCGTCATCTCCGCTACCGTAACCCCCAAGTCGGGCGCGCAGCGTGCCTTCGGCATCGCTTTTACGATCGATGACGATCGCCGGATCTGTCCCTTGAAAGTTTGAATCTTGTTTTCTTCCAGTACCTGTCTTAACTCATCCGCTGATTTTGAAGGATAGGGAGGGGCTATCGAGATCAAAACTCGATAGTTGGCACCAGGGGCGAGGTCGTGAAACATCATCAGCATCGGATCGAGGCTGATCGCATCGGGGACGCAGGGCAGAATGGTCAGCTTCGCTTCTTGGCTTATCTCTTTCAGTTCGCTACTGTTGGGGCGAGCCGGGGTATCGAGAACCAGAAAATCATTCCCGGCAATGTGTGCGGGAGCGGATTTTTCATTCTTAACTTTGAACGGCGGAGGGGACTCGGATCTTCCGACCCATTTCTCTACCGATCGATTCGGATCGGAATCGATAACCAAAACTGAACCGTAGCCAGAAAGAAAACGGGCTATGTGAATCGAACTGATAGTTTTGCCGACACCGCCTTTATAGCCAGTTACAGCGATAATATACATTTCTTTATTTCTTGCTTTCTTTATTTCTTTAAAGATAAAGATTATTTTGCTTTAGTTCCAAGCTGTTTGCTTTCAGCATCGGTGCCTCCTTTGAATCGATCGAATCAGTAACCATCATTCTTAAAGGACGAAACCGAGAGGTAAGTCAACCATAATCCTGTCCCGAATTCGGGGTCGCCGTAACGAATCTGCTACCAGGAGCAATAAGCGACTTATTGCTTATCGGATAAGGAAGTCAAAATTATTATTATGTTTTGATCGCACTCAGAAACGGTAAACGCAAACACGGTTTTAAAGAATTGATAAGAATAATTGGAGTAATAGATGCAATATATATACTTAACTCTATTAAAATGGTAAAAATTCTCAACTATAATTATTCATAAGTATAATTAATTACATTACAAAAATTTATAGTATTTTTTAAAGAAGTGTAAAGCAGTTAAAAAAAAGGTTACATTATCTAATAAGTCTCCCTTCTGGGAAAAAAATATCCAAATAGTATATCTATTTAAAAAATAGGTTTTCTAATTATACATTTTTGGATAATGCTTATTTTGGCTGAGAGTTAAATAGCTAATCTCTAGCACTTTAATCTTAAAAAAGGTTTCATTTAAAGGTTTATATTTAAATTGATACCTTTGATTGAAAACTACAATGCTTATAATTAATATTTTAACAAATTATGAAATTATGCCTTGAACTTGATAGAGTTTATTGATAAGAAAATAAAAAAATATCCAAATAATATGATTAATTTATTTGCATCTAACTTAAATACCCCGTCAAGTGAAAATAATTTTTCTGATTTAACACTCATACCTGTTCTCATAAGGAATTCTTCCAACTTAACAAGTAACAAAAAAGGCAGAAGCTTTGGAACTTTCACGCCACCCACAGGCACAGCTTCTACTTTCGATGATAATATTGATGGTTTATTATCGAGAACACAATCGAAGTCAACCTCTGTTCCTTTCAGCTTTACTAATAATTTCAGAAACTACGAATCGGATTATACACACTTATCACTTCACAGCAGTCTAAGTCACCATATATACGCACCAAAAAGTCGTATTACTGGGTCAATTTCTTTCGTCAGTAGTGGCAGTAAATGGTCACAGCCAGGCGGGCTAGGAAGACCAGTAACTCTTACTTATAGCTATAGCAATCTTCTTAATGGGAATCTACCTGGTGGTTTGAGCAACGCACAGATTCGGGAAATTATTGGAGAAGCTCTGGCATTATGGGCTCGCTATGCACCACTGAATTTTGTAGAAGTCGTCGATAGTGGGCCAACTCCAACTCCTTCAGATCCTGAGTATGCTGCCGGGAGTACACCTAAACTGCGTTTTGGAACTCATTATATTGACGGTCTTGGAACAACTGAATATATTGGGGGTGTAGTAAGAACAAGAAATACTCTAGCTCATGCTTATTATCCTCATCCCAGCGACGGAAGAGGGGGCGATGTGCATTTTGACAGTGGCGAAACTTGGAAAGCAAGTCCTTCAGGCGGAACTGATCTATTAGAAGTCGCAGTGCATGAAATTGGACATGCTTTAGGACTCGATCATGAATCGGGAGTTACAGCAATTCTGAATCCTTATTATAGCGGTCGCTATTCCGGGCCTAGAAGTGCTTTTTTATTTCAAGATGATATAAACGGCATACGAAGTCTTTATGGTTCTGGCGTTGGTTCAGTGATAACGTTCACCGGTAGATTTATAACGAGAGGGGATGGCAACGATTTGCTATTAGGACTTTCCCTCAATGATACCCTCTATGGCGGTGGCGGCAATGATAGTCTATACGGGAGAGAAAATAATGATACTTTGTATGGCGATGCTGGCAATGACCTTCTAGACGGAGAAGATGGGAACGATGTACTAACAGGTGGTTACGGTAACGATACCCTCTTTGGAGGTAATGGCAATGATGCGTTAGACGGTGATGAAATTCCAGTTATTACAGGTGTTCTAAAAGATTTCCTCTATGGAGGTAATGGCAACGATAGTTTATGGGGGGGTGAGGACGATGATTTTTTATATGGCGAGGCTGACAACGACATTTTATACGGAGAGGATGGCAATGATTTGCTAGAAGGGAATTTTGGGAATGATACCCTGTTTGGAGGTGCCGGCAATGATTCGTTAGATGGTGAT
>CAZUVR010000163.1:0-3225 GCA_964623815.1 uncultured bacterium | reverse complement strand
AAAATGAAATCTGCTTGAAACGCTCTTTCCTTAACTTAGCGGCATTCGGCTATAGTACGCAGGCTCAACCTGATACGTCCGGCGGGTAACGAGAAGATGACCCTAGCGCAGTTTAACGCCTCTACTTGGCAGGAAATCTCTCAGAAACGGTGGTCGCAATTATGGCAGGCGGAGGTCGATACCGCTTCTCCTTTCGACGTGGACTGTTTCTACTTGATCACCGGTTTGCTACTTCCTATATGGAATCGTCTAGATGCCGAGAACATGAAGGTCTTCAGGCTTCAAACCGATGACGGCGAGAAGCTGCTAGGTCGGCTAGTTAATGCGGAGAGTATCGGTTCGGTCTTCCGTAATCTCGGTATCGGCGACACTCCGAGCTTGGCGACGGATGAGGTTTTACGGGCTGTGATCGAGCGCAGACAGACCATGCCATTAAGAGCAGGCTGGCAATTAAGGTCTAGTTCGGTGATGGGTAATCAGCGTCTGGAAATCACCGGTGTTCGTGGTGAAGCCGAGGTCATGCTTTTAAAAGCGTTGGGATGTATTACCGAGGTTATAAATTGGAAACTACGGGTTTTTATTGCCAGAGATGAGCGAGCCTTATCGGTGATCGAGAAAATCCGTGAGCTGGCTTGAGTATGAAGGGGGGAAGATCACTTCCCTCTTTTTTTTTCGGTCGGAATAGAGTCTTTTCTTTACTTATTCAACTAGCTTGCTTATAAGTGCGCGTAAAAATGAATTTACCGTTTGATTAAAGCCAGGTCGAGAGATAGTATCTTAATCTGTTTAAGCTAATGATTATCAATAATCGTTTTTAATAAATTTGGGAAGATTCGGAGCGATGGAAGGATGAATCGGCAAATAACTCTTGAATACAGATGCTCGGTTTCTTGAAATATTATGAAGTCTATGAAACGCTTTCTGCCATGTAATATAAACTTAATAATTATTCCTCCGATTATCCGAATTCTAGTCGGTCTAACCACGCAATTCGTATCTTATAAATGAAGTTCGCAACTAAAAAGGTTAATTATAATGAACAAACTAGTAACGCCTGAAACATATATCCGTGCGGAGACCGATCGGCAGTTTACGGAAATCGTCAAGATGTCAGGAGGAGTGAATCGTCTCTACCATTTCCGCACCCCTACGCCGCTGGACAAACAGAATATTGTGCGTATGAACCGGGATACCCTCTATTCGATGGGGGTTGTCGATACCTCAAAAGGGGCAACCATAACCGTACCTGAACTTCCTCAAGGTCGCTACGCATCGGTCTATCTTGTAGACAACGACCATTACTGTCCGTTCGTTATCTATACATCTGGAAAGCATGAACTTCCTACGGACACTAAATATCTGGGCGTTGGCATCCGCATCAAGGTGTTCGCTCCAGACGAGGAGGAGGAGATTTCCTTAGTGAACGGGTTGCAAGACCAATTCGTTATTGAGGCGAACAGTGCAGATCCTCTCCCAGCCGTTGACTGGGACATAAACTCACTTAAGTCGCTGACCGAAAACTATGAGCGAGAATCCGCAAAGTATAGCAGTTGGAAGGGAATGATGGGCCCACGTGGCCAGGTTGACGAGGAAATACGCCACATCGCAGCGGCAGCGGCTTGGGGGCTTTTTCCTGAATGGGATGCCACCTACCTCAACTATAGTGGAAAGCACGATCCCAAAGTTGGTTACAAGGCTACCTATCAAGTTCCAGAGAACAATGCCTTCTGGTCTATTACCGTTTATGGCAACGACGGATTCATCAAGAACGAAAACTGCATCATCAATTCCTCCAACGTCAAACTGAACGACGACGGAACTTTCACCGTGTTTTTCGGCTCGAAGGAGGACTGCGGTGAGGTTCCGAATCGGCTGGATGTGACCGAGGGCTGGAATTTCCTAATGCGAATTTACCGCCCGGGCCCGTCAGTATTGAACGGTAGCTATAAGCTTCCCAATGCCGAACCCGTTGAGAAACCAAGCACCAAATCCGACCATGTTAGTTCTTAAATTAACTCCATTGACAAAAAGAAATATTTGTAATTCTCATTTAGGATTTGAGTAATTCAAACTTAACAGCCGAAGGGCTTGAAGATTTGCCACCCTCACAAGCCCTACTATGAGCTTTATTTTTATAAGCGCTCTTTATCTTTTGCCCTCGTATCCTCTTACTGATAATCGTTAAATAAACGGTTGTTTTCTTTACTTTTTATATCGGAAAGTGGCTGGGCAAAGAGGGACAATTGAAGGATGAGCCAACGGGTAAAATCTAGAGAGCGATTATGGTAACGCCTGACTGTATCTGCGCTCACAGACATTCGATGCACCCCAAATTGTTTTGATTAACTTCATGGCTAAAAAATGATCAACCAAGCTCCTCTTGTTGTTGAAGCCTAACAGAAACAGCTCCTTGAACGACCGTTAAATAAGACTTAGCCCCGTTTATGTAATCCTCCCAACTTCGTAACTCCGGAACACCTGAGCGCCATTCCCTAACTGTATCGCTCTGACTGAGAATAGTAGATACCTCGTGTGGGTCTTTCGTGTCGCTATAAGCTCGGATGGCTATCTCAATATCAAGCTCTTGTGGCGGGGCATTGCTAAAAGAGGGATTTTTAAGGACTCCGGCTTTGTAGGTTTCGTATTTGCCCCGATATACCTCCCTCTTCTCTTCTAATTGACGTTCTCTCTCCTTGAGTTGCCAGGGATAAATAACCGTATCAGCTTGAATTTGAATCCGCGCTGTGGTCGGTGGTGCATTCTCAAGTTTGGCGATGAAGCTAAAACCCTTTTCTCCCAACAGGTTACGCTCCCTTAACTTTAACTCACTATCTTTGTCTAAAATACCGATCGCATTACCATCAACGCTGACTAAAGCCATCTTCCCCCCACCGCCCTTATTGACGAGGTTAACGGTGAGTTTCTTACTCTCCCCCACCGGGCGATAATCCCGATAGGCAAAGTTCTTGACCTGACCGATCTTAACCGAATTACCCTTCGGCGTGGTAGCTATCAAGCCCGAACCGGACTCGGCAAAGATAGCCGCCTTGAATTTAGTGCCGACGGGCAAACTCGGGGATTCCCTCGTTAGGGGGGCGAGAACCTTACCCTCTACTTTAACTACCCGCTTATCTTCAAACCCCCCATTCTTGTCGGGGATGGTAGCGATCGCAATTTCACAATCTGCTACCTCACCCCGCCACACTCTATTACCGTGTTCGTTAG
>CAZUVR010000162.1:0-3253 GCA_964623815.1 uncultured bacterium | reverse complement strand
GGATAAACCCGGACATAATAGGTTCCAGTCAATAACTGTACCTTGATGCTTTCGGAAGTCGTCCCGTAGTTAGTCGAACTCGCCAACACCTGGCCCGTACTGTCTAGTAGTTCGACTTCGGCATCGTTAACCAGTCCGGTTAAACCCAGACTGAAGCTATTAGCGCTGGTGAGACTGAAACGATAGTAATCGTTAGTGTCCGTCGTGCCCACCCAATCAGTGTAAGACCTGGGGGTGGCTCCCACCGTAATCGCCCGGGCGGTACTGAGGCTATTGCCGGCATCCTGTACGGGCAATGCCGAGAGGGTAAGATTGTAGGCCGTATTGTTAGCCGTGTTGCCCCAGCCATAAGGGTCGGGATAAACCCGGATATAATAGGTTCCCGTCAATAACTGTACCTTGATGCTTTCGGAAGTCGTCCCGTAGTTAGTCGAACTCGCCAACACCTGGCCCGTACTGTCTAGTAGTTCGACTTCGGCATCGTTGACCAGTCCGGTTAGACCTAAACTGAAGTTATTAGCACCGGTGACACTGAAACGATAGTAATCATTAGTGTCCGTCGTGCCCACCCAATCGCTGTAAGTCGCGGCGGTGGCTCCCACCGTAATCGCCCGGGCACCGGTAAGGCTATTACCGGCTTTATCGGATTGGTTAAAAATTCTAGCTTGAGAAACTTGGGAAAACCGAGTCAAAGACCTTCGGTTTTCCATATCCGCGATCGCTTTTCTCTCCAATGACGACCCAGATAAATGCTTCGGAGCAAAATTTGACTTGAAATAAGGTTCTAAACTTGAAGAGTTCGATAATAAATTAGAATTAACAGCCGCATCAATAGTGGATGAACTTAAACTATTTGTCTCTGAGTTAGTTGGAGCGAACATAAAGTTTTTATCCGATCAAAGAGTTAACGAGGTAGGTAGTCAAAAGCTAAGTCGAGCCATACTTGTACAATATCAGACAAGAGTATTTAGAAACTAAATAAAAGCTATAAATTTACTATAGTTAATCTGCCAGTAAGTTACAAAACTCTACCGGGATATAAATCCTGGTCTTATAGCCAAAGTCGTTTATAAACGACTGAAACTGGTTTTATTTCGGTTTCACCCTGATTCGGTTTCAACCGAATTGGGCTATGAGGCAGGGAATTAATTCCCTGCCAGATTAGATAAACGATTAACTATAGGTGACAGAAAGCTCAAAACAAAAAGCCTGATTTTAGTATTAACACTAAAAAAGTTCAGTGTACGATCGTAAATCTTAAACCGAATCCTATCAAAAATCATAAAGTAGTACCGGGCTTTTCCAAAAAAATATATATTTATAATCTTTAGCGGACAATACCCCTTAGCTCATAAAGGAGTGACACGGCTTCTATTCTCGCTTTCAATACAGATGGATTAACTAGGGCGATTACGAGGCACCTCATAATTAAAGAAATCATAGGCTAATTTAGTATTAGGAAAAATAGCCCTCGCTTCCTCTAAAAGATTATTTAAGTCAAGGCCGTTAGCCGGATTATAGCGGGGGCTGAAATGAGTCATGATCAGCAACTTTACCCCAGCAGCTAAAGCTACCTGGGCCGCCATAGTCGAGGTAGAATGGAGACTCTCAAAAGCCATATCCGCATCTTGATGGGCGAAAGTGGCCTCATGAATCAGAACATCAGCACCGACGGCGAGATCGATCGAGGATTCAGAGAAAATCGTATCCGTACAATAAGCCACCTTGCGCCCTAATTCCGTCTCGCCACATAGTTCCGCACCGCGAATGATGCGCCCGTCAGGTAGAGTCACAACCTCACCCTGTTTCAGTTTGCCGTAAATCGGCCCTGGGGGAATACCCAAAGCCTTCGCCCTCTCCACATCGAATCTACCTGGCTTATCCTTTTCCGTAATCCGATAACCGTAGGCAGGGACTCGATGTTTTAACAACTCGCAAGAGACGCTAAATTCCTCGTCTTCGTATACCAAACCTGGAGAAACGCGATGAACCTGGACGCGATTGCCGAAATGAGTGTAAGAATACTTAGAACAGGCCCGGATATATTCCCCTAAACCATCCGGGCCGTATATATCTACCGCCTGAGCCGAACCAGCTAAACCGCAACTAGCTAATAATCCCATCAATCCGAATATATGATCACCGTGTAGATGGGTGACGAAAATTCTTCGCAGTTGGGAGGTACGAATATCGCTTCGCAACAGTTGATGTTGTGTGCCCTCACCGCAGTCAAACAGCCATACCTCGCCCCTCTGGGGTAAACGTAGGGCTATGCTGGATACATTGCGATTGCGGGTAGGCACTCCCGAGCTAGTACCTAAAAAAGTAATCTCCACGATCGTGTTTAGTTTTGGATGTTCTCATCTATGATAAAGCTTTTTCTAATCTCTACTTAATCTCAACGAAGGAAGAAATTACTATCATTAAAAAGAGTCCCTAGTTACCGCTTAATAAAGACTTATGCAGTTTGTAGATTTCGTCTCTCTGATTCATCCCTTTCTAGCGGTTGTGGTGGTTTTTCCCCTGATAGGCTTGGTTACTAATCTAGCTTGGCAAACCCGTCAGCGTCGCTTAAAAGCTAATCCAGAAAGTAAAAATATTTCTGGTAAAGTTGGCCCTGAACACGTTCGACTAGGTAAATGGTTGGCAGGTTCGGTTATCGGTGTTATGTTAATCGCCCTGGCTTACTCGGTAGTTTACGGTTATCAGGGTTTTCTTGATAAGCAGAAAGATGGCAAGTTAGAGGCTTTCACTGTAGTTTTTATAATACTCATATTCGTATTTACGATCGCCTCTTTTATCTTTCTCTATCGCGCCCGTACCCCTCTCTGGCGGGGTATCCTGGCCACACTCACCGGTATGGGTTTGGTGATTCTCGGTGAACAGGATGGCGTTTTCCGGCGCACCGATGAGTGGTATTGGTCGCATTACTACATCGGTTTGATCGCTGCTTTATTGATGGTGTTTTCCCTAGCTATCATCGAGGATATTTATAAGGATCGATCCCAGAAGTGGCGTTTGGCTCATATCATCCTCAATTGTATAGCCCTAATCCTGTTCTTAGGGCAGGGTTTCACCGGTTCCAGGGATTTATTAGAAATCCCTCTCAGTTGGCAGAAACCCTTTATCTTTAGATGCGATTGGAAGAATAAAACCTGTCCCGAGTTTAAATCCCAATCTAGCCCCGCGCCTTTTCTTTTAACGGTACTTAAACAAAAGTAAAGACGAAAAAGCTATATAATGTTGCTATAAC
>CAZUVR010000161.1:0-3299 GCA_964623815.1 uncultured bacterium | reverse complement strand
ATTGTTGTTTTATCTTCTCCCCTTCATTATTTCTTAAATCATTTAGGATTGCTATACGAGAGAAAGAATAAAGAAAAACCAGATTAACCCGATCGAGTCTGGGTTAATTCCATAATCTTCTGAAAATCAAATTTCTTAACGAGTTCTTTTAGGGTATGAGCCAATAAACAATATTCTTCGGGAATCTCTTCGAGTAGTTGATTTACACCCATAGCTTCACCGAGGATGGAAGCTCGATGAAGCGCCCTAACCCACTCTCGCGGCATAAGAGCTAGTTCTTTCGAGGCTAATAAAAGATCTAGCGGTTTTGAATTGCGGTTACTCTTTTTCAAAAAAGTCTCTTCACTATAAACGAAACCGATGCCTAAATGTTCTTCCATCTTGGCGAACAGAGTTTCTTCCAGAAAAGGTTTACTGATATAGTCATCGCAACCCGCAGTCAGAGCTAAATTTTGCTCACCTGGTAAGGCTTGAGCCGTAAGAGCAATAATTACTGTGGGCCAACTCGATTGCCATCTCTCCAGTTCTCGAATACGACGGGTGGTTTCGTAACCATCTATACCTTTATGCAGACGAACATCCATCCAGATCAGATGAGGATGCCATCGTTGCCATAGCTCTATAGCCTCCTCACCACTCCCCGCCTCTTGAACCTCTAACCGCAATCGTTGAAACATTTTCACGAGTAGTAGGCGATTATCGCTACGATCATCTACTATCAGAATTCGATAACCTGGTTGTCCTGGTATTAATCCGATTACAGGACGAGAACCAGGCAAAGATAGATTATTTACCTCCGTGGCTACTTCTAAAGGTAATTGGAACTCGAAAGTACTGCCCCTCTGCAAAACACTATCTACCTTCAATTCACCTCCCATCAGTTGTACCAATCGTTTACAGATAGTCAAACCCAATCCAGTTCCCTCCTGTATTCTCTGTCCCGCAGATGTTTGAACGAACGCATCGAAAATTACCTCTAGATCTTCTGGGGCAATTCCAGCTCCCGTATCTTCTACTTGAAAGCATATACCCGGATTGAAACTGCTACGGGTACTAACCCGTAATACAATCTTGCCCCGATCGGTGAACTTGATAGCGTTACTCAGTAAATTGAGCAAAATCTGCTCTAGTTTCTGACCATCTATGACGATGTATCGGGGAACCGCCGGCTCAATTTCCACATAAAACGCCAAATTCTTGCGATGTAGTCTTTCACTTAAAGTATCGCTGATGAGATGAAGTTGCTCGAACAGATCGAGCGCCTGATTTTTCAGGCTTAATTTGCCCGCTTCTATCTTTGATAGGTCAAGAATTTCGTTGATTAACTTTAACAACAAATTGCCATTATTCCGGATCAGCTTCAAGTACTCCCGCTCATTTTGGGATAGATCGCTTTTCAATTCCATCAGTTGAGAAAATCCTAGAATACAATTAAGGGGTGTACGCAACTCATGACTCATATTAGCGAGAAAAATACTTTTAGCCTGACTTGCCGTTTCTGCCGCTTCTTTGGCTCTCTGTAATTCTTCTTCCGTTTTTTTTCGATCGCTAATATCGATTACGATTCCGTACCAATATACCTCTCCATTGTCACGACGCTCGGGACGGGAATTAGCCTGTAAGCACTTAACCTTGCCCGAAGGTGTAATGATACGCCATTCGTGGTTAAAAGGTTCCATGCTTTCCAGGCTCCCCTTCACCGCCCGCCAATAGTCAGCTCTATCATTCGGATGGATTTGTTCGCTGATCAACGTCGCTTTTTGCCGGAGGAAGGCTAGGGGTATTTCGTGGATTGTTTCTGCCGCTCGACTGATATATTCAAACCTAGCCAATCCCCGATCTGGATCTTCGACAACAGTATAAATCACCGCTGGCGATGCCTCCGCTAATTTTCGCAGTCGGGATTCACTATTTTCTAGGGCTATTTCCGCCTGTTTACGGGCGGTTATATCTACGGAAATCGCCGTAACTACCCAACATTGCTCCAGGTCATCCCAGCAGGAATTATTACGCTGTGAGATCCAGCGTATATCACCGTTCTTATGATGTAGTCTGTACTCGTAAGTTCCCGTTCGCCCCGCGAAAATATTAGCGAACACGAGAGATTCGACCTGCCGCCAATCATCGGGTTCTATTCGCTCCAGCCAGAGATTATTGTCGGCGGTTAACTCTTCCGATGTAAAACCAGAAATGGCTTCACAGCCCTCGGATACCTGATCGATCTCCCATCTGCCATCAGGGAAAACGCGCATACTGGCGATCGCGGCCAGGGTACTATTGAGAATATCTTTGACTTTCAGTTCCTTTTCTTGTAGAGCATCTTCCAGCGCTTTCCGATCGCTAATATCGCTCAACACTCCCATCACGCAATACTCACCCTCTAAATCCCTCACCCGCGCCGATAATAAGACGGTTTTTCTCTGTCCCGATTTCGTGCGAAATACCACTTCAAAATCGTAAATTGTACTCCGCTCACTCAGGGTTTGCCGGAAATGTTGCAAATCGTTTAAGTCGTCCCATAATTCTATTTCTCTACAGGTTTTTCCTAACACTTCTTCGGCGGAGTAACCGAGAACGTTACAAAAACTCTGGTTTACTTCTAAGCACCTGCCTTCCTTTAGGGTAGCGATCCATGCAGGTTGAGGATTATCGTAAAAAATCGTGGAGAATTTAGTTTGTGATTGACGCAGGGCGATTTCTGCCGCTTTACGCTCCGCTTCGCGGAGCTTTGCAACGCTGACATCGAGTAAAATCCCGTACCAGGTAATAGCACCATTAGCTTGCTGCAAAGGACAAGAACTGGCCTCTAACCACTTAAGTTGACCTGAAGGTGTAATATTCCGAAAAGCGAAGGAAAAAGGTTCTAATGTCTCGGCGCTACGAGCCACTGCCTCATTGTGGGCATTCCTATCTTCGGGGTGAATCTGTTGCAGGACTTTGTTAATATCCCCTAAGATCTCTCTCGGCTCCATTTCTAAAATCCTACGGCTGACCGAGCTGACGTACTCGAATTTATGAGAGCCATCAGGATACTGTGTATAGGTATAGATCATTCCTGGAACCGCCTCCGCCAACTGTTGAAAGCGGGTTTCAATCTGGTAGGCGGCTTCTATTTCCACTCTCTGCTGAAACATCTCCCGCACTTGCTTCGCCATTCGGTTAAATGACTCTGTCAGTTCTCCTAATTCCGCGATCGAACTATCGCCCGGTAATTGCCAGTTTAGATCTCCGGCCGCCAATTCCTGGCTCGTCCGGTTTATTCTGGAAATCCGCGCCGTCAGACGATTGGCTATGACCAC
>CAZUVR010000160.1:0-3326 GCA_964623815.1 uncultured bacterium | reverse complement strand
CCCGCTAAGGGTAAGAGAGCAACTACCGCCATCAGTAGCACTAAATCCCCTATCCTTTTGGTCAAGAAAGCGTCTCTCGCCCCGGTGACTACCAGAGATTGATTGAACCAGAAGCCGATTAACAGATAAGTACCCAGAGTCAGAATCTCCAGTACCACATAGCTGAAAAATAGCGAGTTGCACAGTACCAGGGTAGACATCCCCGCTTCAAATAAAGCCAGTAGGGAGTAAAATCTCGCCCACCCCCAATCCATTTCTAGATAACCAATGGCGTAAATTTGTGCTGCGAGGTTCAGCCCCGTGATTAACAATAAAGCTCCGATATTGACTGCCGAAATTTGTAAATCAAAAGAAATGTTTAAATTTGCGGCGTGTAGCCAAGGAAACGATAATGATTGAGGAAGATGATTTAAAGTTGCCGGCAGGGCTAGCAAACTATGAAGAAAAGCGAGAAGTGTCATTAAAATGCTGATGTAACCGGCGGGACGAGGGCCGGTTTCGCGGATGATGCCCGGTGACCAGGGAACCACCAACAATGCGCCCAATAGAGCGTACAAAGGCACCAACCAGATAGTCTGGCTGAATGATTCAAACATTGTGAATTACCTCAACAGCAAAAAATAGTTATCTGTTTTAAAGTTTAAAGGTTAATGGGACAACATTAGGCTTTTGTCGTTCTTATGTTGGCTATAAACAGGTATTTCTTGACTAGCTTCTAACAAGTAATGTAAAAAGGCATCGGCGATGACCGACAATTGCTTACCCGCGAGGTAACATACATACCAATGACGCTGTATAGGAAAGTTCTCCACATCGAGAATAGTTAACTCTCGCTCGCCCTCGGAGATCAAGGTGTGCTTAGACAATACTGATATACCTAAGCCGCCAGCGATCGCCTGTTTAATAGCTTCGTTACTACCGAGTTCGAGGCGTACTTTCACCGATACATCGTGTATATTAAATAATTTCTGGATCGCGTGACGGGTTCCTGAACCAGGCTCGCGCATGATAAAAGGTTCATTATTTAAACGCGAAATCGGTATATTTTTCTCGTTGGCTAAGGGGTGGTCTTGTCGAGCAACTACAACTAAAGGATTATCTAAAAAAGAATGGCTGCACAATTCTACTTCCTCAGGTGGCTGACTTAGAATGTAGAGATCATCTTCGTTTTCATACATCCTTTCTTGCAGTTTCTGATGATTAGTTACCTGTAAAGCTATGTCAATACCTGGATACTGTTCGCAGAAAACGCCCAATAATCTCGGGACGAAATATTTAGCAGTAGTAATCGCTCCTAACTTTAAACGACCCTGACGAGTACCTTTAAAGTCAGCCACTTTCATCTCAAAATTTTCTAATTTGTCAAAAATTTCTTGACAGGTTGTCAGTAGTTCTTTGCCTGCTTCCGTCAGATAAAGGCGTTTACCTATCTGTTCAAATAGGGGTAAACCTACAGCTTTAGTTAGTTGTTTAACTTGGGTTGAAACAGTGGGCTGAGTAATATACAGTTCCTCTGCCGCTTTCGTAAAGCTACTATGACGCGCCGTCGCCTCAAAAACCCTTAACTGATGCAGGGTTGCTTGAATCACATTGCTCCTCCCCTTTGTCTATAACTACTATTCGTTACGATAAATCCTACCCCTTTAATAGATTATAGTCAATAACTAATTTTATAAAGATAGACACAACTAGATATAAGTTTAACTTAAGTACATTCCGGTTGGCATGATATAACTGATTAATTAGAGCTGGAAAAGAACAGTGATAAGCCTAAAATAAGCAAAATGAGAGACATGGCGAAGATTATAAACTTATAATTCTGACTTATATCGAGATTCATCGGCTCGATCGGATTTTCTTCTTTTTTAGGGAGATTAGTCCCTTTTTTAAATCTAGGTTCGCTCTCGGGCAATTGATCTAAGTCGGGAATTTTACTCATCCATTCTTCGGGGCGCTTCAATCGCGGTGCCTCTAATATATAGAGAAGTTGTTTCGCTTCCCGGCGAACATCGTAACTCGGATGAGTCGTTAAAGATTGACAGAGACTGATGGCTTTAGCACCTTCGCCTAGACCTTGATAAGCATACACTAATTTTAATTGAGCCTGTCCGCCGGCGAGAGAACCGGGGAAGGTTTCCTCTAGGGCGGCGGTGAGTTTTTCGATACTCCTCCGGTACTCCCCCCTCTCGAAAGAGTTCAACCCAGCCTGATAAAGTTCTTGAAAACTTTGTTTAGAATCCACGATCGAGCAATAAAAGTAGTTAAATTCTTAATATAACAAAAACGCCTTGGGTATCGAAAATCGTTTTTCGGCGCACTACCTGTTTTAACGAAAAAATAGCTATTCTGACAATATAAATCACGGCAATAGTATCTATGGTAAGAAGATTGCTTTTCACACTCCTCGGATTAAGCCTGGCGGTACCGGCAACGGCTCTAAATAATTCCATCGCCGATTCGGGCATAGAAGCCGAGAAACTTCATCAAGCCCCCTACAATCTCACCGGTAAGAAAATCGCCATCGGACAAGTAGAAATCGGCAGGGCGGGAGTGTTCGGCCGGGATAAAACCGCGAAATGGAACCCACCCCTGAAACTGGCGGGGACTTTCTTCCGCGACAGCAAGAGTAAAGCCAATACCAACACGGACAATCACGCCGCGATGGTAGCCGCCGTGATGGTGAGTAACGATAAGCGCATTAAGGGCGTTGCTCCTAACGCCCGTCTCTATTCCGGCGCGGTGGGTTCGTTGCGACAGGCAGCACAACCGGAAGAATGTCTCACCGCCCAGACGATAGCTTCACAAAACGGGGGGGATGTGAGGGCGATTAACTTCAGTTTCGGTGAGCCGCTCAATCGAGATCCCAGAAGTAACCCTAAATTAGACGGCAATGCCCTATTAACTCAGTGTATAGATTGGTCTTCCCGCATTCATAACGTGCTTTACGTCATCGCCGGGAATCAAGGTAAAGGCGGCATTCCCATCCCCACCGATCATTACAACGGTATTACCGCCGCCTACACCACCGTTAGAGATGGCAAATTCCGGAAAGTAGATTTCGCCAATCTTAGCGCTTTACCGGTAGGTATCGGTAAATCTTTAATTTTGAGAGAGATTAACACCGAGGGGAGGAGGGGCATCAATCTAGTGGCTCCTGGTAGTAAACTTTCCCTGTTTGATTTACGCGGTAAGGTGAATAAAGTGAGCGGTACTAGCTTCGCCGCCCCCCATATTACCGCATCCGTCGCCCTACTCCAAGAATACGGCGATCGCAACCTGCGCGGCAAAGTCCCCCACTGGAGTCTCGATTCTCGCCGTCACGAAGT
>CAZUVR010000159.1:0-3604 GCA_964623815.1 uncultured bacterium | reverse complement strand
TAATGTATTAATATTTTACCCTATCTGTAGTCAAATTTTAGAGAATTGGTATAACATTGATGTCGAGGCGGGAACTAAAAGAAAAGTTATTCGACGCTGAACCTGGTTGGCTGAGGCCAAAGTATTTAAAAGGATTTTTCGCCGAACAGGATTTCGAGCGGCGTTGGCAGATGATACAACAAGCCCGCGATGGTGGCTCTCTAACGCCAGCGATGATGACGCGACTGCGGAGAGAATCCCGCTGCGGCAGGATCGACTTTTTAGAACGCTGTCAGGTGAAAGAGGCTTGCTGGATGGGCGCTTACTGGCTGGTTATCTGCGAGAACGGCGATCGGCACGAGTTTGATCGCATCTGGTTGGCTACTGGTAGCGAATTAGAAGCTTCAGCCCATCCCCTACTCTCGGAAATTCTCGACACCTTCCCGACGCGGATAGTAAACGGTTTGCCCCTTCTCGATCCGCATTTAAGGATCGGGCGGACGAACCTCTTTATTATGGGCGGTTTAGCTGCGTTGCAACTCGGCCCGACGGCGCGGAATCTATCGGGCGGAATCAGGGCGAGTCGATCGATCACCGAATCCCTGATCAAATTCAGTCCAACGATAGGATAAATTTTTCACTCCCTTTCAGCGAGCGATCGTATAATTGTGATAATGATTTTCATTATTAAAGACAATGGTAACAATGCCTGAAGATGTAGCAGTTCCCGTAACCGTTCTGACTGGGTATCTCGGCGCGGGAAAAACAACCGGTAGTGTCCTAAATCTGTGGAATGAGTAATAATAAAGAAATGTAAATCTTACCAATAATGTGCCATGCTATTCAAGGCGATTGTTTGTCCAAGTTGCCAAAGTAAGGATATTGTCAAACATGGAGTATCGGCAGAAGGCAAAGAGCGTTATAAATGTCGTAATCTAGAATGTAAGCGTTGCACATTTATCTTGAACTATACTTATCAAGGTCATTTGCCAATCGTCAAAGAAAAGATTACAGATATGGCCATGAATGGTAGCGGGATAAGAGATACAGCACGGGTGTTGAAGATTAGTGCGTCAACAGTGATTAATGAACTAAAAAAAAAGAGTCAAGTTTGGTATATGTGAACGAGAAAAAACTAGCAGAAATAGAACCAAGCCAGACTATAGTGAAGCTATGCCAATGGGAAGACAGGTCAGGGTCACTAGATGAAATGTGGAGTTTTGTGAAGAGTAAAAAAGAAGAAAGATGGTTATGGCATGCCATTGACCATGAAACAGGTGAAGTATTAGCGTATGTAGTGTCTGGTCATAAAGATGAAGCATTTTTAAGATTAAAAGAGTTATTAGAACCCTTTGGTATCACTCAATATTATACAGACGGGTGGGGAGCTTATTGTCGACATATTGAGCCAGCTTTACATTTTGATTTGTAAATGTAATACCCAGAAAATAGAGCGAAAACATTTGACATTACGAACCCGAATAAAGAGCTTAGTGAGAAAAACAATTTGTTTCTCTAAGTCTATTGTGATGCACGATATTGTTATTGGATTATTCATTAATCGCTTTGAATTTGCCTGTACCATTTAAACCCGCTTCCACAGATTTAGAACACGACCTACGAGTCACCTTTGAAGACAAAGCCCGCCGGGAAACGCGCAGAATCGCCAGCACCGAAGGCGAACCGATGGCAGGATTGAAACCCTGGCGGGAAATCGCCACCCCTCATCAAGATGTAGCCTCGGGACGTTATCAACAAGCCGAATTCGCCGCCGACTTACAACAGGTCTATTTAGACCAGGGTTCGGACGAATACCGCCTACCTAACGAATTCTTCCGCCGCACCTACATCACCGAAGGATTGAAACAACTCCTCGGCAACGCCTGATCCGTCTCTCCACCGGTACGGGCGATCCGGTCATCGAGCTACAGACCAACTTCGGCGGCGGCAAAACCCACGCCATGCTCGCCCTTTATCATCTCTGCTTCGGAGTCCAAGCCAAAGACCTACCCGGATTAGAGCCGGTATTGAGCTTCGCGGGAGTCACTGAATTACCGCAGAACGTCAACACCGCTGTCATCGTCGCTAATAAAATCTCTCCCGGCGCGGTACACACCAAGAGCGACGGTACAACAGTCCGCACCCTCTGGGGGGAAATCGCCTGGCAACTCGGAGGTAAAGAAGGCTACGAGATGGTACGGGAAGCCGACGAAACCGCCACCAACCCCGGCGACACCCTCACCGCCCTGTTTAACTCTTACGCCCCCTGCCTGATCCTGATCGATGAGTGGGTAGCCTACGCCCGGCAATTACACGATCGGGCCGACTTACCCGGCGGCAGTTTCGACACCCATTTCACCTTTGCCCAAACCCTGAGCGAATCCGCCAAAAACGCCGATCGCACCTTGCTCGTAGTAAGTATTCCCTCCTCCGACATCGAGATCGGGGGCGATAACGGGAAAAACGCCCTCGATCGCTTGAAAAATGCGATCGGTCGGGTGGAATCCCCCTGGCGGCCGGCTAGTGCCGAGGAGAGTTTCGAGATCGTGCGCCGGTGACTGTTCCAAACCACCACCGAACCGAGCCTATTTAAAGACCGGGACGCGGTGGTGAAATCCTTCGCCGAGATGTACCGCAATCAACCGGAAGAATTTCCCACAGAGTGCAAAGATGGTCATTATGAAAGGCGATTGCGCGAAGCCTACCCCATACACCCGGAATTTTTCGATCGCTTATATTCCGACTGGTCAACCATAGATAAATTTCAGCGCACTCGGGGAGTCCTGCGACTGATGGCGAAAGTAATACATTCGCTCTGGGAGCGGGGAGATAGGAGCTTGTTAATCATGCCCGCTCATCTACCGATGGATGACCCTGGCGTACAATCGGAACTCACCCGCTACCTCGATGATAACTGGGTTCCCATCATCGAGAAGGACGTAGACGGCCCCAACTCCCTGCCCCTGGAGTTAGACAGTAACCCCAGCCTCGGCCGTTACTCCGCTTCCCGCCGCGTCTCCCGCACCGTTTACCTCGCTTCCGCCCCCACCTACCGCGTCGCAAACCGGGGTATTGATGAAAGACGGATTAAACTCGGTTGCGTCCAACCGGGAGAGAGGACGAGTATATTCGCCGATGCCCTGCGCAAGTTGAGCGATCGCGCCACCTACCTGTATGTAGACAGTAACCGCTATTGGATTTCCACCCAGCCCAACGTTACCCGCACCGCCGAAGATAGGGCTAATCAACTTCTACAGGAGAAAGAGAAGATAGTCGATGAGATAGTCAGGAGACTAAAGACCGATCGGGAGAGGGGAAAATTCGGCGCGGTACATATCGCCCCCGAGAGTAGCGGCGACATCGCCGACGAAGCTAATTTAGGTGTGCGCCTCGTGATACTCGGCCCGAACGAACACCACACAAAAGGGTTAGAAGATAGCCCCGCCCTGCGCTTCACCGAGGAGATATTAAATTACAAGGGGAATTCCCCCCGTTATCACAAAAACACCCTCATCTTTCTAGCACCGGAGAAAGCCGGGGTAGAGAGTTTAGAGAAGGATGTAGCCGCCTACTTATACCAATTCTCTAAAATTTGACTACAGATAGGGTAAAATATTAATACATT
>CAZUVR010000158.1:0-3735 GCA_964623815.1 uncultured bacterium | reverse complement strand
CCGATAGCTTATTCCTAGAGCCTTCTATCGGCTGTAGTGGCAACTGATAGAGGAACACAGCATATTTGCTCTTGATACTGGCTCCCGTAGCTTCGATATGTCTGATGGCCGCCCATGCCTGTGATAGATCGTGGCTGGCGATCGCTTCGTTTATCTTCTGCTCCAGAGGTATTCCCAAACTGGTGAGGTGTTGTATCAAGTTTTGAGGAATTCAGCTATAGAAAGCTTTTAAGATTCCCTACTGTGCTTGTTAAGATCCCAATAAATAAAGGCGAATAATACTCAGCATGGTAAAAGTCCAAATCATCATCTTCAATGGATTTGACGAGCTTGATGCGATAGCCCCCCTCGAAGTATTTCGGTGTGCGGCGGCAATTGGTGCTGGCGTAAAAGTTGAACTCGTAACCCTAGAAACTCCTACTGAAATTACTGCCGCTCATGGACTGCGCGTTCAGCCTGATGCCAAGCTCGAACTCGATCGCAACACGGATATTTTACTCGTGCCCGGTGGTGGATGGGTTGGTCGCTCTCCCCAGGGGGCTAGGGCTGAAGTCGAACGGGGCAAAATACCTGCCGCGATCGCACACCTACACCGAAATGGAACCACAATTGCATCGGTCTGTACGGGGGCGATGTTGATTGCAGCAACAGGGCTTCTTTCTGGTCGTCCGGCCATTACTCATCACGGAGCGATTGAGGATCTCAAAGCGACCGGTGCGAAGATCATTCACGCTCGTGTTGTTGATGATGGTGATGTGGTTACTGCGGGAGGAGTTACGTCCGGCTTGGATTTAGCCTTGTGGTTGATAGAGCGTTATTTCAACTCTGAAACCGCTCATAAGGTAGAGTCCATGTTGGAGTATGAACGTCGGGGTACGGTGTGGCGGCGATCTGTAGTATAAACCTTTGTGTGGAGCTGACCGACTTGTTTTAGCGAGTAATCTTTCTTTAAATCCTCAGTGAGGATTTCCTCAGTGACGCGTAAATAGGGAAAAGTTCATTTTAACCGCCATCGCCCTATTAAAGTAAAAATGTTCTATCAAACATCATAATCAAATTCGCCAATTCAAAAATTCACCAATGCGCCCCACTGAAACTTTAACAACCTAAAATCCCGTCAATACAATCAGCACATATCGGACTCATAAAAAATGCTGATTACCGTTGCCGGATTTAAGGGCGGAGTCGGAAAAACTACTACCGCCGTACATCTAGCCTGTTATTGTTCTAAACTCGGGGATACGCTCTTAGTGGATGGCGACCCTAACCGTAGCGCGACGGGCTGGAGTAAGCGGGGTTCATTACCTTTTAAAGTAGTGGACTTGATGCAGGCCGCTCTCCATTCCCCGAAGTACGAACATATCATTATCGATACGGCCGCCCGTCCGGATAAAGAGCAATTTGAAGCCCTAGCCGATGGTTGTAATCTTTTAGTCCTGCCGACGACTCCCGATGCGCTGGCGATCGATGCCTTGATGCAAACCGTCGATTTACTACAATCTCTAGACAGCGAGCGCTATCGTATCCTACTGACGATGGTTCATCCGAAACCCGTAAAGATGGCCCGGATGGCGAGGGCCGCTTTATCGGATTTACCTTTATTCAAAGGGGAGATCCGACGGCTGCTAGCTTATGAAAAAGCCTCTCTGCAAGGTGTCCCCGTCTATAGCGTCAAAGATCGGATGGCTAAGATCGCCTGGAGTGACTACGGGGCGGTAGGAAGCGAAATCGTCTCGAAAAGCTGACTTTTTAAAATTTTGCCAATACAAAAATGTAAAAATACGATAATCTGAAAATTTAATAATCTCCCCAGAGAAAACTATGAACGATACAGCAGAACTATTTAAGAAATTAGCCCTTGAGCGACAAAAAAAGGAAGGGTCAGAGCTAATCCATCAACCACCAACGCAGAAGCGGGGGCGACCGGCGACCGGTAAACGGAGCGATCCTGATTGGCTCGGTCGAACGTTTTACATACGCAAGGAAACCGATTTAGATATTGAAGCCGAACTGTTAGAACTCAAAAGGCAGGGGGTAGAAATGGATAAATCCGTGTTGGTGGATGCTCTACTTAGCGCATGGTTAAAATGGAGAAAAGGCGATAATGTGGAAACTCACCTTTCCGAAATTTCGCCAAGGTGAAAAGCTGGAAACCTTTTTAAAGAAGAGTTAATATTTTTTAGCTTTAGGTTTTAATTCCTCCATCTCAAATATGTAGGCTTATGTGGCTTTCCTTGCTTTGAACGTCGAGCGATCGCCCTGATGTATTTTTATCAGCCCTTCTACTTCGCCCTCCCCGGCTAGTTGTATCCAGCCACTCCCGCTAGCGGAGTCCATTTCATCCTGACCGTCCCAAGTGAAAGCGAAACGCTCATTTCCCCCCGAGGTTTCCAATTCCCCATCAAGAGAGCCAACGACCAACCCAAACTGAAAATCTCCAGAATTACCAGACTCAATTTCTATATAGGCTTGAGCCTCCATATTGAAATAATCTTCATCCCACATCTACGAGATGGAGATGTGCCACGTACCAACGAAAGGGTTATTGGAGGGGGTCTTTTTCTTGTCCATCTCTGAATGTTTTTGAACGGGTTTGATCCACTACAAAAATACCATCCCGATTGCTCTTTTAATTTTCTGGCCCATCTGTAGCTAGTTAGTACATTATTATTGTCTGACCGAACGGTAGAGAAAGAAAGCGATCGCATTCTACGGAGTTATTTCCTAGTTAGCCGCTCAAGAACTCTCACCATCTAGAGAAAAACAGAAGCAGGCTGATATAGGGCAGAATCTGTACTTTCCCTTAAATAGTGAATCTGATTTTCTAATTGGGCAATCTATCTTTAGAGTTACATCTATGAGGATAATGATGTGTTTGTTAGATTACTCGGTTTCGCTCTGATATTGGTCGGAATATATCTGCTGGGGCAGAACCTCTACTTCACTACCAACGTATATCCCTACTGGTGGCGTGGCATAGCGGCGGACGGCTCCATCCTCTTCCTCACGGGCGGTATCGTCGCCTTATTCTTCCTGCCGAGCGACATGAAAGGGGTGGGTTGGATTTCCATGTTAATCGGCATCCTGTTGGTATTCTTCAGCAGTCGGGCTATTCTCAATCCGACCAGTCTCTGGCAGTTCTGCGTGTCGGTCGCCGCTTTCTTCGGCGGCTACCAACTGATAACTACGGGGCGGCTCAACCTATGATCGTCGTCGTCGAAACCACCGAAAAATTTCTCGCTAATCGATCTATTTCCCCAATTTCACGGTTTATGCCCTTTCTGCCGTCCGATAAATTTATGTTTAGTAATGCTAACTCTGACATATATCAGCTAAAGATCCCGATTCCTGTAAGAGTAATGTGGCTTTATCACCACTCAGGAAATCGGGTTTAATTGTTGCCCTGGCTTACTTTTCCATCAATATTCTCGATCACTCAGTGAGGAATTCCTCAGTTACACGTAGAAAAAATTTCCATGAGTTCGATTCCTCTTCCACTACTGTTAACCACCTCCCTATTACTGACCGTATCCTCTATTCATCGGGCTGATGCGGCACCAGATGACTTCGTGATGCCGAGCCGTAACATCTATTGTGCGCTTGTAAATGAGTCGCAAGGGTTAGGACTACGTTGCGAAATCCTCAGCCGACTCAATCCCCGCCCCCCACAACCGTATCGAGGTTACTGCGATTTGGATTGGGGTTCCACGCTTCTACTGCCACAGGTCGGTAAGC
>CAZUVR010000157.1:0-3801 GCA_964623815.1 uncultured bacterium | reverse complement strand
TCAAGCTTATCATCCTCTTACAGGCTGCATTTTCGACTTAGCGGGAAAAGTAAGATACAGGCATCAGGCCTCACAGAACCCCGTTACACCAATTACACCAATTATCGCAATCGTTCCACCACCGAAAACATCGTTGAGTGAACTATGGGAGAAATATACCGGATTTCAACGGAAGCATCTTGAGGAATCGACGATTATTCGAGATTACCGCAAAATAGAACGGCGAATATGGAAATTTCCCCTTCCTTATTTAGAGGATGCCATTCAAATACAATCCTATTTATTGAACACCTTTTCAGCGGAGACGGCGAAAAGAACCTTAAAACAACTAAGTGCCTGTTGCCGTTGGGCTATTCGCAAAAAGCTCATCACCGACAATCCCTTCGCGGAAATGTATAAGGAAATCAGGGTGAAAAAGACCGGCCGCGTCTCTAGAAAGCCTTTTTCAAGAGAGTGCGTGACGGCAATCATTTCCGCTTTCGTTAACGACACTTACTCGTCTAAATACGCTCCCGTGAAGCACTCTTACTATCTTGGCTATGTGAAATTTTTATTTTTGACCGGATGTAGGCCGGAGGAAGCTATCGCCCTTAAATGGAAACACGTCGAAAAGAGCCAAATATACTTCTGCGAAGCGATGCCAACCGATGTCAGGATTCGGAAAACCACGAAAACCTCGAAACCCCGTTATTTTCCCATCAACGAAGAGTTAAAATTACTTTTCGATGAGATTAAACCAGACTCATGCAATTTAGATGCGTTGGTATTCCCCTCGATCAGCGGTGGAGAGATAAACGCACATAACTTTCTCAACCGTGTCTGGAAACCGATCGTTGAAAAGTTAGTGAAGGATGGTAAAGTTCGAGAGTATTTACCCCAGTATAATTGCCGTCACACTTTCATAACGCTTTGTTTGGAGGATGGAATACCATCCCGACGAGTAGCGGAGTGGTGCGGTACATCCGTTGCCGTTATCGAAGCTCATTACGCTGGCTCGATTAAACAGATTGAAGTACCATCATTTAGCCTGGGTAAATAAGTAACGAGGGTTTAAATTGATTGCCCTGGTTGGAAGAAAGCCTCAAGCTTTTAGTGAAAAGTTAGAGGCTTTTCTTTTTCATACCGAGCTGATGGCTTTATCAATTAAAAAATACACATTATTTTAGCTTTACATGATTTAAGTATTTTTTCATCACAATAGCCGAAAACAGTTGAAAGCAATGAATTCAATGATTATGCTCATTTTAAAGAAGTCTCTCTTCATAGACTAAACTCATTACCCGGTTAAAATTATTAAATTTATGTCTCATTTTGCCAGTAAACAACAAGCCACTCAATATTTACAAGTAAGTGAGACAACGCTTAAGCGATACAGGCTACAGGGATTACTTATAGAAGGAATTCACTGGATTCGGCTCAACAGCAGATGTATCCGCTACAATCTGGAACTGATCCAGGACTGACTCCACAACCGTCACGATCCGGTAGCCCATCAGAGAGCGATCGAGATCTATCAAGCCAGTCTCTTGAGTAACCAGAAAAAAACAGGCAAGAGACCTGTTAAAAGTTTAAACTAGTTATCGCCAAACAATGACCGTCAAGGCTTTTAATTTTCTGTTTGACTTATTTTAAAGCTTACTGACCTAAATTTAGGGATAATTCACTCAGGGCGAAATTTTATTCACTAAGCTATATCGTACCTAGTAAATCATCGAGATTACCATCTAGTAAATTTATATCGGGTTCGCTCAAATCTTCGATAACGCAGGGAAAAACCAGATTACCGGGCGACCATAATTCTACGCTACCGGAGTGCCGATCGTAATATCCGGGATCGGTGGTTACGCGAATGGCCCCGGTCATTCCAGCCATTGAGAAACGGTATTCTCTCGCCCCGAGGGGGGTGACTTCAACCCCGGGCGGTAATAAATCCGGGTGCTGTAATAATTTATCCAGCGCATCTAGATCGTATAGCACCGGAGTTAGGGGTATATCTTCTAAATCCGCCTCGGTTACTTCGTCTATATCAAAAGCGTCTTTCTGAGCTGTTTCCTCCTGAAGTCGATCGATCAATTCGTCGCTATCCTTCTTCCCCGAGAGGGTGACGGCAGCGATGCGCCCGGAGAGGGTAGAGAGAATCGGCTGTAATCTTCCCACGTAGCGGGAGAAAAGACCTATTCTCTCTCGCCGCGCCACATACACATCGGTTTCCACCGTATCCGCATAGTGCAGATTTACTATAGTTATCCCCTTATCGGCGAAGGTTTGCCCGAGTCGATCGATCCGCCCGATACGTTGCTCGACGCGCATCGGATTCCAGGGCATATCGTAGTTAATCAACGCCCCGCAGAACTGGAAGTTTAAACCCTCGGCGGCGGCATCGGTGCAGAGGAGAATGTCGGCCCCTCCATCGCTGAAAATGCGCTTAATTTCTTCCCGCGATACCGGTTTCCATCGTTCACCACTGCGACGCTCGCCGCCCCTGCCGGAAAAACAAATGATTCGGTTAGCCCCCTCTAGTAGTCTGTCAAGCTAATTTTGATAGATAATGGAAGAGGTAAATTTTCCCAAAATTATTGAATATGCCAGCTCTAAGTACAGGACAAAAATTGTAAAGAATGAAAAAACTCTGCTTTCTTGAGGTCTAAATCAAGGACAAGGGAGCGGAGATAATCGAAGCCGTAACGAAAAACACTCTTTTCGAGTCGCCCATGCTTTTTGAGTTTAAGAGGATGATGTAGAGATAACCATTGGCCTGTTTTAACAGCCCAACATAAAGCTAAACTTAAAAGAGAAATGAGCTTGCTTAAGCGCTCAAAATCTTGAAAATGTGTAGATTCCAAGCAAAAGCCCCGACTCTTGAAAATACCGAAAAGAGTTTCGATGCCCCAACGTTTAGCATAGTCAGTCACGGCATTTTCGCCCCTTGTGCGCCGAAATAACAATTAAAAGTTCACCACTCTCAAGACGTAAGGCCCCCACGTAAACCGAACGTCCCCAAACCCATCGTCGTCGGGATAACAAAAGGGATTGACCAGTATCTAGATGAGCGAAAACAACTGATGCCTTAAGGCTTTTACTACCATCGCTTATTTTATGATTAGCCTTAATTCTGAGCCGGAAAGGAATGTTCGGTTCGAGCAATAGGTAAGTTAACCATTCCTTGCCAACAAATTCTCTATCACCACAGAGATAGTCAACTGGAACTTCGGGGAAAAGTTTGAGGAATCTATCTATCAAGTCCATGCGCTCACAACTATTAGAATTACCTTTTTTATCTAACGTCGTCCAAACCAGGGGGTAGGCAATTCCTTCGTGGACGACTCCTAAAATAAAAATGTTGAAGCGGATTCTGCCAATAACGACCTTCGGTGCGATCCAAGCTTAATACCCAAGGCTCGGGGATATTCATCAAGGAAACGATTAAACGAGCAATTACTGAATAATCCAAGGGGAAATCCTTAAAAAAGCGCTGTAATCTTTTATAATTGGACGCTAATTGGGCTTCTGTTCTAAATCCGCCTGCTATTTCCTGTAGATTTACCGTTTTTACTCTTATTAGCGATATTAAAAACAAAGCTAAAAAGTTTAGTCTAGCTCCGTGCCATTGAAGATGGGGTTTTAAAGTTTCTCTCAATAAGTTAATCTGATTCATAGGGTTTCAGACAATTGTGTGGTAACTTTCTATGAAACCCTTTCCTTGTCAGCTTTGCAAGCCCTACACCAATTTTTTGTCCTGTACACAGATGCCAGCTAAAAAATATATTGTCTCCCTGACGAAGCAGGAACGGCAAAGACTGA
>CAZUVR010000156.1:0-4235 GCA_964623815.1 uncultured bacterium | reverse complement strand
TTTCTTCTCAATAGCTGACTGAGCCTAATTTTCCATTAGTGAATCGGTGTTCTAGGCACAGAGGACACAGAGAAAGATAATCGGTGACAAAATGACACCAACTTTGTTAGAGTCAAAGAAAATGAGAACTAATGTAGATGGCTAATATCTCTGGTAACGATTCCCGTGTCACCGCTAGAATTCCCGCGTCGGTTAAAGAGACATTACAAAAAGCGGCTGACTTGACGGGAGCAACCCTAAATCAATTCATGATAGCGGCGGCCGTAAAGGAAGCTCAAGAAGTTATCGATCGACAACAGGTAATTCATTTATCATCTCTTGATGCGGATAGAATTTTCACCCTTATTGAAAACCCACCCGCAGCAAATGAGCAATTAAGGTTAGCTATCCAACGTCATCGGGACTTTTTCAGTGAAACGGATTGAATTACTGACTAAAGATCATGATAGAGAGCTTTTTGACTGTGGAGAAATCGCTCTTAATCAGTTTTTACAACGCACAGCACGACAGCACAACCAGAAAGGTCTATCACGTACTTTTGTTTTAGTAGATAGTGAACTATCGTCAGAGATCATTGGCTTTTTTACCTTAACGTTGTGTGAGGTACAGGTTGAGAATTTACCCCATCGTTGGGCTAAAAAATACCCCCCTATTGTTCCAGGCGTTAAGTTAGCAAGATTGGCAGTGTCTAAAAACTATCAGAGTCAAGGAATTGGTTCTATTTTGTTAGTAGAAGCGATGAAACGGGCTTTAGTAATTGCGGACAATGCTGGAGTTATCGGGCTATTTGTGGATGCGAAAAGCAATCGAGTCAAGAGTTATTATGAGCGTTTCGGGTTTGAGGGAACACAGGAAAACCCCTTGTTGTTGTTTTTGCCCTTGTCTAGCCTTAAGACCTTGATAGACTTTTGAGCTTTTAGTCCTGAAACTTATCCGCAACATCAAACCCTCTATTCAATCCGATGGCAGGATAAGGAGATGGGCTAAAATAGACGAGCTGGGCGGTAGATATTTAAAGGTAATCATGCTGTCCGATGGTAAAACAGTCCACAATGCTTTTTTCGATCGTTCCTTCAAACCATGAAAGTCAAATACTTCCAAGATACCGATACGCTCTATATTGAATTTCGTTCCACAGAGATTGTAGAAACGAAAGAACTAGAGGAGAATATCATCCTAGACCTCGACAGTAACGGAAAAGTTTGCGCCCTGACGATCGAACACGCCACCGAAGAAGCCGAACTCCCCGAATTTTCCTATGAACAGATGACCGTTTAGCCCGCTTTGCCTGATGGGATAGAATCTCCATAATCACTATCCCTTCAACCCTTTACAGTTTAACTGTCCCATGCGTCGCGCTCGGCTTCAATTTGACGCTCGATCTCTTACGATTATATTACCGCTAATATTGAAGAAGCGATCGCTCTCTATATAGAAGTTCTGCGCGATCGAGGTGAACCTATCCCGGATGACATGGTTGAGGTGGTTTTGCTATGAGTAAGTTAAGCTTATACGATCGAGCAAATCCTATATCTGTATTGGTTTCCCCGAAGTCTTGAAAGCGATTTATCATAGCTATCTACAAATCCTCATCTCCATCTGCTGACAACTTTGACGATTCCTCTAATAAACTTTCAGCACTTTTCCATAACTCTATATCACCATTTTTATAAATCTTAGCGATAAAAGGTGCATCATAGTTCCGAACAAATTCTTGCATTTTAACGAAGTTTTTTAAGAAAATAGCCGCCATATCTTGCCCGGATAAATTTTGAGAGGCGAGAATAAACATTTTAATATTAGCATTAGCAACCGCTATCCTTTCTAGATGATTCTTACTAATATTCGCATCCTTTGTTAAAACCACCCATCCTTTGTTACCAACTTGGGGCAACCAGTCTACATCCTTAGCATTTTGGGCGAAGTGCCGATCGTGAGTTTCAACTTTAACGCCCGCATTTTGTAAAATTTCAGAGATAATTTTCCCTCCGAGGCAACGATCTATATAAAATACTATAGGCTGATCTTCTATAGGAGCCATTAACTATCTAGTTTGAGAATGTTAAAAAGTTTCCCTCAAGCCACATTGGCTAATTCGCATCTGAGCCACTCCTCAATAATAGAGCGCTCAAAATCATAATCGTAAGCCAAATCATCGATCGAATCACCCGCCATATAACGCTCTTTTAAAATACTGGTGGGTATACCCGTTTTAGCGATAACGAGGCGACCAAAAGCTATACGGGGATCGATCACAACGATTTTCGGGTTATTTTCTTCGTGAGAACGGGTGAAAGGATAAAGCTTAACCGCTAAGCCACTATCATCGGAATCTATTCGCTCTAAATGATTATCAAACTCGCCCTTAAGAACTAATAATCCCTTTCTAGAAATATTTACTAGAGAACCATATTTTTTTATAAACAGATCGACACCATCGGTGCGAAATTCTTCCGTAGCTAAAGGATGAGCAATCTTAAATGTTTCATCCAGATAATTTAGGGCTTCTCTCACTTTATTGAGTTGAATCTTATGAGTTTTGCGAATTGCTCTCAACACATGAATCTCTACCAGATTGGTAAAAGAGAGAAGATAAGGTTTATTTTTATTAATATCGATCAAGGGAGAGAAAAAGCCTGATCCCTGATTAACCGGATATTTACGCCCGAGAGTCCAAGAGCGGATAGTACCCGCCGGAATCCGTAAATAACGGGCAGCGTCGCCGATGGAATAACAAGGGATATTTCGGGGATCTTTGCCGCCGTAGAGGTCGTTCATAGGCCTATTATTCTTAATGAATAACCCTAATTATAGCCTCGTGACCATAGGTTTAAACGATCGAGCCAATCCCATCGCCCGATCGATTTCCCGTTAGTCGTACTCCCCAAGGCAGAGATAGAATAAAATCAAGATTATTAGAACAAGATAAACTCATCTAATCTAATTAAGAGCCGGACTCTCCTCTATCTGAGCTATCCTAAATGACCACATCCGCCGAAGTTCGTGAAAACCTAGTCAGCGCCCTGCAATTGGACTTAGTGGGGCCGACTCCCGACGACATCCCCCACGCCGGGGAAATCCTCCCCCAAGCCCCCTCGAACTGGTATCTCACCGGGTTCCTCGTACCCCACGAAGCCCCCATAACCCAACGCTGCGACGATACCGGAGACGACGAACTAGACCAGATCAGCCGCGCCTCGGCAGCAGACGACGAAACCCTTCCGGAAGCCGCCTCGGCCAGGAAAGCCCTATTCCCCTCCTCGATGGGCTTAAGCTTCCTCGTACCCCAGGAAACCACCACCCTCCGCGTCCGGGTAGATTGGGGAGATTACGCCCCCCTGCCCCAAGATAAAGAGGGAGCCGAAACCCGCCTACAGAGCTTTACCTCCACACCCTGGCAGCGCACCCCCCAAGACCGTCAACTTAATATCACCCTCAACAAAAACAAACCCATCGACCTACCGGACACCGGCGGCCTGCGTCTCGTCCTATCCCTGCGGGAAGTCAACGATAATAGCAAACTTCCCCCTGGAACCCGCGCCGTCAGTCTTTTCCTCGTCAACTACCGCCGCCCCGTCGGTGACAACGAGAGGGATAAAGCCTATATCTTTCAGGCGAAACTCACCGTAGAAACTCAAACCGCCTTCGTCCCCCGCCCGGATTTACGGGGGCAGACTCTAGACGACGAAGACGAGCGCATCGCCGATTTACAATACCGCAACGATTATGAATTCGCCGTAGGTCATAACGTCTCCGCCGTCGCCATCGAAGAAATAAAAGGACTGTGCCGGGAAATACGCACGGCCTGGATACCGAGCGCAGAAGTGGAAAAAGTCATACCCGCCGATATTCCTGGCGTGGAATTGAAGATGGAAACTCTGGGCAGCGCACCCGACGCGGCAACTTTACGGGGCATGGTGGGGCCCCTCGTCCTCGCCTACGCCGATTGGATCGCTGAGCAAGCAGATAAAGCCCCCACAGAACCGCCCTGCCGGGTAGAGGTAGCCCGAGAACTATTGAACAGGGCCAGCAACGTGAAAGACCGCATCGCCGCCGGGTTAGAAGCCCTCGATGACCCGGATGTGTTGGAAGCCTTCCGTATAGCTAATAGATCGATCGCCACCTCCATCCGCCGCAGAGCCTGCCACGAGCGGGAAGACCTCAGCCCGGAAGAAGTCGCCCCTCCCCAGTGGCGGCCCTTTCAATTAGCCTTCCTGATCATGAATATAGTGGGG
>CAZUVR010000155.1:0-4348 GCA_964623815.1 uncultured bacterium | reverse complement strand
TGTAACAGGGTGAGGCGGACAATCTCGGCTCTTACCGAACCGTTCGGTGCGAGAACGAGGGCGAGAAATCCGAGATAAAGAATTGAGGCGATTTTCTTCATTTTTACGATGTAGCGGTTGCGCGGGCAATTTTTCTATTTTATCTTGCGGGAGTTTTGGTTGTAGCCAACCGAAGCGGGGTGACTATCTGGGACAATATACGTTAGCATCAGCATCATTAAGGAAGGGACGGATGAACAACCCTATACCAATCTCCACCTTATTTATCGGGCTGAATGGTCTTATTGCCTTTGCCCTCTCATACATCGTCGTCATGGAACGCACGACTACCAGAATCTGGCATGGAACTTCGGAAGACGAAGTAGCGAACCAGCCCGATTATCTGGAGAAGCCCAATCAATGGGCGAGTTTTGTTGAGAATTATACACAGAAATCTGTCGCAACCAAAACCGCTGATGATGGGCTATTACAGAGAAAAGTTCGGGCGCAGGGCAATTTTACCGAGTATGTTCCCCTCGCTCTCCTGTTTATCCTTGCCTTAGAGCTGATGGATTCATCGGACTGGTTACTGTGGTTTTTAGGTGGTGCGCTTACGATCGGGCGTGTATCTCACGCTTATGGGTTGATCACAATTTATGGCCCGTCTCCCGCTCGTGCAATCGGTTTCTTTCTAACTTGGCTGGTTTATATAGTTGGGTCTTCGGGTTGTATTTACTATGGTGTTAAAAGCTTATTTTGAGCATTTATGACTTTTTCAATTTTGAACCGAGATTTAATGAACCTATTAGTTCTGAATAATTAATCTTGTCCATATTCAAAGCTACAGAACTATTTATCGCCATCTCTTCTTTCTCTACCGAGATGTTTAGGGTTGATCCTTCTTTTAAAGTGTGAAAGAGAGCATCGATGACTTTTAACTGTTCTCTCGGCAACGTGTAAGAAACTATATCCCCTTCAAGCTTGACTCCTTCGGGGGGGATATTATTGGGTATACGCCCACCCAAGAACACCTGCCAACTGGCTATGAGAGAACGATAAAGCCAAGAGTCGGTTTGGAACTGCGGTGAGGATAATATCTTGAGTTTGCCCTCGATATAGTTCTCATGAAGAATTATTTGCTCCGGTGTGAAATGTAGCTGTGCTTGAATTTCCTTGTGTTGGATAACCGCGATGAATCCTTTCTCTGGCTCAGGAGTCAGGCTAACTAATTGCTCTATGCGGGACTCGGCTTGTTTGCATAATAACAATACAGTTTTTTTCCCTAAGATAATTTCCTTTTGACATCCTCACCAGGCTGAAACCCCGGTGATTCCCATCTGCTCGAACAGTGCTAACTGAACGAACTCCGGGCGGGTTGACGCTTCATCGAGATGCGCTTTCTTATTAGAAAGTCTGACCTTCTCTCCACGTCCGTTTTGAGCCTCCGAATGTCCTCCGGCGGCTTTTAAAATATTTTGGGCGGCTGCCCGATCGCGATCCAATTGGGCAGAGCAGAATAGACAAGTCCAGACCCTAACGCTCAGGTCTTTCTTGCCGCCCTTCTCGCCACAGCAGGGGCATCTTTGACTCGTCGGCTCCCATCTGTCGATGATCCGTAAATCCCTACCGTACATGGCGGCTTTAGCTTCTAACATGGTTCGGAAGGTACGCCAGCCTAAATCCGATATGGCTCGGGATAGTTTACGGTTTTTAATTAAGCCACCGACGTTTAAATCTTCTAGAGCTATCGTTTGGTTCTCACGGATAACTCTAGTAGATAGTTTGTGTAAGAAGTCGTTTCTAATATCGGCTATCTTGGTATGAATTTTAGCTACTTTTTTCCTCGCTCTTTCCCGCCTTTTGCTACATTTTACTTTTCTAGATAACTTGCGCTGAGCCGAGCGTAATTTCTTAAGTTTCTTCTTAAGAGGTTTCGGGGCTTCTATCTTCTCACCCGTATTGAAAGTGGCGAAACTGATGATACCCAAATCAATCCCGATACTCTTACCGTTGTCGGGCAATTTAATCGGTTCTATCTCGACGACGAAGCTGAGGAAATATCTATCGGCGGTATCTTTTATCACCGTGACGCTAGAGGGTGTTGAGGGTAACGGACGACTCCAGACAACCTTCAGCTTACCGATTTTAGCGAGGTAGACACTTCCGGCGAGTACCTTAAATCCACCCCGTGTAAATCGTGCTGACTGTCGGGACTTACGTTTTTTGAACTTGGGCGGTCGTATTTTCTTCCCCTTACGCTTACCCTGACAGGATTTAAAGAAATTTTGGTAAGCCTGCCCCAAGTCCCTGATAGATTGCTGTAAAGGAATATTAGAAACCTCGGATAGCCACTGTCTTTCCTCAGTTTTCTTCGGTTCGGTAATGAATCGTTTTTGTAAGGTAGTTTCCCCGCAGAACTTCTCACCTTTTTCATAGGATTGAAGGCAAAAAGCTAAAGCATCATTCCAAACTGTTCTCGTACAACCGAATAGTTTGGCGAGAGATACTTTTTGATTTTCTGTAGGATATATACGATACTTAAAACGACTTTTCATACTAATATTATAGCGAATTAAACTAAGCTATTTATCCTTAATTTATAAAAGAGTTTATAATAAGATAAGAAATTTAGAAGTCGCCCTAGAAGGGCGAGGCTTGTACCCATTATTTTCGGTCATCTTTATCGAAAGAAACGTAATCGGCTATTAGATTTTTTGCGGTTCCTGCTAATTTTTGAGCCTGTAATTTAGCTTTGTTAAATAAGTTCATGCTTTACCAACCTCAGAATTTATAATCGTTGACTGCCTGTATTGAGATAAAGTTTATCCCCGAATGCCACTAAGTTAAGCATCCTAGACAGCCTGAAACTCCTATAATCCCGTAGTGATCGCAGCTTTATTTAAACCTTAACTTAGCGGCATTCGTTTATCCCCAACTCTGTCTGATTTCATCGAGGGGGGATTCAACCGTATCGGGGATGAACTCCACACAGAGTCTGAGTCTTCCCTTCACCCAGCCCTTATTATTGCTATGGTCTAAAACTTGGCAGGCAACTCCTTCGTTGATCCACTTCAATTCCTTTTCCCGCTTTCCTTCTACTTTATTAGAAAGTTTGTCCAAAAACTCCTCAGCCCTAAATGTCCTGTGAGGAATCCAAGTTTGATCGCTCTCTTCCTCTAGGGTAATGACATCATCGCCAGTAATTATTATTCTTTGGTCTTTCATGGGTGCTGATTGTTGAAAAGTGGAAATCTCTAACAAAATGAGTTCAATCATAGTTTACATTAGCGGGATATGCGAATTTGGGGAATTACTACAAACCATTTATCTTCAATTTCATTAGTAAGTTTATTAACTTGAAACTGTTGATAGACATACCTGACCTTAACTTCACCAGCATGAAACTGAAAGCGATCGGGCGTGATTCTTTTTTGCCTGAGTTCATCATTACCCTTCCTAGATAAAGCCCCGATCGCCACCCCTTCAGGCGTGTAAATATCCCAGCCTTTCCATTTGTTACCTTTCAGTTGAAGTGGTTGACCTTCCCACATTTTCATGATGATTTTCTGTTGGTCGTGGGTTGCTTGAAAACCTAGATTAACTTCTCTGGGTGTTAAATCCAAGTACAGCAGTTTTTGATAGGCAACGCCCTCGGATGAGCCTGAAACAACGATGGGGGTAACGCCTGTCTCTTTGATGAACTGCCTATGCCCAGTGGCACAGAGGATCAATTCCTCCTTTGCCCTTGTCATACCCACGTAAAAAACCCGCCTGTCTGAGTCATCAGCATTAAATTCGTCACCTAGTAAGATGACCTTCCTGAATTCTAAACCCTTCGCACTATGGCAACTCGTCACGAGAACGGCATCCTCGTCCAAGAAAGTCTCCCCACTGTTATCGAACTCGTAGATAGCGGTGATGATTTCGTTGGTACTGATGGGAGTTGCTGTTGAATTTTCGCTGTAGCCCCGTTCCGAATCAATATCGGTGGCTATCTTCAGTAACGCTCTTATAGTTGGCTGGTCGAAAGAGAAACCACAGAGGTTAAAAAATTTCGTGAACCTTTCCAGAACGGATTCCGCTTCTGATAATACTAAGTTAGGAGCTTTCCTTAGTTGCTTCAAGAGATGCTCGGTGGCGAAATTCCTTATCAACTTGACATCATCTTTTTTAAGAACATAGGTGGGAATGTTATTCTGCTCCAGAAGTAATCTAATCACCCCCAACTGATCCCACTCCCGGGCGAGGATAGCGATTTCATTGGGCTTGACCCCATCAGCGCACCATTGTTGTATCTTGTCCCGTATCCATCGGGCTTGAGCCATGTCATCAGAGAACCTGTAGGCTTCGACGGGAGTGCAGGAATCGT
>CAZUVR010000154.1:0-4567 GCA_964623815.1 uncultured bacterium | reverse complement strand
AGCCGCCGATTTTTTCTATTTCTAATACCGCTTAATCCTTAAACGAGAAGTATTGTACTACATCCACTATCGCCGTGACTTTTTAATAATTTCTGAACTGCTTTACGGTATGAGTTTAATTTTTCCATAAAACTATCACCTCTTTCGCCATTTTTCTCCTCGGAAATATGCAGTCAACTTTCAAGCCTAGCTGGCTTGACTCCATACTCAACATTTTAAGCCGATAATAATCCTTGTTTTAGGGTTCTGATTTTTCGCCAACTCAAGCACCAACCTTCTATTAGATGACACGGGTGTAGCATATTTGTTAGATTGACTATAGAGAATAAATGAGATAAAAGCATAGCTATATGACTAAATAGCTATTTAGCTAAACAAATGACACAAGTATCGATAAAACCTGCAAAAATAAGCCGGGTGTTACCCCAATCGATCGCCGAAGAGATAGGATTTGAGACGGGCGATGCTCTAGTATCCATTAACGGCACCCGCCCCAGAGACTTAATCGACTATCAATATCTCTGCGCCGATGAATATTTGACCTTAGAAATTATCGACACTTCGGGCAATCTCCACAAAATCGACATAGAGAAAGACTATGAAGACGATTTAGGCTTAGAATTTGAAACAGCCCTATTCGACGGGCTAATCCAGTGTAACAATCGCTGTCCCTTCTGTTTCATCGACCAACAGCCTCTGGGCAAACGCGAGACTTTGTACCTCAAAGATGACGATTACCGTTTGAGCTTCCTTTACGGTAGCTATCTCACCCTCTCCAATCTAACGGCAAGGGAATGGCAGAGAATAGAAGAGATGCGTCTATCGCCCCTATACGTTTCTATTCACGCCACCGAAGCCGATATAAGAATCCGACTCTTGAAAAATCCCCGAGCCGGGCAGATTATGGATCAGCTCAAATGGTTTCAAGAGAGACGTTTACAGATACACGCTCAAGTAGTCGTCTGCCCTGGTATCAATGACGGGATTCATTTAGAAAGAACCATAACTGATCTAGTTTCCTTTCATAAGGGCGATATTCCTGCAGTGGCCTCGGTGGCGGTGGTGCCGGTAGGATTAACTAAATTTCGCCCCCAAGAAGATCAATTAATCCCGGTGAGTAGGGAGAAAGCGAAAGAGGTAATAGCTCAAGTTCAACCCCTACAGGCTAAGTTTAAAAAACAATTCGGTTCTCATGTAGTCTGGCTGGCGGATGAATGGTTTTTAATCGCTGGTGCAGAATTACCCCCCCAGTCCCATTATGAAACCTATCCTCAAATCGGTAACGGTGTCGGCTCTATTCGGCAGTTTCTCAAACAGTTTCAAACCACAGCAAAAAAATTATTACCCAAAAAGATTAAAAAACCCAAACACTTAATCTGGGTAGTGGGTAACGCTGTAGAGTTAGCTTTTCAACCTCTTGTCAAACAGTTAAACGACGTTGAAGGGTTACGAGTCGATTTAATCTCTTTAAATAGTGACTATTGGGGACAGGAAATTACTGTAACCGGACTTTTAACCGGAGAAGATTTATTAAGGGGGTTGAAAGGTAAGGATTTAGGAGAGGGGATTTTATTACCGACAGTGATGTTAAAAGCGGGAGAGAGTTTGTTTTTAGATGATCTCACCGTTGAAGGAGTGGCGGAGGAGTTAGGTGTAGAAATTTATCCGGTCAATGGGGTAGAAGAATTGATAGCCGCCTGTTTACAACCCAGGTTAAGTCAAGAGAGTGATTAGTGGCTAGTGACGAGTGACTAACCACTGGTCATTTCTGGTGTAAAGAAATTACATTCTTAATCTACAATAAGAACAAGCGTTTTTATAGATATTATGATCGCGGTTCCTAACTACATCAGTCCCGAAGAGTATCTCGCTATCGAACGCCAGAGCCAGATCCGTCATGAATACCGACGCGGCTTGGTTTACGCGATGTCCGGCGGTACGGATAACCACGATCGTATCGCTCTCAACCTACTCACTCTGATTAACTTGCATTTCGGCGACTCTACAGACTGCCGGTTTTACTCCGGTAATGTAAAAGTTAACTATAAGGATGAATTTTATTACTATCCCGATGCTTTTGTGACTTGCGATCCCCGCGACAGGCAAGATCGTTATCTAAAACGCTATCCTAAACTTATCGTTGAAGTTCTTTCCCCTAGTACAGCAGCTTTCGATCGGGGGGAAAAATTTCAAGATTATCAAAAGATGGAAACCTTAGAAGAATATGTCTTAATCAGCCAAGACATCCAGCGTGTAGAATGTCGTCGCCGTAATTCTACGGGGGGTTGGGAAACGACTATTTACGAGACAGGCGATGCCGAAGGCACGCTACGCGCCCGCGTCATCCTCGAAAGTATCGCTCTAGACTTAGCTATTGCTGATTTATATCGCGGGATAGATTGATCGCTCCCTAGCCGGAGGTGGGAGTCGATCGAGAGGTCAAGATAAAAACTTTTGCGGCATGGGGTATAATGGTAAAGCTGTAAAAATTCGCACATCTGGGCGATCGGGTGTTTCTAGAAATGGAAATACAACCCGGATGGAGGATAAACCCGAATCAGGAGATAAATAATCATGCCCGTAGTTTCACTAGAGGAACTGTTAGAATCTGGTGTGCATTTTGGCCACCAAACCCGCCGCTGGAATCCCAAAATGGCACCCTACATATACACCGCCAGAAACGGGGTCCATATCATTGACTTAGTGCAAACAGCACAGTTAATGGAAGACGCTTACGATTATGTAAGAAAAGCCGCAGATCAAGGGAAAAAATTCCTCTTCGTAGGCACCAAACGCCAAGCAGCCGGCATTATTTCCCAAGAAGCCAGCAGAAGCGGTTGTAACTTCGTCAATCAACGTTGGTTAGGCGGAATGCTCACCAACTGGGAGACGATTCGCTCTAGAGTAGAGAGACTGAAAGAGTTACAGAGTCTCGAAGATAGCGGCGCTCTCGACAGAAGACCCAAAAAAGAAGCCTCCGTATTACGCCGAGAATTAGGCAAACTGCAAAAGTATCTCGGCGGGATCAAAACCATGCGTCGCTTGCCCGATATTGTAGTCATTGTAGACCAGAGACGTGAATATAACGCTATCTCCGAGTGTATGAAATTGGGTATCCCCATCATCTCTCTCTTAGATACTAACTGCGATCCCGATTTAGTAGATATTCCCATCCCTGCTAACGACGACGCTATTCGCTCGGTCAAACTGATCCTCGGTAAATTAGCCGACGCTATTATCGAAGGTCGTGGCGGGCAAGGTGTAGACTACGAAATCGAAGAAGAAATCGACGATACGATCGAGGAAGATGACGAGGAACCCGATTACTCCGAATACGCTGCCCAATACGGTAGCGGGGACGAAGATAATTAAAGTATGACGGTTAGGAGGCAAAAGGATTAAACCTTTTGCCTTAAGAAAGATAGACCCGGATCATGTCATCATTTGTATAGAAATTGGAATAAACTAACATGGCAGAAATATCAGCAAAATTAGTTAAAGACCTGAGAGACAAAACCGGCGCTGGGATGATGGACTGTAAAAAGGCCCTATCGGAAACCGAAGGCGACATTACAAAAGCTATTGAATGGTTAAGACAGAAAGGTATTACTTCAGCCGAGAAAAAAGCTGGTAGGGTTGCTGCCGAGGGTATCGTAGAACAGTACATCCACACTGGCGGAAGAATCGGGGTATTAGTAGAAGTTAACTGTGAAACCGATTTCGTCGCCCGCCGCGAAGACTTCAAAACTCTGGCGAAAAACGTGGCTATGCAAATCGCCGCCTGTCCAAACGTGGAATATGTAAAAGTAGAGGATATTCCTCAAGAGATTGTCGAGAAAGAAAAATCGATCGAGATGGGTAGGGATGACTTAGGTAATAAGCCCGACAATATTAAAGAGAAAATCGTCTCCGGTAGGATTGAAAAACGCCTCAAAGAAATGGCGTTATTAGATCAGCCTTATATCCGCGATCAGAGCATTACCGTTGACGAGCTGATCAAGCAATCTGTAGCTCAAATCGGTGAAAACATTCAGGTACGTCGTTTCGTCCGCTTCGTATTGGGTGAAGGTATCGAGAAACAAGAAACCAATTTCGCCGACGAAGTAGCCGCCCAAATGGGTCAGAAACCCACCGAGGTAGCACCGGAACCCGAACCTGCCGCACCTGAGCCGGTAGCCGAAGCGCCGAAAGCAGAAAAAGCTCCAGAAGCTAAATCGGGTAAGTCTGGCAAAAAGAAAAAATAAGTTCTTAAATTAACGATAAGCGGGACGGGCCGAGATGCTCCTCCCGTTTCTTGTTGAATAAGAGGGGTATCATTTTCGGGTGATGTTGTTGATATGTTGGTACATCTCAAATTATACTAAATCCGTTTTTCATAGTACCCTTTTACGATCCGGGGAGTAGGGAGTAGGGAGTAGGGAGTAGAAATATTTATCCCGATTCCCGACTCCCGATTCCCGATTCCCAATCTTCATAAGTAGCCTTTGAGAACAGGATTTAGTATTACAACTTCAAACTCATATCGATTGATAAACATTCCAATTACCAAGTCGTGCATCTCTTCTGA
>CAZUVR010000153.1:0-4770 GCA_964623815.1 uncultured bacterium | reverse complement strand
TTACTCCTAATTTCCCCCCAACTCCCGACTCCCAACTCCCGACTCCCCCTTAAAGCGTTCTTGAGCGGACTTAAAAGATTCTTGCATTACGGCTTGAATCCTGACCGTATCCGGTTTTTTACCACCCATTAAATCACCGAAATAAACACAGGCAGCTTCGCCCAAAGACCAAGTATAGGTGGCAGCCCAACCCGCAGCGATTATACTACCAACTCCGGGAATAAACTTAACGAGTTCACGCCCTATCGCCCGGGCGACAAAACCACCGGCAATAGTGCTAACGATACCCCCCGCCTGTGAGGGTGTGATAACCTGCCCGTAAAGTTTACCCAATAGCCCCACCATAGATACCTGTAGAGCGGTTAAAACCGGCATCGCGGCCCAAGGGAGGGGTATAGCCTCTACAGTGGCTGCAGCTACGGCGAAGGCCCCGATATAACGTCTCGCCACATCCCGATATAAACCACCTAATTTATCGCCCACTTCCTTATCGAGAAGTTGATGGATGGTTTTTGCTTCCGCCTCTGGCAACAAGTCCGCCAGATTATCCTTAAACGTTTCCAATCCGTAAAATACGGGATCGTAGCCGTCTTCTTCCAGGGTAAAATCAATTAGAACAGTGCGATCGTACAAACCTGTAAACGTTTGGCCTATCGCCTCGTAAGCCCTACCTATATCCTCAAATTGCGGGGGATAGGCGGGGTGATTATCGGTGTTTGGGGGATAAAGTTCATGAAGACAGGTAACGGCTAATAAACAGGGTATTGCCGGATATTTCCCCCGTAAAGTTTTCGCTACTTGAAGTAAGCTATCGGTAGCGAAATCATTAATTTTTACCGTGAGGATTAAGATTTTCGCCCCCTGAGTTTTTTCTTCGAGATTGCCGATTAACTCATTGATAATAACTTCCGTGTCTCTATTAACATCCCCTAAACCCACGGTATCCGTAAACATCAGTAAGGGCACATCGCTATTAGGATAGGCGTAACGTTGAGTATGTTGGGTGTGGGGGCGGAAGCCCTGCCCGATAATCTCCGCTGAAACTCCTGTCAAACCGCGAATGATAGAGCTTTTACCCGTCTGCGGTTTACCGATTAATACGGCTCCGGTAGTGGGCAGTTCTTGCCGTACCTTCGCTAGAATTTCTTTTATTTGAGCTTCATCTACATTGAACCAACCACCCAATTTATCCAGGGGGAAAAAATTTTTTACCTGTTGGGTGGCTTGGTGCCAAGTATCGGCGACGCGGTTTGTCCAAGAAGTTTCAGTCATATATCATTACTAAATGAACAGATTGTGAGTAGGGGTCAATGACCAATGATTTTGCATGGCCTTATTGGCCGATTGTACCAATTTATCCCTATGGCGAAAGGAGGACAATTCGCCAAGAAGTAGAGAAAGATACGATCTGGACGTTTGAACAATTACAAGGTATCTTCTATGTGGTCGTCCCCATACGGATGACCGTGATTAGATTGGAGCGCGGCGGTTTATTGGTTTACGCTCCCGTCGCCCCTACCGGCGAATGTATAACCCTGATGCGGGAGTTAGAAGTTCGTCACGGGGAAGTGAAATATATTATTCTGCCCACTATCTCCGGAGTCGAGCATAAAGTTTTCGTCGGCCCCTTCGCCCGTTGTTTTCCCGGCGCACAAGTTTTTATCGCTCCCGAGCAGTGGAGTTTTCCAGTCAATCTACCGGTTTCTTGGTTGGGTTTACCGAGAAAGCGCACTCATATACTGCCCGAAGACCCGGCCACCAGCCCCCTCGCTCAAGAATTTAGTTATGATATATTACCCACGATCGATCTCAACTTGGGTGATTTTTCCGAGGTGGCCCTATTTCATCGCGCCTCCGGTACTCTATTGGTAACGGATACGATCGTTTCCGTCCCCGATTATCCGCCGCCGATTCTGGAAATCGATCCCTATCCCCTACTGTTTCACGCTAAAGATAGAGCGGGCGATCGCATAGATGATTCTCCCGCCCTGCGTCGCAAAGGTTGGCAGAGAATCTGTCTATTCTCCCTCTACTTTCAACCCCACACCTTAGGTGTACCCCAATGGCGTAAAGTATTCATCGATGCCTTGGCCGCTCCCGATCGATCTAGGAAGAATTATTTTGGCCTATACCCCTTTCAATGGTCGGATGATTGGCTCGATACTTTTCATAATTTGAGGAATGAGGGTAGGCCAATAGTCGCCCCCATATTACAAACATTGATCCTCAATCGTACCCCCGATCGGGTTTTAGCCTGGGTCGAGCGAGTTTCCCAGTGGGATTTTCACCGAATCATCCCCTGTCATTTTGCCGCCCCCCTCACCGCCAGCGGACAAGTATTTAAAAACGCTTTCTCTTTTCTGAAAAACGACGATTACCTGCCCGGAGAAGATTTAGCCTATATACGCGGAGTGGACAAATTCCTCCACACCTGGAAAATTATCCCCCCTCCCGTAACTTAAAAAATTACCCCCTGGCTTCTCTGGCAAACCAATAATCGATCTCTGATACTTGTTCTGGAGGTGGATAATATTTAGATAGATAAGAGCTTATGCCTTGTAGATATTCTTCGTTCCAACACTCGACAAGCATATATTTAGGCAGATACCTATCTAGATCCAAGCCTTTTAAAACCTGTAACTCGAACCCTTCTACATCTAAAGAGAAGAAGTCTATTTCTTTTACCCCCGCCTCATCGAGAATAGAAGTTAAAGTGCGAGCGGGCACTTGGATTTTATAAGGTTCAAAACCTAAAGCACGGCCTGCTTTAGCTACATGGTTCTGCTCCCTTTCCTCCGATTGAAAAGCCCCCGCCACCACTGACATCAGATGCCCGTATAACATTTCTACATGAGAGTCTGGATAATTAAAAGGTACTAAAGCATAATTATAAACCTTAGATTTAGTGCGTTCTTTAAGACATTTTCTATATAAGTCTGGTATCGGTTCTACTAATATCCCCCGCCAGTTTCTGAACCTTTCTAAATAGTAGGTATTGCTCTCGGAAAACCCATCCGTTGCTCCGGCTTCAATGAAAAAACCTTCTTGAGGAAGACTGGATTCGATTTTTCTACCTACGCCCCGACGATAAGGACGGGAATAACGTTCGCTCCCTAGAGTTTCAAACAGCTTACGTCTATATTGCTTGATTGGTGTGTTAGGATTTAAGTTAGCCATTTGTCAGGTTAAATATATTTTTAAGTTATTATAATAGGTATTTTTGCTAAAATCTTGATTATTTTAGGTTTTTATTTAAAAATATATTTTCATAAGAGATGAGATTTTGATATTTATATATAAATAATCATTCTATTTTTGATGAAGTAGTTGCCTTACATCAATTAGAAAATCTAGGTGAGTAATCGACAGAAACTTTACAGCTATTGATAAATTGACGGATTCTTTGATGATATTCTCGCGTAATATTCTCTTGACTATCTCTTTCTCTAAAATTAAACCTGCTACCACTGCAGTTGATGCCGAGATACTAATCCTATCCTGAGTCTTTTCTATGACTTCGATTCTCTTGGCTACTTCTGCTAGAGTATCTACGGTATTAGGGGTATCCCTTAAAACAACGAAAGGTCAAGGTCTGAAACTAAAGAGGCGGATCTTCCATAAGGGCGCGGGTCGATTCCAACAGTGACTGATGCACTTGACGCTGTTCTTTTAAAAGTACGAACGTTTGCAGGAGAGGTTCTAAACAACGTTTAGCGTCCTGGTATCCTCGCAGTTTTAAATCCTCAATATATTGGGGTGTAAAATTTAAAACACTACTGATAGACCCAAAAATAGGTACCTCAGAACTATTAATCTTCGGTTCGGGGCGGATCTCGATGATAGCCTGTTCGGGAAAATCATGACGGTTCCAAATTTCTCCATTATCCAGGTGAATGACGATCGCATGACTACAACCCCTAGCCGCTAGAGCGCCGAAAGGGATATTATCAGCGATACCACCATCAACATAGTATTGTCCGTTAACCCGCCGTTGAGGGAAAGCTAGAGGAATCGCCGCACTGGCTAAGAGAAGATCGTATAAAATATCGTCGTCATCGAAATCGCTCGCCCGTAGCCAATGAGCTTTCATTCCCAATTTAGCACCGATGAAATCCATCCCCGCCATGAGTAAATCGTAATCGAAACCAGGAATCTTTAAGGAGGGAAAAACGGTTATCCACAGTTCCTTACCCCGGCGTAATTCTCTAAGGTCGATCGCTTTTCGCATAAGTTGCTCGATCGGTCTGGGGTCGAAAATAGTATTACAATCAGAAATCAAGCCTGTTTCCCGGAGGAAATTCACCGCCCACCGTTGAAAATACGGTACTGTTGTCGCAGTAAGGTAACTCAAGGTACGAAAATACGCTCTACGTCTTCGTTAGCGCAGACTCGAATCTCTAACTGATGTATCCGCTTTTCTATCTCATTGAATTTTAAATGTAATTGCTTTTGTAATTCGGATAGACCACGCGCTAAATTATCAAGATTCCTACTTTGCCTGGTGGCTTGTTGTTTAATCGCTCTAATCGCTTGACGGGTTTCTAATAAAGATTGTTGGGTTACTTGAAGCGCGACTTGGCTAACTCGTAAAGAATCGACCACCTCTAGAATCCACTGATGTAATATTTCTTGCCCGGCGATAAGATTTCCGTCTAGCAGTATTTGCCTTTGGCGATCACTTCCATTAACGCTATCGAGAATTTCACCGATAATCCCTCTTGTTTTACGATAGCGAAGTAGATCCCGATTGACTTGAATTCCGTTAATCAA
>CAZUVR010000152.1:0-4798 GCA_964623815.1 uncultured bacterium | reverse complement strand
GTAAGCCTTTGATGCCACATGCGACAGTAAATTTCGCGTTTCGTTGCATAACCCCAAGATTAATTGGTACGGCAAAAGCAGGATTTTTTAGGTATTTTTGTGTCAATAAGCGTTTTTATTGTTAAAACTCTTGTATGGCAAGACTTTCAGGCGTTACATGGCGGCTCGTGTCAGCCTCGCTGCTTTTACCCCAACAGGCACTCCAGGCAACTCAACAATCTTTGATTGGTCTTTATGATGGTAATCCTAAGCGAAAGACATCTCGCCCTTCAGCAGAACAAATTCTCAAGGCTTTTTGTCACCTTACTCTCTATTTTCTGCCCGATTGTACTCTCTTCATTACACCCCTAAATGCCCTCCAGCAACAACTCCTTTCACTTATGAGAATGCCTGAGTCTCTTTATCAGCTAGACTCTAAGCTGTGTAAGACTTAATTCCCCTTGAGGCTAATCAAATGAGCGAACCGACAGTCTAAAATAGACTACTTTACAACTGAACTTTTTTAAAGAAATTCTTTTTAAGGTCATAAAGAACAATAACGCTCATTTTTACACGCTTAATTTTTCAGATTTAAACAATAATTGGCGGTTGTTAATAGATGACTTTTTACTTCGTCTGAAAAGTATTGATTCGTTAAATTTTCTAAAGTTTGACTATTTAAGAAACGATTGACTAAATTTTGCCATTGCGGGTCATTATTGGGGACGATTAAGCCGTAACTCTCGCAAGTTATAGGTATCTGGGGAACCAATTGATAGCCTACCTTCAATGATGGGTTCTCACTTATTTGCGACCTTAATAGAACTCCATCATCAATCAAAGCATCTATTTGACGATTTTCTAAAGCTCTAATCGCTTGTTCAATTCCTTCTTCTGTATCGAAAGCAACTTTTTTCGCTTGAGGGTATTTTTGATTGACCAATACTTCAGCGGTAGTATTCGATAAAAACCCAATTTTGATATTAGCTGATAAATGATTTGGATCGATCTTGGCAGTCTCAGTATTTGCGACTAATAAAAATGTTCCTGATGTAAAGAAAGGCAATGAAAAACTAATATTAGCTATATCATTTCTAATCGTATTTGGTCCACATTCGAGGTGGACATTATTATTTCTCACTAGATCAAAGCGATTATCAAAATTAGAAGGCAGAGCAATGACTTTTGGTGTAAACTCCAATTTTAGTTGTTTTTGGACATAAGTGGCTAGAGATTGGCTTAAAACTGAACAATATCCTTGCCAATTTCCTTGACTATCTAGATAACCAAATGGATTAGTATCTCTGGGATAAGCAACTTTTAATAGTCGCGTTTTTTTAATTTCTTCGATAATCGTTTCTTGACGAGGTGCAACAGTTGCAATAATTGGCGATGGAATAATGGGAATCGGTGCTTTTTTTCCGTAGGCGGTTTCTAGTTCTTGAGGGGTAAGGGATTCAATCTGAGCGATGCGGTATTGCTCATTACTTGCCACTTTTCCATAAATTGCACTTAAATAGGGTAAATAATTTTTGCGATCGCGCAGATATATATTCATAAAAGCGACACTCATACCCATAAAATACTGGCTAGTCGCGGCTCGATTGGTTCCGACAAAAAATTTTGGAATAAAATCAGCTGTATACTCAGCCGAAGGACTACTAGAACTAAAGTGTCCTCCAGGTTGATACATTAATAAATGACGCTTAGACGATTGCAACCAAATAAAAGGATGAATTTGTTCCAAAACAACTGGAGTAATAATATCGTTATTTCCCGCCGCAATTAAAATCGGAATCTTAATTTTAGCCATTTCTTCTGGCCCGAAAATTGCGCTGGCGAGTGGGTGTGCGGCAATCACAGCTTTTACGCGAGGGTCATAAAGACTGAATTGACCGGGGGGAAGATAACTTGCCTGACACTGTAATAAAAGAGCTGCATTAACAATAATTTCATTGCTATTGCAGACTTTTTGTAGACGAGGAATATTTAACTCGGCTCCTGCAATCGATAGAACAGTTGTTGCACCCAATGAATCCCCAATTGCTCCGATTTGTTGTAGGTTCACTCTTTTCGCCCAACGGCGATCACTTGCCACTAATTGTTCTAGAGAATCAATAACATCACTTAAATCTCTGGGACGATCTAAATATTCAATTGGACTTAAGGCACTACTTAACTGACCTTCTAGTAGTTCTCGACGATATTCTAAATCACTGCCGATGTGCTCAGGTAAGGCGACGACAAAACCGTGAGACGCTAAGTGTTGTGCTAATTTAACGAAGTTCTCCTTAAGTGAACCGAAGCCATGTGAAATTAAAATTACAGGTGCAGGTTGTTCAAGATTTTCTGGGTTATAAATATCAACGTTAAATTTATACTGTAAGGCTAATCCTTCTCCTGTTTGACGAAGTGCCTTTCTCGAAACCGAAATTGTTTCTTTACTAACCTGATAAGAGCCTGGTTTTTTTAAATCAGGTAATTGAGATAGATTAAATGTTGTTTGATTCGCCGCTTCTTTTTCCGCCTCATTAAAGACAGCGGTAACAGTTGAGTGCTGATAGTTAACATAGACCGCTAATTCATCTTTTAGTTCTAATAAAGCTTTGCCATCAATATAAATATTTTGGGTTGGAAAGGCCCGTAAAACATCTAACAAAGTCCATCCATCAGGTTTTCTGGCTGCCGTGACTACTGCACCACGAATTGCATAAAAACCATTCTCGTTAGGTTGCGATTTGACCACTTTTCCTAGTTGTTTGAACAAATCTTTAACGAGAGAGGTTCGAGTAATTTTATAAGTAGTACTTTGGTTAAAAGAGTATCGTGTTACCAGCAGCTTTCGTAAATTTTCTAAATTTTCTGGAGTTAAAAACCCCCTGAAAAGCTTGAGGTTACCTGTCACTTCCCCCGTCTTGGCGAAAGTTTCTAAAGACTCAACCGATAGGGAAATTTCTAAACTGTCATCAATTATTTTAACCCGCTCTGCTGCTTGAATAGTTGTAGTAACAGTTAAAAATACTCCTAAGTTTAGACAAGTCAAAAAGAAATACTTTAGAATCTTAAATTTCATGAATATAGCCCAATTCTCAGATAAAGATTATCATAAATGGATGCCTAAGCCAAGAAATCACCCCCTTGGCTCGGCTACAAAACCGTGCTTGAACCGTTAAATTCACACGGCTCCTCAGTGACTTGTTGCTTGTTACGCGCACCTAGATGTAGTAGCTTGCAAAAATAAGACATCGGGCTTGTAAACAGAACGGTTTCTAGCTCGCAAAAATAACCCAATTAGATAGATAGCCATAATTTATTATCAAATTGATTCTCAGGAATATCGAAGTCTTCCGAGGTTTGCAAATCACTTCCAGGTTGCAAATCAACACCTCGATTTGCTTGGTAAATTTCTTTGATCGCCTCTGCGGTGAATTCTAAGGATTTTCCATTTTTATCAAAAGTGTGCAAGAGCCATAATTGAGACTTTTCTCTGTACAGGACAAAAAAGTAGGAAAAGGGTTGCCAAGGGTTACAGGAAAAGGGTTTCATAGAAAGTTACCACACCTTGAATAAAACCCTATGAATCAGATTAACTTATTGCGGGATGCTTTGAAACCCTATCTGGGATGGCATGGCGCACGCCTCAACTTCTTGTCCCTGTTTTTAATTGCCCTGCTCAGAGTTAAAACGATTAATCTGGTAGAGTTGGCGGCAGGTTTTCGGAGTCATGCCAAAATGGAGTCAAGCTATAAACGATTACAACGTTTTTTCCGAAATTTTGATGCGCGATTATGCTCACCTAGCCAGAGTGATAGTGGCTTTGATGGAGATTCCCCAGCCCTGGGTGCTAAGTTTAGACCGAACTGAATGGTCGTTTGGCTCAACCCGTTTTAACATTCTCATGTTGGGAGTGGTTCATCACGGTGTCGCTATTCCCCTAATTTGGCAGATGTTAGACAAAAAAGGTAACTCGGATACCGATGAGCGTTTGGACTTACTCGACCGATTTCAAGAGATTTTTCCAGAAGCGAGGCTGGACTTCATTACCGCTGACCGAGAATTTGTCGGTAGCGACTGGTTAAGCTATCTCCTGCTTGAACCCACCATCCCCTTTCGTTTCCGCATCAGAGAGAGCGACCTGATAAGCGATGGCCAAAAAAGGCTTAGTGCTGCCATTACTTTTGCCCATCTGGTCGTCGGTCAAAGAGAAGTTTTATCAGGTCGTCGATGGGTTTGGGGTCGCTCAGTTTATGTAGCCGCTTTGCGCTTAGAGGATGGCGAGTTATTAGTGGTCATCTCCTCAGATTCCCCAGCCACCATCATTTCTGACTACGCTAAGCGTTGGGCTATTGAAACTCTGTTTGGGATGTTCAAAACTAGAGGTTTCTACCTCGAATCTACTCATTTTGTCGGACAAGAACGATTAAGTAAATTACTGGGATTGATGAGTTTGGCTTTAGTATGGGCTATTAAGACAGGAGAATGGCTCCATCAACTTCATCCGCTTAAACTGAAGAAACATGGACGACTCGCTAAGAGTATTTTTCGTTATGGCTTCGATTATTTACGTTCAATTGTTACTGATTTAGACTTGAAACATCATGAGTTTCTTCACGCATTACAATTTTTGTCCTGTACTTAGGAGACTTTTAGGCTCGGCTACCCGAACTATGAGGAACTTCGGCTTCTTCGAGCCGCTCCTTCTTGTATGAATAGCCGCGCTTAACATCGGTAGTGCCGATCATCAAAAACCTTTGCAACAGAATTGATGCTCCGCGCTCGGGAGAGGAATTCTAGCACCCCGCAACGACTTGTCAATTTA
>CAZUVR010000151.1:0-4977 GCA_964623815.1 uncultured bacterium | reverse complement strand
TCTTGTTTTATCTTCTCCCCTTCATTATCTCTTAAATCATTTAGGATTGCTATATATGGCAAAGTGACGGTGAAACAACTGCCCACACCAAGTTCGCTTGTCAGTCCCACTTGACCCCCGTGGAGTTCCACAATTTGTTTGACTAGGGCGAGTCCTAACCCCGTCCCCATCTGTTTACGGTCGAGGCAACTGTCAATTTGGACGAAGGGTTGAAACAGAATGCTGCTAAGTTAATGTTTAAATCTACTGAGATCACTACGGGATTATAGGAGTTTCAGGCTGTCTAGGATGCTTAACTTAGTGGCATTCGAGCATTAACTTAAATACTCTAAGGGAGTATTCCTCTCTGTAATCAGACTAAATCCGTTTATAAAACCATGTCTTACACGGGCGCGCAGCGTGCCTCCGGCATCGGGAATAGCGAGTAGCTAAGTCTATTGTGATGCACGATATTGTCATTGGATTATTCATTAATCGCTTTGAGTTTGGATGTGCCATTTGAACTCCCTTTCACAGATTTAGAACACCACCAACCTATTCAGGAGTTGTTGTGGGCATCGAGGAAAATTAGGGAAGATATAGGGAAGGGGGAATCGAGTAAACTTGAAACGAGGGCGAACGACGGGACTTGAACCCGCGAGTGGTGGAACCACAATCCACTGCCTTAACCACTTGGCTACGCTCGCCATAGACCTTTATTAATATAACACAAAGTTTAAAAAATTAGGATAGATTTGATTTAAGACAAGGGCAAAATATAACAGGTGAGGATTACAATGAATGTTTTACAACTAGCATCCGCGATGGTTGCTACCCTACTGACAGCAATAGGTGGGATAATGGCTGTCAACAATCCAGCCCAGATCGATTATGAGAAATACGCCACGCAAGAGTTAACGGGCTATCTCAAACAGGATGTTTGTACTAAGGTGAAAACTGAAGCAGAGGTAAAAGCCTTACTGACAGGATACTGTAAAACCCTCGTCGATACTGGACAACCTTACATCAAAAATACGATCGCGCTCTCCACCACGAGACGTAACTTCCTCCTGTTCAGCATTTATCAAACAGAATTAGCCTTTCCCGCTCCCATCCCCAGTTATCAATTCGGCACGATCGCGGTGATGAAACAATTCTATCTCTATGAAGCCCAAGAATTATAATCTCAGTAAAATAGTGATAGAAACTCACTGGTATAGATTATGGATGAGACGACTAACGGCTCTACGCTCGATGTAGAGGATCTAGAAATGACCAGAACTCCGCCCTGGGGAACGGTTACGGTTTTGGAGGAAGGTAATCACTATCGGATCAATCGGATCACTGTGAAGCCCGGACATCATATCAGTTGTCAGATGCACTATCATCGTAGTGAACACTGGGTAGTAGTCTCCGGAACAGCTAAAGTCATCTGTAACGGGGAAGCCAAATTACTGAAACAAAAAGAATCCACTTACGTACCGATGAATACCTCGCATCGGGTAGAAAATCCCGGCTCTATCCCCCTCGTGATGATCGAAGTACAGAACGGGGAATACTTGGGGGACGACGATATTACCCGCTTCGGTGACGAAGAAACCAGCTAGAGCTGAAATTGTTGAGCGTGGAAATGAGCATAACGGCCGTTAAAAGCCAGTAATTGCTCATGGGTTCCCGATTCGATGATCTGCCCCGCTTCTAAAACGATAATTCTGTCGGCCCGTCGTACCGTAGCCAGACGATGGGCGATTACAAATACCGTTCTACCATCCATAATCCTTTCTAGAGCCTCTTGCACGAGGGCCTCGGATTCCGAATCTAATGCCGAAGTCGCTTCATCGAGTATCAAGATTCTCGGGTTAGATAAAACGGCTCGGGCGATCGCTATTCTCTGTCTCTGCCCTCCAGATAAATTCACACCACGCTCCCCCACATAGGTATAGTAACCCTGACTCTGTTCGATAATGAACTGATGGGCGTTAGCGATTCTTGCGGCCTCCTCCACATCGGCGAGATCGAAATCAGACTGGCCGAAGGCGATATTTTGGGCGATGGTACCAGAAAATAAAACATTTTCCTGTAACACCATCCCTATCTGTTGTCGCAAGCTTTTCAACGTTACGGATTTAATATCGACACCATCGATTAATATTTGCCCACCAGTAGGATCGTAGAACCGGGGCAGTAAATTAACCAGTGTACTCTTACCCGCACCCGATGCGCCAACTAAAGCGATCATTTCCCCAGGAGAGGCAATAAAATTTAGATCTTTCAATACCTGACGATCGCTATTATAGGCGAAGTAAACCCCGCAATATTCCACCTTTCCCGTAATCTCTCCCAGAGCTTCGGCATCGGGGGATTCTATGATAGCTGGTTTGATATTTAACAATTCAAAAATGCGATCGATCGAAGCCTGACCCTGTTTAAACTGATTATAATTGCTGGTGATGTGGGCGATCGGGTCGATCAACATCGCCACCGCTGCCACGTAACTGACGAAATCTGGCCCCGTAAGACGTTTTTCAGAAATCTGCCAACCAGCCAAGAAGAAGAGAAACACCACCCCCATCGCCTGTAAGAAACCCACCACCACGTATTGCAGAGCTTTAACTCGCTCCGCCAGATATTGGGCCCGGCGATTCTGTTCGGCTTCTTGAGCAAACAAAGCGGTTTGATAATCTTCGGCGGCGAAAGCTTGGACTACGCGAATACCGCTGAATACTTCCGTCAATAAGGAAGCCAGATTAGAAATACCCTGTTGACTTCTGCGGGAATACTTTAACAGTAACTCTCCGAAATAACCCACCAACACCCCCAACAGAGGAGCGATAATAATTACCGCGATCGTTAAACGCCAGTTAATATAGAACATATAGCCGAAGACGACGATCAACTGTAGAGCGGAGGGGATGAAATCGTGAAAGAACTTGTTCACCACTTCTCCGATGCGATCGACATCTTCGGTTAAACGATAGCTCAGATCCCCTGTTTTCGCCGTTTCAAAATAGCTCAAACTTAAGGTTTGTATATGGGCGTATACCTGTCTCCTCAATTCTAAAGCTATTTTCAGGGCCGCTTTTGCCATTAAAGAATCCTGCCCGTATTGAGAAGCGCCCCTGAGAAAAAATACCACCGCCGCCACCCCAGCCAGATAGGCTAGAGCGTTTACATTTCCCTCCCCGATATATTTAGCCATACGTCCAGCTAACCAGGCTAAGATCGGCCAGAAAACAGTAAATCCTAAAGTACAGATAAAAGCTAAAAATATAGTGGTGGCTTGAGGACGCAGAAAAGGGACTAACTGCCAATAACTAGAGCGGGATTTCAAAATAAGTTAATGGTAAAAATAGGTTTACTCAAGTATAGTACGACGGATCAGTTAATTCCCCGAGAGTTGAAAGTTCTCCTCGAAAATCTTTCTCGTCATCGGTTGATCCACCATTAAGCCGTGACTTTCACCTAATAATTCTAAAGGCTGACCTTCTACAGAAATCCAGACTTTAGCGTTAGAATCCAAACTTGTAGCGGTATATATCACTTGCGCCAGACGACCGATTAAAGCTTCCGTACCGCCGTCGGCGGCGAATTCTTTAGAAAAATTGATTTTGATCCCGCTCTTATCGGTTTCTAGCCCGAGTAATTTCGTCCCCGGAGGTACGAGGGATGTATAGTCGGGATCTTCCGCGCCCTTTAATAATCGATTGAACGCCTGTTTTAATTCATCGCTTTTATTATTCTGTTTCTCTACCTCTAGGGGTTGGGCCACTAATTGCGTCTCCGTGTTGGTTAATTTCAACCAATACACTTGTACAATTTCTTTACGTACAGGAGTGGCTACGGGAACCGGAGAAGGAGTTTCTACCGCAACTGGAGAAGGTGCGGGAGTAATAGCTACTGGGGGGCTGCTGGAGGGAGACGGGGAAGGGGTAGTGGGGACGGAAGATAACCTATTGAAGGTTAACCAGGCGGTGACACCGCCTGCGGCGAATAAGCCTATCCCTACGGCGATTAAAGGGCCTAGAGAAAAACGATTATTATTACGATTCTCTTCCATGATTTCTACTTTTAACGCTCCCACTACTAATTAGACAGTGCTTATAGTTACGGGTGTTCCCTAAAAAGGAGGATTATACCTACTTGGCTACGCGCACGAAACCCGCTAATTCTAGGGTATCTTCATCTAGGTTAAACTGGAGAATCCTGGCGGTAATTCCCGATTTTTCTAATCTTCGTAAATCCAGATCTTCGCTGAAGCGATCGGTAAATCCCTTCAGTAATCGGCTCGATAATCTTCGCCCGTTCAGGGTGCCATCTGGATCGCTCAGTTGAAAGCTACGACCATCGATCAGCTTAACGCTGACTTCTAGGGCCAAGTCCAGATGATTAGCAGGTACACCACCTTCTAAAAATGGTTGAGCTTGTATCCTGACACCTAAACGCCCAGAGGGGAAAAATTGCACTTGTACCTCTTCCAGTTTATAGCTCTGTACCGCCATTCCTTCCTGTTTCGGAATCAGGCTGTTAAAATAGCTCTCTAAGCGGGGTTTGATTTCGGGCGATCGCAAAGCCCCATTTATATCTGCTTTTTTAATCACCAGACGGAAAGCACTATCGGCATCCCGGCGCAGGGCTTGAGACAATCTACTATCCTTTTTTTGTAGCGCGGAGAGATCGATGTCTATGGGAGCTGCTTCGAGTTCAAAGGCTTCGATCCTAGCCCCAGGAATGGGATAAATCCCCCTAGCCGCAACCCGAAGACGATCGATCTTTCCATTGAGGATCTGATAGCTCGGTACGTTATCGGTGCGGACTTCCAGCACCTCCGCTTTATGTAGTTGATTTCTCGCCACATCCCCTAATAGCTTGTCGATGATCAGCCCGGCGGGAGTTAATAGGCTAAGGAAACTGGAAAGAATAATAGTCAGCCATTCCATAAGTTTATAGCAATTTTCAATTGGGTGGAACATAGTAGCAACAGTGAGTAAACCAACCAAT
>CAZUVR010000150.1:0-5373 GCA_964623815.1 uncultured bacterium | reverse complement strand
TATGATCAGTATCTATCAACTTAAACCAGGCTTTCAAAATTTACTCAGACCTTTAGTTATCAATCTAGCCCGGTGGGGAATCACACCTAATACGATTACCTTATCCGCGTTAGTTTTATCCGTACTGACAGGGTTTTTATTGACCTTATTCCCTAGATATAAATTTATATTATTTTTTATTCCCGTCAGCTTATTCCTAAGGATGTCCCTAAATGCGATCGATGGAATGTTAGCTAGAGAACATAATCTGAAAACTGCTCTTGGGGCTATATTAAACGAATTAGGCGATGTCATCTCTGATACCGCCCTCTATCTACCTTTTGCTTTAATTCCCGGTGTTAACGCCCTTTTAGTTGTGCCGGTGGTAGTACTGTCTATAATTAGCGAAACTGCCGGAATTTGTGGTGTTATAACAGGTGGTATGAGACGATATGACGGGCCGATGGGTAAGAGCGATCGAGCTTTTATTTTCGGACTCATAGCCATTTGTTTAGCTTTGGGCTTAACTCCTGGACTCTGGCTTAATATCACCTGGGGTATAGTACTTATCTTGTTACTTGTGACCATAATCAATCGAGTAAAAAATTCACTCAATCACGATGTTTTGGACGCTCCCCCCTCTTAACGTACTGTGGTTTTTAGTCCTTATCCTGAGCCTATTAATCATAGGTACTATTATCATTTACTCTCTAGCTTTATCCCAACCAGATAAAGACTATACCGAACTGAAACAGAGAATAAATTCCTGGTGGTTAATATCGGCTATTTTCCTGATAGCAGTTACCCTAAACCCGATGATAGCGATCGTTTTTTTCTGTTTCGTCAGTTTCTTGGCTCTGAAAGAATATCTATCTTTAATTCCCACCCGACAAGCCGATAGACAAGTGCTATTCTGGGCTTATTTAGCAGTGGTATTACAATACTATTGGGTCGGCATCAGTTGGTATGGAATGTTCTTAATTTTCCTACCAGTTTATGTTTTTCTTTTTCTCCCTTTGCGAATGGTTATCGTCGGAGAAACTCAAGGATTTTTAAAGGCGGTGGGGACGCTACATTGGGGCTTAATTTTAACCGTCTTCAGTATAAGTCACGTCGCCTATCTGTTACGTTTACCCCCAGGGGGAAACCCGCTCGGAGGCGGGCAGGGATTATTACTTTATCTGGTTTTTCTTACCTCTATTAATGACATAGCCCAATATACCTGGGGTAAATCTTTCGGTAATCATTTAATCGTGCCGAAAGTTAGCCCGAAAAAAACCTGGGAAGGTTTGAGCGGCGGTGTGCTTACCACTACCGCCCTCGCTATCGCTCTCGCCCCTTATTTAACTCCTTTCGATTTCCTTCATGCCCTCTGTATTGGATTATTAATAGGCGTAACTGGTTTTATCGGTGATGTCACCGTGTCGGCTCTAAAAAGAGATTTAGGCGTGAAAGATAGCGGCAATTTAATCCCTGGCCACGGCGGTATATTAGATAGAATCGATAGCCTTACCTATACGGCTCCCCTGTTTTTTCACTTTACCGTTTATTTCTACTTTTCTGGCCTATTATGAAAATTACGGCTATTCTTCAACCTATTTTCTTTATCTTCGTAGTTCGTCTGTTGGTTCTAATTATTATCGGTTTGAGGATAGTTCATAAAGAAAGATTACCTAAAAAAGGCTCAGCTATCATCGTCGCTAATCACAACAGTCATCTAGATACGATGGTATTGATGACCTTATTTCCCTTGAGTTTATTGTCAAAAATCAGACCTGTAGCGGCTGAAGATTACTTTTTAAGCAATCGTTTTTTAGCCTGGTTTTCCTTACATATTATGAATATAATCCCCATAAAAAGAGAGAAGTGTAAAAGTAAAACAGACCTTCTTGAGGCTTGTTATTCTTCCATAGAAAAAGGGGAAATTTTAATCATCTATCCAGAAGGCTCCAGGGGAGAGCCAGAACAATTATCAGAATTTAAAAGCGGTATTGCCCATCTAGCCAAACGCTTTCCTAATGTACCGGTTTATCCGATCTTCCTGCACGGTCTAGGGAAATGTCTACCGAAAGGGGAATTTTTGTTAGTACCTTTCTTCTGCGATGTATTTATAGGTGAACCAATCTATTGGACGGGAGACAAGAAAAATTTTATGTGTTTGCTGACTCAAACTATGCAAGACCTCGCCGGTGAGGGACATTTTCCAGTTTGGGAATAAAGTTATTAAAAAAGAGGAAAATCATGGGCCAATTACCGAGTTATGAAGAATTAAACCGCCCCCTACCGATATGGCATCCCAAGCATATCTATTATGGAGCGATGAAAATATTATTAAATTCGATCGGCACCCTATCCGATGGCATATCTCTGGGATTGAAATACGGTTTCGATTCCGGGGTAATGCTAGAGTACGTGTACAGAAATAAACCTCACGGGCGGGGCTTTATCGGCAGGACGATCGATAAACTCTACCTCGATTCTCAGGGATGGCAGGGAATCAGACAGAGAGGAGAGATATTAAAAAATATTCTGCGGAGCGCGATTCAAGAAAATCAGGAGCGCGATATTACTTCGGTGCTGCTCGATGTAGCCTGTGGCGGCGGCAGATACGATTTAGAGGTGCTGGCCGATTTCCCGCCCCATACCTACATCGCCACTCTGAGGGATTATAAACTCGAAAACGTGGAGAAAGCGCAACAACTGAGCTACGCCTTGGGCGTGAAGGCGAAGGTGGAGAGGGCGGATGCCTTCAACGATCGAGAACTCGATCTTGTTGCTCCAAAACCGAACATAATCATCGTTTCCGGGTTACACGAAATATTACCCGATAACGATCTGATCGCCGGTCACTTTCATCAACTGTTTCGCATTCTCGAACCAGGAGGTAAATTAATTTTTACCGTCCAGCCCTACCATCCTCAATTAGAGCTAATCGCCAGAGTCTTGCCTTCCCACACGGGTAAACCCTGGATAATGCGGCTCAGGTCTTTAGAATTAAGTCAGAGTTGGGCCGCATCTGCTGGTTTTTCTAACTTTCAGGTAACGATGGACACTTTCGGTATCTTCGGCGTGGTTACTTGCGGGAAACCCAGCTAAAAGATTACGGCTATCGCTACTTCGGGGGGATACACAAGGGGGGTAAACTAAAGATTAAGAAACGTAACAAACCCGGAAACCTTCAGCCATGTTTGAATACTTCAACGAAAAAGCAATCAAAGCGGTCATGTTTTCCCAAGAGGAAGCGCGGCGCACCGGTCATAATGTGGTAGGAACGGAACATCTCTTATTAGGATTGATAGGCGAAGGTACAGGCTTTGTGGGTAGCCTTCTCAATGAATTAGGGGTAACGCTCCAAAATACCCGTAACTTAGTGGATCAGATAACCGGAAGAGGCAAGGGTTACAGCCCGGTTAATATACCTTTTACTCCCAAAGTCAAAACTATCTTTGAAACGGCTTTCCAAGAAGCCCGACAGTCAGGCGAACAATCGATCTCGCCGGAACACCTCCTGTTAGCGATTACCGTCAACCCGGATAGCGTCGCCGCTAAACTGCTCACCATACAAGGTATTAATTTAAGCGAGTTACGCACGAAAATCTTAAAGGGTGTAGGCGAAACAGTAGCCTCGGGAGTAAGGGAAAGAGGTAGCCGCGAACGTAAACGCTCCCAAAGTCAAAGCCTTCTAGAACAATACGCTAGGAATCTAACTCAAGAAGCCCGCGACGGCAAAATCGATCCAGTGGTGGGCAGAAGTATCGAGATCGAGCGCACCGTCCAAATCTTAGGGCGCAGAAGCAAAAATAACCCCGTCCTCATTGGTGAACCCGGTGTAGGTAAAACCGCCATAGTCGAGGGATTAGCCCAACGTATTGTAAGCGGTGACGTACCCACACTATTAGAAGATCAACAGGTATACGCCCTCGATATGGGTTCGCTCCTCGCCGGCACCCGTTTTCGTGGTGACTTTGAGGAAAGACTCAAAGGTGTTATCGAAGAAGTACGCTCAGCCAGTAATATTATCCTTGCCATCGATGAGATTCATAATCTTGTAGGTGCCGGCGCTCTAGGTGGAGCTATGGACGCGGCTAATCTTCTCAAACCTGCCCTCGCCCGGGGAGAATTACGCTGTATCGGTGCCACTACCCTTGATGAGTATCGTCAGTATATCGAGCGCGACGCGGCTTTAGAAAGACGCTTTCAGCCGGTGATGGTGGGTGAGCCTTCCGTAGAGGAAACCATCGAGATATTAGAGGGGATACAGAAGCAGTACGAAGATTTCCATAAGGTGAAATACTCTCAGGGGGCTATACAGGCAGCCGCCCAGTTGAGTGATCGCTATATCAGCGATCGTTTCCTCCCCGATAAAGCGATAGATTTACTCGATGAAGCCGGTTCTAGAACCCACCTCCGCTATTCATCCCACAATAAATTACACGCCGAGGAAATTGAAGAATCTCCCATCATCAATCCTGAATCCCTCGTGCCGGTAGTGGATGAAGAAGAAATCGCGGCGATCGTCTCTTCCTGGACGGGAGTACCCTTAAATAAAATAGCCGAAACCGAATCGGAATCCTTACTCAATCTGGAAAGCCTCTTACACGAGCGCATCATCGGACAGGAGGAAGCGGTTAAGGCCGTAGCTAAAGCGGTGAGACGATCGCGGGTGAAACTCAAATCTCCTAACCGCCCGATAGCCAGTTTTATCTTCGCAGGCCCCACCGGAGTAGGTAAAACCGAATTGGCGAAAACTCTCACCGCTTATCTATTCGGATCACCGGAGGCGATGATCCGTCTCGATATGTCGGAGTTGATGGAATCCCATACGGTATCGAAACTAATCGGCTCACCTCCGGGATACGTGGGTTATGAAGAAGGCGGACAGTTGACGGAAGCAGTACGCCGGAAACCTTACTCAGTAGTGCTATTCGATGAGATCGAGAAAGCCCACCCAGATGTATTTAATCTACTCTTACAATTATTAGATGACGGTCATCTCACCGATGCTAAGGGCCGTAAGGTGGACTTTAAGAATACCTTGATCATCATGACTTCTAATATAGGGTCGAAAGCGATCGAGAAGGGCGGCAACGGTTTAGGTTTTTCCCTGAGCGGGGGCGATGAAGCTCAATACCAGAACCTGAGAAATCGCGTCACCGACGAACTAAAAAATTATTTTCGCCCCGAATTCCTCAACCGTCTTGATGAGGTTATCGTTTTCCGTCAGTTGACGAAACCAGAAGTAACCCGAATCGCCGATATTCTCTTAACCGATGTGGCGCGGCAACTGAAACAGCAGAGGGATATTACTTTAGAAGTCACACCCGAATTTAAAGAGTTAGTCGTAGAGGAAGGCTTTGATCCTAAATATGGGGCTAGACCTTTACGCCGGGCTAT
>CAZUVR010000149.1:0-5473 GCA_964623815.1 uncultured bacterium | reverse complement strand
AGTAAGGGTTAAAGGCTTATCTTGCACTATTTTACACGTATCTCGGCTTGACCCCAAATTATCTTCAGCGAGTGCTTTTACCTCATATAGCTCCAGAAGGTTTTCAAAAGCTTGATGAGATAGATTTAGATCATACGGCCACGAAACGAGCAGACTTTCTCATAAGTCTTCCTAGCGCCTATATAATTATAGAATGTAAGGTTTCTTTAATGTCTCCTAACGTAAGTACATCTTTTGAGCCTGAAGGAGTTGCCAAGTTATACTTAAAGTTTCATAACGCTATAGAACAAATTTCTGCAACAGTAAAAGTATTAAAATTAATAGATAAACCAGTTATTCCGTTAGTTCTTTCTTTTTTTGATGCTATTACAGCTTCAATAACATTTGAATGTATGGTCAAGGAAACTAACTATTGCTTAGCACTTGGGCTAACTATTCCTCCAATAATTCACTCATTACACGAATTTGAACATTGGACGTGTAATAGAAGCCTTGAAAATTGGGCACAATTAAAAATGTTGCAAGCTAAAGAGCCTTGTTTAGTTTCACAAAATAAACAAGAATTGTTTCAACTACCTGCTATTCAGCCTGATGACAAAGGGCATAATTATGAGCATATTAAAAAAGTTGAACCTTTCAAATTTAACTACTAAAGGATATATTAAATAAACATAACTAATTCAACCTTACTTTTAAACTTTTAATGTCGTTATTAGGCTTAAACATCCACTTATGCCGCCCTATTATAAATATTATTTCGGGCATCGGAATAAGATTCGTAAATATGCTGGTAAACCTGCTCGCATTTCTTCTCAAAGAGTTCTGGAGTATATGTTTCGGGTAAATTCTTATCCAGAACCTCAGAAATGCTAACTTTAACCGAAGCTCGGGTTTGTTGGCGTTTCTTCCAATCTAAAACTAATTTCTCTCTTTTAAGAACGCTTAAGAGTTCTTCCGCCGCCTTCTTGATGGCTTTTTTATCTTTCTCGCTTAATTGAAGTTCGGGGTCTAATAATAGGTCGAAGATAGCCAATTTTTCTTCATCTAAGTTTTCCGCAATCGCTCGATTATCCTCACGATTTAATTCTCGGGTGAATTCGAGAAGCTGGTTGAAGAAAATTTCTTGATTCCGCGATCGGGAGTTATATTCATCGATCATTTTTTGGAACCGCTCGTAATAATCGATACGGCTCTTATTGAGTTTTACCATGCTTTCGAGCTTGGTATTAATCGAATTCTGTAGCCTTTCGAGGAGGGTGTTCCGGTACCCCTGAGCGAATTCCCGCTCTATAGCCGCGAAGTCAAGCTCGCTAATATCGATGAGTTGCCGAGAGTCGGTAATCACGTAATCGTAGGCGGTAATGGAGTTATCGAGTACGCTCTCGATCTCGCCTTTAATATCCCCGATGTTAACCCTCGGATCTAGATTGAGTATCTTCTGTCTGAGGATTTTCACCGCGTTGATAAAGCCCGTAAACTCATTCGCCCGGACATCGGGAAGTATCGCTTTATAGATTTGGATGAGTACGCGGCTCGATTCTAAAAACTTCTCTTTACTTTCGAGGTCGGCTAGAATCGAATCGATCGTTTCATCCCAGAGCCGGACTCTATCAAAAGTATCCCCGGCGCTCGTGATTCGCTCCAGGTCGATATTCCGTTCGGTTAAATACTCCCGGAACTCGTTAACTTCCCCGGCTAGAATACCGACTAACTCGGACTTGGCTTGAATCGGGGAATCGTCTTCCCTGACACCGTTGCCGGAACCCGCGCCGTAAATCTTTAAAGCGTCCTGTAGATGGCTGAATATGCCGATGTAATCTACTATTAAACCGTTGACCTTGCCCTCGTAAACCCGATTCGCCCTGGCGATAGTTTGCATGAGGGTATGATTTTTCATCGGTTTGTCGAGATAGATGGTGGAGCAGTTCGGAACGTCGAAGCCGGTCATCCACATGGCGCAGACGAAAACGATTCTGAGGGGATGGTCGGGAGCTTTAAATTTTTCGTCCAGTGACGGGTTCTCCCTGATTAATCGCTCCCGATGCGGTCGGATAGTCAGTCCCTTCTCTTGAAATTTCGCCTCCTCGTTATGACCGGAAGAAAGGATTACCGCCATATCCGTTTCCTCTAAATACCGGATCTTCGCCGCCAGCCCGTCCCTCTCCGCCCCGAGAGACCGGTCGAGACTCTCCTTAAGTTCCGCGATCTCACGTTGCCAGTAGCGTCGAACCTTGTCGTACATCTTGACGGTGGTAAAGCGATCGATGCAGATGACCATCGCCTTCCCCTGATAGCCACGCTCTAGGAAATGGGTCACGATGTCCCGGGCGATCGTCTCCAAACGGTTTTCCCTCGTAATCAGTTGATACTCTTTAGAGAATTCCCGGGCTAATTTCTCCTCCTGATCCTCATCGAGGATGGCGGCATCGATCGCGTTGGTGATGTTTTCGTTAAGCTCGTTATTGGTCAACTGGAGTTCGGGGATGCGATTCTCGTAGAAGAGGGGAACCGTCGCCCCATCCTCGATCGATTCCCGGAAGTTATAGATACTGACGTAATCCCCGAATTCATCGAGGGTAGCCTGTTCGCCCACCTCCAACCTTCCCTCCGCGTTTTCTCTGGCGGCGATAAGGGGTGTACCGGTGAACCCGATAAAGGCGGCGTTCGGTAGAGCGGAGCGCAGGTTCAGGGAATAGGTATCGTACTGGCTACGGTGAGCTTCATCGGCTATCACGATGATGTTGTGGTCGTCCGAGAGTTCCGGGTAGGTCTCCCCTTTAGCGGTACGGAATTTCTGTATCAGGGTGAATATGTAACGATGATCTTCCCGGAGTAATCGTTTCAAATGCTCGCCGCTGGTAGCCCGGACAGTCATCTCCGGTTCCGTGACAGCTCCCGTCCAGGCGAAGTTTTTATAAATCTGATCGTCTAGATCCTCTCGATCGGTGACGATAAGGAATTTCCAATTACCGCTTAGTTTACGGCAGACCTTCTCCGCGAAGAACTGCATCGAGAAACTTTTCCCGCTGCCCTGGGTATGCCAGAATACCCCCAAGCGTTTTTTACCGGCTTCGGGGTTCTCGTAAACTTCTTGGACACCGGCGATCGCTTCGTTCACGCCCAAGAATTGATGATTTTGCCCGATGATCTTCTTAACGCTCCCGTCTTTCTGTTCGTAGAGGATAAAGTTCTCGATAATATCGAGGAGTCGGGTTTTCTCGCAGGTTCCTAAAATCATCGTCTCTAAGTCAATCCTGCCCTTATCCCCCGCATTATTGATTTTCTTCCACTTATAAAAATACTTCCAACTGCTGGTAATACTGCCGATTCTGGCTTGCGAACCGTTGGAGAGGATGACTAAGCCGTTGTAGCGGAAGAGTTGGGGAATCGTGGTTTTATAATCGGTAAAGTTATCGTCGTAGGCTTTCTCGACGGGTTCTTTATGGGCTTTTAACTCGATGAAGACGAGGGGGATTCCGTTCACGAATCCGAGCAGGTCGGTACGCTTCGTGTAGATTTCGCCGGTAATCCAGAATTGGGAAGCCAGGAAGAAGTCGTTGTTTTCGGGGTTCTGCCAGTCGATGATCCTAACGGTTTCCTCGATCGTTTTACCGTCGCCGTCACGATAACTAACCTTCACCCCATCCTTGAGGAGTTTATAGATCTCGCGATTGGCGTTGACCATCGAGAGGGCGGAGCGATCCGCGCTTAAAATATCGATCGCTCCGGTCAGGGCTTCGGTTTCGAGTTCGGGATTGAGCCGCGCTAGAGCCGGTTGCAGTCGGGAGCGGAGGATAACTTCGGATCTATTTTCCCTGCCGAGGTTACTCTTGCCACCGTCCCACTCCTTGTAACAGTTCTCGGTGCTATAACCGAGGCTGGCGAATATTTCTATAGTTTCTAGTTCGAGAGCTTCTTCCGAATCGGGATGGGGTGTGGACATAGAGCGATAATCGAGGTCTGGTTTTATTTTTCCCGGAAAGAGGAAAAAAATTTACCGATGCGGTTGAATCGATCGTGGTTAGAAGGTGTCCTCTCCCGTATTGATGTCGAGGTTTTCTACATCGATTTCTCCCGATATGAGTTTAGGGAGTAAAAGATCGCGGGTTTTTCGGAGATTTGTATTTTTAATGGCTAAAATTTGAATTTTTTCCAATAAAGGACTTAAAATTTGCTCAAGTTTTATTTGTGAAACAAGCTCTGGTACAATTACTTGTTCATTTTCTAGGAAAAACGCATATTTAAAATTAGTGATCCCTGTGGATTGGACTGAATATTTTTCCATTTTTCCATTATCATACATTTCCAATAAATGTAAATAAACAAACACTGGATTAATAATATTACGTTTAATTCTTATTAACTTACAAAAACTAGCACAAATGACCGGATATTGAAATTGATGCAGTAAATTTTTATTTATTAAAATGGCTCTACCTACTGGTTGACCCTTGCTACCCCCTGAAACTTCTAATATTAAATCTTCAGGCTGTATTTTTCTAGTAATAAAATTAGATTGTTTATGAAAACGTAAAGGACATTTTTCTATATTATGGATTCTAGCTAGCGGAATATCTGTTCCACGAATTACATAAGCCTGTATTGGGAATTGCTCTGATTTTTCTTCTTCTCCCCAACCTCCTCCGATACTATATTCTACTAATTCCTCCATTTTTAAAACTTCCCAACCTTGAGGAATCAAACCTAACTCGGACTCGACAAAACGTACATTCTCATGACCGGGAAAGCGGAACTTAACGAACCATTCTCGATAGAGCATCCGCGCCATTTCTTCTAAAATTTCGATGCGTCTGGTGTTGTTTTCGATTAGGTCATCGTAAGCTGAGAGTATAGATACAATTTTTTGCTGAGTGGAGAAAGGTGGGAGCGGAACTTCTAAATTGGTAAGAATCCCTTGATTTAAATTTGATATATTCGTACCATTGCCTTGTGATGATAGAGTTTGACGTATTAAAGAAGTACGAAATAAATAAGCGTAAAACAGAGGATAAGCCGAGTTTGATGTAAAGCGCACTTTTATAGTAAAAGCAGAATGAGTAACATTCTCATTGCAATTTTTAACGAACAAGCTTCTACCGATTAACTCACGATTTCCATTAGAACGCACGAAAATAATGTCATTATTTTTTAGCAAATCTTCTTCTTTTAAGATACCATTAGGATTGATTTCATCAAGCTCATAATAATTAGCATAGCTATAATCTTGAAAATCTTTAACATTAATAACTTTTAAACCTTTTCCAAAATTTTCTTTGTTATAATTTATGCCATTCCTAAAAACAGCTAAATCTCCTAATTTTATTCTCTTCCATTGATAAGATAAGTTTGTTAAATTCATGAATTTTACCTTATACAATAACCATACTATTTATTACTACTTAAAATTGCTACCTGTGTTATCGGTAAAAACAAAGATAATGGTAAATCAACTAGGTCGGTAAAGCCGTATTTA
>CAZUVR010000148.1:0-5522 GCA_964623815.1 uncultured bacterium | reverse complement strand
TAAATTATGGCTAAAAAAAGCTCTCAATTCCCCCAAAATAGGGGTGCTAGTCAACCACAAAAATCATCGACGAGCGCTCAGGTTAATAATAATAAATTGTCAGAAGTTTCCACATCTAGCGCTAGTTCTAACCAAGGTTCAAATTCTGCTAAACAGCCAACTATGCCTAATGCAACTCAAAATTCAGTCAGAGTGCAACCGGAACAGATGAGTTTAGATGCTCACGCTCACATTCAGGCTTTACTTAAAAAAGTAGACGAGACTTCTCTAAGTAAAGATTACTTGGCTGCCGTGTTGAGATTATCTCAACACTTGAGAGTGTTCGGGCTTCTATCGGCTGTCGGATATATTAATCAGCCCAAATCAGAGGAAACAAAGGTCAGTAAAAATACAACTTTTGTTTGGAAATCATTGATTAATCAACTTATAGCCCCAAACGTTGATTTATCGCCTAAAGCGCTCATGGAAAAAGTAAGAGCCACATGTGAGGATAACCCTACCGAGTACATGAGGGATTGGCGTAAATCTCTGCAAATATCTAATCACTGGAATTTTTGGGCTCGTGCTTATTCGGATAATTAATTTTTACCGATGTCCTCTCTTGGTGGGACAGAAAATAATAACTTTATTAATAGGATGAAAGATCATGTATACTGGGCCCATACTTTTAGATTTATTAGCTCGTAAACATCAGCAACCGAACACATCTGGATTATATAAACAAGATACATTTACATTAGATTGGCGGGCTAAGGTGGGTTCTTTTCCCCATCCAAATATAGAAACCTTAATTTCTGCAGGAGAGCCTTGCGGGGCTTGGAAAATTAGTGAAGGGGGCCCCGAAGATAAACAGAATGTGGGACAGGATCGAAGACAGAACCGTCCTGAAGATAAACGTCAAGTGGGAGAGAATCTAAAGCTCTTACCGGTATTACCTCTTAATGGATACATACCAGGTTCATCTATTCGCGGGGTTGTACGTGCGTGGGCGGAAAAACGCCCCGAGCTTAGAAACAGAATGTATGAATTTTTGGGGAATCAAGTCAACGATCGTGTTACTTCGGGAAAAATAGAGTTTCTAGACGCTTGGCCTCAAAAAGCTTGTAAATTGACATTGGATATAGTTAATCCTCAACAGGATTTTCAAGTATTCCATCGGGAACAAGGTAAACCCGTTTCATCTTATACATTAGGAAATGGAAGCGATAACATCGAAATCACCGTAGCAATTCGCGGTACACCAGGCAAAGCTACACCTGAAGAAGTGGAAGAAGTTTGGGGCTGGGTAGAACAAGCTTTGGGTTTATACGGTGTAGGTAGTCGTACAGCCAGCGGTTACGGCAGTTTTAGAAGTTCAACAGATTTAGAGCCAGAGCCAGATTACGATGCTAAAATTTTTAGTTTCACTCTCTACAATCAAGGATGTGCCGGGCCTGATATGAGAGAGATGGAATTAAGGCCATCTCATTGGCGCGGTTGGTTACGCTCTTGGCTGTTACGCTTTTTCTTGGGGGTGATGAACGAAAGTGACACTAAAAAAACGGTTAATGAGCTATTAGGTACTTTAGAGGATGAGTCATCAGATACTTTAAAGTCAAAATCTAAAAAAGGGCTAATTAGGCTACAGATTATTAAAGGGAAGATTTGGGGGGATGAATCCGATAATAAGCCTGTTTTTTATAGTTGGAAAGGAACTTTAAAAATCAGCGCACCTAAAGACATTTTAAATAATATAATTCTGCCAGTAATTAAATTCGCTGTCAGTTTAGGTGGTGTTGGTAGAGGTTGGCGTAGACCATTACACATCTTTACTACGCCTGCTGGCAAAAGATGGGCAAGAGGAACTTATTTAATCCTACAACACACCGTTAAAAATAAGGAAAGTGGTAAGGATGAAAATAAACTTTTTACCCTTGCAATGAATCATAAAAAATGGGAAGAAGCTTATAATATTTGGTTCCAAAATATAGACAATAAATGGAGTGATCGTATTAATCTAACTGTGAATAGAACTCTACCGGCTGAAGTTTTCTCCCCCAGTACCTGTGCTGTTTATCTTGTGCCTGGTGCAACCAAAGAACCTTTTGATCTAACAGGCGAGTCTTGGATAGTTAACGAACCGACAAAAACTCGTGGTAGAGGAATGGAAGTAATTTACCAAGATACTTATAAGAGAAGAAAAGATGTGGGAGGCATAGCAGCAGGTGGAGAACCTTACTGCTCTTGGGCTAGTATTAAAATTATCACATTTCCCAACCAGGCTCAAAACACTAAATGCTCAGAAATTGTCTGTATTTTTATGGGTGGTAACAACGCATTAAGAAGGCGATTTCGAGATGACATTTCAAATATTGATGGTGCTATCAAACTATTCGGAAACTAGCTTAAAATAATTCAAAAATATCTCACAATCAAGGAGCATAAATAATGAATCTAATTCACTTCTACCTACTCTCGCCCCTACATACTGGCGGCACCACCCAAGAGGGGAACCTAGTAAGCATATCCCGCGAATCTCATACTAATTTACCCTATGTACCCTCTAGCACGATTCGGGGAAAAATTCGCTGTTTAGTTACAGATCAAGACCAAAAATTTGCGCTATTCGGTAACGAAATCGCCGATGGTGAGCAATTACATCAAGGGCATATTTGGATAGGTGATGGTTCTATCCTCTGGCTACCTATACCCTCCCTCAGTCATGGTGTCGTCTGGATTAGCTCACCATTATTACTTCGCCGCTGGGCTAGATTAAATAATCCTTCACTCACTGTCCCTGCTGACTATAGTTGTAGTTTTAAAAAAGCTAACACCAATGTCTATCTCAAAGATGCCATACTCGAAGATGCTAAATTAACAAGTTGGCAGAATTGGCAAAGTTTTGTACCTCAAAATTCTGCCACCAGTAGTATTGACAAAGTGCTTATTTTACCAGACAAACACTGTGCTACTCTCATTCAAATGAGCCTCTGGCGACAGGTAAAAATTAAGCTGGATCAAAATAAATCGGTAGACGGTGGTTTCCGTTATGAGGAGGCTATACCACCTGATACCTTGATGTATTTCCCCTGGGGTTTGACGAGTCAGGCTAATGGTAGCGGGCAAAAATCACAAGCCGATTTCAAAGCTTTATTAACTAATAACGACATCATACAAATCGGCGGACAGGAAAGTTTAGGGCGGGGTTTCGTACAGCAATGGTAGATAAAATTACTATCGATAATTCTAGTGTGGCTCGGTGGTCGATCGAGGATTATCATCGCATGATCGAGGCGGGGATACTGAGCGATCGCAAAGTTGAGTTACTAGATGGATATATACTACAAATGAGTCCAGAAGGCCCTTTACATAGAAGTCGCAATGAAAGATTAGCCAATTATCTCCGTCAGCGACTCGGGGATAAAGCCTGGATTAGAGAAGCCGCGCCCATAACTCTCCAGTTTTCGGAACCAGAACCCGATATAGCGGTTGTTGATCTTCCTTGCGATCGCTATGAAATTCATCACCCCTATCCTGAAGATATTTTCTGGTTAATAGAAATTTCTAACTCCACATTGAGTAGAGATTTAACCGAGAAGAAACAAATTTACGCCGAGGCTAATATTCCTGAATATTGGGTGGTGGCGATTAAAGATAGAGAGGTTTACGTTTTTCGGCAACCGGTTAACGGCGATTATCAGTATCAGGAGAAATTGACTACGGGCAGTTTAACACCCCTGTCATTTCCGGAAATTTCTATTTCTTTAGATAGCCTGTGGTCAGGAGATATTTACTAATTTTAGGAGCTAAATAATTATGACATTCGATCCGAGAATTGAGATTAAATCCGTAGTTACAGCCTTAGGGGAATTGTTCAGATGGTGAAGCAAATTACTACGGCTAATTGTACTGTGGCTCGGTGGTCGATCGAGGATTATCATCGCATGATCGAGGCGGGGATATTAAGCGATCGTAAAGTTGAGTTACTCGATGGATATATATTAGAAATGAGTCCCGAAGGCCCCTTACATAGAAGTACCGGCGAACAATTAGCCAATTACCTCCGTCAGCGTTTAAGTAATAAGGCATGGATAAGAGAAGTCGGCCCGATTACCCTGCAAAATTCAGAGCCAGAACCGGATATAGCCGTTGTTGAGCTTCCCCGCTCTCGCTATCGAAATCGTCATCCATATCCAGAGGATATTTTCTGGTTAATAGAAATTTCTAACTCGACTTTGACTAAGGATTTAACCGAGAAAAAACAAATTTATGCGGTCGCTGGTATTCCTGAATATTGGGTGGTAGCTATTAAAAATAGAGAGGTTTACGTGTTTCGGCAACCCGTTAACGGGGATTATCAATATCAGGAGAAATTTACCACCGGTAGTTTAACTCCTCTCTCATTCCCTGAAATTGCCATTTCATTAGATAGCCTATGGTCAGGCGAAATTTATTAACTTTAGGAGCTAAATAATTATGACATTCGATCCGAGAACAATTAGCGAACCCGTTTTTACTACATTGCAAGAATTATATACGAAGACTAAAAAGACTAATAACCAGGAAACTTTAAAGGAACAGAAAAATCAAGCGATCGAACTGTATACCTATCTTTCCACTTGGGGTATGTTGCGCCTCAAAGCAGAAGAGCCTATTGTAAAAGCGGGGAGAAAAGAAGTAATCGAAAAGTATTTTCAGTGCCTAGAGAAGTTATCTGAAAGGAAAAATATAGCTAATAACCAAGGGTTAAAAACCTTAAAAGAATTAGATGTAGATGATTACTTAGGATTAACAGGATTAGGGTTAGAATTAGCTCAAGAATTTAGTTTTTGGGCTAACGCTGTTTACCATGATGTCAAAGGCGGAGATTAACAAAAAATTATTACAGAAAATCTTCAATCCTTCATACTCCAAGAAAACCCTTTAAAATTATGACTCGTAGCCCCATACAACGCCCTAATCGGCCTCAATCCCCGCAAACTAATCCAGCCATAAGAAGCCCCCAAGGTGGTCAAACTCCGAGACAACCTCCCCGTCAAGGCGGGGGCGGTGGTAGTGCCCGTGGTGGCGGCAGTGGCGGTGGTGGTGGTAATAACCAACCTCCTCAGCCTTCCCCCTGGTTAAATCCCGAAATTCCGATTCAACCGGACACATCTGCAAGCTTCGTTGAATACTTACGCTGGATGCGCTCTGCTGATGACTCGTATAAAGACCCGACAAAAGTGGAAATCCTGCAAAAGGCTCAAGATAACAGTGACTATAGGAAACGTTTAGACCAACTCAACCGACGCACTCAATTATTAGCTAAAGGCGGTGTTACTTTTCAAGTTAAATCTACGTGGCGTATCCGCGTTGGTGGTCATCGCGGCCCGGAAAGTATCTTATTACCGGCTTTCGATGCTTTGGGTATTCCCTATATTCCCTCTACTACCCTGCGCGGAGTGGCTAGAACTGCGGCTATTCGTGAAATAATGGCTCGGGATAAGATTCAGGGTAAACGCATCTTAAGTTTAGGCGAAAGTATGGTATGATAGTGGGTTAAC
>CAZUVR010000147.1:0-5536 GCA_964623815.1 uncultured bacterium | reverse complement strand
AAACAATTCTACTGCGCGGGTGTAAAGTCCACCTTGATTCTTTTTTAAAGCAATTGCATAGAAGGCGCCCTGTGTAATAATTTCGTTAACATAGAAATCCCTGGGTAAGTTATTTCACATTATAGTAGATTTATCAATTCAACTTAACAAAACTTAGATGCGTTTGCCCTGGTGGCTATCTTTATTAATCCCCATACTCCTCCCGAAATTTTGACTCGATTAATCTTAGAGGGCAAGTTATATGTACAGGTAATTATTGCTATCGCTGAAAATCCCCTCACCCCTACATACATTCTTGAACTTTTAGGCAATGAAGATAATACCTTTGTTTGTTACTCCTTAGCGGCTAATCCCCGCACACCCGCACCTATTTTAAGACGATTGTTCGATCGTAAAGATGAAAACCTAAAATATAACGTCGCCAAAAATCCTAATGCTCCTTTAGACATTTTAGAAGAAATGGCGAGTAGAGGTGAATCTGCTCACGTCCTCTGTAGTAATCCTCGCCTGCCGAAGTCGCTCTTGCAGAGTATATATACGTCAAAAAATCACATCGTGGAAGTCTGTGTTAGCCTAGCCGGTAATCCCAACACCCCACCAGAAATACTCGACCAACTAGCCGCGCCCGATAGACACGCAAAGATTAATCAAGCTGTCGCCGCTAACCCCAATACCCGGCCCGATACTTTAGAGCGTTTAGCCAAGGATATTCGCCCTCAAGACGCAGTAGCCGGTAATCCCCATACTCCCCCCCACACTCTAACAGAGTTAGTGAAGAACGATCGCTATAGAAGTACCTCCCTCATTGTCGCTAAAAACCCATCTGCTCCCCTTGAGGTTTTAGAAACTATCCACGAGTGGCAGGAGGAACAAAAGTTAAAGACAGGAGTTAGAGTTTATATCGCTTCCCATCCCGATACACCACCGAGTTATCTACAATCTTTAGCCGCCGATGAAAAAGAGGAAGTAAGGGTAGCGGTGACAGGAAATATTAATAGCGATCGATCTACACTAGAAACATTAGTTAAAGATGAATCCCCCGCAGTGCGTCTAACTCTTGCTCAAAACCCTTCTACACCCCTAGATTTATTAGAGGAGTTGGTAGAGGATAGAGAAATCGATGTGCGTCTTGCCGCCAGAAATCATCCTCAAGGATTGTCTCTGTTACTAGCGGATTTTGTTAAATCTGGTGTAGAGTTTACTCGGCTAGTGGCTTTATTACATCCCCAAACACCCCAGAAGATATTAAGGCAGAAAATAGATTCACCCCATTGGTGGGAGAGATGGGCTAGTTTAAGAGAAAAATACTAATATGATTTCCTCAGATACTTTATTACCCGAAATTCTACAAAGTAATCTCACCCTCTGCCAGCTCTATGAAATCGGCGATGGCATCGATTTAATGAAAGCCGCCCACTGTATGGCTAAACCGGTTGAGACAAAACAAATGTCTCTCCACGTGAGACAGGCTGATAGTATTCAAATCGCCCAGCCTCCCCTGCAAGTTTCCCTAGGTGAAAAGGAATTATGTTTAGCCGGATTATCTTTAAAAGGAATATTGAGAGCCAGTATCTATGACTTGGGAGCGGTGGCGATTACCTTAACCCTAAACCTGCCAGAAAGAATTAATTGGCAGACTGTAGCTCAATTGATGGCATCAGTGCAGGATTTACCCGAACCATTACAGAGGGATTTTCTATCAAGTTTAGAAGAAGTGGAAACTTTATTAAAACCCGCTATTTATAAACCCGCTCGACCTGCGATTATCGAAGATTATACCATTCTCCTAGTGCAAAAATTAGCGGGGGAGATTAACGGCGAAGAGCTATCTAAACATCCTTTAATTTGGGCTGCTTTATTAGGCGAAAAAGACGGCTTAAGTTCTTACTCTTCTCAACTATTAACCCCGATGAGTTACTATAAGGATGATCTAGCGTTATTTAGTTGGAATGGGGCAATTTTAATCGAACCCGATACCTTGAGCGCGGCTACAGCGATCGCATTAATAGAATTCGCCAATGTAGAATTATTACTGATGCGTTCCTATGACCAATCTTTAGACGCTCAGTTACCCAAAATGTACCGTCAATTGCCTAGGAAAAAGTCTAAATTTAATCTACCTTTAGTAAGTAAATATAGTAATTCTTTGCACGAAATTCAATATTTAATTGCAGAATTCACAGAATTTTCAGAGCGAGTAGATAATGCTCTTAAGGTAGTAGATGATGTGTATTGGAACCGTTTTTACACCGCTATTTTAAATGTATTACGGGTTAATATGTGGAAGGCGGGAGTAGAGCATAAGTTAACTTTACTGAGAGAAACTTACAGTATGTTACACGATGAAGCCGATGCGGAAAGGGCTAATTCTTTAGAGTGGATGATTATTATATTGATTCTTACTGAGATTATTTTGGCATTGGTAAAACACTGATTAAATGTAAGTAATCATATTATTACAATTTATTAATTAGCATTTCATAATCTATATGAGAGCCGATCCAGAACCAAATTACAGTGGCTTCTATCAATTGTCCAACTACTCTATAATCTCTATTAATTCTTGCAGAGTAAATTGGTAGATTAGGATGTATTTTTTTGAATCGTAAGCTAGGGTGACTAGGATTTTGTTTAAAGAGCCGATAAGCCTTTTGCGTTCGGTCTTGGATTTGTTCAGGTAGATGAGCGAATAATATACGAAATTGGGCGGTCGTGCGAGATTTCACAGTGTATCGGGATCTAGCTCTTGTGTTTTTCCCGTAAGATGTTCTGCCATAGCTTCAGCGGCAAGAGTTGCCAATATATCTTGAGAGCGTAAGAAGGACTCATCCCAGCGCCGTTCCTCTTCTAGCTCTTCCAGTATCATAGCAGCTATCGCATCCTGCTCAACAGAAGATAAGTTTTTAAGTTTTGCGATCGCTTCTTCCAGTAACTCGGTCATAAATAACAGAGAAAAATAGGATTATTGACATCATTATAAATAAACTTATAGTGCGTTACTCGATAAGAGCGCACCCGAAGCTACCGCCATCACCAAATCTTAGCCATCACCAGCTCGAATCCTGGCAATTCCGGCTCACCGCTAATCGTTTCAGGGTTATTAAAAATCGCCACTTCTCGCCCGGGGCGATAAATATAGACTTGACGGGAAGAACGATCGATCAACCAACCCAATATAGTCCCATTATCCATATACTCTCTCATTTTATCTTGCAAGCCCGTAAGACTATCACTCTTTGAGCATAGCTCAATCACAAAATCGGGGCAGATAGGAGCAAAAGAGGCCTTTTCTTTTTCCGTTAAAGCATTCCATCGTTCCAACTTAATCCAAGAGGCATCAGGCGAGCGAGTTGCGCCATCTGGTAGAGTAAAGCCCGCACTAGAATCAAAGCCCAGCCCCGTACCATCGCGCTCAGCCCAGTTACCCAATTGCACCGCCAGATTAAAATTTCTATTACCCGTATCGGAAGAAGCTGGCGGCATAACGATTACATCTCCCCCCGCCGTGCGTTCGATGCGTAGTCCCCCATTAGCAAGACAAAATTCATAAAATTGCTCCTCCGTCATCGATGTAATTAGAGGCCAGTTAATAGTAAGCGGAGCCGAAGGGCCTTGTATCACTAGCTTTGTCATGGTTTTTCTCTTTTATTACCGATTGAAAGCATCGACTGCTCTAATTTCTCAGATTTGGTAAACTTTGCATGGCAAGGACTATAACCAAATATAATTGTAAATCCTGTTTTAAAAACCGAATTATGGAGAGTGACCAGTAACTAGCCACTCCCCACTAATCACTCTCTCTATAAGTAATCATTGAGAAGAGGATTTAGTATAACTCGTATAAGAGAAAACCTTAACGATAATTCGGGCTTTGAATATCTCTCAAGCGAGCTTCAGGGCGTTTAAAACGATCCATCTGCATCTCGAAGAAAAGACGATTCTTCATTAAGTGACGCGGGTTAGGATCATCTAACGGATACAGTAAAGCCGTTCTTAGAGCTTGAATTACCGCCGAAGTAACGTTATACATGGAACGTTGGAAACTAATCCCCAATTGAATGAGAATATCATCCTTACCCCGACAGTGTTGGTCGTAGTAACTCAATAAATAGGGCGGCAAGAAGTGATACATATCATCCATCAACAACGTCGGCGGAATACCGGCAGTACCTACGGGGAAAACGTCAGCGTAAAGAATACCGTAGTGGAAATCTTTTTGCTCGTCCGGTACCTGTTTCGCCTGAGCGTTGTAGGACTTAGTACCTCTGAAAGGTGCGGTACGGTAGAAAACCGCTTCTACATAGGGTAGAGCAGCTTCGTACAACCACATGAAGCCTTTCGATTTGGGGATGATTTCGTAACATTCGCCGCCGATGTAGACGTGATGGTAAATGGGACGACCGGCGATCGCAAAAATCCCATTAACGAGGAAATTCATCGCGTCGGGCACACCTTTAAAGCCACCCTCATCGTAAATATCCGACATCTCGAAGAATACGGGGGCCATAATTTCCCAGAATAGTCCTAAGTTGGAATAATAGGACATCATCCGCACCTGTTCTAAGAACATATCGGGGAAGAGTCTATATAACCCCATCATCATCGGATTGTTTTTGAAATAGGCTTTGATCGCTCTATCTGCATTCTGGCGGTATTCTTCGGAATCGAGGTAGGCATCGAATAAACCCCAGCCCATATCGCGCCCGTGCCATAACATAGCCTGCATACAGGCTTCAGCGAATTCCATATTAATGCGATCGTGCCACAAGTGGTGTGCCAGTTTCGGCATCTTCAGGGTTTTTCCCTTCTCCATAAACTCCAGTAACTCCGGGTGTGCTTCCGGGGTGCCGCGCCAGAATTTCCAATCGGCTCCTTCTCCGGCGTAGTGGTTATGAAGTTTGAGATAGTCGTCGCTAATGAAATATTTATAGAAGGGTAGGGGATTTAAAAATACCTGTTCGGCGATGTATAGTAAGTCGCGCCAGTAGAAATCCATCGGCACCGCGTAGGCTTTATAAATACCGATGATCTGCATCAGGTTCTCTGGCGTGTCGGGTAACATCGAGCCACCAGCTTCTAAACGGTAGATGACATCGGCAAATTCGTGTGTCGAGGGCGGTAACTTCGGTTTAATCAATACTCCAGTCATAGTTTTGGTGTCAAGAGAGGTTAAGTAAGTCTAACTTTGGAAGAGTTTTTTCCCGGGTTTCAACCAGTTGGCTTTTACTGCCGGAGCTTTAAAAGGTTTAGTGCTGGCTACTTGGGTGCTATCGACGGGAATCGCAGCCACGATCGCATTCGTGGTAGGCTCTATCCAGCGAACTAAGTAATTAGGTTGGACACCGAGGAAGAATATCAATCCTGTCAGTATGAAAGCTGGTACACTTTCCGAGGTTAACACTTTCGGATAGTAAGCTAATTGATTGTCTAACTTACCGAAACAGGTACGGTTAAGCAGGATGACGAAGTATACCGCCGTCAAACCGGAAGCGACGATACATAGCAAGGTTTGTACTGGAAATTTGGAGAAACTGCC
>CAZUVR010000146.1:0-5584 GCA_964623815.1 uncultured bacterium | reverse complement strand
TCGATGCCAGGATTAATACTCAACAAGAAAGCTCCCTCTAGGGCGCTTTTTTGTTTAACATACCGGTAGGGTAAAGTAAAAGGTAGTGCCCCGCTCAAGAGCCGAGCTGGCCCATATACGTCCACCATGATACTCTATTATCTTCTTACAGGTGGCTAAACCTATCCCTGTACCTGGATAGGTTTCTTTAGAATGTAGTCTTTCAAATACCTGGAATATTTTCTCAAGATTTTCTGGGGCGATACCGATACCGTTATCTTCTACCCCGAATATCCAGTCTTGATTCTGTTGAGAAGAGAATATTCTTAATTTTGGTGGCGTATCAGGTTTAACGAATTTGATCCCGTTATTGATGAGATTCTGAAACAGTTGTATTAATAAAATTGGATTGCCTGAGATTTTAGGTAATGGCTCCACTTTCAATGAGACATTTTTTTCCGTTATTAGTTGGGCGAGATTTTCTACAGCCTGGGAGACGATCTCATTAGCCTCGATTTCCTGAAAAATCTTCTGTTGCTTGCTAATTTGAGCGTAGTTTAACAGCTCATTGATCAGTTTCTGCATTCGATCGCTCGCCGCGTCGATTCTACTCAAATAGGCTTCTACATCTTCCGGTAGATTTCCTTCTCCATACTTCAGCTTAATTAACTTAACAAAGCCCGCCACGCTCTGTATCGGCTGCTGTAAATCATGAGAAACTACATAGGCAAACTGTTCTAATTCCCTATTAGAGCGAGATAACTCCTCGTTTAAAGACTCTAAGATACCGTTGCGCTCCTTTAATTGTGCCTGTAGATGTTGAATGCTCAACTGGCTCTGTACTCTAGCCAATACTTCAGCCGTTTGAAAAGGTTTGGTGACATAATCTACAGCCCCTAAAGAAAAGGCTCTCACCTTATCCCAAACTTCATCGAGAGCGCTAATGAAGATAACCGGGATTTCTGCCGTGTTGGCATCTGATTTTAAGATTTGACAAACTTGATAGCCGTCTAGATCTGGCATTAGTACATCTAATAAAATTAGATTAGGTGGGTCTGTTTGCGCTGAAGTGATCGCCATCTGACCATTGATCGCTTTCCGCACCACATAGCCCTGATTAGTTAATAGAGTTGACAAGAGCCTTAAGTTATCTGGCTGGTCATCAACAATTAGAATAGTCCCTTTGGGTGGATTTAAAGATATATTATTCATCTTTATACGATTGGTGTTGACATTTAGAAAAAAATCAACATCTTATTTTTTTTAGTTTCCATTAATTTGAAAACTTAAAAGATCGATGAAGATTTTATCCTTGCAAGAATATAACTATCAGTTCTCTCTTATTCCTATTTTAAATAAGAATAAAGTTATTCAGTATGGGTGACAGATATAGCTAACAATTATGAGTAGGAATTGATGACAATTAATTATTTCTTTCCTACAGCGTGGATTTTGTCCTTTATTGAGGAAATAGAAATAATTAACCATTTACTACTTAACTAAATACCTAGTTTTTGATAGATAGTATCTAAATTCTTGAGCTGTTGCTGAGGATCGAAACAGTAATTTATTTCTTCTAATGATAATAAATTTTTCACATCTGTATCGGCACAGATCAACTCATAAAAATTTCCCCCCTCGGTATTCCAGGCTTGATGGGCGCAAGATTGAACTATTTTATAAGCAGCTTCTCGGCTCATCCCTTTCTCAACTAGAGCTAAGAGAACTTTCTGACTGAAAATAACCCCGCCGTATACATTCATATTACGTTGCATATTTTCAGGATAGACTTGCAGATTCTTCACTAAATCGGTAATCTCTTTCAACATAAAATGAGTCAGGATACAGACATCGGGAAACATTACCCTCTCTACCGAACTATGAGAAATATCCCTTTCGTGCCACAGAGCTACATTTTCTAGGGCTGATACGGCGTAACCCCTGATAATTCTCGCCAAGCCAGTTAATCTTTCCGATCGTATAGGATTACGTTTGTGGGGCATTGCCGAAGAGCCTTTCTGTCCCTTAGAGAAGAATTCTTCCACCTCTAACACATCGGTTCTTTGCAGGTTACGGATTTCTACCGCGAAACGTTCGATCGAAGCTGCTAATAAAGCTAATTGTTGCACGTACTCGGCATGACGATCGCGGGAAATCACCTGAGTCGAAGCCGTATCTGGTTCTAGCCCCAATTTCTGACAGGTAAGAGCCTCAATTCTCGGGTCAATATTAGCGTAAGTACCCACAGCGCCGGAAATTTGTCCGACGGCTATTTCCTGACGCAGACGAATGAGACGCTCCCGGTTGCGTAACACTTCGGCTAACCATCCTGCCAATTTAAAACCGAAGGTGATGGGTTCGGCGTGAATGCCGTGAGAACGGCCTACCATGACAGTATAACGGTGTTGTTGGGCCTGATACCGGATAGCCTGGCTTAAATCTTCCACGCACTCTAGAATCAAGTTCAGACTTGCCACTAATTGCAACGATAGGGCGGTATCCAAAACATCTGAACTGGTCATACCTAAATGAATATAGCGCCCGGCATCGCCTACATATTCATTGACGTTGGTCAAGAAAGCGATAACATCGTGACGTACCTCCGCCTCTATTTCTAATATCCTAGAAGGGTCAAAATTAGCCTTCGCCTTGATTTCTTCTACAGCTTCCGCCGGTATATAGCCTAATTCTGCCTGGGCTTCACAAACGGCTATTTCTACCTCTAACCATGTTTGATATTTATAATTATCCGTCCAGAGTTTGCCCATTTCGGGCAGGGTATAACGCTCAATCACTGTCTATGCCGTACATTACAACCGTATAATTTTACCCAAGTTGATTAACTTATTCCGTAACGAAATGTAAAAGGATTTTTTGGGTATCGGCATCGGGGTCAGTAATCTCATCTTTTATTTTACTTGCCAGTGAGGATTTAGGGCGCAGTCGGAAGAGATAATAAGCGTTATTGGGGGCGGGTTGACTCAGGTAATGAGGTTCGAGGATTTGACACCAGCTTAGGGGGAGACTAGAACGATCGTATATATTGAAAAACACGTAGTAGTGGGCTAATATGCCTAGCTCTATCTCTACCTGTAACGATTGCCCTTTTTTAAGATAGTTATAGACGAACTCGGTATCTGGCGCACCTACGGGCAGATATTCACTTCTGACAAAAGATTGGGGTAGGGAGTCTCTATATTTGAGTATGGTGAATATGTAATAGTGTAGGGCGTTGTAGAAGAAGTTTTTCTTTTTAATCAAAGTCGGATAGAAAGAGTTCACATCGGGAGAGACGGCTGTGGCAGCGGTGAAGATTGCGCCATCGACTTTAATATTCGGCAGATAGATGGGGGGAGTACGATCGTAATATCTTAAACCGATCGTATACCAACCCGATCGCAGTTTGAGAGAATACCACTCTTGTTGAGATTCAATCACGTTAGAGTCTAGATTGGTTATCGTCTCGTACCAGGGAAAGCTATAAACCACAAAAATCCATGACCTAGCTGAGTTTCGTAAATCACCCAGATTAACGGTTAAAGTCTCTCCCACATAAAAAGGCCCGAGGGTGCCAATAATGGCGTGGGTATTCCAGCGGGGCCCTTTGGTCATCAGCACAGGTAAACTGAGAAAGCTTTCTAAAGTTTCCGCCGATAAAACCCGCCAGATAGAAGCTTTCTTGCGGTTGATGATGAGAAAGAGGGTATATAGAATACCGATAAAAAATTTCATGACTTTGTAAAAGCCATAGGAGAGGAAAGAGAGAATGATTTCTAACATAATTAACGCCCGAATTGTTCCAATAACCATTGACCAGCAGGAGTGAGGTCTGCCTCACGGCTTAATTGTAATGCTCGATCGAGGGTAGAAATATTTAATCCTGCTAAAACTTATGAAGTTTCTATGCGTTGACTACCCCGGGGTACGATTTGAAAAGCGATAACCCTTACATTAACCACATCCACCACCCAATGATAATGGTATTAACGAAAACGTAGGAGAAAGTATAAAAATTGTGTAAAAACAATAATAAATTTATTTTTTCCATTTTTTTCCATGTAGTTTTATCTTTAGATTTTACAGTAATTCATAGAGTAATAAAAAACTTAATAATTGAATCTAAAAACACAACAAGCTGTGCTATAGTAGAATCATATAAAAAACTTAGAAGATCGGTACTCGAGGCATACCCTTATCGAGATCGTTAGGTAGCGTTCAAAATAGTAGTGATTATTTAGGAGTAACAAATAAGCGATGACCGTAATACCCAATCTGACAGAGGTTTACACCTACCTCTCTAATTTTGCCGGCTCGGAAAATTTCTGGCAATTTTTTGATAGGTTATTCGGCAACACTTATAACCCCACCGCCGCGGAAAATATCAGACGGCAATGGGAAAAGAGTAATTTTAGTAGCTTGCCGCCGATTAGGGTTTTAGATAGCGGCATGAACGGCATCGCGGGAGCCTATGTAGCTTCAACGGATACTATTTATCTGTCTCAATCTTTCTTGGATACCGCATCTCCCTCCGCAGTAATTGCGGTAATTCTCGAAGAAATCGGACATAGCATAGACGCTAAAATCAATAACAGTGACAGTAAAGGCGATGAGGGTAAATTATTTTCGGCTCTTGTTCGCGGGATACTCCTAACGGATCAACAAATGGGCTCGATTCAATCAGAAAATGACTCAGCCACGATCGTCGTCGATGGTCAGCCTCTATCCGTCGAGACTTATAGCATCAATTACATCTTAAGCAACCCGTCAACTTTATTATTCTCCGATAACTTTACCGCTACTGGTAATCCCATCACCACGAACCTCGACCACAATCAGGCAAACCGACAAGTAGGCTCATCGCTCGGTCTTATCAACTGGGTTGGCAGTGGTAACGCGCAAGTGGGTAATAACACTGGGGGTATTGATTCGGGTAACTATTTATTATTAGCCGATAGTGGCAGTGCTGCTCTGAACTTTAATTTTAACGGGGTTAACTCCCGAGGAGGCTTAAAATACAGCTTCTTCCTGGCTCCCAACGTCACTGCTAGTACTGATCGAGCCGTGTGGGGAAGTTTTAACATCGGATTATCCGCTCTCAATAAAAATGCCTTCGTTAACCTGAATGTACCTCATTTCGGGATTCTCTTTCGTAGCAACGGCGGTATTCAGGCTTTTGATGGCAGCGTAGACGTTACGCGAGCCTACAACAGTTGGGGCGGCACTAGCAGCGGTGCAACGCTGCAACCCTTCTCCGTCTTAGTTACAGATCCGACAGATAATAATCCTTTCGATGGCATCGGTCAAACCAATATCGATGTTTATGCAGGAGCGAGATTAATTTATAGCTACGTTAAAAATAATGGCGGTTATAGAGATAATTATATTAACTTCGGCGGCTTATCCCGTGCCGGAGTGGATAACTTGAGGATCGAGCGATTAGCTCAGAGTCTCAACGTTACCGAGGGAGGCGCGGAAGACACCTATAGTTTGGTTTTAAATAGGGCCCCGATCGCTAATGTGACGATCGCCATATCTAGCGGCGCTCAACTACGTGGTTGTGCAACAAAAAGCTGTGGGAGTAGTCTATAAAGGAATGCCGCTAAGT
>CAZUVR010000145.1:0-5659 GCA_964623815.1 uncultured bacterium | reverse complement strand
TAGCAGTGGCGATCTGATAGTTATAAGCTTTGGTTACTTAATCTTAAACCAAAGCTATAATTCGCTGATTGTGACTAGAAGAAATGTCAATGAAACGATCGCGTGTCTATCAGTCACTGTACCGGAAATCACTAGCGACGCGCTCCATAACACCTCCTAAAGAAGCTGCGACATTGTAACCGATGCAAATCCAAACAGCCTTGCAAAGGGATGTTTTGCATAAAGTTTGTGGGCCGCTCCTATTCCAGTTTCATCAACCTCGTATTCGCCCGTCTCGATGTCAATGATCACCATTTTGCCAATATTTTCCTCTATTTCGACCTTTCGGCGTATTTCTGTGTCATATAGCAGGTGGGCACGCTTGGCAACTTCTTCACTACTTAAGAAAATTCCTTGCATAGGTTGAGTTTTAATCACTACTCTAGTTTTCGATGTCTTCCGTGATACTCGATCGTACTTTAGAAATTAATGGGCTAATGGAGTGAGCCTGGCTAGACATAAACTTTAAGGTCTAGCATCCCCACCTACTTTAAAGGCTCAAGTTTTGATGCTGGCAGTGAAGTTCTTCGCGCTCTTGCCTTGCAACTTATCAGAACGGCTTAGCTCCTTCAATGTTGAAATCAATTCTGAGGAAATCATCTTAGGATCGAGGCACTGTAGGTTTATGTTTCTATTTTAACCACTCGGGTCGATCTTCATAAGATACCTCTCACTGAGATTGTCTGATGCTTCATATCAAAGATGAAGTTTTATATTTTTAATATTAAGAGATGGTCAGGAACCTTGATAAGAATACCAAGCTCGGATTAAGAAATAAATAGCCATCAATACTAAAAAAGTAGAAAAGCTTATCTGAACTATTTTATCCGACAACTTAGGTAAATAACGGGTACTAATTTGTGCCCCGATTAAGCCGCCCAATCCTAATATAAAACCCGCTAAATATAAAACATTTCCCTCGCGGGCATGACCCGCACAAGCAGAGATAGAAGTAATCATAATCACCGCCAAACTCGTCTGTATTGCTAGCTTGATCGGTTCCGCCAAAAACAACATCTGTAACGGCACCATAATCACCCCGCCGCCGACACCGAATAAACCCGCAAGTAAACCCGCTACTCCCCCCGTAAAAACACGGGCGGCTACCGGGTTAATAGTACGACTAGACATTTGGTTAGAACTCAGTTTTTGCCTTAAATTCGTTAGGTAGATATTTAGCAACAACAAAAACGCAAAAGCTGCTTCGAGAATATACTTAGGTGTTTTCCCTACTATATAGCCCCCCATAAAAGCCGTGAGGATGCCAGGGATACCCAGTAATATCACCTTACTCCATTTGATATAGCCCATCCGCCAATTTTGGGCAGTTCCAGAAATCGAGGTAATTACGATCGCCAGACTACTAGTAGCCACAGATTGAGCGTAAGTATAGCCTATGGTAATCAGGATCGGCACCAACACCGTACCGCCGCCAATACCTAACAACCCCGCCAATAATCCCGATAACAGCCCCGAAAAAACCAAGATAAACCAATTGTCCATGAATATATATACTCAGTTAATAAAAGCTATAATCGCTTAATGTGTATTCTTAAGGAGTAAACCGATGGGTGATTTTTTTGAGAACGTATCCCGCTACCCCCGTTATCTGATTAGCTTCATTCTAGGGATCTTCTTCTCTTTCTTCGGCTGGTTATCACCTTTATTTAAGAACCCTGTCACTGCTGTGGCTACGGTGGGGATGTTATCAGCCTTTCTCGTCTTCATCTTCTTTACTCTCCGAGCTATGTTAGCCTGAGTGAAAAGAAGCTCGTTTTGTTTTGATGCCGTAATTTAGTAGACTGGTTAAACGATCAATTTTTCTAAAAACAAGGATTATTTAACCGATGGCAGAAATTCAATTTTCCCGAGGACTGACTGAAAAAGTTGTCCCTAATATCCGTTTAACTAAATCGCGTTCCGGCGAAAGCGGTACCGCCACATTCTACTTTGAAGACCCCGATATTCTCAACGCCCAACAAACCGAAGAAATCACTGGGATGTACCTCGTAGACGAAGAAGGCGAAATCGTTACCAAAGAAGTGAAGGGAAAATTTATAAACGGTAAAGCCCGATTCATCGAAGCCATGTTAAAAATAAACTCCGTTGACGAATGGGAGCGCTTCATGCGCTTTATGGAACGCTACGGCAAAGAAAACGGTTTAGAATTCACCAAATCCTAATATGTCCCTTCCTCATCCCGATCGTGAAGCGCTCAGCGTTAAATGCGCTGTGATTACGGTTAGTGATACCAGAACGATCGAAAACGATCGTAGTGGTAGCATTATTCGGGATTCCCTCACCCGCGAGGGACACAGTGCCGTCCTCTATATGATCATAGCCGACGATCCCGGTCAGCTCCAATCCCTACTTAACCAACTCGGTAAACAGGAAGAAGTAGAAGCGATAATCTTCAACGGCGGCACCGGTATCGCCCCTAGAGATACCACCTACGACGCTCTCGCCCCCCTACTGGAAAAAACCATCACTGGCTTCGGTGAATTGTTCCGGTATCTCAGTTACACCGAAATAGGCTCTCGTTCTATGGCTTCTAGAGCGATCGCGGGAGTTTACAAAAATAAACTTATCTTCTCCCTTCCCGGCTCTAGCAACGCGGTGACATTAGCTTTAGAAAAGCTTATCCTACCCGAATTGAGACACTTGATCGGACAGCTCAAACCGTAGTCACCGGGTGGAAGAAAAACGCCAGGGCCAAAACTAAATAGGTGGCTAACAGTAAAGTTCCCTCCAACCAGTTAGAACGTCCATCGCTACTGATAGAATTAGCCAACCACACTGCTACAGTCACGGCAACCAATTCAAAGGGATTAAAATTCAAGTCCATCGGTTGTCCGATAAGCCAACCCATAACCACTAACACGGGGGCGACGAATAGAGCTATCTGCAAACTCGAACCTACAGCGACGGAAACCGATAGATCCATTTTATCTTTCATCGCCACCGTGACCGCCGTAGCGTGTTCGGCCGCGTTACCGATAATCGGCAATAAAATCACCCCCGTGAATAAAGGAGTTAAACCTAACTCTTTAGTCGCTTCTTCCAAACTACCGACTAATAACTCCGATTCCACAGCCACCCCGATAGTTACCACCAAGAGAATACCCACCCAAAACCACACATTCGGTTGCTCTTTGCCTTCATCTTCATCCGTATCTATGGGAAATTCCGTTTCCGCCACCCCCACATCATAGAGATAGGTATGAGTTTTCATCGAGAAAAATAAAGTTAGGCCGTACACCGAAATTAACACGGCGGCTACGGCTACGGATAAACGCTGAATTACTGGCTCGGTTATCCCCGTAGAAGTAAATTGCACCGCCGTAGGCAGTAATAGGGCTACTACCGCCAAGTTCATCGATGAAGCGTTAAGGCGGGCGGTGATGGGTTGGAACTCTTGTTCCTTATAGCGTATTCCTCCCAACAGCATCGATAAACCCATAACTAATAAAAGATTACCGATAATCGAGCCGGTGATCGTCGCTTTTACCACTTCTATCAATCCCCCCTTTAAAGCCACGTAAGCCAGGATCAATTCCGTGGCGTTACCGAAAGTGGCGTTAAGTAAACCGCCGATATTCGGCCCCACCACTACCGCGATTTCTTCCGTCGCCTGTCCCATATAAGATGCTAAGGGCACGATCGCCAGACAGGCCGTAACGAAGATAATAGTAGAATTCCAGTGCAGGAATTCTCCAGCTATAGAAAGAGGGATAAATATCAGCAGTAAGGCAAAAATTAAGTTTTTCTTCAACATTTAGACATCACTTTGATAAGTCGTGATTCTATTTTAGTTGAGGCGATAGTTAGCATCCAACCAACATAAGGGTAAGTCCTCGCCGCTGGGGAATTTTAAACGCTGTTTGGTGAAAGATTCGGGGGGTTGTTCCTCCTGTCCGGCTTGAATCTGTCCGGTTATTTCCTCCTGGTTTGGATTTATGAGATCGGTAATGTCTTCAATCTCTACTAATGTACCTGTTTCTGTGTCTTGTAATAGCATAGTAGTTAAACTTTAATGATTATTGTATTGCGAACAGAAGGGCTTTACCTTCTGTTCTTCGGTGGAATTTACCACCAGATGCGATTGCCTTTATCATCCATACGAGCTAGACGGATCACGTCGGAGATAGCTTTAGCGTCTTTCACATGATGGAGAGCTTTTTTTTCACCATCGGGGTATTCTACGATAAAATAAGTAGGTACCTTGATGTGATCGCCGGTAATGTCCGGTACATCTACAGCTATCTGTTGAGCTTTCTCCTCGATCGTTTGTGGGTAGTCAGCAATACGATCGCCTGGGTTAGCGGTTAAATTTCTTTCTTTGACGCTCAGTTTTTGCTCGGCCGAAACCGAATCTCTAGCCTCACTAGAAAGGTCTTCTGAATTAACCGGATGAGATTCTTCGTTGATTTCCTTCATAATTAAAGTCCTCTTAAAGGGTAGTAATATTAAAAATTGCCGCAGAAATCTGTCCCTAAAAGGGACATTTTTATAATGCTAAAAGGGTTTATCTAAAAAACAACAGTAGAGTTAGCTTTTCTTCCCGTTCTTATGACTTTGTTTCCGGGCTTCTCCCTGTGGCTCGGGAGTGTCGCCTTGAGTAGGAGCGGAATTTTCGCTCTCCTCAGACTGTTGAGATTTAGACTCGGTTTCTGCATCGGCTTCTTCTTTTTTCTTGCGGCTACCTTTATGAGAGTTTTTGCCGCCTTGACGACCGATGGCTGCCATGTGTTCTCTATCTCGGCTGACCGTTTCTCCTCCTTTACGGCCTGCTTCTCTAGCTTCCTCAGGCGTGAATTGATGGGCTGTACCTTTCTGATGGGCTGCCTTACCTCCTTTACTGGCTATTTCCCGCTTTTTGGCATCGTCCATAGAAGCGAATCCGCGCTTGCTCGTGTCTGCCATTATTTGGACTCCTTTTAACTAGTTGTTTCCATGAATCAATTTCTTAACTTAACACCCATTGGGAGTTATATACAATCTAAGAAATATAGCGGTTTTTAACGTCTCTCTTAATGAAGACTTTGCAATCATGCTTAGTGTGTAATTACGATACCGAAGAGATTTAAGGGTGAATTGTTTAAGATTAATAAAAAAAGGAGGAATTTCGAGAATGAATAATTTTATGAACGAGGCGATCGAAGAAGCCAAACAAGGACTGAAAGAGGGCGGTATTCCCATCGGTTCCGTCTTGGTTAAGGGAGATAAAATTATCGGCAGGGGCCATAATAAACGGGTTCAAAATGCCGATCCGGTAACTCACGCCGAGATCGATTGTTTGAGGAATGCGGGGCGTATCGGCAGGTACGGAGACACAACTCTATATTCTACTCTCATGCCCTGTTATTTGTGCGCTGGTGCCGTCGTGCAATTCGGTATTAAAAAAGTTATCGCCGGGGAGAGTAGTACCTTCCCCGGAGCTAGAGAGTTTATGGAATCTCACGGCGTGGAAGTCATTGATTTAGATCTAGACGAATGTAAAGAGTTGATGGGAGATTTTATTGCGGGCAATCCCGAGCTGTGGAATGAGGATATAGGCGTTGATTGATTAACGGTACTTAAACAAAAGTTAAGCCCAAATATAGCCCAAACTTAGCTTGTG
>CAZUVR010000144.1:0-5703 GCA_964623815.1 uncultured bacterium | reverse complement strand
CGGTTCTAAATCTTCGATTGCCCTCTCAACCTCTGCCAAAAGCGGCTCTAAATCTTGAGTGATTACCTGCCAGACAACATCTAGGTCAACGTCAAAATAAGCATGAATGATACGGTTCCTCATGCCGATAATCTGCCGCCAGGGTATCTGAACGTACTTATCCTGACAAGGTTGAGAAACTTTATTAGCAGCTTCACCTATAATCTCAATTAATCTAACTAGAGCTAAAGATAGCATCCTGTCTGTTTCTAAATCGTCTCTAGTACGATTGGTAGCGAAGGATAACGCTTCTTTCGCAGAATCTCTCATATGCTTGAGCCGAGTTAAATCATCGATTTTGCTCATAAATAATTACGGCTTCTGCTAAGACTCGCTCACGAAAATAGCGGCTTAAATCTGCTGACGTTCTTAAATCTACCTGTCTATCCATTATATCCGATAGCTCATCTTGCATTGTAATAATAGCTAAGCCAGGAGTCTTTCCAGCTTCAAATTCCACCAGAACATCAACATCGCTTTCGCTCGTAAAATCATCTCTTAATACCGACCCGAATAGTGACAATTTACGGATTGAGTAGAGCTGACAGAATCGTTCGATTTCTTGTTGAGATAACTTAATAGGGAAAGTTTTTTCTTTCATGGTTAAAACTTTTTATCGATCGCACCAAGTTCGAGAGGGACGGGAGAACTTACTATACTCATATCATAATTGCCTCCTATTCTAGCTGTTGAGGGTAGGCAACGATCAGGGTTGACTAGGACAAAGCAAGGCTATTGCTGATTTTACTATTGCGTCTCAGTATCACTGAGGAATTCCTCAGCGAATTATTTTTTGGGGCGGTCAGAAGCACTAACATCTGTTAAGGTGGCTGTAAAACTTAGGGGCGGCACGAGAGGCGATCGTATCCATTCCATTAACATAATCGTAATTCGCATGAGCTAAGTTGTATCGGGTGATAAATTAGTCTATTCTCTAAATATCAAAACAAGCAAATTCATCAAAAATATTCAGGAATTTCCCTTCGCTCTACTGATTTAAAACATACAGACTCCGTGCGATCGGGTAAGTGCCTAGCGTTGGAGTTTTGAAAGGCTACGAGTTCAACCGTTAATTACTTTGAGGATAAACGATGGCTAAAGGCGATCACGTCTATGTAAATTATGATCACGTAGATCATCACGGTATCGATTGCGGCGACGGTACGGTAATTCACTATCCTCGCTTCGGCAAGAAAATAGAAAGAATTTCCTTAAGAAATTTCTCGCAAGGTAGACCCGTAAATGTTCGGCGCTACCCGAGAGGCTCTTACTTCGACTCTGAACGAGTAGTGGCAAAAGCGAAGTCAAGATTAGGTGAAAACAAATACAACGTATTTTCCAACAACTGTGAGCATTTTGCCTCTTGGTGTAAAACAGGTGAAGCAACAAGTGGACAGGTAAAGCAAGTGGCTAAAAGTGCGACTAACAAAACTAAAACCGCACCCGTATCGATCGCGGGGACGGCAGTAGTCGGTCATGTAGCTAATGGATTAGCGAGAGAGGCTCTTAACCCCGTCAGTAAAGTGCTTGTTAATGTGGGACTCCAGGAAGCACCAAAAGTCGTAGCGGTCAGTAAAGCTACCTTAGGAGTTGCAGGAGTTGCATCGCTGGGAGGTATCGTTACTGGTGTCGCTACCGAATATGTAGTTAACCGATGTCTCCCCGAAGAAAAACGTTTATCGAGGAGAGAACGAGAAGCGAGGGAAGCGGGACGGAACGCCGCCAAAGTTGGAACTACCGTGGGGGGAATAGGAGGCGCTGTCGCCGTTGCCGCGATGGGTGGTGGTGCGGTTGCGATCGGGGCGGCGGTGGCAGCACCGGTCGTGTTAGGTGCGGCGGCGGCTACGGCAATCTACCACCTGTGGAAGTCTTGAAGTAAGAGCTAATTTAATTCTTTTTGTTTGTATTCAAACCGAGCTAGTCTTCAGATTAGCTCGGTTTTTCCGATTAGTTCAAACTAGATAGCGATCGCTACTCACACTTTCAAAGTTCGGTCGATTTAAGGTCGAGATACTGGCAGGCAGTTGAAAAATATGGCAGGTTCTCCCACAGCTCCTTATCACCGATCGCGTAGAATCTGTACTTGGCGCGGGTGAGGGCGACGTTGAGTAAGTTAGGTTCAGCCGCAGCCCAATCTAGCGCCCCCCTACTATTCTTATCGCCACCCAAAACGAAGATAACCACTTCAGCTTCTTTGCCTTGAAAAGTATGCACCGTCCCCACAGATTTTTTCAGCCATTTTTCGGAAACCTTGAACGATGAAGCCCAGTTTTTTTGATTCTCTCTCAACAATTCCGTAGCTTTCTCGGCAACCAAACGGAAAGGCGTGATAATGAATAAATCTGGTAAAGCTTGGTTAGCTTCGACTATTTCTTTCAGTAATTGAAGGAGCATTTCCCCCTGGGCGGGAACCCAATGCTTACCAGAACAGGAACCTTTCACATCGAACCATCCGCTATCACCGAGGGGAAAAGTTTTATTCTCGGGTGGTCGCGTCGCCGCTACCATCTTATTATCGTAAGCGATTTCATTGGCGATACCTACCATCGGCTCGATGCAACGTCGATGTACCCACAGGGGGCATCCGATCCGGATCGGGTCGCCGCTCTTTCTTTTCAGTATCGTTCCGTAGGGTGTGACCCGATCGGCTAGGGTTTGTACGGAAGCTTTGTCGGGACACCAATGTTCGTCAAGGTTGAAAGCCTGCCTGAGTCCCTGTACGAGAGCGGGATTAAGGGCGAATACAGGTTTGATCTGGAGGGGGTCGCCCACCACGACGACCCGACGGGATCTATACAAAGCGCCCACCCCCGCCTGTGGAGTTGCCTGCCCCGCTTCATCGATCAGGAGCCAGCCGATCGCATCCTTACCGAGCTTCTTGAATAGGCGACCGACAGAAGCGAAGGTTGTCGAAACTAACGGAACCACCAAGAAAAAAGTCTGCCAGATATAAAGTATATCCTTGTTAGATAGACCTTGATCATTTCCTTTGATCGAATTTATCCACAATGATAAATTAGCTCTGATCTGCTTGGAAGAATTGATGATGAACTGTTCGTGAACTTTTAAGGCGGCGATAAATAGCTGAGTTCTGGCTTCATTCAGTTTTTCATCGATCCAGGGAGCTGTCAATTGAACCCGATCGCGCGGTCTGCCCCACCATCGTGCATCTGCCAGAACGAAACCTTTCTGCCTTATAGCTTCCAGCTCCGCTTGTACCAGATCCAATCGATCCTGAATCTGCTGTATTTTCTCAATGAGCGATGATATTGACTGTTGCTTCTGCAATTTTTCGGCTTGAGCTTGCTCATAGATTTCTCTACGAGTAGCTTCTCGCTCTTGACACGCTTTTAAATCCTCCCGCACTTGGGCTAGGGTTTTCAAGTACCGTTTATAAACTGGAGTTTTAAACAATCTTCTCAAAAAACAAGGTTTTTCGGATTCGAGCTTTCTCAAACGATTTTCCAGATCGCTTAATTCCTGACGAGCAGAGGACAATTTTTGTTCGGCAGACGTAGATTCGGTCTTGGCTTCTTCCAAACCGAGTTTTTCCTGCTTTAGCTCGGAGGAGGCAACCTCGTACTCCGATTTTATTTCTATCTCTGTATTTACAAGTTCGGCAAACTTCTGTCGTTCGGAGATTAGCTTTTCAAGCAAGCCAGAACATCGATTAAAGTCGTCCACAGCTTTTTTCCAGGATTCCAGATCGGAAGATGATGTTTCATTCAATACGGGAGGTAGCCTATCCTCCCCCTTATACCAAAACCATTTCGTGAACTCACTACAGTTACCCTTATTGCCCAATACCGCCGCTATAAGTCCCCAACTTTCTTCAGTTTGTTTTTGAGAGGAACCTTTAAGATTTTTAGAATTGTTCGCCGTTTTTTTGAAGTAGCCGACATCCTCCCGATACTTGGAAGCGATCGCCGTCATCGCCGGTAGTTCCGCCGTTACATTCTCAACCGCTCCGTTATTAGATGATGCTAACACCATCTCCCAGCCGACTAATCTACTCGATAATCGCCAGGCTCTTTCGTTAGAACGCTTTGGAACAAAAGCACTTTCCGGTCTATCATAGCTCGCCATGACCTTAGCTCTACGAACTATAAGCTCGGCGACCAAATCCTTCAATAAAGTAGTCTTCCCCGTACCTGGCGGGCCATTTACGGAAAAGATACCTCCTTTCTCCGAATCTTTAAATAGATCGAGGGCGAGATTAACCGCGCACTGTTGTTGCAGGGAAAGGGAATAGCTAGGATCTGAGGGCCACCGTCCCCTCGGGCAGTATCGAGGCGATAAGTGTTCCCTCAAGAATTCAACATCTTCTGCCGAATTGAAGCCATTTTCATCGGAGCTTAAATATTGTTCGAGAGCAGTGTTAGAATTACCCTGACGCAATTGTCCGCTGACTAATTCTAAATCTTTCACGAGGAAACTGTTGAGAATATCCCCTTTATCCTCATCATCTTCCTGTCGTGCCGCCTTATCATAATATTTCGGAATGCAATAATAACCGAGATGGAGAAATTCTTCTTTTTTCGGAAACCACTGAGATTTCGAGCAGCACAATTTGTCAAATAGTATCAATAATTTTTCGACTCCTACTGGAGTACAGTCACTAGCGTAAATGTTGAAAAGGTCTTTCAGACGTTTTACGTGTAGGTTATATTCTCCCATCCAGCCATCTAATGACAGTTCGCCCGCCCCTGCGAATTTTTCACATACTTTCTTAATCCCCCAGGGCATAGCTGAAACACTCAGACTGTCCTCAACCAATAATCCCTCGGGATCGATCGAGAAAGATATGAAGCAACTGTTAAAACTCGGGTTTGAAGTCATTTCCTCAAAATACGATGACAACACGGTTTTTGAAGACATAATGTATTCGGTTAATAAGTCCGAGGGAAAAACACCCAAGTATATTTTATAGTTCTTCTTCATCGGGTTCTCATCTCCCGATACGGACAATTCAAGTTTCTCCTTTAATACTACTCGATTGAGCCAGGGTAATTCTTCATCCTTAGTCTTGCTATTAAACAAAGCATACTTTTCCGCATCATTTAACTTTCTCTGTAAATCAACCGGTACTAATTGTTCTAAAATATACCAGAACTGAGTTATTGAATGTTTCATCTTGGCTAAATATATGAAGTTTTTAAAATTCCTATTATTCCTTTTAATCCAGTAAATAATTAGTAATTATTAGAGGTATTTTTTACTGTATTAAAATTTCTAAGTCGCTAGGGCTAGTACCTAAAAAACATCACTAGCTTTTTAGGCTACCGCTTCAGTTTTATGCGTTTTATGTCAGTCTTCCTCTGGATATAGAGTATAGTTGCCAGCAAAAAAAAAATCAAGTTATGAATACAGCTCTCGATAAAATAGACGATGAAACAATTCCTCAGTGAGAAATCACATCCTGAATTTTTTCGCCCATCAAAAAGCCCGCCATCTCTCCCTGCTGAGGAAAAATCCCTGACCACTCGCATTGGTACAGGTCAGCCCCGTCCTCTGCGAGACGCACCGAAACCCGGCGTTATTCCAAGTGCGACCGTACTGCAACACATAGCGACTCCCTGCAATCGTATCCCCGACGCATGACACCTCTGGCTTACCGACCTGTGGCAGTAGAAGCGTGGAACCCCAATCCAAATCGCAGTAACC
>CAZUVR010000143.1:0-5814 GCA_964623815.1 uncultured bacterium | reverse complement strand
ACTTTTCTACGAAACCCGGGTGTTATACCAAGAGTTGAAACGAGTTTTCTACTAAGCAAAAAACCCCCGCCGCGAAAGTGGGGGTTAAATTTTTGCTGGTGTCGCTTCACCCGAGTTTAGGTTAGAGTGAAAATTAGTAAAACTGTGCAATTTTCTGAATCGGATGTGTTAGCGTCCGATTTTTTAACCTTCAATTACGGGCGCGACGAAACCCATCGGATGCGCTTCCCCGGAAGCTAAATCTAAGGGGAAATTGTGCGCGTTGCGTTCGTGCATTACTTCAAAACCGATATTGGCGCGGTTAACCACATCAGCCCAGGTTGCGATCGCACGACCTTGAGAATCGATGATCGACTGGTTAAAATTAAAACCGTTGAGGTTAAACGCCATCGTGCTGATACCCATCGAGGTGAACCAGATACCGATAACCGGCCAGGCACCCAAGAAGAAGTGTAAGCTACGGCTGTTATTGAAAGAAGCGTACTGGAAGATCAAACGACCGAAGTAACCGTGAGCGGCTACGATATTGTAAGTCTCTTCCTCTTGCCCGAACTTGTAACCGTAGTTTTGGGACTCTACTTCCGAAGTCTCCCGCACCAGAGAAGAAGTAACGAGAGAACCGTGCATCGCGGAGAATAAAGCCCCACCGAATACACCAGCCACACCTAACATATGGAAGGGGTGCATTAAGATGTTATGCTCGGCCTGGAACACGATCATAAAGTTGAAAGTACCGCTGATTCCTAAAGGCATCCCGTCCGAGAAAGAACCCTGACCGATCGGATAGATTAAGAATACGGAAGTAGCCGCCGCCACCGGTGCCGAGTAAGCCACGCAAATCCAGGGGCGCATACCTAAACGATAGCTTAACTCCCACTGACGACCCATCCAGCAGAAAATTCCGATTAAGAAGTGGAATACTACTAACTGGTAGGGGCCACCATTGTAAAGCCACTCATCGAGAGAAGCCGCTTCCCAAATCGGGTAGAAGTGAAGACCGATCGCGTTAGAAGAGGGAACTACCGCACCGGAGATGATATTATTTCCGTACAGTAGGGAACCTGTAACCGGTTCGCGGATACCGTCGATGTCAACTGGAGGCGCGGCGATGAAAGCGATAATGTAGCAGATGGTAGCGGTGAGGATGGTGGGAATTAAAATAACACCGAACCAACCCACGTAGAGACGGTTATTCGTGCTGGTTATCCAGAGACAAAACCGTTCCCACAATGAGAGATTGTCTTGTGATCTTAAGGTTGTAGTCATGATTTCTTGGTATGAATCAAGATGGATGAATCGGGCAAACTAAATGTTTGCAGTATATGTCAAGTATATTTACATATACCCTATTTTTATTAATTTTTTATGTATATTTATATCAATTTTTATTGATATCTATTTCTATAAATTAAGACATATTAAGCAATATTGAAATGTGTAAAAATCCTAATAGCAAACTTAACAATAAACCCACTAGATTATAACTCAACAATCACGATGTTGTGAGAGTCAGAGTCCGAAAATGTTAGGATAAATAAGGTAATTTTTGATATGGGCACATTAAACTCGATATGACTTCGCTTCCTCCCAACCTCGATCGCATTGTAGAACGTTTTCAGCGTCGCACCGATCCTAAACAGAAGTACGAACAATTATTGTCCTATGCGAAGAAATTAGAAGCGATGCCAGAAGAGGCGAAAATCCCTGCCAATAAAGTTCAGGGTTGCACCTCCCAAGTATACATAACCGCCGATTGTAGAGACGGGAAAGTCTGGTATCAAGGCGACTCCGACGCACAATTAGTTAAAGGGTTAGTCGCCCTATTGATAGAAGGATTGAACGGCTTAACACCAGAAGAAATTATCGCCGTCAGCCCTGACTTCATCGAAGCCACTGGTTTAAAAGTAAGCTTGACTCCCTCTAGGGCTAACGGGTTTTATAACATCCTGCAACTGATGAAGAAAAAAGCCTTAGGTTTTGAATTAGGAATGTCTGCTTAATCCTGTTCGCTCTCGGCGAGGTGTAAATCTCGGAATCGGCTATCCTGTAAAACCCGGGTGCAAGACCAATTACTGGGTAAAGCACTGGGCCAGCCCATACGTAGGGCTTCGGGACAGATAGCCATAACCGTTAACTGACAATCGATCAACTGGAAAGCTTCTTTCTCACACTGTTTGAGACTGTGTTTGAGGATCGAATCGTTATTAAACTCGATCGTCTTATTACACTGGATACATACTAGATGATGGTGATGGTGGGGGTGAGGTTGATTGAGTTCATAGTGCTTGTGTCCCTCCGCCAATTCCAATTCCCGTAGAATGCCCATACGCGACATCAGTTTCACGCTGCGATAGATAGTAGAGAGACTGATGCCCTCACCCCGTTTATCAAGCAGTTGAAATAACTCTTCGGCGCTGAGGTGATTTCCCCTGGGTAGGTTTTGAAATACGTGTAAGATTTTCTCGCGTTGAGGAGTTAAACGCCATCCTCTGGCATTCAATTCCGCTTTTAGGGATGAGGGAGTGTAAGGAGGCATAACCGTTAACTCTCAAAAATGCTACTTTATTGACAATCATAGTCTTTTTGTCCGTTTATTTGCAACTATTCAAAATAATTGAGAATAGTTTGCAGTAGTAGCGTTCACATCTGCGAGAAAAAGTAATTGTCAATATATAAAAATTAATATATGTCTTCCGTAGATTTACTATATAATCGTTGATAGGATCGATAAATAGAAAAACTAATTGCGTTGTTTAGCAAAGACCCTAACCAAGCTTATGCAACGGAAAAAAAGCGTAAGAAATTTATAGACAAATCAGAATAATCAACTGAAAGCGATTAGGGACGATCGAAAGTACTTTCACGTCAATAAGACTCGCATATTATTTTCTCAGAGCTAATTATATTAACTCTCATAGGTTGTCAAGATGAATAATCGGGCAATGAGGAACCTGCTGAGAATTAGAGAGCGATTAAGAGAATAAATATCAATTAAATTCCGTCAGGAATTCGGTTCGGTTTTTTGTAGTGTAATGTATCGATTCTCGATCGTAAAGAGCGAGGAGAAATACTTGTTGTTTAATCATGCAATGTAGAGAGGATGATCATGTTTAATAGTAATTTCAACAATTTCAAATTCACAATAAAATCGTCCACTATTCAAGATATTCCTCAGGGTACAGCAGGGGACGATCTATTAAAACCGGAGTTTCTTGATTCACCCGGTTACGAGATTAAGGGTTTAGAAGGAAACGATACTATATACGGTTCTGACGGTAACGACACTTTAGATGGAGGGGAAGGGAACGATGAACTATATACAGACGGAGTATCTTCTGATTCAGTAGATGGAGGCATAGGGGATGATAGTTTATATATAGGCTACGATACCTTGTCTTTAGACCCTATACCCAATAATATCTGGTTCAGTTATTTCTCTGATAGCGTAGGGATTGCCAATGGCTCGGGAGAAGAGCCTATCTTTATTACTTATACAGGAATAGAATCTATTTACATTCAAGGTGGGCTAGATGCGGATACCTTCGATGTCAGTGATGTCTCCGAGGGACGTTTAGATATAGATGGAGGTATTAATATCTTTGGGGGGGAGAACAGTCTAAAATTATCTCCTTTTGGCAATAACGATGTGTCGATTTCATACCCTAACACGGGTTTAGACGGGAATATTCTTGGAACCACGTCGGGGGGGATTACTTTCCGAAATATTGATTCATTCGACATCACTCTAAACTTCGGCAGTAACAATATCGATCTTAGCGGGGCAACGGGCAGTGTAAGGGTTGACCTCAATATCAGTTCAGGAACCAATACAGTATATGGCGGTAGCGGTCAAGATTTTATATATGCGGGTTACGGCGATGATTTCCTAAGTGCCGGTGGGGGTAACGATAGTGTCTTGGGAGGTGATGGGTTCGATATTCTATATGGCGATGGGGGTAATGATAGTTTAATAGGCATTGACCCTACCTACCCTAATACTTCGTTTCAAATAGATAATTTAACTGGGGGGACTGGGGCCGATACATTCGTCCTCGGGGATGAACGTCAACCTTTCTACTATGATGGTGGCGGTGCCCTCTCGGGAGGATATGCCTTGATAGAAGATTTTAATCCAGGCGAAGGGGATAAAATACAGCTCAACGGCAAGGCTAGTAATTACCGCTTACAGGTATCTGGGGGAAAAACAAATATTATCCGCGATGAGCCAGGTACGCAGATGGATGAATTGATCGGTGTAATTAATAATACTAATCCACTCTCGCTTAATTCCACTGCTTTCGTCTATGTGGATACTACTCCCACCATCACCCTGTCTATCTCTCCCTCATCAGTATTGGAAGACGGCACCGCTAACCTGATCTATACCTTTACCCGTAATGGTTACGCAATTACCCCCCTGACGGTCAATTATACGATCGCCGGCACCGCTACCCGAGGCACAGATTATGCCAATATCGGCACTAGCGTTAACTTTGCCGCCGGTTCAGCCACCGCCACCGTAATGGTTAACCCCACCCCAGACAGTATCAAAGAGTCGGATGAAACGGTGATTCTGAGCTTGACAGATTCACCTAACTACAACTTGGGGGCGACGATTCGGGCGACGGGAATCATCCAGAACGATGATCCCACGATCGCCCTGAGCGTATCGCCTGTTAAAGTGCAAGAAGATGGCATATCGAATCTAGTCTATACTTTCACCCGCACCAGTGCCCTCACGGAAGCTTTGACCGTTAATTACAAAATCGGTGGCACAGCTACCTTTGGGAGGGATTATAGCAATATTGGCACCAGCGTAACCTTCGCCCCTGGTTCATCGGTTGCCAGAGTTACAGTAGATCCTACCGCCGACAGCATCGTAGAAGCCGATGAAACCGTTTCGTTAACCCTCGTCAACTCGGCTAATTACGTTATCGGCACGACAACAGCGGTGACAGGGACGATCGCCAACGATGATGTATTACCCCGTATCACCCTAGCCGTATCTCCGGCGACGGTAGCCGAAGATGGCACGAGTAATATCGTCTATACCTTCACCCGCACTGCTCGCCTGGCCGATCCCCTAACCGTTAATTACACCGTCGGCGGTACCGCCACCCGGGGAACCGATTACGGCAATATCCTCAACAGTGTCACCTTCGCCCCCGACATATCGGTTGCCCGAGTCGTGATCGATCCCTTAGCCGATAACATTATCGAGGCTGATGAAACCGTATCTTTAACCCTAACATCTTTGCCCAACTACACCATCGGCACCACCTCGGCGGTAACGGCGACGCTCACCGACGGGAACGACTTACTCATCGGTACGAGTGCCAATAATAACCTCAGTGGCGGTTCTGGAAACGATTCCCTCTACGGATTGGCTGGTAACGATACCATAATCGGCGGCAGGGGCAATGATTTTCTCTCCGGCGGCACAGGGGCTGATCATTTCCTCTTCAACGCTTCAGGTGAAGGTATCGACACCATCAGCGATTTTAACGTCACCGACGATACTATCCGTTTGAGCGCGAGCGGTTTTACCTTACCTCTCGGAGTATTAGCCGCTGGCGCTTTCCGCTCCGGGGCGGGAGTCACCTCTGCCGTTGCCGCCGCCGACAGACTGCTCTACAACACCACTAATGGGGCATTATATTTTGATAGCGATGGCAACGGTGCTTCTGCTGCCCTGCAACTAGCCATTTTAAGCAATCGCCCCGCGCTCACCAATGCCGATTTCTTAGTGGTTTAACCTATGTTTGAGTTTCGGGAGGGAGCATAGCCCTCCCGACTCATTTTTAATTCGGGCAG
>CAZUVR010000142.1:0-6183 GCA_964623815.1 uncultured bacterium | reverse complement strand
TTAAAGTCTATGTACTTAAGCTTACACCCTTTTGGGCTTAATCGAGAAGTATTGGATCGTAGACTATTTTAAGAAAGTTGATGAAAACACGGTTTTAGGTCTGATGGATTGGAAACATTTACAACAGCCCTTTTTTTTCCTGCTCAAAAAATCTGCCTAGACCGAATCTTTCCGCTCTGTCTACTCTTTTTTCTGGCTAGAGCCAACCTCGCGCCCAGGACAATTTTCGATGGCAGCTACCGCCGCCCTCGCCCCCGCGATTATATCTCTCTCCTCTCCCCCTAAATAAAGCCTCCCGAAACTGCCCACGGAAGTAACGTGCAGAATATTAATCAAAGCCGCTTTTTCCGCTTCATTAGCCGCCAGAGAAGCATAGGCGGCTGGTTGTACTTCTAATACATAAAGAGTCTGCCCTGCCATGAGCATCATCCCGCGAGAAGTGCGATTGATCAACTGGGCTTGATAACCGTCTATATTGCGAATAATCTGACTGGAAACTATCTGGGGTTTGAAACAATCCCTCTGACTCACACCTAAATATTGTAAGATTGCCTGCCCAGCAGCCCTCACCTCTCCCTGACTGTTAGAGTGAATCTCTAATAGTCCATAAAGACGCTCGATGAATAATACACCCGGACGCACGACGGCTGATTTTAGGGCTATATCGGTAATCCGGTTAATTTCCATCCCAGGCGAAACTTCAATCCAGAGAGAAGCATCGCCCGGCAGGGGTAAAAAACCCTGTGCCACGGTTCCTATATAGGCGGCGTGTTGTAATTGCAGATTATCCAAATAAACGTAACTACGGAGTTCTACGCCCAAACGATCAACCTCTGTCTTGTTTGCCGTTGACTATCATCTCATATTACTAGTCTACGCGGGAACGATCGTTATAGAGAGTAGGCTTGAAGGTAATTCTGGGTCTCGGCTAGACTTAAATTCCTCTCGCAGTCTTCTTTCGTCTCCGCCAGCAGGAAAAGACTCGCTCCCCTATCTAACCACTGCTCTAATTCTTTCGTCCTGATAATACGGGTTTGGATTCGATCGCCGTTCTGCCAGAAAACTATAGCGTATAACTTACTATACTCTGTCATATTGGATTCCTCAAATTTTTAAGCGGATGTTAGTCGAGTCACTCCTGACCTCCGATATTTATCGATGTCTGAGTTGCTCTTGGAAATAGATCATACAGTAAGATTATGTAATTAATGGTTTATGTACGAACTTCTCTTATACGTAATTATACTTAATTTTTCCAGATTATTAAAATTAGTAAAGAAAGTTAGTATAAATTAATAAAAAATAAAGTTTTAGAAACTAGTGTAAAAATTAAATATTATAGGTTAATTCTATTATATTCTAAATTCTCCCCATGTTTGGCTAGAAATGAAGGATGAAGAAAAAGTCTAATCGAAAAGTTCATCGTTATTTATGGTAGAGCAAATGACTCGATCTCGTCCCTGTTCTTTGGCCAGATAAAGAGCCTCATCGGCAGCTTTAAGTAAATCATGTTTGTTTTTACCGTGATCTGGATAAGCGGCTATTCCGAAAGAAGCGGTGACGGAAACCCTTCGATCGAGTTCGGTTTGTATGACTAAATTTTTAATACCTGCCCGTAACTGTTGGGCGCGGGCTAAAGTAATTTTTAGAGAAGCATTCGGGAGGATAACCATGAATTCTTCTCCCCCGTAGCGACAGGCAATATCGAATTCTCTGACGCTACTTTTGATAAAGTCGGCGATAGTTTTGAGAATTTTATCGCCTGCATCGTGACCGTAAGTATCGTTAAAACGTTTAAAATGGTCAATATCGAGCATGATGATACCAAGCGACTGTTGCATCCTCGCGGCCCGATTCAATTCCCTATTCAAAGAGGATTCTAGATAACGACGATTAAAAATACCAGTGAGAGCATCGGAGATACTGTGATACTGAAGCGTTTCCCTCAATTTTAGATTGGCGAGGGAGATAGCGATCTGTTTAGAAACTGTTTCCGCTAAACTTTTCACATCCGGGGTAATTACTTCTGGCTCTTGAAAACAGAGGTAAAGTAAGCCTAAACTTTCTCCCTGAGCCATCATCGGTACACAGAGGGTATTTCTCGCCTCCTCCTTAAAATGGATATGCCCGCAATAAAGGCTAGAAAACTTCGGTTCACCCTGATGAGTCGCCCCCCGCCGTAAAGCCCAACATTCTTCCGCTTGAAAAAAATGCTCGCTATCTAAAAGCTCTCCCCAGGTGGCCACGGTTTCAACCGTATTGCGGAGGTTCTTACTCATATAAACCGCACCGCTACAATAGGGAAAGAGAGGTTTTAACAAATCTCCTAAAGCTTGTTCTGCTTCCGAGACGCTGAGACAGGATTGGAGATAATCCGTCATTTCTCCGAGATGGATCATATTCTGGGTTCGCGCTTCTAATTCGGTGATACGTTCGGCTAGTAGATTATTAGTATCTTGAAGTTTTAATTCAGTGATTTTGCGGTTGGTTATATCAGAGGCAATGCCGATAATCTGCTGTGTCTGTCCCTCGTTAGAGCGTGTAAATACCGTATTCCTGCTATGTAGCCAACACCAAACCCCCTGACTATTTTTAACCCTATATTCCACTTCTAGAAAACTGCCTTGAGTGAGATGACGGCAACGCTGAAGATGGTACTTCAGCAATTCCCTATCTTCTGGATGAATCAAGCTTGAGATACTTTGTGTATCCATCTCTTGAACTTCCTGAAGGGTATAGCCGAGAATTTCGCTTAGAAAAGGATTGACGTAAATATTTCTCCGCTTATCTAAATCAAAAATATAGATGATATTAGGGGTGAGATGTATTATCTGTTCGGTAAATAATTTACTCACTCTTAGGGCCATTTCCATCTGTCCCCGTTCAGCTATTTCTAATTGCAGTTGCGCGTTAGCCTGTTCTAAATCGGCGGTACGCTCTTGTACTCTTAATTCTAATTCCAGATTAAGCTCGCGCACCGCTTCTTCTGCCATTTTCCGCTCGGTAATCTGATTGGCTAATTCATTATTTAAAGCTTCTAACTTTTTAGGGGAGGGCAGGGATAAAGCTTGAGGGATGAGAGGGATTAGTTCTACCGCCGTATAAACGGAAACAAAAGCGGTAGCCGCTTTTATTCCTCCCGATACCCAGTAAGAGGGATTCCATAGCGTCCATACCTCTAAAAAATGCGTTGTACCGCACAATAAAATGAAGGCGCTAAAGAGGATGAAAATACCTTCAAACGGAATGTCCGATCGTTTACGGACGAAGTACAATAGACTCACAGGAATGGAATAATAAGACAGACCGATCAAGGCATCAGAAGCCAAGTGTAATCCAACTAAGGGAGTCTGCCATAAATAACAATTTCCGTGAGGGATGTATTGGAATAGCAAGGGTAAATTTATTGCCGGCTCCATGCTAGATTTGCTCTTTGTGAGTTAGATTCTACTCTTTCATAACACAGGATCTAGTTTCACTGGTTCTAACTTGAGTTCAGTTGATAAAAAACCAGAATTAAGTTGCCTAAACATAATCTGCTTAATATTGCTTATATCTTAAGTAATATCCCAAGAAAATTATCAAGTATGAATAAATAAATACAGCAGTTTGCATATCAATTAAATACTTGTTTTCGGGGATGGGGGTTAGGAATTGGCAATTGGGGAAAAAACTCTATTCTCAAGGCCCTCCGTAATACGATCGTTATCCTGTTGCTAGAATAGTTTGTGCTGTTTGAACCTGTAATAAGCCTATGCAATCGGTTGACTTTACTACTCTCGTGGCTAGCTGTGCCGAAATTCGTAGCCAGTGGTTGCCGGCGCGTATAGAACAGGTTTATCAATGCGATCGCTTTACTATCGCCCTCTATCTGCGGACATTAAAAACGAAGGGATGGTTATATATTTCCTGGCATCCTCAAGGCGCACGTATATGTATGGGAGACGCGCCGCCAAAAGTGCCGGATACATTCACTTTCAGTGACCAATTACGCCACCAAATTAACGGTTATGCCCTAACTAAGCTCTCCTTTATCTCACCTTGGGAAAGAGTGGTTAATTTAGAATTCGCTAAACGCCCTCAAGACGAGGCGGTATGGCGCTTGTATGTAGAGATAATGGGGAAATACAGTAACGTAATTCTCACCGATGCGATCGATAATATAATTACCGTCGCCCATCAGGTTAACGCCAATCAATCGAGCGTCAGGACAGTACAAACCGGACAACCTTATCAAATACCCCCTGTCTTACTCGGTAGTAATCCGAGTTTGGAAGAGTCTTTTAATAGTTGGCGGGAGCGAGTAGCCTTGATACCCGGTGCGGTTGAAAAGCAGTTAGTGAAAACCTATCGGGGAGTTAGTCCTATGGTAGCGAGATCGATCCTGGGGCGATCGGGTATTTTACCGGAAACCCCTACGGATAGTCTCGCGGATACTCGATGGCAACACCTTTTTACTTACTGGCAGAGATGGTTATTAATGTTAAAAGAGGAAACCTTCGAGCCGGGTTGGACAGATACGGGTTACACGGTTTTCGGATGGGATAGGATCACGCCGGTATCTAGCGTACAAAAATTATTATTCACCTACTATCGAACCCAATTACAACAGCAGAGCTTTCAACAGTTGCACCACCAACTAACTCAAAAAGTGCAAAGTAGTCTGGGTAAACTCTACACTAAAGCCGGGGGATTTAAACAGAAATTAGAAGAAACAGACAACGCGGATGGGTATCGCAGTCAAGCTGATTTATTGATGGCGTATCTGCATACTTTACAGAATGGTCTTAAGTCAGTAACCTTAGAAGATTTCGAGACGGGTAAACCGGTAGAAATCAAACTCAATCCCGAAAAAACTCCCGTACAGAATGCTCAATATTTATACAAGCAACATCAGAAATTAAAACGGGCGGTATCTGCGATCAAACCTTTATTAGAAGAAGTAAACACCGAGATTAACTATTTAGAACAGGTAAGCGAAAGCCTCAAACAATTAAATTATAACGAACCAGAAGACCTGCAAACTTTAGAAGAGATTCAGGAAGAATTGACGCAGCAGAAATATTTAGAAGCGTCCAAACAAATTCAACGTCACAATACAAAAGAATCTCATCCCCATCGTTATCTGAGTCCGTCTGGCTTTGAAATATGGGTGGGCAGGAATAACCGTCAGAATGATATTTTAACCTTTAGAACTGCTAATGATTATGACCTCTGGTTTCACAGTCAAGAAATACCGGGTAGTCACGTTTTATTAAGGATTAATCCGGGAGAAGTAGCCCAAGAAAGTGATTTACAAACCGCAGCGGATTGGGCGGCTTATTACAGTCAGGCTCGTTCTAGTCAACAGGTTCCGGTTGTTTATACTAAGCCCAAATGTGTGTATAAACCCAAGGGAGCTAAACCGGGGATGGTGATTTATAAAGAGCAACAAGTTATCTGGGGTCATCCGGATAAAGTTAAATTTGATAGTGCAAAGTAGTATAATTAATAATATTTAAAAAGTCAGGACAAATTTATGAATGAGTTATTGGCAAAAGCTTTCAAAGAAGCCCAAAAGCTATCAAATCAGCTTCAGGACGAACTAGCACGACAATTACTCGAAGATATTGAGAATGAATTAAAATGGCAAGAAAGCTTATCCAATCCAGATGCGGATTTAAGTATTCTCTCTCAAATGGCTGACTCAGCATTAATCGAAGATCGAGAAGGTAGAACCGAAGAAAAAGGTTTCGGTGACAACTAATGCGTTCATCAAGAACCAAAGATTTCCGCAAATTATTTACTGGTTTACCTGAAAGGGTGAAAGACACCGCCAAAAAAAAATTACGAAATTTGGAAGCAAAACCCATTCCATCCGAGTCTAGAATTTAAGCAGGTTAAACCAAGAGAGAATATTTGGTCGGTTAGAATAGGGATCGGATGGAGAGCATTAGGAGTCGTCAAACCCGATGAGGATAAGATAGTTTGGTTTTGGGTTGGCTCTCACTCCGAATACGATAAGCTTCTCGACCGAAAATAAGAGGAATCCGTAAGCTATGCCTATGTTAATGAATTACTAGGCAGATCGTTACAGTTACCTATTGAGACACTAACCTCCGATCGATATATCCAACTCCGTTAGGGCTAGATTGGGACTTAAAGAAGCCAACTGCAGAGCCACACCCGCACCGCTACCATCAG
>CAZUVR010000141.1:0-6191 GCA_964623815.1 uncultured bacterium | reverse complement strand
CCCTGATGAGGGCGGGAATAACCTCGGTTCGACACTTAGCGCAGAGGGGCATGGGGAGATTAATCACGTCCGTACCCCCGTAACAATCGGGTCTGTATTTCTGCACTATCTTCATGACGAGGTTTCTGTGGCAGAATAGTTGTGTTTTCTCGCCTTGATGCCCTTCATCCTTACCGCTACGCTCCCAACACAGTAAGGTAGCGTCTTTCTCGGGCTTCAACTCGGATAGCCACGCCTTAATAATCTTGAAGTTGGCTTTGATCTGTTCTCGGTAACGGGCGGTATATCCTTCCTCGTCGATCAGCTTCTCCTTCCAAGCTTTCAGTAAGTCGGCGCTCGGAACGAAGAAATCTAGAGTACCATCAACTCGAAAGCCATTCGGAATGCTACGGGAGATTGATAATAGCTGACCGTGATGGCGAGGGGGTTCAAAGTATGACGCTGAGTAAATCATTTGTACTTAATTGGTAAACTTCACCCCTGAAAGCGTGTTAACGCTCAAAAAAAAATCAACCCCGCTTCCATCTGATACCGAGTGATGGAAGACGAGAGGTTGATTAACGGCAAACTGCTCTGTTATTGGAAGAATGAGCGGATAACGTTACGGACGACTTCGTTATCGGGATAGCATTGAATATCTCTCATTGTTCCATTTACTAAACGTTTTTCTGGTACACCTAAACTGCCAACTTCGGAGTTTCTGACGAAGCGTCCAAGTTGAGAACGATTGCTAGGGTTAACTGGCAAGCCCATATCTTCGGCTATCTCCACCACACCCCGGAAAGTTTCTGCCGTTCCCGGGAGAGAGGGAAGTTCTAGAACTTCCGATATGGTATGATCTATAAGATATTGAGCCAGACGTGGTGAAATATCCCAAACAAGTTCGTTAATCTCCTTAACGGCTTTGGCAGCGATAATACCCTTTGGAACTGACTGAGTTTGATTAAGGCTGTAATTTCCCGTCCGCCGGATAGAAGGCAAAACCTCATGCAGAATCCAACGAACAAAGCGTTTCGCTACAGCTTTACGAGATTTGAAGATTAATTTGTACAGTCCCGCTTCAGTAACGGTGAGTAACTCTTGTTCGCCACCAAGGGTGTATACACTACATACACCCTTTTCATCCTCGTCGAAATTGGATAAAAGTTGACGAACATTTTTAATCTCCAAGGCGATTCCAACATCGGTCGCTATCCATTGGGGGTTATCGGCAGTACCGACAAAGCGAACCTCTTGATTCTCGAAACCGAAAACGATTAAATTTGACATAGTAAGAATATTGAACTCTTCACCCTCAAGAGGCGATAGCCTTTAATATATTTTTTGTCGGGTTCGCTAAAAGGGTACGGGTAATACATACAACCTTTTGAAGCATCAAAATTAAACGGGCCTATTTTTGGGGTAGATATGTGATGGATAATGTATTTTGGCTGAAAATAAGGTAAAAACCCTCAAATGACATCTATTCAAGTTTACGGAATTCCTAACTGTGGCACTTGTCAGAAAGCTTTAAAATGGCTCGACTCGAATGGCGTTAATTACAAATTCATCAATACGAAAGAGAATCCACCGAGCCGAGAAACGATCGAGGAATGGGTCAAGTCCCTGTCTTCTAAAGCCATGCGGAACACATCGGGGCGCTCTTATAGAGAGTTAGGGGAAGGAAAGCAAAATTGGACGGATGCGGAATGGATAGATGCTTTTGCAAGGGATGCCATGCTCATCAAGAGACCATTAATCCTTAAAGATGGTATCGCTGTATTAGTTGGCTTTCGGGCTAAAGATGAAGAAATGCGAGAAAAGCTGGGGATTTAATTTTTATTAGTGTTTCCACAACTATTAATTTTAAAATCAGAAGTAATAAGAAGAGGTTGAAACAATGGCGACTTTGACAATTCGCTTACCCGACGATAAACATACTCGATTAAAAGAACTGGCGAAAAACCGGGGGATTAGCGTTAATAAACTGATAGAGGAATTATCTACCATCGCATTAGTAGAATTCGATGCCATGAATCGTTTTAAGGCGATGGCGGTAGGCGGTAATCCTGAAGAGGGTTTGCGCTTACTTACTAAACTCGATTCTCTTCTTAAGAGTGAGGGGTAATTGTTATTCAAAAATTTTTATAAGAATAGGGAGTCGGTCATATTTATTACGACTCCCTTTATCTTAACCGCCTACGAATATATCCGACTCCGTCAATTGGGGATTACCCTGTAAAATAGCCAATTGCACCGCCGCACCGGCTCCACTACCATCGGCATCGAAGAATAACGCCCCGGTAGTCCGATTATAGATGAATCGGTGAGCGGAAGTAGTGGCGGCAGAACCGATCGTGAATTGAGTTGCTGTGATAGAGCCACTGGCGGTTAAACTAGGGCTGAAACCTTCCATAACGCTCAGGGTGTCATCGGTTACATTAAAATCGGTGATGGTGTCGATGCCGTCTCCAGGTTGGGTAAAGAGGAAAGTATCTTTACCAGCGCCGCCAGTGAGAGTATCACGCCCGCCCATACCGACTAGGATGTCGTTCCCACCACCACCGATTATGGTGTTAACCGCCTCGTTGCCGACGATTAGGTTATTTCCAGCGTTACCAGTACCGTTGATGGGCGAGCCACCGACGAGGCTGATATTTTCCACGTTCGGGAGATTGGCGAGGGTGTAAGTTACGGTAGAGATAATCGTGTCGTTACCTCGATTCGCCGCCTCGGTAATCACATCAGTGGTGGTATCGACGATGTAGGTATCATCGCCCGCACCGCCAATCAAGGTGTCTATACCTCCTCCGCCGTCTAGGGTAACTGTGCCGGTGAAACCCGTCGCGTCTAACCGGTTGTTGCCATTGCCTCCGGTAAGTTGTGCCGATTCGATCCTCGTTAAAGTATCTGTGCCGTTGCCGGTTAGGGTCGCATTGGTGAGGGTGAAATTAAAGTTACCTTCTTCGACGAGCGTATCATTGCCGGCACCACCATCGAGCGTATCGTTGCCACCGCCTCCGGATAGGGTATTATCGCCGCCGTTACCGGTGATGCGGTTGGCGAGGGTGTTACCGGTGGCGGTTAGATTAGCCGTACCGGTGAGGGTGAGGTTTTCTACATACTCGGGGCCCGCTTTAGGTACTGTGGTGGTTGAGTTGTTTTGCTCCCGTATCGGCGGGAGATTGAAATTAACCGAGGAGATAATTGTATCGTTACCGCCGTTTTCTTCTTCGACGATAACATCGGCGTTGGTGATAACGTTAACGTTGCCGTCTTTGTCCTTAACTACGTTGCCGTCCTTGTCTTTGATTACGGTGTAGTTACTGGTGTCTACAGAGTAGGTATCATCGCCCGCACCTCCGATTAAAGTATCTTGCCCCGCTCCGCCCGTTAAAGTATCGTTACCTGCGCCGCCGATTAAGCTATCGTTGTACTGGCCACCGGTGAGGAAATCAGCCCCGGCAGTGCCGTTGATCAGCATACCGTCGGTTGTCTCACTGGTAATAGAAACCTTCGCTTTCGTGTTACTACTCAGAAGGGCGTTACTAGGATTCAATAGTTGTACGGTGAATCGTTCCGTGTCTTCTGGTAGGGTGTCGCCGATGATGGGGACGGTAAAGGTTTTACTGGTGACGGTTTGACGAGTGTTGGGATCGAGATCGAATGTTACCGTACGGTTAATGGCACTAAAATCGACGTTTGGTTCTGCCGTATCGCCCACATCTTTTAAGAGGGTATAGTCTACGCTTACTGCTTCGGGGAAACTGCCGGAGAGGTTGAGGGTTACGGTGAGGGAAGATGTACCTGTGTCCCCTTCGTTGGCGCTTAGGTTTAAATTGCTGAAGTTAACTACAGGCAGGATTCTAAAGCTTCTTTCTGGGGTGGGGGTAGAAGGTGTGAGGCTACCGTCTAAGGTTTGTACCGTCGAGTAGTAAACTCCTGGGGTGAGGTTATTCACAGACCAAGATAGATTACCGTTAACTGTTGCCCTCTGGTTCATATCTCCCGCTTGAGAGGGAACAGAACCGGAATTAGTGGATACTAGAATAGTTCGCTCAGGATTAGTAGCCGCTGCCCCTGCTGTCCTGGAGAGTGAGATTCTGTAGGTTAAGCCGCTCGATGGGGTTTGAGTTTGAGGAAGGCCGTCGGTGACTGCTTGGGTATCGTTCGCCGCAGCCCAAGTAAAGGTGACGGTATTATTATTAACCGCGCTCTGACTGAATAGGGGGCTTTGGGGTGCGGTGTTGTTTCGTCCCGCGTCGTTGATTAGAGTTTGATAGGCTCCCGTAGCAGGATTAAGCAGAATAATATCTAGTTTTCTGTCCCCGTTTACGTCGTGTTGGGTGAGAGTAGTATAAGTACCGCCCGGAGTTATCTGATTAGTGTAGGTGATGAAAGTACCGGCGGAAGTGCCGCGAGAAATGGTGAGGGTGTTACCGTTTAGAACCGCTCGATCGAGTACGCCATCGTTATCATAATCCCCAGTAATAGTATTGTTATTGACGATTACTCTGGGTAGTGTGGCTAGATTCACCTGCTGGTTACTGATGACGAAAGGATTAAGGGTGAAAGTCTGTTCGCCTGCGAAGGCTGAGCCGAGATAACCGTTATCTAGCGATTGGACGCTCCAGAAATAGGGGATACTTTTAAGTAAATTGAGGGGGTAGCTGGTGTTATATCCGGCGTTACCGAGTGCGGCTACTTTCAGGGGAGCGATTACATCCGAGCCGCCCGGTGTGGTGCCGACGCGAACGTTGTAGCTCAATTTACCTCCTTGCTGCTGGGTTTCACCCCAGCTTAGGTTAACACCGTTCGCAGAAATCCCATGAGTGAGATTGGCAGGGGTTGGCGGTGCTTGGTTGGGTGCCGCTCCCGTGTTGTTCCGGTATATCGATAGGATAGGTTGTTCTCTAGTGCCTGCTGCTCCTGTAAATACAAAATCTAAAAGTCCATCATTATCGTAATCTGCCCAACCGTTAACACCGTTTTTAACACCGGGGAGTAGGGTATTTATAGGCTCAAAGAGCTGAGGATTATTACCATTAGCCACAAGATTTTTGAAGACTAAAGTTATTTCTTGCCCTCTTTGATTTGCTCCCGTTAACAATAAATCTAAATCTCCCTCGCCACCCTCGAAATCGCCCCAACTGGCTGAACCATTAAACCTGACTTCTGTAGATAATTGTTGCCCGGGAGTAAATCGGATCTGGTTTCTATTAGTGGGTGTGGTGGTATTGGCATAAAGTTTCGTTTCTCTTGCGGTTATTAATAGAATATCTAAGTCGCCGTCTGGGTCTCGATCGTAATCCGCTAAAGATGCTGACTCGGCACCTGGTAAACCAGTACCAGTTACCAGAACGAAACCGCGCCCGCCATCGTTTCTGTAAATTTCTGTCTTATCCTGACCTGTAAGAATCAGATCGATATAACCGTCGTTATTGAGGTCGCCAGTTGTTAGAACAGGAGTATTAATTGCTGAGTTTATGGTTTGCGTCGCACTGTTGCCGAAGATAAGATCGAGTCTATTGCCAGAGGTGATTATAAAATCGGTTCTGCCGTCATTATCTGCGTCTAGCCAGTTAGCGTTAATGAAATTGGTGTAGGTGCGGCTCAAAGTACCTAAACCCGTTTCGAGGAATTGATTTCTAGTCGGGTTGAAAAGAAGAACCTTGAAACTGTATACCGGGTTAGCGGTGGCATTATCGTTACTACCGGTGGCGAGTATATCTAGGAAACCATCTCGGTTATAGTCACCCCATACCGCACTATCGAAGTTCTCGAAAGCACCCAGCGCCAACGTTGTGAAACCGTCTCCCGTCGTATTGCGTTGATATACATTGGCGATACGGTTGTTATTTGCATCCTTACCGATTAAGAGAAAATCAAAGCGATTATCGTTGTTATAATCTCCCCAAATCGCTTGGCTTCTCCAACCGGAAGTAGATAGAGTTTGATTCCCCGTAATGCCCGCTCGTTGCGATAGTTCGTATTCTAGAGAAACGCTGAATACAGAGGTAAATCGTTTACTGGCATCGACAATATTGCTAGGCAGGATAGTAGTAGGATTATTAAACACAATATCCCCGTTTTGTTGCCTAACAGGTTCCCCGATTACGATACTGGAACCGGGGTTATTGCCAGAGAAGTAGTTATCTATAGTCGAATGCCGCTAAGTTAAGGAGATCTTGCCACAAGAAGAAAAAGCTCAA
>CAZUVR010000140.1:0-6220 GCA_964623815.1 uncultured bacterium | reverse complement strand
TGCCTGATTTAAAAACCTATGGTGCTTTCTCTCATCTCATTTAGGAATGGTATAGTGACTCTCACTATTTAAGCATTTTAATCAAGGATTTTTCTCAATCTATTCAATTTAACTGAATCTTGAAAATATTGATAAGCAAAAATTATATATTTTGCTACTCTAGATCGAATGTACTAATTTGTCGTCCAAAATTATGACGGCGATCGCTAGCTTAGGATAAAAGTTTTCGATCTACTGAATTTAGCTCTTCAAACTCAACTCCCTTTCGGGCTTAAAAACAAAAAACTGAAGTTAGCAATTGACCTGAACTTAATTCCTTATTATGGAAATCCTTCAGATGTGGAGCTTCCTTACATCTATCGCCGTCAAGTTAAAGCCGGAACTTGCTCATTTTACGCCTATGCTACTCTTTATGTTATCAAGAAAAATAAACGGATAACTTTAGCTATTAGAGGAGTTCGCTGGTTAGATACCTCAGTAGCTATTATCACGTATTTGTTGGCACAGCTTTCCGCTCTAAACATCGATATTAAAAACCTTTACTTAGACAGAGTTTTTTTTAGTGTTGCGGTCATTCGTTGGTTAAAGGCTTTAAATGTTCCTTTTATTATGCCAGCTATTCGCCGCGGCAAAACAGCAGGAATCAAGCAATACCTCACATGGAAGAAGCAGCTATAAAACTAATCATACCATGAGCCGAGGACTAGATGATTCCGTCACCTTTGACCTATGGGTTATCTGTAAATATAGAAAGGGTAAACGCCGAAAATATGGAATTGAATACTTTGCTTATGTTGTTTATAAAGCTGACATCAGTTTGAGCTATATTCATGAAGATTATCGAAAACGATTCGGCATTGAAAGTAGTTACCGCCTCAAAAATCTTTGTCGAATTAAAACCACAAACAAGAAACCCGCCCTCAGATTATTATTCGTCTGTCTCTCCTTTCTTTTGGTCAATGTTTGGATTAACTTATTGTGGCACAGAATTAGCATCCCAAGAAAAGGAGGACGATTAGTTTATCGTGAACTGTTTACTTTAAAACAAATGTTAATGTTTTTATGCCAAGCCGTTGACCGAATTTATCAAGTCGTTGAAGGTGTCTACCTTCTATCTGGGTAGTTGCACTAAATAGTTCCAAAAACTATTTATAAGTAATCCTGATTAATCTCTAACTCACTGTTCAAGATGCTTTGCCAAAAAAAAGGTATCACAGGATACAGATTTCTCGATTATGGCTCTTAAAACCAAACTTTTTGATCTACTGACAATGAATCCGAACACCACCCCGCATCATCCCACCTTACTCGACCAATTCCTCTACACGATCGCCCACACCACCCGCATCCTACAGATCGATGCAGGAGAAATTCAAACCTTAACCGCTACCCCCGATGGCTGTACGGTTTCTCTGAAAGGAAAAGCCTGGACTATTCACATTCCCCGCCGCGAGTATACCAACTTGATCGCCGCCGATCGCAAAGCCCGGAGCCAGAGCCTGCAAGCCACCCAACACCTCACCTACGAATCTCTCTGGACGGTATGGAATGAGGGAAGCGACGATCGCTATCATGTAATAGTGACCAACAAATTCCTACACTGCGATTGTCCCGATTGGGAGATGCAGGCACAAGCTTTCGGCTATCTGACGGTGAGTTGCGAACATTGCTACGCCGTACTCGCCCGGTATGGGTTCGGTACGCTCAGGGATTTTCTGAAATCTTCCCAATTGGGCGATCAAGTACAAACTGCAAGTGAACAAACCGTAACGGCGGGCTAAAGCGTTATTGCAACAGTCTGAACTCTACTGCTAATGGCGAGTTCAGATTGATTTTTCTAGAGGATTTAAGCTCATAATAAGTTGTAATCCTAGTTCATGTCAGACTATGTTTAAAGCCCTATTCTCATTACTTATCCCATCACTGGTCATCGGTTCGGCTTCCCCATCATCAGCCCTCAGGGAATTGGCAATACAAACAGGAGATACTGTGACCAATAAAACGTTACAACAGGGCCCGGTCAAAGTTATCGTTAACGCCAAACCAGATAGACAGACCGAATACAAAAACGATATTGAATACCAGCTTTATTACAACGATCGCCTTTACTGGAAAGCGAAAGACTCGACCGAATCAGTAATGGCTAGAGTCTTTTTATTAGACCTGGACAATGACGGTGCGGCGGAGGTTATAGTCTCAACTTTCAGCGGTGGGGCGCACTGTTGCACCACTTTCGATATTTACTCGTGGCGGAAGGATAAATTTCGCAAGACTAAATTGGAGGGAATGGACGGTATGGGAGGCGGATTCAATGATTTAGACGGAGATGGAGACTATGAATTTATACTGGGGGATCGACGCTTTCTTTATCAATTCACTTCTTATGCTGGCTCTGCCACTCCTAGTAGGATATACGATTTCGTTGACGGCAAGTTGAAAGAAAACACCCGCAAATATCCAAAGTTTCTCAGGGAAAATCTAAACTATCTTTATGAATCTTTTCTAGAAGACAAGAAAAGTCGAAGCCCTGTTAACGGTAAACTGGCCGCGTATGTTGCTCAGAAAATATTGTTGGCTGAATACGAAGATGGGTGGCGATTCATGTTAAATAATTATGATAGGAAATCCCATTGGGGATTAGATATATATAGAGTTGATCAGGTCGTAGGAAAATACCCGAACTTTCCTACTGCCTTGAGAGCCTTCCTCGTCAGAACAGGGTATCTAACGCCTGATGGTAAACCGGCTAAGTAATCCCTCTTCCGTCATACTAAGGAAACGACTACTAGAAATGATGGTTCAAACACTGAATCGGTAAGAATTGGGAAAAACTTATCCTTAAAATATTTCAAGTACAAAAACAGGCTTATAGTTAAGAAAAAATCTTTTGAAAAGCTTGCCAGAAGTGCGTTTGAGAGAATGAAGTTAGAAATTACATCCGAAAGTCACAGAAGAGGGATAACATGGTATTTCTGTATTGGATCTTATTCGGAATTAGAATATTTGAACTATTGGGATCGTCAAAGTCCAGAACGCATGAGACGCTCCGCAAGGGATGGCATGAGACGCTGAAGCACAAAGAGAAATTTTGTTTTACCGATTCGCATCTCATAGCGGTCATTACTAAAATTGCCCCAGAATTCTTGAACTAATGCGTCGGGGGTAATTTTGCCGCGTCCCCTTCCTCGGGTCATAGCAGTGTCTACGAGCGGTGGAATAATTTCAAACACTCTAACAGAAGTTCCTTCTAGTTGCCAACGCAATGCCTTGGTGAAACTGTGCAGTGCCGCCTTACTCGCACAATAGACTGGGGCGCTTTGTTTCGGCACGATGCCTAATCCAGATGAAACATTAATAATTGCAGAGGTTGAACGACTCAAAAGCTGTGGCAAAAAAAGCTTAGTCAGATGCAAGGGACTCAGCAGATTAATATCGAGTTCAGTTGCAATTTGTGTAGGCGAGATCGCGGGATCGGCAAATTCATAGTTATACTGAACGCTCGCATTATTAATCAGAATATTGACATCAGGATAGCGATACATCAACTTTTCCAGGGCATGGCGATCACGCATATCAACAAGCTCAAATTTTATTGCTGGCAAGTCATGCTTTACGGCTTCAGCTTTTAGCGCATTTGTTCCCGTAACAATCACCACATTGCCTTGACGCAGAAACCGCTTCGCCAGGGCCAATCCAATGCCTGATGTTCCGCCCGTAATCAGAACGGTATGGTCAGTAGTCCGCACAACTTCCTCCTGTTAATCACCTTCTTACCCAGCATAGACAGAAGTTTGTGGAAAAGCATTAACATAGGTTAATGCTATTTCAGTCCGGCACGAATCCGGCTCAAGGTCACTGGAGTCATACTGAGATAGGAAGCGATGTGATGTTGTTTAAGTCGCGCTTCCAAACCTGGATATTCCTCTAAAAAATTAAGGTAGCGATTTTTAGCATCATCTAGTAACAGGGAGCTTTCCCGCCGTTCCTTTTTAATGAAAAGGAATTCTGCAATTTTGCCATTCAACTTCTGCAGGCCTAAGTGAGACTCCGACAACGATCGATAGATTGAATAATCTGCAATCAAAAGCTTGGTATCTTCTAAGGCTTGAATGAACATTCGGGAAGGTTGCCCCATAAGCAACGCACTATACGCTGCTACAAAACCATTTTCAGCACAAAATGATTTCGTAAATTCTTTACCATCAGAATCAACATAGTATAAGCGTAGAATGCCTCTGAGTACGAATCCGAGCGTTTGAGGAACATCGCCCGCACGAACGAAAAATTCCCCTCGGCTCAAGGTACGGGGTTGAAATAAGCAAACTACTTGAGCCGCTTCAGTGTCTGTAAGCCCACTTAGCGATCGCAGAATAGTAATTATTTGAGTTTGCTCTTGGTTTGGCATATTTGCAATAGCTTCCATAGACTCCTCCTTGCTCAATATGCTAGTCGCAGACCTCTACGGAAAGCAATACTTCCCGATCGGGTTCCGTTGCAACAAATGAACCTCCGCTTGTAGAGTGGAAGCTGACGGATATTTAAGAAACTATTTCAGGGTGGGAAAACGACACCGAAAACACTAGGATCTGGTTGAGATTTGCACCCTAAATCGGAGGTAGAGATACGATGGGAGCCAATTTTAAAATTCGTACCGCCAGTCTCCAAGACCGGCCTGTTCTCAGGGGGCTAATGGAATCACTTCAAGATGCTGAGCGAGAGTTACATCTCAACAGACGATCGGGTTCTGAAATTAGCGATGCCCACCTTGCTTATCTTGAGGGGCTTGTTAAGGATCGAAATGGCAAAATTTACGTTGCGGAGTCTGAAGAAGGTATTCTTGGCTTCGTTGTCTGTTTCATTGAAAAACTGGATGAGGGAGATCTGCACGTTGTTCAATCAGAGCGAGAATACGGTTATATTTCCGACTTGTACGTTGTCTCGGCCATGCGGAAACGGGGAGTTGCTACTGCTTTGATGGAAGCGGCCGAAAGGCATTTCCTGAATTTAAATTTGGCAGTTGTTAGAGTTGGTTTGTTATGCAGCAATGAAGCCGCAATCAGATTTTACGGGAAAGCCGGTTATCAACCGTATGAGGTTTTGTACGAGAAGCATCTCCATGAATAATTACAGCTTAACAGCAAGCGTTTATCCCTGCGAGTCCTGACCGGATTGGATCGCCCTCTGGTATGCCTATCCATAAGTAGTATTCAATTTCAACGCACAGTACTATGATAAAGCAAGAATCGAACGGTAGGAAGGGGCAAAATGGAAGTTGAAAAGACCGAGACGAGTGTAACCACACCTGATGGAGAGATGCCCGGCCTCCTCTTTAAACCCGCCGGTCAGGGTAAGAAACCAGCGATCGTTCTCTTGATGGAAGCTTTCGGGTTGACCCACCACATTCAAGACGTAGCCACCCGAATCGCTAAGGAGGGTTACATCGTTCTTACCCCCGACCTTTACTACCGAGAACTTCCCGATAACAAGTTCGCCTACGACGAAGTTGATGAAGCCATGCAGATGATGTACCGCATGGATTTCGGTCAACCTGTGGAGAGGGATTTGGAAGCGGCGATCGCTTTCTTGAAGTCACAACCGGATGTATTGCCGGAGCGGGTCGGGGTGACTGGGTTCTGCTTGGGTGGGGGGCTGACCTTCCTCGCCGCCTGCAAATTCTCAGATCGGATTACCGCCGCCGCGTCTTTTTACGGGATGGTTCTGGATGATTGGGTGGAGGCGATAAGCAACATCGCCGTACCCGTATACCTGTTTTATGGGGCTAAAGATCCATTCATCCCACCAGAACGAGTTCAGCAGATAGAGTCCCGCTTTCGAGAACTGAACAAGGACTACAAATTGAAGGTTTACCCCGATGCGGATCACGGTTTTTTCTGCCATGAACGCTCATCTTACAATCAATCCGCCGCCGAAGACTCGTGGCAGGAGCTTACGGGATTTTTCCGCCAGTATCTTCAAAGACTAGTCTGAGCGGTTAACTGCTACCGGTTAACTAGCTGATAAAGATCGGGAATTGCATTTAACATAAATCCCTTCCTTTTCCAAAACCAAAAAACACCCCCCGTATTCGGAGAGTGTTTTTCGGTTGTTATTTACTTGTTAATGGTTTAACCATTGATTAAAGGAGCAACCATAGGCTCTGCACTAGCTAAGTCTAAGGGGAAGTTGTGAGCGTTGCGCTCGTGCATTACTTCCATACCGA
>CAZUVR010000139.1:0-6251 GCA_964623815.1 uncultured bacterium | reverse complement strand
TTTAAGATAAGAAGTGGCCTTATTATACCCCCTAACAGGCAAGCGATCGCTACTCGGATAAAAAAACTCTCCGCCTTCTTCTATCCGTAACGGCACTGATAGTAGAAGAATCAAACAAGTTCTTCTGGATTATTTTTGAGTTGATTTTCCACTTCATCTAATTTTGATAGTAGCTCCTGACGTAACTCCACGAGTTGATTTTTAGTGGCACCCGCTAGGGAAAGCTTTTTAAGTTTATTTAAAATTGTTACCGTTGAAGATTGATTAACTTGGCTTTGATCTTTTGGTACGTGTTTGTTAATCAATTCATCGACCAACTTCTTCGTTTCGGACAGAGATAACTTTTCGTCGATTACCTGTGCGGTTGCCCCCTTTCTAATCCGTTCTGCTTGTCTATCGGCTTTCTTTAATTTTACAGGAGATAATCTTTGCAGTACCATAGCGTGAGCCGCTTTCAGATGAGATTCTCGAATCGCCTTCTGTAGATCGGGGAATAGGGACAACATTCTAAAATCATTGGCACACACGGAAGCCGGATTTAATCCCAGCCCCAACAGCACTGACAAAATTTCTTGCTCGGAGCCGTTCACTCCCAAAGCATGGAGTTTTTCTTTTTGCTCTTCTTCTGTTAAATGTATTAAGTCACTGACCTCTTTCATCCGTTTCTGATAGTCGAGTCTTCTAACCGAGGTAGATAGGATACGGGGTATTTCCGCCATATCTATTCCGGTCTGCTCGGTTATCTCTCTTAAGAGAGCCGTCGCCTTATCCAGAGGGTTCAGGTCTTCCCTGTGAAGGGTGGTGAGGAGAGCTTTACGGTGTAAATCTTCGGGACGAGGCATGACTATCGCCTTGATAGTTTTCCATCCCAGGGCGTTAGCACCGCGCCATCTCCTTTCTCCATCGAATATTTCGTAACCCTTTCCCTTCTGCATGAGGATTAAAGGTTGTAATTGACCATCCCTTAGCAGCGAGTGTGCCATGAATTCTATACTCTCGGCCGAGATTGACTGTCGGGGTTGGTCGGGGTTAGGAAAGATCGAAGTCATCTCAATTTCTCCAACGGCGGATCGGGATGATAATTCTTTCCTTAATGCTTCTATCTGAGCTTCCAACTCTTGGTTCTGAGTTTTTCTTAAAAATTCAACCTCTGATTGTAAGCGGGTGATCTCCGCCTCAGCACTAGAAAGTTCCGTAGCCGGTTTATAAACTTTGTCCAGATCGAATTTAACTTTAGCCATACCTTACTTACCTCCTATTAAATTAAAAATATCGGATGAAATCTCTCTAAAATCACGGCAAGCGGGATGGCTTTTTCGGTATAGGTGGAGAGGCAATCCCGCACCGCTAGCATTGGTGAACTCGTAGGAAAATCGAACAGGAGGATAACAGCGAGCATCACCTAACTGTAACCCCCCAAGAATGCGGGGAAGCTGTTGCAAGATTTCGTTATGAATCGCCTGCCCCGAACGATACTGATTGGGGACGATACCTAATACGGGGGGATAGGGATTCAAACGTAAACGACGGCATTCTATAAAATAATATTCCAATAGCTCGGCGGCTCCGCTGGCACTTTTCGGCTCTAACTGGATCGGGATGATAACGTGAGTACAGGCACTTAGGGCTATGAGGTTAAGCCTTCCGAGCGTGGCAGGACAGTCTAAAATGATCGCATCGTGGGGCAACGGGTAGTCGGCCAGCCGGTCTGCCAACAAATAGGGGCCACGGGGATGGCTTACTAAATCATCGGCTTTCTTTAACAGGGGTTGTTGAAGGCTCTGACAAATATCAACGTTAACCTTATAGGTGTCCCAACAACGGGTCAGAGGCCACTCGCCGTTAAAGTCATCTTCTAATACCCCGGCGATCGATTGTGATGGGTCGGTCGGTTTAGTCGCCCCGCAAAATAAGCTTAGCGAACTTTGTGGATCTAAATCTATCAAGGCAACAGAGCAAGATCGCCGATTGATCTTGCGATGAGCGAGTTCATAAGCGAGATGTGTTGCCAGAGTGGTTTTCCCGCTACCCCCGGCGTTACTAATAATGGCTATTATTGGCTTCTTGTCCGAATTATTAGGCACTGATTAAAATCTCAGATTTTGAAATATGATATTTTTTTCTACCCCGATCCATCAAGATGGTAGTCAGTAGAGTTTTGTTTCTCAAGTTTAGAACTGTCTTCTCATATTTTGTTATATGAGATTACCTCAATCGGACTTTCGTACTATTTAAATAGTTCATTTTTGACAACGAATCGTTGTCAAAATTTAGAAAAATCAGGTTTGCGGTCGCCTAACCTGATGAATATGAATGGCTTTAGAAACCGACTTGCACCTTTTTTTGCTTTCGTTCGCGTTTCCAAGCCGGCTGCGGAAGCATACATTACTCACCAAACCAATTCATTTTTTATACAGGCTTGAGAAAGCTTTCGCATTCTAGTCATGGGATTTCTCGACCCGGACTAATTTCAGATCGCCCCGTCCTAACCGTTCGATAGTCTCCGACATACTCAACCCCATTTCATCCGCCACCAGCTTGAACATCTGCCAGCCCGTATCCGATACGGCTATACTCCGTACCTTCTTCGGCTCCCCGACGAGCATGGGTCTACCTTCGTGCTTCAAATTTTTGATGGAGTTAGGGTTTTTCCCACGGCCGGTGTAGGACATTCTTGTTGAAGTGCTTAATTATTAAGTTCTAAAGATCATCTTATCTCATCATTCTAACCCTATCTATATATTATATAATTAATAGAATAAGTCCTATAGGGATAGGGTTAATACCGATGACTTATGATATAAATATAGAGAAGGAAAGCAACGATCCCCTCGACGTATCGGAAAGAGAAGACCTAGCTAGGTTAGAGCGTGTCGTCGGTCTGGCTTTTTTCGAGGCGGGTCAAGCCTTACGAGAAATTAGGGATAGGAGGTTATATAGAGACATGGCACCAACTTTTGAGGAATACTGCCAGAGGCGTTTTGGGCATTCCCGACAGAAAGCTAACTACCTGATCGCGGGCGCTAAGTTTTTTGAGAATTTGACAACGATTCGTTGTCAAAATGAACCAGAAATCGTACTACCATGTTCGGAATTTCAATGCCGTCCATTGTTCGGACTTGAACCTCAACAACAATTGGATGTATGGCAGGCGGCGGTAGAGAAGGCGGATGGAAAAGTACCGACCGCTAAGAAAGTAAGCGAGGCACTTCAGGAATTAAACCGCCGATTACAGGAACGGAGCGGACTACCATTTCCTTACTCTGAGGGGATAATCGTTGAAGTCGTCGCTAAGGGCGTTCCCGAATTGAAGCCAGTAAAAGGATGTTGGGGGTACATCAAAGAAATCCACAGCCACGTATGCGCGACTCTCAGGAGTTGGAACGGGGAATATCTCGTTAGGCCCGAGGATATTAAAGAGATCCTGTTCGCTCCTGGCGACAGGGTAAAAGTTATCAAGTTGTGCGATCGGCTTTATGGTCTGGCTGGAGAGGATTTAGAAATAAGCTCACGGGCTTTCTTGGCAAGTTTGGGCACTACCCCAAAGATCGGGTTATCGCCTTTAGAAGAGAGTTTGGTGAGTACGATCGAGAAATCTAAAAACTCAGAGAAGTTAGATAAGGAGCCAGTTTGCTAAATATGGCTTGTGCAAAGAAAACCAAAATTTCTCCTCGCATCAAACCTTAATCCCTTATCTGGTCTGGATTTGGGCAATAGGTTCTGGTATGCTTAAGAATTTAGAAGCGTTAGTAAAACCCAAAAAAGAAAAGTTGTCAGTGAAATATTAGCTGAAAATTAAAAAAATTGCTGAATTAACTTAAGTTAATAAACAAAGTTTCATTTTTCAGTAGTTGCTCGATTAACTCAAATTCTAATTCATAATTTGTGCCTTATTTGTTATTTCCCCCTGGAAAAATTTTGTTCTAAATATCAAGTTACTTGCCATTTATAGCCTCCTTTTCGAGGTAATTCTTCCTCAAAGTCACATACAGCAACGACTTGATAGTTTAGAGACCAAAGCGATTCTAAAAGATCAGATAAACTTTTAAAATAATTTTCTTGTAGCGTACCCTCAGTTGGCTCTATATCTAAGTAAAAACGATAATAAAGAAAGCCGTCAGGAAATTGGCTTCTCTTTTTCAAGTCGAAATCGTCATTAATTTTTATATCCATCTCATACTCTTTAGTTAAAAGTCCCCACTTATTATTTTGCCCATCAGTTAAGTTTATGAGAATTTGACTTATATCATCTTTATTTAAATCAGTATCGATAAAAATTTTACAGTAAAAATTATTATATTTTTTCATACTTATTAAAGCTAATTACTGCTACTGCTATAATCATATTTCAAAGCTCAAATTTCCTGTTGCAATAAATCTTCAAGCTCTGTAACTAGAGAAGGTAAATTATTCTTAACCGTATTCCAAATTATTGTTAACCTGACCTGGAAGTATTGATGGGTAACAACATTCCGCAGATCTCCCATCAATCGCCAAGGAATATGAGGATAACGAGACTGGATCTCAGCAGGAACCCGAGTCGCCGCCTCTCCTATTACTATGAAATCGTACAAAACAGCTTTGACGAGCGTTTCATGGGTTTCAAAGTCTTCAAAACTCATTCCCTTGGTTAAATTTTGAATACTGTTTATCGCATCAAGAATATCTTGTATTCGTAATTTCCAATCTCTAGATGACACAGATTAAATCCTTCATAACCGATTCTTTCAAAGATTCCCGTAAAGAATCTTTAGTGCCTAAATCGACCTGACAGCCGAGGATTTTTTCCAAGTAATGTCTCAATCTGAACAGCTCGAAGAAACCAGCCTCAGTGGAAAATTCGACTAGAAAATCGACATCGCTGGCCGCCCCAGCCTGATTACGGGCCACGGAGCCGAACAACTCTAAAGAGCTAACCCCTAATTGTTTTAAGGTTTCTCGATGATCCCTAATAATCGATAAAACTTTTTCTCGTTCCATATAATTCATCTTTTTTACGGGATCGATTTCTGGAATTTTCAGGTTCGGGCGGGTTAGCCGAGGGCCAGCAAAAGTTTCTCCAATTTTGACAACGAATCGTTGTCAAAGTGAACCATGTTCGTACTATAGAGTTCAACCGTGAGCGAACCTCGAACAATCTCAGTATAACCGAGGCATTATTCACCGGGCGAGTTAAACTTCTATGGAGCCAAACAGATTCTAACCTACTTAGTACGGTTGATAATTCAATTCATTTTGACAACGAATCGTTGTCAAAATCTTAAATATCTCCGCACCCGCGATGAGCCTGATTAGATTTTTGTTTGAGAACATCCGCACCTGCGCTGGCATTACTCCAATTGGCATTGCGGCAGAAATTCTCGGTACAATGGGAGTCCTGTATTTCTGGAGTACGCTTTAAGGGACTGGTAGAATGCCAAACTGACAACTCCCTCTAATCTGGTTATGCTATCAGCCCCCATCAGCCGCTAAATATTGATAATCATCACCCAACAAATCGGGAAGTGCGAGTTTTACCTCACCCGTTAAAGATTGCCAGAGCCAGCGTTTCATTTCGGGGACTTCGGCGATCAATTGTTTGATCGTTCCCATGATTTCCGCAATGAATTCCTCTCCTTCACCGACGCAGATCTCTAACCAGAGGAGAACTTCCGCGATGGTTTCTTGATACTCGGATGGAATTGATGGAGTCATAACCGTAGGGACTGTCTCCGGGGTGGGAATTTCCTCTGTTAATTCCGGGGCTTCTGTCACCGGTGACACTTCATGATCGGGTGACACTCCAAAACCTTTACCTTCATGGGTTTGAGGAACTGTCACCTCTGTCACCGGAGTGTCCGCAGATGAAGTATTGACGCTCAAATCTTGGGGGGGTAATCCGCCAATCTCTTGAGCCGATATATCGTTAACGGATGCCACTACCCCTTCTATCGTCTCATCGAGCGCGGCAGAGGCGGCTAATCCCGATAACGAGGGTGTAGAAATTGCCACTTGATGGAGTGTTTCTAAACCCGGTGTTAGAGTTACATTTTCAGGGGCAGAGGGGTTTAAACAGGCTTTAAAACGAACTATACGCCCCGCCTGTTCAACGATTCCCTTACCCATCGCGGCTAACTGAGAGAAAAGTTCTATGGTATAAGCCCCAACATCTCTCCCGGCTTTCTCGGCCCGTTTCGCTATAGCCTTAACGGAGCGATAAACATCCCTCGGGGTAACGCCCTCAGGACGAGTCGCCGCCGCGTCCCAAATCT
>CAZUVR010000138.1:0-6305 GCA_964623815.1 uncultured bacterium | reverse complement strand
TATAAATGAGGGAAAGAAAATAGTTTTAATTTGGGATGGTGCGAGTTATCATCGTTCCGAAGAATGGAAGGAGTTTTTAACAGAAATTAATTCAGGCGAAGATTGGAAAATTCATTGCTTGCGATTTGCCCCTTATGCTCCAGAAGAAAACCCAATTGAAAATCTTTGGGGACAAGTGAAACAGCTCCTTAGACAATTGCACTGTCGGTGCCGTTCTTTTGGGCTGACTAAAAAAATATTTGAACTGTTTTTTCGCCATCAGTTGTTCACGATGCCTAATTTGAAAACTCATCGGGTTTTCTCTAGTATCATTTAGGAATGCTAAAACAGGATTTGGTATTAGCTACCGGGGAAATAGCCACCACCTGATCTTCTATTTCGGGTAATTCAGAGGCGTTCGACTTTTTTTAGCTCTAGCATCCAGGGAAAATCAGACCAGTAAGTTATTATCAAATCTAGAGCTAATTCCATTAAGTCTATATTCATAGATTAGTTAAAGGGCGAGAGCTACTCCTATTTTTACGATGAGTTTATACTATCGAATTAAATAGAATTTGTTTATTGCCATTATTCAAATGAATTGGATAGTAATGGGCTATCCTATTTCCAAAGACTATTCAACTATAGATAGGGCAATAAGCACAGTAAAAAATTATCTATGCCTCTGCATCTCTACCTTGAGCGGTTTTAGCCCTTCACACAGACGACCTGTTTTAAAGTAGCCACAATTTCTACTAAATCTGCCTGCTGGCTCATGACTTTTTCAATAGGCTTATAAGCTCCGGGAATTTCATCGATAAAGCGAGTATCTTTTCGACATTCCACTCCCTCGGTTTGTTGGATCAAATCGTCTAGGGTAAAAGCTTCTTTAGCTTTATTTCTCGACATCAATCGCCCCGCGCCGTGAGAGCAGGAACAGAAACTATCGTGATTCCCTTTTCCTTTGACGATGAAGGATTTAGCACCCATCGACCCGGGGATAATGCCGTAATCGGTTTCTCTGGCTCTTACCGCACCTTTTCGGGTGACATAAACCTCCTCATTAAAATGACTTTCTTTAACCGCATAATTATGATGACAGTTAACCGTAAGTAAGGGTTTAGTTGGTTTACCACCGACTAAATGTTTCTCCACAATCCGCTTAAATCTATTGAGCATGACTTCTCGATTGTAGAGCGCGTATTCTTGCGCCCATTGTAAATCGTGCCAGTAGCGGGCGAATTCTTCTGTCCCTTCTACAAAATAGGCTAAATCGGGATCGGGTAATTTTTCGCTAGCGAGTCTGGCTAAATCTTTAGCCGTATTAATATGGCATTGGGCTAACTGATTGCCGATACCTCTAGAACCGGAATGAAGCATGAGCCAGACACCGTTATTTTCATCGAGACATACTTCGATAAAGTGATTGCCACCACCTAAAGAACCTAGTTGATGTATAGCTTTTTTATCCAGTTTCTGTACACCTTTATGTAAGTGTCTGAAGTCATCCCAACCCCGCCAGTTAGATACGGCTTTTTCTATATCTTTATTTTCGTTGAAGCCTACCGGAATTTCAGCTTCTATATCCAGGCGGATTTTCTTCAGTTTCCCTTCTAATTGATCCGCCGTAAAGGGCATTTGTAAAGCTGCCATACCACAGCCAATATCTACACCTACAGCGGCGGGGATGATGGTTTCTTTCGTCGCTATCACCGAGCCTACTAAGGCACCTTTGCCGAGGTGAACATCGGGCATTAAGGACACTTGTTTGAAAACGAAGGGTAGGGAGGCTACGTTACAGGCCATTTTCGCCTCATTCGGGGCTAATTCATGCCCCGCCCAGGATAGTACGGGTACGGGGGTAGATAGGCTCAGAGCTTCGTAGGGCATATATTTTACCTTCTCATCTTTCTTGTATTATTATATACTACAAAAATATAGATAATTTGAAAAGAGCTGTAAATAAACCTAATAGATCCCCGTCCACTGTCTTAAAATCGGGATAACTAAAGTTATGGGGGCTTGTTCCTCGACGGTGACGCGAGCGCTCCCGGTGATACCGGCGGAAATATCCACATTTTCCGGGCCGGAAGATGAAGACCAACGATAACCGCTAGGCGTAGAGGAATCGGTTTCTAATCGAGAGCGTACCTCGATTACAGGCCCCACTTTAGCGATTAAACTCTCCACTAATTGAGCGTTACCGACGAGACTCGCCGCCCCCTCCTTCGTTATCGGATAACTGGACACATGGGTTACTATTCCTCTAATCCCGCCGTACTGTTCCCGCCGCACGTTAGAGGGGGTAACGGAAATTTTCATACCAGGCTTGATTTTTTTTCCATCCCCGACGGGAAAATAACTCACATTTTCCAGGGGCCCCGAATCGCTTAAAGCGATCGAACCGATACGGCTACCCTGAGACAGCACCGAACCCCTTCTAGTAGTCAATTCCAGAATACAACCAGAATAAGGACTCTCTATCCTCCTACTATCTTGATACTGTTTCGACAGTTGAGCGATATTACCTTTAGTATCTAAAATCAGATTACCCCGTTGATTTTGAGCCTCTCGATTCTCTTGTTGCAGCCGGAGCGCCCGGGTTTCTAACTCCTGTATCTCCGCTTTCAAAATCGAAATACTATTGAGTGCCTCGGAATATTTCTGTTCCACTTCCGATTCTCTAAGCTTCAGGGCTTTCAACCGGGCGTTATCTGCGGCGATGTTGTTGAGATTATTAACATACTTCTGACGCGCCTCTGCTCTCTGTAAATCTACTTGTTTTAATTGTGTCCGGAGACGGAACACCTGCTGTATGGTTTGTTCGTATTCCTGTCGGGCCTGGAAAAGTTGATCGGAAGATATGGCCCCCTGCTCGCTCAAAAGTTTACGTTTCTCGAAACGCTCTTTCAATCCCGGTGCGAGGGCCTGATTAGTGTCTAGTTCTTTCTGAAGACTGAGCTGTTGTTGGGCTAGTGCCGTCAGCTCTTTTTCCCGCAGTGTCGCCGATAGGTTCGCCGCCGTTTGTAACCGCTGTTCTATGGCGATTCTTTCTTGTCGAATCGCTTCTAGTTCTTGTTCCTTGATGCTGCTACTATTGGCGATCGCCGCCCGTAAACGTTGATTTTTCGCTTCTTGTTGCCCCTGGAGCGCAGCTAGTTCCGAATCGGTGCTTTGTTTTTGCAAGTAGCCCACTTCTTGGCTCTGTTTCTGCAGTTGAGCTAGTTTCTCATTTTCCTGCTTCAACTTCTCGGGAATTAAAGAGGGATCGATCGTGGCGATGGTAGCATTTTTCTTAATGCAATCGCCCACCTGCACCTTTAATTCTTGTAATTGCCCGCTCACCGGCGACTGAAGTTCTACCACCCTACCGGGGTGAAGCAGTATACCCTCACCGGTAATAGCGACGGGGATTCTACCGACGACGCTCCAAACGATGCCGGCGAGGACAAAAACCCCTAAAGCAGACAGAGGGAGCCAATCGCGGCGATCGAGTACCTCCATCAACTGATCCAATCCTTCCGGCGACGATAGCCGCTCTAGGGATTGTTGACGGAAAAAGTTCTTATTATCTGTCATGACTTTACTCCTTATTCCAATTGACGGGCGATTAAACGGGTGAACAAACCTCCTTGTTGCCTCAACTCATCAAAAGAGCCGACCTGAACTATTCTGCCGCCGTCGAGAACATAGATACGCTCGGCCTGCCGAATGGTACTGAGACGGTGCGCGATAACGATGCGAGTCGCCTTCAACCGTTCTAAACTTTCGGTGACTATAGCTTGAGTGGCGTTATCTAGAGCGCTGGTGGCTTCATCCATCAAGATGATTTTCGGCTCATTGACCAGGGCGCGGGCGATGAGTAGCCGTTGCCGTTGTCCGCCGGAGAGATTACCGCCCCCCTCATTGATAATAGTGTCCATTCCCATAGGCAACCTCTCTATCTCTTCGGCGATTCCAGCCATACGGGCAGCCTCCCAAGCTCGATCGATGGTGGCGATACCGCCTCCAGTAATATTATCGAAGATCGAATTTTGCATGATTCGGGCGTTCTGTAACACAACTCCCAATTGACGGCGCAAGGCGCACAGATCTAAAGCTGATAAATCCTGTCCATCGTAATACACCGCCCCGGATAGGGGTTTCTCAAAACCGAGTAGGAGACGGAAAATGGTCGATTTGCCGGAACCACTCAGGCCGACTATGGCGATAAATTCCCCCGGCTCGGCTGAGAGCGTCACTCCTTCGAGAATCAAAGGGCCGTAATCCCGATAGCGGAAAGAGACGTTATCTACCTTAACCCCGCCTTTGAGAATACCGGGGTGAGTCTGGTTGGGGTTTGATTCTGGGGGTGATTGCACGATTACTTTTGCCCTTTCCCATAGGGGGATGATCCGGAGTATATCTGTCACCGTATTACTTAGACCGATCGCCCCGGCGAGATAACTGGCGAAAGCCGCGTTAAAAGCTAAGAATGAACCCAGTGTTAGCTTATCCGTACTACCGGATTGTAAAGAGGATGCGGCAAACCAGAATATTAAGACCGAACTGAGCAAAGGTAGAGCCTCGTTAAAAGTAGTGAGCCTGTCATCGAGAGTTTGAACGATGAGATTCAGGCGGATTTTGCGGGCGTATTGTTCAGCCCAAGCGGCAAAAGCCCTTTCTTCCGCGCAAGCGACGCGAATTTTAGGAATCCCACCGAGTAACTGTAGCGTCAGCCCGTAAATTTCTCCCTCTAAAGTTTCGGAAACACGTTCCCGACGTAGGATGAGAACGCTGGAAAATAGGGTAAACAAGAATATGACCAGGGATAAAATGAAGCCCACCAGAGCCAGACTGCTACTATAAAAAAACATTAAGCCCAGGTTCAACAAAGAGAAAACGCCGGTTAAAAGAGTGCGTAAGGTGGAGCCGCTCAATTGACTGCGAATCTCGCGGATGGCGATGAGACGATCGATCAAGTTACCGGAATCGTAACGGCGGAAGAACCCCGGCGCAAGTCGTAGCAGACGATCCCACACCGTTAACTGTAGATTTACGTCCGTCACTTTCTCCACTCGCAGGGTAACTAAACCTTCAGATAACTTGAAAATTGCGCCGCCGAAAGCCGCCGTCAGTAGTAATATACCCAACTGTATCAATAGAGATCGATCGCCGTTGGGTATGGCGCGATCGATCAGTATAGCCGTTACCGCCGGGGTAATCATCCCGAATAAAGTGCCGATGACACCGAGGAGGATAATCCCCAGAAAATCCCGATGATAGCCCCGAATTGCGTACCAGAACAGTCGGGCTGGACTGGTTACGCCGGGGGGCAGTGCAGGATAAAAAGTATAAACGGTGGGGGTAAGGGTAGCCGCGATATGAGCGGTAACGGGTTGACTGATACCAGTGAGGGGGTTGAAAAGCCGATAAGTGCTACCTCTTTCTCGATGGGGTAAGAGGGCTACGGGTGTGTTTGTCTCGGCGAGAAATCCCAACAGGGGGCCGTGTTCGGAACGCCACCAGCGATTTCTTAAGAGAGTGCGCCGGAAACGACACTGAGAGGAACGGGCGATCGCTTCTAAACAGCCCTCGATCGATTCCCTATTCTCCGAGGCGTGGGGCGCTTGGAAGTCTATACCCTGTACGCGGCCGATCGCGCCGAGAGCTGTTAATAAAGGAGAGCCAGAAACAAAGGTATTTGTTTCCTTGAATTCGGGCCCGGCGAGGGAGGCTAAACGGGCGAGGGCGGAAGTGCGAATCGAGTCGGTTAACTTCTCGCGGGTTAGAAATCTCTGAAATTGTTCTTCCCGTTCCTCCTTTTCTATTTGTTCTAAACGGTCAAAAAACGATCGTCCGCGCGAGGCTATATGAGCGGCGCAGTTTTCGAGATTTTCGTACAAGGGGAGGTGAGAGTCTTCATCTAATCTAGTTAACCATCTATTTAAGAGTTCGATTACCTCTCGATCGCCTTCTATAGCCAGAGTGAGAAGGTTTTTCATCGGTAGGCGGCGCAGTTGTGCTTGATCCAAAGCCACCGCCAGGAGCTGGATCTTTCCAGAGATTCCTACAAGTATGTCACCGGCGTTAGCGTTAAACAGATAACGACGCGCATTCTCAACACCTGTGGGCGATAATCGGGTGGCGAAGATGGTAACACAACCGGAGGCGATAAACCAAGCGGTTTCAGGGTCATCGAGGGTGAGGGGGTTATTGCCTCTAAAAGTAATAGGGGGGGAGAGTATTGATTCGAGCATAGGGGGTTGGGAGTTGGGAGTTGGCAGTTGGGGAAAGTAGGTTTGATCCCCCTAAATCCCCCTTGGAAAGGGGGACTTTTTGGACTT
>CAZUVR010000137.1:0-6377 GCA_964623815.1 uncultured bacterium | reverse complement strand
TAGCAAGAAAGTGGGATGCTCCCGGCTATAATAGCTAGAATATTTAGAGATTGCGGGGATTGCTTCAGGTACAAGTCTGAGTTAGTCATTGAATTTTAGACCACCTTTTTAGAATTTCAGAACTCCATCAACGTGCCATTACCCTAAGCTAACACTTAAATTGCTATCACATAAATCCAATGAACAATTATCAAGATCCTTTTCTTGGCACTCTACGGACACAGGGCAGATTTCTGTACGATTCCAGTGGTCAAAAAATCACTCTACGGGGGGTAAATTTACCGCTCTTAGATGATTGGAGCTTTCCCAGTAGTAACAAGTTAACAGAACTAGCAAAAACGGGGGCTAATGCTGTCAGGATTCAATGGTACAAAAACTATGGGAATCCCAGCCGCCCTAACTATTCGGTACAAGACTTGGATAACTTTCTGGGTCAATGCAAAACTAACGGTATTATCCCTATACTCTCGCTGTTTGACGCTACCTGCCAATCCAATCCGGCTCTCCTCAATACCCAATTGATTTCTTGGTGGACTTCTCCTGCTGTTGTGGCCGTTTTGAAAAAGTACGAACAACATTTGATCATCAATCTGGCTAACGAATTAGGATTTTACCGCTGGGCGGGTAGTACTACCACCGCGCTTAACTCTTTTAAAAGTGCTTATAAAACGGCGATTACCAGTTTACGGCAACAAGGTTTACGTCTTCCCATCATGATCGATGCCCCAGACGGCGGAACTTCTATAGAAGTGTTCACGAAAATCGGCCAGGAATTAATCGACTACGACCCGCAACATAATTTATTGTTGAGTGGTCATGCCTATTGGGCGGCTTACAATGGGATGCCTCTAATTAACGCCGCAGTTCAAGCTAATTTACCTCTCGTTTTCGGTGAAATTGCTAACAAACAGGACGAAGTGATCAACGGTGTTACCCAATACGGTTACTATGACTTAGATGGTAGCAGCCAAAATCACCCGACTTCCTTCGGTTTTACATATCAATCTCTACTACAAACCTTAAAAACACAAGATGTGGGATGGTTAGCCTGGTCTTGGTGGAAAGATTATAGCGCAGTACGACAAATGACCACTAATGGTAATTTTTCTGGTTTAACAGCTTACGGCAATGATCTGGTTAATAACACTACCTACGGTTTGAAGGCAACAGCCCAACGCTCTAACCTTTTCGTCACTACTTTATATGGTACCACGGGCAATAATTCCATCGTCGGCACTACGGGGAGTGATGCCATTTTCCCGTCACGGGGCTTGGATACCGTTAATGGTTATACCGGTCAGGATTTGTTAGTCTTGGATTATTCTACTAATCTTTATACTGGGACGGTGCCGATCGCTGGAATTACGAGTTCTCTAGTTAGTAATGGTAGCGATGGATTTAATGGTAACTATAAAGCTTACTATTCGACCACAAATTTCGATCGAGTGTCTTTCAGCAATATCGAACGTTTTTTAATCATCGGCACTGGGGGTAATGATAATATTCTCACTGGCGCTGGTAACGATATTCTTGACGGCGGCGAGGGCAACGATCTACTTAATAGCGACAATGGTAACGACTCGCTGATAGGGGGTAACGGTAATGATACTTTAACCGGCGGCATCGGTAAAGATGTTTTGACGGGCGGAAAAGGGGATGATAACCTGTATCTGGGAGCGGATACAGTTTCAGATACAGTGATTTATACCAACGGCGACGGTATCGATACAGTTTCTGATTTCATCAGGGGGAACCGTGGCGATTCTCTCCGATTCTCTGGCATTACCGCTATCGATGTGAAAGAGGTTAATGGTAATACTCTATTTACTCTCGGTGACGGGACGGCAGGCAATGCCGGTTTCGCAATGGGTACATTACTTCTGTCCCTCAATGGAGTCACGGGTTTAGATGCGTCAAGTGTGAATGTCAACCTTTTTAATACCTCTGTTCCCACCGGCTTTTACTTTAGTTGATCGATGCCTACGGAAGTAAATGGTGCGCTTACGCCGGGGTGGATGTCAACCTAGCCTTAGAGTTAATAAATTCATCGGACTGGTTGCAGTGGTTTTTAGGAGGTGCGCTTACGACCGGCCGTATATTTCACGCTTATGGCTTGATAACAACCTATGGCCCGTCTCCCACCCGAGCGATCGGGTTCTTCCTCACTTGGCTGGTTTATATTGTTGGGGCTTCGGGTTGTATTTACTATGGGATTAAAGGAATCTCTTGAAAATGCTAGTAGAACCATGTTCTTGCGCCCCATACCTGCCCACAAGCTTTATTTAAAGCGATTCGTATCCGTATTACTGCCCATTTTACTAGTCTCGCTTGCTTGGCTCACCCCCGCACAACCAGTACATGCGGATTATTTTCAGTGCTTTGAGAGAGAGGCTGGTTCTGCCGAATGCTCTACGGGGAAAATGTTGAAAGAATCGTGCCTCGGGGCATCAGACTCCGCCGCTTCTAAATGTTGCGAGGGAAAATCCGAAGATTATTATGTTGCTGTCGATAATCAAAAAAGCGATGTTACGATGCTGGCGATTCACGGCGGCAAAATCGAGGAAGGCACAACCAAAATAAGCCAGCATATTGCCGAACCTAGAGGTTGGAACCTCTACACCTTCTCCGCACAAGGTCGCCCTCAATGTCTACAAGGAAAATCGAATTTCCATAGGTTGCATATAACATCCACCCACTTCAACGATTCTAGAGCTGTCAAGCTGGTCAAAGCCCATCCGAAATCAGTTTCTATTCACGGCTACCGTCAGTGGCGGAAATATCCTAATGGGGTCATCTGCGTCGGTGGTAGGAACCACGACCAGATAAAAGCTTTTATCTCCCACGTTAATGCTAAAGCTTTAGATTTTAATAATTCTGGTGGTTATCCATTACAGCCTATTGATGCTACCACCGCAATTAGAGATAAAGATTTCTGCGTCGATAAAAAGCCCTATCTGACAGGAACCGACCCCATAAATATAGTCAACAGAAATTCAAGGAAGATGGGTTTACAACTGGAACTCGGCCCCACAATGCGGGAGGAGCTGGCCAATGGTAAGGGTGTTAAATACGATACTCTCCGCACTATTATTTACGGAGCGATCGATGAAGCCATGAAATTTTAACTAACCCCCAACGGCTACGGGCAGTTAAAGTTATTTGCCGCTCCGTTGTAATTGTCGGATGACGGCAAACCGAATGTCCCCCTTTTTCTCGATAATTCTAAGCTCGGGATTGTCAGGTGTGAGGAAATCCAGACCTCTCTCTTTGCCCGTCAATAAAAAACTGTTGATGGCCACCCTGTACCATCTTTCCTTTTCTAATGGTTGCCCCGAGATCGTCCAAGTTCCTGTTTTCTCGTCTAACCGAATACCGGCAGTTTGTAAGTAGCCGCCCGTCCCTCGATTGGCTCTGCCCCGCTCCAGCACCAGTTCTAGTAAGCTTCCCTTCATCTCTACCGAGACAGTCTCGCCGCCAAATGGCAGAATCCGGATAATGTCGTACTGGGTAATTTTCCCCGCTGGCAACACGTCGTCGATGCGGATCGAACCGCTATTGTAAATCGAGACTTCTGCCGATGGTACGCTTTCTAGCATCGCCTCGGCTATGAGTTCGGATAAGTTGGTCGCCCCGTTGCGGACACTCGCCTCTAACCCATCGAGGGGAACGGTGGTAGTCGCAACAACCGCTTCAGGATCGAACCCGGACTCGCGGAAAGCCGAGTAACCCCGCCGCACCCATTCACTCACTACTTTTGCCGTCTCGGGATCTTCTGGAATTTTGTCGGTAACGCGCTGGAGTTTAGAATCGATCGCCAATTGTTTCTTATCCGTGTCGTAGGCTAATCGGTGAATGTAGACAGTCCGGGCGTTAGCATCGGCTTTGAATATGGGAGTAAAGTCGCTACCGCGCCACTCCTGGACGTTTTCATGTTCGTGTCCGCCCAAGATTATATCTATACCGGGCACTTCTTTGGCTAAGCGTCGATCCTCGTCTATTGATAAGTGAGTCACGGCCACGATAATATCCGCCCGCCCCCGTAACCTTTCGACCTTTTCTTTCGCTACCTCAATGGGGTCACGGTAGCGGACGTATCCCGCAAGGTTACTGTCGATCGTCAGGCCGATTATCCCTACCCGTACAGGTGTCCCTCCGTCGCCTATGACCGTCACGATTTCCTCGGGTAAAACACCGGGGAACGCTTGTCCCGATGAGTCAGAAACATTACTAGATAACCACTTAAAGCGGGATTCCCCTAAACGTTGTCGAAGTTGTTCTTCTTTGAGATCGAATTCGTGATTACCGAAAGTTGCGTAGTCTAGACCCATAACATTCAGTACCGCTACCATTTGCCGACCCGCTAGAGGCTGACCATCAACTTTGGCGGTTCCGAGAGCCGAGGGACTTAGCAAATCTCCCGCCACGATCGTGTAAGTTCTCGGATTTGCGGCTTTCAATTGTTTCTCTATCGTGGCAACCCGGGCTAAACCGCCCTCTTTTCCCCCCGATACCGGCGTAATCTCGTAAATATCGTTGAGTTGTAACAGGGTGAGGCGGACGATCTCCGCTCTTAACGAACCGTTCGGTGCGAGAATGAAGGCGAGAAATGCGAGGGAAAGAATTGAGGATATTTTTGAGATTTTCACGATAAAAGGGGTACGACGAGAATTTTCGATTTGTTTTGAGAGATTAGCGGTTTTAGCCGATGCTTTATTGCTTTTTAAATTTTGAACCGAGATTTAGTGAGCTGATTAGTTCTGAATAGTTAATTTTATCCATATTTAAAGCGACGGAACTATTGAGCGCCATTTCTTCTTTCTCTACCGAGATGTTTAGTGTTGAGCCTTCTTTTAAGGTATGGAATAGCGCATCGATAATTTTTAACTGTTCTTTTGGCAATGTGTAAGAAACTATATCCCCTTCTAGTTTGACCCCTTCGGGGAGGATATTACCCGGAATGCGTCCACCCAAAAACACCTGCCAACTAGCTATCAGGGAACGATAGAGCCAAGAGTCGGTTTGGAATTGCGGTGAGGATAATATCTTGAGTTTGCCCTCAATATGATCTTTATGGAGAATGATTCGCTCCGGCGTGAAGTGTAACTGTGCTTGAATTTCCTTGTGTTGGATAACGGCGATAAACCCTTTCTCTGGCTCGGGAGTCAGGCTAACCAATTGCTCTATGCGGGACTCGGCTTGTTCGCATAACAAAGACACTGTTTTCTTCCCCAAAATGATTTGCTTATCATCTTTCTTGAAAGAAATGTAATCACCTGTTAAGTTTCTAGCCGTTTCTGCTAGTTTTTGAGCTTGTAATTTCGCTTTGTTAAATAAGTTCATACTCTACTCACTTAATAATAATTCAATAATTATTGACCTTCTGCGTTTAGCCGTAATTTATAACAAGCCTTGCCTAATTTCATCGAGCGGTGATTCAAGCGTATCGGGGATGAACTCCACGCAGAGTCTGAGCCTTCCCTTCATCCAACCTTTATTATTGGTCGCGTCTAAAACCTGACAGGCGACTCCGTCGTTAATCCATTTCAATTCCTTTTCCCGCTTCCCTTCTACTTTGGTAGAAAGTTTATCCAGAAACTCCTCAGCCCTAAAAGTACGGTGAGGAATCCAAGTTGCGTCGCTATCTTCCTCTAGAGTAACCACATCATCACCAGTAATTATTATTCTTTTATCCTGCATTACTATTCATTCCTAAAACAAAAATTGTTGGACGAAACGAGTTTTATCATACATTGAATTACCGAGATATGCGAATCTGAGGAATTACGATAAACCATGAATCTTTACTCTCATTAGTAACCTCGTCTATATCAAGTTGTTGATAGACGTACCGAATCTTGACCTCCCCAGGGCGGAACTGAAAGCGATCGGGTGTAATTCTTTTTTGCCTGAGTTCATCATTCCCCCTCCTAGATAAAGCTCCGATCGCCACTCCTTCAGGGGTGAAAATATTCCAGCCGCCCCATTTGTTACCTCTCAGTTGAAGTAGTTGACCTTCCTGCATTTTCCTGATGATCTCTTGTTGATTGCGGGTAGGTTGATAACCTAAATTAACGTCTCTGGGGGTTAAGTCTAGGTACAGCAGTTTTTGATAAGACCAGCCCTCGGATGAGCCAGACATACCTTTAAGATTAACACCAGTCTCTTTGATAAACTGCCCACCTCGGGTAGTACAGAGGATCAATTCCTCTTTCGCCCTGGTCATGCCGACATAAAAGAGGCGGCGTTCGGATTCATTAAGCTTGAACTGGTCATCGAGTAAGATAACTTTCCTGGGTGGGGTTGTTGATCTGTTGTTAAAGTATAAGCTGTCAAGCATTTAAACGACGTTAACAGAATTGCCTTTATTTTTTAATTTT
>CAZUVR010000136.1:0-6385 GCA_964623815.1 uncultured bacterium | reverse complement strand
TCTCAAAAACGCCTTGATTTCGGGTCGGAGTGATTATGATTTCAGTTCACTACAATTATGCAACTAGCTCGAACTCCAGCCAAGTCTACTATTCACCTCTATCGCTCTCCACTGGCGGTAAGAAATTCACTCGCCCCCAGAAAATCTTTACTTTAAAATCTTGACGACTTTTTTTCACTCGGAAGTGCTTATTTTTCCATAGGTTTAGCCCTGAGCGCCGTCCCGTAAAGAAAACGAGTCTTTTCTTTACGTAGAAGTGTTAAATATTATTAACGGTCACAACATATAAATTATTGTTGTAACCGCTCTTGAATGTTTTACACAATCTAGTGCTTTGAAGGAATAAACTAAATTTTATTATCTTTTTAACTTCCTCTTAAAACCAACACCGAAACCCAGCGCGGTTATTACACCCATAACAGTTAAAGGTTCAGGAATAGCTTGTGGAGTATAGTCATAAGTCAAGGTTACGGTTCCTCCTGCAAAAGTGTTTAAGAACGAACTCAGGTTACCAGGAGCCGCGATAGAAGAAACACTTGAAGCACTCAATCCAGCATTTACGGTACCAATACCAATAAAAGAAGTTAAATTAGTAGTCAAAGTTGTCGAAGTAACAGCGGATGCGGTTAATCCACTCACTGTCCTACCTGATGCGCCACCAAAGTCCAATACCCTATCGTAACGAGGTAAATTATAATTGTAGACTCTACTGGGCTGAACTTGCAGTAAGGAAGCGCCATCGACTAAAAATTCAATAAGCGCACCAGAAGTAAACGTAACTGTTGTAGGGGTAGCATTGAGATTCTCAAAACCCCCATTAGATGTCACATCTCCAGCTAAGTCAACGGTAACGCTGTTGAGAGTTCCCATTGTGGGGTTAAATTGGCTGAGACCTAGGGAAAACGGCTCATTTATATAATCAGTCAATGTACTCGGTATACTTGCGCTCGTGCTAATAGTGACTGCTTCTGCAGGTAAATTAAAACCAGCGACTAAGACTATGGTAGCTATCGCACTTGTACGATAAATGAAATTAAAAGCCATAATATCCTATGTTTTTAAGAACTTTAGACTAACTAAGCTATATTTTCTGTTTTTAATGCTTGAGCTAGTTAGTTAAGATTATATATATACTTTCTTGGTAGAACAACTGAACAAGTAAATTTTTAATGATTAAAGTCGTTAATTAGATAGAAATCGAGAAATTGTACCAAATCGACACAAGGTTTACTTCCACCCTCAATCCATCGGGCGTGGCTTCCTCTGCCTTTTACGCCCCTCATTAGCTCTCTTTATCTTTCGGCGGCCAGTCCCCGCCCCCACAACCCCATTCCTCCGCTCTTTTCATAAGCTCTCTTTATCTTTTTGGCTCCTATGCTCCTACTGGCGAGAGTAAAGAAAAGAAGCGTTTCCTTTACTTTTCACTCCTGGATGATAATTGCAATTAATGTGGTCCCGATCCGATGATTGTGGTCCCGGTTGCATTTAATGTGGTCTCAGTTGTATTTAATTCGGTCCCGAAGCACCCGATAGTTGCAGATAATGTGGTCCCAAATTGTCGATGATTGTGGTCCTGAGCGTTTAGTATTGCGGGTCGCTACAATTACGCCTAGAATAGGATCGTCATCCCATACTGGTGTGAGAAAGATTGATGCGAGGTTCATCCATCGATAGTGTTATCGCAACAATTCGCGGCAGGAGCAAGCAAAAAAGCAGCCTCAAATCAGAATCTATGAAATTGCTGCGGACTCAAGCTGGAATCGTGCGGGTTCAAGATACAGGCAGTCGCAAATCACCCTTGCTGATCGTGCCTGATGGACCTTGCGTCATTGAACACTATGCTGACTTGATTGAGTTACTTGCGCCGGATTTTCGTGTTGTCTGCTTTGACATGCCAGGTTTTGGATTCTCATATCCAGCCTCGGGCTACGATTTCAGTGTTTCTCAAACTGCTGAAACTGTAGTAGAGGTGATGGATCTGCTGGAAATTCCTTCTGCTGTCTTGGCATTTACCTGTGCAAATGGCTTTTTTGCTCTACACGTAGCTAAGCATCATCCCAATCGAGTATCCCATTTAGTTTTGGGACAAACGCCATCTTTTCAATCGATGCGCCAATGGAATGATCGGATCATTCCCAAAATTTTGCACGTTCCCTATGTTGGGCAATTAATCGTAGCGGGACTGGCTCGCAAGGTTTCCAGTGGTTGGTACGATCTTGCCTTACCTCCAAGCAATGAGCATAAATTTCAATTTGTTCAACATGCCGATCATGCTTTGAAATCAGGCGGTTGTTTCTGTCTTGCCAGTCTTGTCCAAGGTCTTAGCCGAACTCACGATGCTGAAATTAGCGAGGTATCAGTTCCTACGCTGTTAATCTATGGAAATAAGGATCGTTCTCATAAACATACTGACTTTTCAACTTTACTCGATCATGCACCTGCCGCAGAAATCATCATGTTTCAAGGATGTGGACATTTTCCAGATCTTGAACGTCCTCAAGAATATGCCAAACTTATCAGGAGTTTTGTCAACGCGGCAGCATAACAACCTGGCTGGAGCGGACTGTTGCAAGATTTTAGCTGTCCCATAAATAGTTAAAAATGAGACAGTTAGTTTAGAAGGGGCATAATCGAGCAATCTGTTACGAGCTATATTTGATAACCTTTTGAGCCTTAATGACCAAAATTTTTCCATTGCTATAATTAAGCCATTAAGTGCAATTATCGTGCTTTTAGAAAAGTAAAGAAAACAGTTGTTTTCTTTACTGGTAATTTAGTGTGTTTGCGGTTGCGTGGCCTGCATAAAGGTTTAAGTAGGTTACTAGACGCACTCAAAAATTTTCCGCGACAAGGCACTTCTTGTGTCTTGAGCGCAGCGGGCGCGCAGCGTGCCTTCGGCATCGCGGGAAATTTTAGGGGCGCGAAACTTCTGTCTTCTAAGAGAGGCTCTTTATTTTCGCCCCGGTTACAGCGTCGGCTTTAAGGGGATAATATGGCATCAACTAGCATTTCTTCGGAAATATATTTTCCACAAATCTTTAGGTATAAAGTCAAAGCTACCATCCTCCAATTCAACGCAATAGCAACCTATGGTCGAGTATTCATCTACGATCGGTCGCCCGAAGGAGTATGAGGCATATTCGGAATAGGGAATAAGACTCACCATACCCATCCTCACCGGCTTTTCACCGAGTGAACTACGGAAGTACCCGAAGCCGGGACTTTCTCGCTCGATCAGTTGGTGAATACATCCGGTATGGCGATCGATATAGAGGCTTTTATCGTTAGGGTCGGGAGGGATAGGTTGGGATTCTGGGGCGATGTTATCTTTCGGGGAAGAAATCGGGATAATTGCCTCTCTACCTTGCCCGTTTTGGGGTTGAGCGCGTCCGGGACTTCCGTATAAGTCTATATATGGAGACTCCTGGACGGAAGCACAATGGTCGATCTCACCGTCAAGCTTATTGGTAGCCATAACCGCGTCCGGGACTCCCTCTATATTTATATCTTTAAGGGAGTCCCGGACGCAGGGTGTCTCTTTCTCCGTAAGCGATTCAGTATTATTCCCCCCTGGATAATCAATTATATTTTCAGTGGTCATATTATTTGCGGCGATGTCAACGTCCGGGACTCCCTCTATATTTATATCTTTAAGGGAGTCCTGGACGCGCCGAACCTCTTTAGGAGAGGACACTCCGGGGTATTTCCAATCTAATATTTCTAGAACTTTTAACCGATCGGGGTCGAGCAAGCTTTTCTCAGAGAGCCGGTAGAATCTGACCCTACCAGTCCCTTCCTTCCGCCTCCCGCAAGATTTTAGGGTCAGCCCTAGTCTCCCTAATAAATTCTCTATCAATTTAATCGGGTCTGTCTTCGGTGTCACGGTCAGACCGAAACTTTGATAGATTTTATACCGGAAAAAGTAAGCCCTGTCCCTGAATTTAATAACCTCCTCATCCTTAGAAGAGAAATCTTTTTCGGGGTTGGCTAGATCAATTAATTTAAACAGCCCCAGGTCATGAATTAGTTTCGCCTTCGGTGAGTGGGTTCGGTAATCGGAGATCAGGTTCGCCCACTTCAGGTTGATTATCTTGTTCCGTAAATACTTCTTATCGAGCGATTTAGTTTTTTCGGGATTTATAACGTACCAGAATAACTTCACCGAGTTCAACCAGCGCCTGTCATCCGCGATCGTCGCCTTGTAGATGAAGTCGGCCGTTAAGTCCATGCCCGGCAGTTCTTCCGTGAGGAAAGCTTTCGCTATTTGATGTTCCTGAGCTTCGGTTCTCGATGGTTCGGCCATGAGGCTCCTGGCGGTTTCAAGATCTATCTCAGGAGCGTTGGCGATCGCCGCCGACTCGGAGATCTTCAATTCCTCCTTAATTTCTTTAAGTAGGGCACCCGAATTAGTTGTCTCCAGGTCGAGGTAATCGATCACCTTATGCCCTTCATCTATCAATTCTTGCCTGAGTAACAAAGCTAAATTGCTGGCTCCATAATTGTATCGAGCCTTAAAAGAGGCGTATAGATGCAGATGGGGATTGTTCCACTGTCCGGTTCTGTTGGCGATGTCCGCGTAATATTGAGATAGCTTTAAATTAATTTCCGGATCGTCATCGTCGTGAACTCCTAAAATATCGGAGATATTTAAGGAATCTAGATGATATTTATGGAGGCTATTCTTAATCGTTTCTGGAAGAAAGCTCGGGCAACCTCTGGGTTTTCGGGAAGCCTGGCACCAGATGATTCTACGAATTAGATTTCTGTCACGCCAGAGCATCTGTCGCGCTTGAGACGGTTCAAGAATGCCGAAGAAAAATCCGTAGTAAACATCAAAATGCTTTTCGGTAATGCTTATACCAGTACCCATTGATGGGGTGTAAATCAAAACATCTGGTTTCTCTTCTTTAACACTCTGATTTATATTTTCTACGAATTTTTTACCCCAGGCTTCGCCACAAGTTTTGCTATCGATCCTGATAATTTTTTTCTCGGGAAACCTATTGATTAAAATCTTCTGTAACGCCTCGGCTTCCCTTTGATTATCGAGCGCTACGATCGCTTTGGAATTACCCTCTACCTTTTCTAATAGCTCATCGATAACCCAATCTTTTTTCCCGGTGTGAAATTCTATCTCAACTGGCTCAGGTTTGCACTCGTTAACTATGGAGAATATCCGGGTATTTTCCGGGGCTAAAGCCTTGATATAATCAACGCTAATATCCGTAAGATCGGCATCGGAAAGAATTATCAAACCGCCGTTATTCAAACACTCGGGGATTTTTTCTTCGATACATCTGAGGACGAAATTACGGCGTTCTTTGAGCGTACTTGACATTACCAGATGCCCCAATCCCTGCTCGCATTCATCCATGAGTAAAACAACATTTTCCCAATTCTTATTGTAAAGTTTTCCGAGACTATCGAAACACAGTCCGAGAGTTGGTGATTTCTTAATATTATTTTCCTCATCAATCCACTTAATCTCCCACTCGATCGATTGTGCCCGCCCGAGAGCGATCCTGGGGACGAGCGAGATTATAGTTTTTCCCCGCGCTCGGTAGTAGTCTATCAATTCTCTCAGCGTGGTAGTCTTACCGCTTCCCTTATAGCTTTTAAGGTTTATAATTCCCGATTCTGGAATGATACCCCTCTCGGTTAGGTCGGCTAGATTCGGGAGGAATTTAGTGTTTAAAGATAGATCGATCGGGTAAGTAAAAGATCTTAATTTACGTTGGGCTTCGATAATTCTAGCCTCTTTATTTCTCTTATTCTCGGCTTCTATCTCTTCTAAATATCGTTGATATGCGGCTTCGTTTCTTTCGCTCTCATCCTCCGATTCTCGATACTCAAGATATTCTTCCGGGTCTGGTTCGCTCTCCTCACAGGGATTCAGTTCTCCATCTTCCGGAATCGCAAACGGGTTGAAACCCGGCGCTAGTTCCCTCAGCTCATCGGCTGTAAGGTAGCTAATATTATCGAGCGATTCTAGTTCGTCGATGTCGGGTTGCAGCTTCTTCTCCGTCTGGCCCCACCACGCATATACTACCTCCAAGCCGAGCGATGTTAAGAAATCATACTCGCGCTCAAAGCGTTTGATTACCGCTTTGTTGGTAATGTCGCCACCGTCTACGGCCTGTATGAACCGCGTCGGTTTGAGGCGATCAATAACCTCTCCGACCTGCCCCCCACAAGAGGTATACTTACCGCCGAAAGCACCGATAATATTAAAGCCGTGTTTCTCGGCGGCTATTAGAGCTTTCAAGACCCCATCGCATCCCCACAGGTCGCCCCCCTGGAGCGAATTCTTGATATGAACCGTGAGTGGCATTTCGCCGATCGGTAGCTTACAATTCCTCACCCACTTATATTTCGGCCCGCCGCC
>CAZUVR010000135.1:0-6389 GCA_964623815.1 uncultured bacterium | reverse complement strand
CGAGGACATCAAACCAGCCTCTGTTGGCTGAAGCGCGTCCGACTGCTATTGTCATGGTGTTTTATCCTCTTGCTTAACTGAAATCAATGCAAGATTTCTTATGTGAACGTTTTTTGTCTGGGTATTATTCCCATTGTCTTATAAGATGAGACCAGGTAAAACCTAAGCAGATAAACTGATTAAATTTTTCCTTTGGCTCCATCCTGCTCCCCAGTTATGAGAACCGAGATACAGAATTTAACCTTTCTTAAACTAGCACGTATCGCGGGGAAGATACCACGCTCACGGTAGCGATCGAAGCTTAGATACTAACTAAGCGGTCTTTAACTATTTTTAGCAAAAAATTTACAATCTGACACAAGTTCACTCATAATTTTTTCCGCTCCTCACACTCTGCCATTCTTCCGGCGATAGGGGGCGAACGATGAAATCGGCTCCGAAACACTCTCCGGCGGCCTTGACTAGAGCCTCCATCATCCTTTCTAAGGATAAGCCCGATGGTACGAGGGGGCGCTCGGGGGCTGGTTGATGGAAAACCTTCTCGAACAGGGAGGAATCTTGTTCTAATAACATGGCACCGTGTTGTAATACCGCGTCACCTCTTCTGAGTTGGGCGCTGCCGATAAACTTACGGCCCTGGTTATCGACTAAATCCGCTCCCGTAGCCAGAGCGAAACAGTTAGCCTGATGGATGTAATCTCTCCCAGCTACACCGTAATCGATATTCATCCCCAAACTCTGCCAACCCTGGATTAAAAATTGGCAGATATGCTCGTAAACCTCGATCGCTTTACCCTTCACCCCAGAGGTGATGAGGGAGTAGGTTAAATCTCCCTGATGTAAAACGGCCCTACCACCGGTAGGGCGACGCACTAAATCTAATTTCTGCCCCGCCCAAGAGAGGGAATGCCACTCGCTAGGATAGCGGCGTTGATGATAGCCGAGGCTGATTGCTACTGGTTGCCATTTGTAGAATCTTAAAGCGGGCGGGTGCTTACCCTGACGGTGTTGCTGAAGTAACCAAGCATCTATCGCCATTTGTGTTGAGCCTGCCGCCGTTAGAAGAGGAATTAAACGCCACTCGCTCAAGGTAGGATCTATTTAACTCCGAACTCTTCGATTAAAATTTCGTCGTTACTGTCCGCCACTGTGGCTACAAGGGTAATAGCCCTCGATATTTCCCCAGGGGACAAATCGGCCACGGTACGCTGTGATAACACTACTACCGTGTCGTTCATGATACCGAAGTGAGACTCGAAGGTGTCCTGACAATTTTTTTCCAACAGCTTACGCAGTAATCCCAGTTCGTCCCTGACGGGATATTTTAAAATCGGCGACCAAACTGTTAAAAAGTCATCGTCACTTTCTCCGGTTAATTGCACGAAAACTTCCACACTGCCGTAAATAAATTTCCAGAGATACCCCGCTTCAGTTTTCTGTACCATCGCACTGTTATTTTGTTCCAGACTGGAAATGACAGTTTCTATCATTTCTTTGTGAGTGCTGGTATCAGCCAGAAATCGATCGGTTAGTGACTCTAAAGCTGCCGCTGAACTGCTTAAATTATCGGTTGTCATAATTCCTTTTTGAGTTCGATTCATTATTATTCTCTTTATATAGCTTACTATAGTCAAGATTTATGGGGATTTGTTACTAAACTTTTCTCCATCCCCGAAATGACCGGAGAGGTTAAATTTTAATAATAATTACACACAAACCTAAAACGATCGCGGACAATAGCTCTATCCTCACGGGTCAGGATTGGCTATATGCAAAGTCTTTTTCAACGCTTTCACGATTCCCCCTCTGGGGAAGAACAAATTCGCACCAGGGTTTTACACTCCGCCCTACGTCTCTTCGCGGCTAAAGGTTACGAAGGTGCTACAACTAAAGATATAGCTACTTCGGCGGGAGTGGCTGAAGGTACTTTATTCCGTTATTTTCCCACCAAAAAATCGCTCTTGGTGGAGGTAGCCACTAATGGCTGGGTGGAAATCCTCACGGAATTGTTAACGGAATTGAGCGAGATGGGCAGTTACAAAGCCGTCGCTCAGGTGATGCGCCGCCGAATGTTAAGGATGAGGGAGAATAGCGATTTACTCCGGGTGTGTTTCATCGAAGCTCAGTTTCACCCGGAATTGCGAGAGAGAATACAGGCGGAGGTCATAGTCAAGATGACGGATGTGGCGGAGGCTTTCTTTCAGACTGCTATGGATAGGGGTATCTATCGGCCCATGAATCCTAAGATAGTGGCTCAGGTTTTCTTGGGAATGTTCGCCATTGCAGGCTTCTCTAACGAGACTATTCTAGATCAGAATGCCTCCCCCCAATTTTTACAAGAAATGGCGGAAGGCATCGCGGATATTTTTCTCAATGGGGTTTTAGCAGAAGGAAATTAATAGGGCCATTTCCAGTGAGTAATTTCATCTTTATCCATGCCGTGTTCATGGGCATAGTTGAGATTATCGATGATGGCGTTTTTCATCCGTTCTTTAACGTGAGCGCCAGCCGAACCTAGTTTAGGAACTCGATCGATCACGTCTATCACCAGACTGAAGCGATCGACTTCGTTAAGTATCGCCAGTTCCAAAGGAGTATTAATATTACCCTCTTCTTTGTAACCGCGAACGTGAATCCGCTCTTGATTACTTCTGCGATAAGTTAACTTGTGAATCAGCCAGGGGTAGCCGTGGAAATTAAAGATTATTGGTTTATCTTTGGTGAATAAACTGTCAAAATCTCTTTCGGATAAACCGTGAGGATGTTCGCTCTCCGACTGTAACTTAAATAGATCTACCACGTTGATGAATCTCACCCTTAACATGGGGAATTCCTCACGTAGGATAGCGGTAGCGGCTAAGGATTCCATCGTGGGAATATCACCGCTACAGGCCATGATTACATCGGGTTCGTCTAATTCGGTACCTTGGTCATCGTTACTCGCCCAGTCCCAAATACCGATACCTTTAGAGCAATGTTTGATAGCGTCTTCCATCGACAGATATTGTAAGTGTTTCTGTTTATCGGCGACGATAACGTTAACATAATCGGTACTCTTGAGACAGTGATCGATCGTACTCAATAAAGTGTTAGCATCGGGGGGTAGATAAATCCTGACCACATCGGCGCTCTTATTGGTAACGAGGTCGATAAAACCAGGGTCTTGATGACTGAAACCGTTATGATCCTGCCGCCAAACCAGAGATGAGAGGAGGATATTTTCCGAAGCCACCGAAGCCCGCCACTTGACGTGTTTCTGACAAATATCTAACCACTTAGCGTGTTGGTTAAACATCGAGTCGATAACGTGAGCGAAGGCTTCATAAGTGTGAAATAAACCGTGACGGCCGGTTAATAGATAACCTTCCAACCAACCGAGTAAAGTATGCTCGCTCAACATCTCCATCACCCGGCCATCGGTGGCTAATTGGCTACCGTCGAGATCTTCCGGTAACATATCCGCGAGCCAGGCTTTTTTCGTCACCTCATAAAGGGCGGCGAGGCGGTTAGAAGCGGTTTCATCGGGGCCGAAGACGCGGAAATTATTCATATTATTCCGCATCACATCCCGTAAGAACAGACCCATAATACCCGTGTTCTCTACTTCGATCTTACCTGGTTGGACGACCTGCACCGCATAGTCACGGAAATCGGGTAATTTTAAGGCTTTTCTTAGTAATCCACCGTTAGCGTGAGGGTTAGCGCTCATGCGACGATGCCCCACAGGTGCTAGGGCTTTTAATTCGGGGATAAAGCTGCCGTTTTCGTCGAATAGTTCTTCTGGCTTGTAGCTTCTCATCCAGGCTTCTAACATCTGTAGATGCTGAGGATTGCTGTGCATTTCACCCATCGGCACCTGATGAGAACGCCAAAAACCTTCCACTTTATGACCATCTACGTCTTTAGGGCCAGTCCATCCCTTGGGAGAGCGTAGAATGATCATCGGCCAGCGATAGCGTTTAGCTACCCCAGTGCTGCGGGCTTCCTGTTGGAAAGAGCGAATTTGGTTAATACAATGCTCTAAAGTCGCCGCCATTCTCTGATGACAGGTGAATAGGTCATCGTCTTGTTTACATTCGACTACGTATGGAGTGTAACCGTAACCGTAAAAGAGGCTCTCTAATTCTTCAGCAGAAATACGAGCTAAAATCGTCGGGTTAGCGATTTTATAACCGTTGAGATTGAGAACCGGTAGAACCGCCCCATCGTGTATGGGGTTTAAAAATTTATTCGAGTGCCAAGCTGTAGCTAGAGGGCCCGTTTCCGCTTCCCCATCTCCTACTACTACAGTGGTGATTAAATCCGGGTTGTCATAGACTGTGCCGTAAGCGTGAGAAAGACTGTACCCTAATTCACCGCCTTCGTGAACTGAACCCGGAGTTTCGGGGGTGACGTGGCTACCGATATGACCAGGAAAAGAAAATTGTTTGAAGAATTTTTGTAACCCCTCTTCATCTTCGCTCTTATCGGGGTAGATTTCCGAGTAGGTGCCTTCTAAGTATACGGGGCCTAATACCCCTGGTGCGCCGTGTCCTGGCCCGGCTACGTAAATCATATCTAAATCATATTTTTTGATCAGACGATTGAGGTGAACGTAGGTGAAACTCAGGGCTGGACTCGAACCCCAGTGGCCTAATAAACGAGCTTTGATGTCGCTCGGCTGTAAGGGTCTTTTTAGCAGGGGATTATCTTTTAGATAAATCATCCCCACCGCTAAATAATTACAGGCCCGCCAGTAGGCATGAATTTTATGCAATTCATCATCTGTTAACGGCTGTGATTGGGTAATTGGTCTTTCTGGTGTTGCTACCATCGATCGTTCTCCATTTGATTTACTTTCAAGCTATTGATCGAATCTAAATTACACTTTTGTAATTATTTCTTTACATGCTAAAAGATGTAACTGGTAAAAAAAATAATGATAATATTAAGATTTTTAGAGAGATTAATATTAATTTTTTGTTAAAGTCAACTTAAAGTTAAACTGCTTAAAAAAATTCAACTTAAATTTAGGATCGAAAAAATGTATATCAAAAAACATAAAGTTTTAAAAAACCGTTAGTTGTCATGAAAACAAGACAAATATAAAGAGTTTCTGTAATTTTGTAGGTAGTCTTGTAAAACTTATAGGATAGTAGTGACTATTCTCTAACGAATTTTTAGAACTTGCAACCTATCAAAAGAAACAATCACAGAGAAATCCACATAGGTGATTTAGGAGAGCAGAAATGACAACTATCAAAGTAGGTATTAACGGTTTCGGTAGGATTGGGCGTTTAGTGTTTCGTGCCGGAATCCACAATCGGGAGTTTGAATTTTTAGGCATTAACGATCTAGTTCCGCCAGATAATATCGCCTATCTGCTGAAGTATGATTCTACCCACGGGCGCTTCGATGGTACGGTAGAGGCGAAGGAAGATGGTATCGTAGTCAACGGTAAATTCATACCCTGTTACTCGATCAGAGACCCGGAACAGTTACCCTGGGGTAAAACCGGTGTAGATTACGTGGTAGAGTCCACTGGTTTATTCACCACCTACGACGCGGCGATCAAACACGTTAATGCGGGAGCGAAACGAGTAGTTATTTCCGCTCCTACCAAGGACACGGAAAAAGTCAGTACCTTCGTCGTTGGCGTGAATGATGAGCTATACGACCCAGCTAAGGACATAATCGTTTCTAACGCCAGTTGCACTACTAACTGTCTGGCTCCAGTAGCCAAAGTGATCAACGATAATTTCGGTTTAGCCGAAGGGTTGATGACCACGGTACACGCGATGACTGCAACTCAACCCACCGTAGACGGCCCGAGTAAAAAAGATTGGCGCGGCGGGCGCGGTGCCACTCAAAATATCATCCCCTCTTCTACGGGGGCGGCGAAGGCGGTAACTCTGGTTATCCCCTCCTTAAAAGGCAAATTAACTGGTATGGCTTTCCGGGTTCCCACTCCTAACGTCTCAGTGGTAGATTTAACCTTCAAGACGGAAAAGGCTACCTCCTATGAGGAGATTTGTGCGGCGATGAAGGCTGCCAGTGAAAACGGGTTGAAAAATATCCTCGCCTACACCAATGAAGAGGTAGTTTCTTCTGATTACATCACCGACCCTCATTCTAGTATCTTCGACGCTAAAGCCGGGATTGGGCTTAATTCTAATTTCTTTAAGATAGTCGCCTGGTATGACAACGAATGGGGCTACTCTAACCGGATGTTAGATCTGATGAAAGTCATGGCTCACAAAGAAGCCTCTCTAGTCGGCGTTTAATTGAGGGTATTGGGCATTAGGGGTTAGGAATTAGGGATAGATATTTCTTCTCCCAACTCCCAACTCCCAATTCCCAACTCCCAACTCCCAACTCCCAACTCCCAATTCCCAACTCCCAACTCCCAA
>CAZUVR010000134.1:0-6403 GCA_964623815.1 uncultured bacterium | reverse complement strand
TGGGTAGTTTGTACTTTTCTTACTCTTTATTTCGGAGAGTGACAAAAGAGGGATAGTACCCTTTTACGATCCGGGGAGTAGGGAGTAGGGAGTAGGGAGTAGAAATATTTATCCCGATTCCCGACTCCCGATTCCCGATTCCCAATCTTCATAAGTAGCCTTTGAGAACAGGATTTAGTATGACAAGATGAAATAACCTCTTTAACTTAGAGCGGTTATCGTTCATTCCGGAACCCACTTCCGCTGAAATTGCTTCAGCGTCGGTAACTCGTCCGGTTCGAGAGGGATTGGGTGTTAGTACACCCGCCCGTCACTAAGCTCGAACTCAGTGGTGGTCACTCTGACTACTTTTGTTTTTGGTTTGCCCATGCCACTACACCTTCTTACGACTACTTTTATCTTACCCTATTTATTTCAATTTTATACTATCCTCTACGATTTTCTACAACTTTAGTGAGCAGTTCACCAACCCCGGCAGTAACGATACAACTTATGCAAAAGCATCGCCAATTCTAAAGGGAATCGATCGCTTTTTGATAGAGAGAATGTAAACTACCGCCATCAAGGGGAAATTCTACCGTTACAGCTTCGCAAAGGGGTTGTAATCTTTCGCCCGTAGGCGTTGTTACTATATATTTTCTCAAAGCGCCTAACAGAGGTGTAATTTGCTCATAAGCCTCCTGTCGCCGCAACCCTTCCAAGGCGATAATAAACTCTCCGTCACCCCAATAACCCAACTCTCGTAACCCGTGAAAATGAGTTTGTAAACAACTCCCCCAGTAACGCAAAATTTGATTACCCATATCATGGCCATATTGTCGATTAATTTTCTGAATTTCCGGCAATTTCAATAAAACCAGAGAAACGGGGCGATTATCCTTGCCTGCCCGTTGTAATAACTCTGTCAGTAGAGATTGGGATTGTCCTTGATGATTAACACCGGTGAGCCAATCTCTCCGGGCTATAGTATCTAGGACTCGTTTACGATCGTACCTGAGAATAATCCGATTTAATAATTCCGAGCCCCGCACCGGTTTGATTAAATAATCATCCCCTCCCGATGCGAAAATCTCTTGAATAGTGTTCATATCCCTGTTAGCACTAAGAAATAGTGCTGGTAAATCTTGCCACTCCGGAGAGGTACGAATGAGCTTACATAATTCCATACCCGTCAGCCCGGGCATTTCCACATCGAGGATTAATAAATCCGGATTGACGCTCTTTAAAACCTCTAAAAAACGGGAAGGATTAGATAAACCTGTCATCTTCATCCCCCAACTTTCAAATAAGGGGCGTAACCCCGCCAGAAAAACCGCGTCATCATCCACTATTAAAACCCGCAAACTTTGAGAGTCATGACGTTGTAATAGAGCCGATAGAGTTGAGCAAATCTGCTCCGCCGTCACCGGTTGGGCCAAAAAAATATTCAACCCCGCCTTAGCCAGTGCCACCAAGTTCGGTAATATCTCCTCCGCGATAACTAAACTTGGTATTGGGGGCGTTTTCCGGGCTAACTCGGATATGAAGGCAACGAGTTGAGATTGCTCCCCCCCAGCATCTACACTAATAACCACAGCGTCAGCATGATGATCCATAAGCCAATTTCTCGCCCTCGCCACATCGAGTACACCCTGCCAACGATAAGAGGGAGCCTCCGCCTCTAAAGCAACGAGTAAAGTTTTATCGGGGCTGATAAGGAGAATACTCTCTGCGGTATCGGAAAGAGAACGCCCCGTAGAATGGGTTAGATTAAGATTAAGTTCATCGCCTAGAGATTGAACCAGATCACATAAAGGCTCAAGATTAACAGAATCGGCAGCCAAAAGAGTCTCTATCTGTTTAGCTATGGCACTCCCTCGATCGCGCTCGAACATACCCAACACCCCCGCTAATTTATGGGCCGCAACTTTCGCCTCTTCTTGTAAATCTGGTTTTAATTCCCCACTGACCAAACTACTCGCCGCCCTTTGTAATACCCCCAATCTCTCCCTCATCGCACCTTGATATTTCTCCCATAGTTGAGATTGTGCCTCTTGAAATTGACTCTCTCTATCGGGGGCGATTTTTGCCGGAGGTTGAAGGCGATAACCCAAACCGTAAACATTTTCTACAGCTACATCACAATTTACCGCTTTTAACTTCTGACGTAGACCTTTAATATGAGCCTTAACGCTATCTTCTAGGGGGCAATCGTCAAAACTCCAGAGCTGTTCGATGATTTGCCCCCGGCTGAAAACCCTAGATGGATTTCGCATGAATAATTCTAGGATCTGATACTCTTTCGGTGTTAGATTTAAAGAGCGAGCAGGCCGCTTGCCTTCGGTATCGTTATACGTCACCTCACAGCTCACCGGATTGAGCTTTAATTTGCCTATCTCCAGAATCGAACTAGGTAACACCTCGCCCCGACGCAGTAAAGCTCTTATTCTGGCTTGTAATTCCTCTATATTCACTGGTTTAAAGAGATAGTCATCGGCTCCGGTATCTAATCCTCGGACGCGCTCCGATGTATCTTCTCTCGCTGTCATCAGTAGGATGGGTATAGTGCAACCGCTACGGCGTAAACGAGCGCAAAGTTCGAGCCCGTTGATTTTGGGTAAGCCCACATCGAGCAAAATTAAGTCATAAGCTATGCTCTGGCTGTAATCCCAACCCTCTTGTCCGTCGATCGCCCAATCCAGGTTATAACGTAGACGGGCGAGGTTGTTCCGTATAACCTCGGCTAAAATCTCATCATCTTCTACGAGTAATAAACGCATCCCTCGGCTAAGCTTGATTTTACAGAGAAAGTTATTTCTTACTTATAGTTTCCGCTATCTTTTGAAAAAAGAACGATCGATCGGGGTAATATCAAAATTGCCGCCTGAAAAATAGTCCTCCATCATTTCCGGCAGTTGGTTAACAATTATTAATCTCTCATCTTGAGATAGATGATTTAATTTAGTAATAGCCCATTGAATTATGTCACAGGTGGAGTAGTTTCCCTGTTCTAGATATTCTTTATACATATTGTAGAGATTTAATCTAGAGAAGATAGAGAAGCCCACAACTTTTTTGTCGCTCAGATCAACTTCAACAGCAAGTATTTCCTGATTGGAGTCAGTTTGCTTATATAAGTCGGCCACCTTTTGAGAAAGGTCGGGTATGCTTTCAGTTAGTCGAGTTAAATCTATCATAAATCTCTATTTCTACCAAAAGACACTTATAGAATATCACGTAATATATATGAGCTTGATTGATACAATTCACTTCTAAAAAGAGATCGAGATCATGGGATAGTTGTGATCTGTATCTTATTTACAGGTATAGCCCGGGAAATAATTCTTAAGTAAGCGTAAAATTACTGAATTAATTAAATTTAAAAAAGCTGAAACTGCATTTTTCCTCCTGTAGGATTCGCTGAAACGGAATGAACAGAAATTTCTGCCCCCCCTAAAACCGTGTAGCCGTAATTTAAACCCAGAATAGGGAAAATTAAATTCTCCTTCGATTTTCCACAATAAATCTAAAGTTTGCTCCCGTTTGAGCAAGTGATACCAAATCCGCTTATCATACTTTCCTTTACAGGGGAGTGGATAGTGGTTAGTGGTTAGGCTCTATCGCAATGCTGAAATGATCCCTTTTTCTCTATATATGGGCCTGACTATCACTCTCAGAGCTGGCAAGTGTTTAGTAAACAGATAAGAGCCAACGATACAAACAATCCCGTTAATGGTAAATGTGTTTGCTGCGCCTATAAAATTGGCTAGGAAACCCGCCAGCAAATTACCGAAAGGCACCATCCCGAGAAAACACATGGTAAACAAGCTCATTACCCGCCCCCGTTTATCATCTTCGACAATAGTTTGGATCAGGGTATTGGATGAAGCGAGCTGAATGATAGAGCCGAAACCCACCCCTATAATCATCAGCACCGAGAGCCATAAAATATCAGAACGGGAGAAAGCAATTAAACCGATACCAGAAATAACGGGCGCGTACCCGATAACCTTGCCCAAACCGACTACACTGGTTCTGGACATCAAATAAATAGCCCCCCCAAAGGCTCCGACACCAGAAGCCGCCATCAATATTCCCAGGGTGTTAGCGTCTCCTTGTAGAATTTTCATGGCGAAGATTGGCATTAGAGTAGAATAGGGCATCACCATCAGACTACACATCACCAGTAAGAGTAAGATAGATCGTATCGGTAAGAATTCATAGGCGTAGATAAAACCCTCTTTGATGCTTTCCAGAGGATTCATCGTGGTTTTTAATAGGGGGGGTTTGCGATCGAAGCGCATCCATAATAAGCCGCCAATAACGGCGATATAACTGATGCCGTCGATGAGGAAACAATAGCCCGCACCTACTGCAGCGATTACTATTCCCGCTATTGCCGGGCCGATTAATCTACCGCCGTTTATCAACGAGGAATTAAGAGCGATCGCACTAGGTAAATCATCCGATCTTTCGATCATATCCTTGACGAAGGTTTGCCGCGCGGGGGCATCGAGCGCGGTAATCAAGCCTTGTAGGAAGCTCAAGACAATAATGAGCCAAATATTAATCAAACCGGTTAACGTCAGCAGGGCTAATAATAGAGATTGCCCCATTGATAAGGCTTGGGTGATGATCAAGAGGGTGCGACGATTCCATCTATCGACTATCACCCCGCCGAAGGGAGCGAAGAAAAAACTAGCAATTTGACTGATAAAACCGACGATACCCAGCATTAAAGCCGAATTGGTTAATTGATAGACGAGCCAGACGGTAGCAACCTGAGTCATCCAAGTACCAATGAGAGATATACCTTGCCCGGCAAAGAATAAACGGTAATTGCGGGAGCGTAAAGCCGGCAGGTTGAAGATCATGGAAAATATTCTTAATTTTTCTTAACACTTTCTTCTTTATCCTAGATCAAACTAAAATAAACTGCCTTAACATTACAAACTAACGGCTAATTACTAGCCACTAGCCCCTAGCTACTATCCGCCGCTCACGGGAGGGATTAAAACCACTTCGTCACCGGATTGTAAAATCCTTTGCCCGTCAACAAAACTCAAATTAACACCGAATCGGGTTACATCCCGCCATTTACTCAACTCAGGATGCTCCGCAATTATATAATCTAGAACAGCTATCACAGGTGTTTCTGTAGGAAAGCTCAGAGTTAATCCGGATACTCCGTAAGCTTCTTGATAGGCAGCGAAGAGTTTGACCGTAACAGTTATATTAGGGGACATCGTAAGTAAATGAGTCAGCAATCTCCGAAGAATTTAACGAATGAATTGGCGAAGGAACGGAATCGAGCTGCAGCCGAAAGGACTTTGATGGCCTGGATTCGCACCAGCCTATCTTTAATTAGTTTCGGTTTCGGGATCGATCGTATCACGGAAGCTCTGGAACGGAACCACCCCGAGATTAATAACCCCTGGCGCATCTCTCGCATTGTCGGTTTAGCTTTTATAGCTCTCGGTACAGGGGCGATGACGGCGGCGATTGTAGAACATCAAGATGTACTAAAGGCTATCCGCCGGGACGATTATCTTTATTCTAATCGCAGATCGATCGGTCTGGCAGTGGCTACGATGCTAGTGTTAATCGGTTTAGGTACGTTTACCGCTATTATTCTCTTGACTCGCCGTTAGAATATATGTGAGTGAAAAGAAGTGAGTAGCGAGAGATAATGATTACTTACATCCTCGATTTAGAACCTTTAGGTAAGATGACTGACGAGCAGTTTTATCAACTCTGCCGTCAAAATCCCGATATTAATTTCGAGCGAAATGCTAAAGGAGAACTAATTATTATGCCCCCGACGGGAGGAGAAACGGGAAATCGTAACGCTGAATTAACTACCGAGTTTGCTATTTGGAACCGTCGGAAAAAGTTGGGCAAAGTGTTTGATTCCAATACCTGTTTTAAGTTACCTAATGGAGCCAATCGTGCGCCGGATGTGTCTTGGATAAGTTCGGCAAGATGGGAGCAATTAACACCGAATGAGAAAGAAAAGTTTCCGCCGATCGCTCCCGATTTTGTTATCGAGTTAATGTCTCCGAGCGATAGGTTAGAAATAGTGCAGGAGAAGATGAAAGAATATATCGATAATGGGGTTAGGTTAGGTTGGTTGATCGATAGGAAAGCTCGCAGGGTGGAGATTTACCGACATGGGCAAGATAAGGAAGTTTTGGACGAGCCAGAGTTTTTATGTGGAGAGGATGTTTTACCAGAATTCGTTTTAGATTTGGAAATAGTTTGGTAGTTAAAGATTATAAACTTAACAATCAATTAAATCAATTTTGGAATTACTAACAATAATGTTCGGGAGTTTTTTGACAGGGTAACGCCGAACCCCTTACGTGCTAATGGGTCGCCTGGGATTCGAACCCAAGACCAATCGGTTAAAAGCCGAGTGCTCTAC
>CAZUVR010000133.1:4589-6435 GCA_964623815.1 uncultured bacterium | reverse complement strand
TGATTTCCAAAAATCAGAACCTCTGTAAGCTAACTCATTTAGGTATGTGTTGGCATCTTTCTGGTGAATTTCTATCCTATCAGCAAGTTCGGAAAATTCATTCCGAAGACGGTTAAGCTCTTTTATCTTTCTAGTGCTTTGTTCGATGAAAATATATTGGTAAAAATGCGGTTTCGTTTTTAGCGCAATTCTTGCAGAGCCATCACTTTCTGTTTTTGAAAACTTACCTGAATCAGTTTGCCCAAATAAATTCATCTGTTCAAATTCTGGTTCTTCTACATCATTCAATGTTCTATATCCAGTCCCTGCAAAAGCATCGATATAGTAAAGAGCGAATGGTTGATTTTTCAGTGCAGTCGTATAAGCATCTAAATATTTTTTTAAGCAATTTAGTTTTTCTTCAGTCCAATCTCCGCCAAATTTTTGTTTAGTTTTGCTCATTAATATGCTATTATTATGTAATATTTATACCTTTAAATATTAGCAAAACTCTATTTTAAAATACAACCATGAAAGCTGAAGAAAATCTAAGAATCAATGGTGGTAGCGAAAGTATTAAAAATCCTCTGACCCTGAGTAATTTAAACAAAAAAGGGTTATGCGATTACGTCATTAACATAGCGTCAGGATGCCTGCACGGATGTACTTTTTGTTATGTACCATCGACACCCGCTATCAGGACGAGACAGGACAAATTGGAGAATATGGGGGTAAACGATCCTCAGTTGGATTGGGGGAAATACTTCTTCATCCGTCCCGAAATACCGGAACTTTTAGAAAAGATACTCGCCCACAAGAGAACTTGGTACGAAAGCCCCTCCGGTAAAGGTGTCGTACTTCTATGTTCTGGAACAGACCCTTATCAGAACTCACAGGCTTCGGCTCTCACTGGTGAGATAGTCAAGATACTACTTAAATACAACAAGCGAGTACGCATATTGACCCGAAGCCCACTATGGCTGAACCAACTAGATATGTTAGTTAATGATAACGTCACTGTGGGTATGAGCATCCCCTATCTTGACGATGAGCTGAGTCGGGCGATCGAACCCTACGCACCGCCGCCGAGTAAGAGGTACGAGACGTTAAAAAAAGCTCACGCCGCTGGATGTCGCCTATACGTCGCCGTCGCCCCGACCCCGCCGATGATGGGAGAGGATGATTTTAAACGGCACTTAGAAAGGCTATTGGAATGCGACCCCGAGGTAATATTTTGGGAACCCATCAACGCCAGAGGAACGAACGGGACGAGGATGAAATTAGCCGGGCTTGATTTCGTGGATTCCATCATGACCCGTGAGCGTTGGGCTAATAACTACATCAGACAGTGGGAGGCTATCACCAACGCCGCCACCTCGTTAGGATGTGCCGATCGCCTTCATATTTGGGTGGATGCCGCACTGAAAGGGTTTGTCGAGGAGGAGCGGTTAGATTACTGGATGAGCAGACCTACTGTGGAGAAGTGGGGTTAGCAGCGAGTGGCGATAGTCTCCCGTATCTCTTGCTCTTGTGATATTTGGTATGGAGCAGAACGTTTTCCTCACTTAAGATTTCCTCAGTGATACGTAAATGGCTGAAATTTCCTTATAACTTCGCGCTAGATAATGAGCAATTATCATGTAGCCAAGTCAATTAACCTGCCCTATAATCATAGCTTTTATCAACGTCAGTTCGGCTTAATAAATTGGTCTACAATATGCCCGATTTAGGGGTTAGCAGGCGCAGAGTGCGCCGCTCCGATTTATGGATATGGAGTGGGTGGGAGCTGAATTCATCAACTCTGATTATCTCAACTCCCAATTCTCCACAAGAGCGACTATATTTTATCCCGAACTCAGGTTTTTTA
>CAZUVR010000133.1:0-4489 GCA_964623815.1 uncultured bacterium | reverse complement strand
TGTCGTAACTCCTGAGCTTTCTCGGCAATAAAAGCTTGAGTTGATTCTTTTCGCCCTTGATCCTTATCCAGCTTGACCTCTATAAGTTTTAAGTTTTTTTCATAGATAGATATGGCACCTGATAAAAGTTCATCTGTTTGTGCTAGTTTTTGATTGAAAGCGTCTTCAATAATTTCATCAATTTTATCTAGATCTGATGATTTACAAAATTCGTCCCAACCAGTTTCCAAAACTTTTGCTTTGATTTTTTGGTTTAAGTCAAACATATCACCAAGGCCACCCATGATTAAACTACCACCGCCAAAAATCCCGAGAAAAGCTAATATCGGCCCTGCAAAGAGCGCGGCGGGAACCAATAAAGCCGCTCCTAATCCCGCTACCATTAAATTTCCCGCAATGCCGATTTCTTCAACTTGCTTGAGATCCTTATAAAAAGACCACTCAGATTCTAATTGTTCTTTAAAATTACCTTGATATTTGCTGAAATTTTTCTCAACTGATTTTATTTCTTCTTGAATAACTTTGTCCACTTCAGATAAATATCTACTCAAAATTCTTTTCTGTAATTTATTTTTCAGCCAAGCATTAAGTTCCTCTGATAAATCACGATTAAATTGACGTGCGTAATCTTTGACTAATTCTTCTTTATCCCACAATGCAGAATAATTAGATGACCAGTTCTCAGCTTTTTGAACTAATTTATCGGGCAAGGCTTCCATCCATTCCTCAAACGATTCCCCAATTTCCTCCATAGCTTCCTCATATAATGGCTTGACTAAAAGTACGAGCTTGCCCATAAATCCACTAATTTCCCCAATTTCCTCTAATATTTTAAGGCGCTCTGCTTCGTAGATTTTAGCTTCTTCCTCGCCAACTTGTTTATATTGCTCGAACCCATTTAAACTAGCTTCGATTATCTTGGTCATCCTAGTTGAAATTTGGCTGATTTTTAGCAAACCACGTTCTTTAACTAAAAATTTCTCCAGTGACTTAGTGAAGTTTTGAAACTCTTTCAAATACTCACTGTCAATCTCTTGAAGCATAGCGTTTAATGCCTCTTGAGCCGATAGGTAGTGAATCCGCTCCTCCCCAGCGATCCAGGGTTTGTGACCCAAAACGATCGATTCAATTCGCTTTTTAACTTGTTGACGATCGCTCTCTTTCCGTAAAAGATCCCACTTATTGGTAACGATAAATAGGTTAGGTGCCGGTCGGTCAACGTCTCCACCGTTGAGCTGTGGTTTTAACTCTTGAATAAGCTCTCTTTCGGATTCGGTTAGCTGACGGAAAGCATCGGTTAAAAAGATAACTGCATCGATCTCTTTGAGCATTTGTTGAGTAACAGAAGTACGTTCAGGGTGTTCATTTAGCCCTGGGGAATCAATAATAGTTACCCCATTTTTACATAATTCCAGATGGGGATGCTCGAAGATAATTTCTTTAACATTACTTTTGCCTAAACCTTCACTTCCGCTTTCTATCGCTTGTTTTTCCTCGATAGAAACCTTATCGTGGTATTCTTCAAACGAAATTTCCTCGTAGGTTTCATCTTTGTAAAGGCAAACAACCCGTTTTTGTGAACCGTATTTAAGAACGCTAACAGTGCCGCTACAGGGAATCGCACGAGTTGGCTGAATCTCCTCCCCAAGTAATGCGTTTAATAGAGTCGATTTGCCTTGACTAAAATCTCCGATGACTGCTACTCGAAACTCTTGTGAATGAAGAGATTCAATAATTTGTTCTAATTCTTTGATCACAAACCCGCTTAAAACACCATGCTCATTACAAACTTTTAGCGTTGATAAGAGATTTTCACCTAATAAAGTAAGTTCTTGTTGATATACTTTAAATTTTTCTAATTCTTGATAAGAGGTAACTACTTTTTGCTTCTGAGCTTTGACTTCAAAAGTTGTTATGCGCGGTAGTTGTTCAAATATCTGTTCGGCGGCGAAGACGAATATCGTATCCAACTCCCGAAATCTGGAAGGGTCTAGTAATGATTTAATCTTCGCTAATTTACTAAAGTCTGTATCTTTTTTGGTAGCGAGTATCGATTCAAGTAGGGTCTGATATTCACTCTCAATTTCTAGATTATTAGCAATCCGCTTTAAATACTTACGTTCGCTTTCATCCATATCACCATCAGCGGCGGACATTTCGTAGCCGAGACTTAAAAGTAGTAATTTTTCAGGTTCGGATAAAGACTCAGCCAGGGTGATTATGTTATCGAGGGAACAAAGTTTCTTTTGTTGAAAACCATCACTGATCATTTTTGCCAATGAAAGGATACGATTGCTAGAAGCACACAGACGCTCTAAGGTTTTCACTAATTTTTCCTTCTCCTCATCTGCTACCGCCCCGTCAGCGAAAATCACTCCATTGAGAACGGCTAAAACAGCAGTTAAAAAAACTACCGGAGGCTTAACATCTTCTTGACGTAGCTCGTAACCTGTTAATTGAGACAATAATTCAACAACTTGAGAACTGATCGTCGATCTATCCATAAGTTTATGTCTGATGAAATGAGTTTAACCTTAGTAATCCCCGATTCGGCAACAAAATTAACAATGATCCCGAAAAAATACGGATGGGTTAACCGACTTGGCTCGCTAAAGTGGATCAAAGAGTTTTCAGTGTCAGTAGCAAAATGTTATTCCAGTTTCCTCCTATTATCGAAGCGGGCATCGAAGCAGGTAAATACGCACCCGTATTCTCCTCGGCGGGAATTCCTCTCGGCATAGCTCGGGATTCGGCAACGGGGCAATTCGTCGGTCTAGCGGTGGGAGTTTTAGGGAATGGTGGTGTTCCACTAAACCCTCTCACAGCTCCTTTACAAGCTGCCACGGGTGTTGCGGGAATGTATCAAGCGCACAGGGGTTTTCAATCTATAGAGGCGGGACTTCAAACGCTTCAATCGAGTGTAGGAATATTACAAGCTACAACCGCAGTTATCGGTGTCGGAGTAGCCGCAGGCGTGGCTTTATCGGCAGTTAATTTGTATCAAACCCTCAAACTTAGAAAAGCTGTAGAGAGACTGGAATTAAAACTAGAAAATGGCTTTTTAGATTTAAAAAAAGCTTTGAAAGATCAAGGAGACGAAGTTATTACCGTTATTGCAGAAGTAGCTCAGGATATTAAATTTGAGCAACATCGTGTAATTTTAGTGAAAGCTTACGGACTGTTTAGCAAAGCCCTAGACCGCTTGCGTTCGGTTCTTAAATTACAGGACATTAACCGTATTAATGCTGAAATCGATGCGGCAAGAGGAATGTTATTCGAGGCTCTAGCGGACTATAGTAACCCTCAATTACTAGAGAATGTATCCGCCCCTGGGATGCTCCGCCGGTCTGAATGCGCTTGGAGTATCGAGCAGGCTATCATCTTGACTTATCAAATGCAAAGCGAGTTATTCGTAGTCAGCGATCGCCTTCAATCACTTCAAGGTAAAATTCGCCAAGATACGCTTAAAGTTATTGAATCCATCCGAGATCAAGACGAGATTGATTTTCTTTTTCCTGAGATCAGTCGTCTTCACCATCATGATTTAGTAGTTTTGGATTATTGGCGGAATCAGTTGGACTGGATGAAATCTCTTTCCGGTCAGGACATAAAATTACTTCAAACTGCTGATTTTACTCAGGGCAATGTTGTCATCAATTCAGATGAACAAGGAACTCAAATGCTCCTATACGAACCATTAGAACTCACTGTATATAAAGACTTACTGAAAAAGTCTCATTTCGGATCACTGCAAGATCAATTAGTTTTTATGATGAATCCTGAATCGCGCAAAAATGCGGAATTGTATATTAGTGAAGCCGCCGATTCATTCGGACACAAAATTTTAGCCTCTATGAATTTACAAAGTGTTTCAGACTTAACGGTTGCTAATCTCTATTGGTATTTTCAGCTAAAGAATGATTTAGAAAATGACTTCGAGGCTGAAGCATAAACTTATTTTATTTAACCTCTGTTTGGGATAAGACTTACTGGTGACGAGGGGAATTGGGAATGCGCCACTCGGTGCGTCGCTCAGTTTTTAATCCTGATTCCGCGTCTCCTAAAACACTCCTTGAGATATGAGATTCTTTAACTCACAGAGACATTAATTAACTCCTAATACCCAATTCCGAACGCCTAACAGCGAACCCCCTTGCGAGTGAATAATTGCTTAACCCGAACTGACGTTTTCTCAGTCCCTTCTCAGTTTCGCTTTAAGCGCAGGAAACCTCTCAAGTACTGATCGCAAAGCTTCGCCAGTACACACAAAGAAATCCTCCCCGCCCTTCACCCGGTGCCACTCGATGAGCCGATTGTACTTGTCGCCCATCAGTCTCACCAATGGCTCACCGTAGCTGTCACGGGGCAAGTATTCCGGTTCGATGTCCTCCACCTGCTCACCTCGGGCATATTGATACCATTCCAGAAATTCAGCCGATAGCTTATTCCTAGAGCCTTCTATCGGCTGTAGTGGCAACTGATAGAGGAA
>CAZUVR010000132.1:0-6562 GCA_964623815.1 uncultured bacterium | reverse complement strand
CTTTTCCCTCCTGTTCGATTGCAAGTTAGATCAGGAATTATGTATTTAAGTTCTAATGTATTAATTATATAAAATCTAAGATAGATAAGGTTAGGGAAAATTCCGAAATAGTTGACTAAAGCTTAATGGTTAGACAAGCTCTGATTTTTCAGGTTTACTGGCGTAGCTATTCTGAGTTAGGTAAGAGATACGGGCTTTGATGAACTCGGCTACACCATAAATCTCGTCCAGGCTTGATATAGATGTTGTAGCTTCTTTACCCACCTCAACATTGTCAGGTATGCTGATTGATTTCTTGCCCGTTTTATCATTGAAACGCAGACGGCATATAGTTTTCGTCACCTTGCCATCTAGGTTGATGCCGAAGTAAGTTACCGTATCTTTGTACTGTATCCTCGCCGTGTTGATTACCTCTCGGGCGATCGCTTTAACGATATAGAAGCCCTCCAATTCCTCAGCGGTGGTGACGATTTTGCTATCGTCGGTCGTTTCTTCCCCTGATACGGTAGTTGCCGCTGGTTCGGGAGTAGTTACGGCTACGGCTGACGGATTACCGGGAGAAAGTGCATCGGGGAAAGCTGACTCTAAGCGTTCCTTGATCTTGTCGTTGATGTATTCTTTGAGAGAGCGTTGGGTGATTTCCGTAAAACGATCGATAACCGAGGCTGTTTTGACCCCCGAGTAAACATGACCGACGAAGAACTTGACGAACTCGGGTGAAGGATTGCTCAACTGTTCCGAGATAACCCGTTTGATTTCTTTAGTATAGAGGAGTGTTTTAGCCACATCTCCCAATTCATCGGAGTTGAAAGCGGATTTGCAGAATCTCTTCAGTTCGTTGATCGATGATTCGTCGAAGTTGAGGATGTCGAACTCGAAAAACGGCTTATCATCCATGACGTTATCCTTATCGGTATCGGTGTAGAAGCGATAGAGGATACCATTCGTTAAAACGCCCACTTTAGCTGATGTGGCGTGGAAATACCTGTGCAGTTGTGAGCTATGTCTCGGATTTTCCAAGCTTTCTTTACAAGACTTACACTCCATTAGGATGATCGGGTTGCCATCAGCGCAGATCGCGTAGTCTACTTTCTCGCCTTTGATTCCGGGTAGGTCGGCGTAAAATTCGGGATGTACTTCTAGCGGGTTGAATACGTCGTATCCCCAAGCCTGTATGAAAGGCATAATAAAGGCTGTCTTCGTAGCTTGTTCGTTTTGAATCTGCGCTCTTAGTTTCTCTACTTGTCCCGCGATCGATTTCAGTCTATCTATTAAATCCATGAGTTTCAGCCTATAGCTGTTAAATTGGGTTATATCTAGTAATCCCAAAACTGCTTCATCATTTAACATGAAAGGAAAATTGATTCAGCCCATACTTTAACGGATATAGGAGAACATATAATTAACGCTTATATGTAATATCAGAATTTACCTTTCAAACATCTGTTTCATCGGTGTCTTGTGGGATTTCAATGGGATACCAAGCTACATCAAGGATTTGCTCTGAAGTGAACGGACAATCTACCGGAACATCAAGCTTGAATCGAGCTTTCATCCTCTTGGCTACATCTTCGTAAGCAGGAGCTAAACTATCGGAAAAGTAGGATTTAAGGCTGGGGCTATCCTTCAATATTCGTTTTATTTCCGCTCGGAAAACATCGACTTCATTGAGCCAGTGATTCAAATTTCTCTCCCTTTCCGATTCCCAATAGGCTACTTTCAATAGATGCTCCAATAGCCGTTCCAAAAAACTTACCAGCGAACGGCGATCGCTTTTCCCCATGCTCTCTATTTCCTCGATTAAATTGTCCAGATCAATGTCGTGAAAGCGTTGCTGTCTCAGTAGTTCGGCTGTGGTAGATAGCCAGAGTGAGAAATCTTTGTCGTATAGAGATTGACCGCTTAATGAAGTTGTGGATGTCATAGTAATTCTGTGGATGTTGAACCCGTTTTTTTTGCCGGGTTTGAATTATTCGCTACTTAGGGATAAATCTATCCTACCGTCGCTTTCTGGTTTCCAGTTGCTTGCGCTTGGCTCGATTCAAGTTGCTGAGACTTCAGGAAATCCCTCAGCGTACCGAATCCGTATCGGGCGAGTACGGCGTAGCAATGTTCGCAACTAACCGTCAGATAACCGAAAGCTTCTGCTTGTTTCTGCCAATCGGCGCAATCACAATGTAGGAAGTTTCTGGATACGATAACATGATAGCGATCGTCGCTATTCTCATTCCATACCGTCCAGAGCGATTCGTATGTCAGGTGTTGGGTGGCTTGTAGGCTCTGACTTCGAGCTTTGCGATCGGCTGTGAACAGGTTGCTGTATTCACAGCGGGGAACGTGAATAGTCCAGGCTTTACCATTCAGGGAAACCATACAACCATCGGGGGTAGCGGTCAATGATTGAATTTCCCCTGCATCAATCTGTAAGATGCGGGAGGTATGGGCGATCGTGTAGAGGAGTTGGTCTAGTGCGGTTGGGTGATGCGGGGTGATATTGGGATTCATGGTGTTCCTCCTGTTTGTTTTCACCCCTAGTAATTCTTTTTATTGTCTTGTATTTGTTTGATGAGTTTGAATGTAACTACTGGTTAGATTTCTAGTTTAGGGTTATTCCTTCATCCGCACGTTATCGCCCGATCGCACCCTGAGAGTGAGCTGACCGTTATCGTCCTCAACCGGCACATCGACGATCGCCACTTCCTTACCATTACATAGGACGGGCGTGGTACAGCCAGGGATTTTGGATAGCAGACTCTCATCGAGTACCACCCGATAGTTATCCTTACCGGCTTTGAGTTTGAAGACGATTTCATCTCCCTTTCTCGTCCAGCCGTTAAATTCACCGACGATACCCGCTTTATCCGTATCACCCGAGGTGCAACCGAAATTTTGGAACGGCCCTTCCTCGACGGGGCGGCAACTGAGGATGTTATCGACCTTGCTCTTTATCACCCGGAACTCCTTATAGTCGAACTCGGGATATTGTTCGTAATTAACCTTTTCTTTTACATCGGCTGGTGCATTAAATAACAATTCTTTGATTGTTTTGCGATCGTCGGGTGAGAGACGGGGGGATAGGAGAAGACCCGAACCCGGTAACTGCTTGCTTTCGTGAATTATCTTGAAGTCGGGATTGTACTTCAAAGTTAAACTGCTCACGGCTGCCACATCAGCTTTACCGCTTCTGAGATAATCGCCAACTTTCCGACTCGATACGTTAGGTACGAGATAAAACTTTTTGCCGTATAAATCATAGATCGGTTGGTAGAAACCTGAAGTGGAGACAACCTTGCTCAGAGCCACTTTAGTATTCGGCGTGATGTCATCAATGGAATTGATCGGGCTGGACTTGCTCGTTACCAGGAAAGATTCATAGAAAAATCCCTCTTTGGCGTACATCCTGCCCAGCCATTCATAGTCGTTATCCTGGGCCAATATCGAATTCATTGGAGAGTAAGCAAAAACTACGTCCCATTTCTTTTTGATAATCTCGTCACCTAAGTTGCTGGCTTGACCATCGGCTTGATCTATGACAACATTCTTTCCCAGCTTTTCCTGTAAATATTTCTGGAGAGGTTCGTAGACAGAAGTATTACCGATCACTCCGATGACAAGGGGTGATTCTGCCAAGTTCTTATAGCAGTTGTTGTGAAGTAGAGAAAACGTCTCGTCTTCAGCACAGGCGTTCATCTTCTGCAAAGCTTGAAATCCGAAGTATAGAGGTATTGCCGCTAAAGCTAGACAGGCGGCACCCGCGATCGCTAACCGCAGGATTTTTCTATTATCTCGGTTACTGCCCGAGCCATTATTGCTATGCCCGTTATTAGAGCCAGTAGGGTCGGGATTATTTGTCGTATTCGTTCCTTGCTTTACCGATGATCGACCGTTCCCCTGAGCATTATGACCGCTGGTAGAGTTTTGTTCACCGTTGCCATTAACAACAGATGAATTACCGTTGCCGATTAGTGTCTGCTGTGGCTTTTGGGTGTTCGTAGTTTGTACCCCATTATTCCCTGTAGCGTGGCCGTTATTCGCAGGGCTACTGCCATTAAGACTAGTGATGGCTTGTTGTCGATTATTACCAGCAACAGATGAATTACCGTTGCCTACTGTTTGTTGTGTCTCTTGCGTATTAGCCGTTCCTATCCCGCTCGTAGTTTGTTGAGGTTGGCTCACATTTTGCCCTGGTAGAATTGTCGTGGCTAGCCGATTACTCGCCGCGTTCTGACCGTTCATGTTGGTATTGTTTGAAGTTGAAATGACGGGTTTTTGTACGGGGCGTTGAGGCGCTTGTGCTTGTGCGGATTTAGCAGGTAACTCCGTAAGCCTATCGAGTGGTGTACCGACTAATTTTTCGATGATGTTATCCACTCCTATTTCATTAAATCTATCCCTAACGGCTTTTTTAGGTTCGGGTTGTGTTCTTAGCACCTTCTCCAAACTTCTAAGATTGCAAACAGTAGTAGGGTACTGCGGTGCGGTTCCATTAATACCCATGCCCTCTGCATTAAGATTTAACGTTGCCTTATTAGGAGCAAGCACAATTAATCTAACGAAGACGTTCAGCTCGGAGAGAGTATTTTCAATACGATTCTTCACGATGAAACAGCCTCTCTCCGCCTGTTGTTGAGGATTGGCGAAGCCTTCGGTACAGGCAATTCTCTTGTCGTCAGAGAACCATTCCCCATTAAGGCTACCCGTCCAGGTACCACCGTAGTTCTTGGCTTCGATACAGACTATGGCACCGCTACTCAGGATAACTAGAGCATCTACCTCACATTGTTCTGCTTTTTTAGGATTTACTAATTTGAAGCCCATTAAGGCATATCCTTCTACTTTCTGGCAATCCCTAAGATAATACGCCAAATCCCGCTCAAGTTCGTTGCCGTTAAGCTGTTTCAGGTTGTTAACGTAGACCTTCATCCTATACTCCTAACCATGTAGCCATCTTGCCACTAAAGTACCCAATCTCGATGTGTAATTCTCAAGATATAAGAAAAATTTTACCTAGTAGGTAACATTGCCTCCACCCGAGTTCAATCTAGCGACTTTTTGCGATCGCGTCATTGAAGAAATTTCCTCACTGTAGAATTCCTCAGTGACACTTAAGTACAAAAAAACTAACATTATTGGCTCTTTTGTAATTGTCGGATTACGGCAAACCTAACGTCCTCTTTTTTCTCGATAACTTTAAGTTCAGGATTGTCGGGAGTGAGAAAATCCAGTCCTTTTTCTTTCCCTGTCAGTAAGAAACTGTTAATCGCCACCCGATACCATCTATCCTTGTCTAAAGCCCGACCTCCAATTGTCGGAATTCCGCTTTTCTCGTCTAACTGAATTCCCGCAGTTTGTAAGTAGCCGCCCGTTCCCTTATTTGCTTTGCCGCGCTCCAGTACCAGTTCCAGTAAGCTTCCCTTCATCTCTACCGAGACACTCTCGCCCCCGAACGGCAGAATCCGGATGATGTCGTACTGAGTGATTTTCCCCGCTGGCAATACATCGTCGATGCGGATCGAGCCGCTATTGTAAATCGAGACTTCTGCCGATGGTACGCTTTCTAGCATGGCCTCGGCTATGAGTTCGGATAAATTGGTCGGCCCGTTCCGGACGCTTGCCTCTAATCCATCGAGAGCGATCGCGGTAGTGGCGACGATCGCTTCAGGGTCGAACCCGGATTCACGGAAAGCCGAGTAGCCCCGCCGTACCCATTCTGCTACCACTTTCGCTGTCTGGGCATCTTCGGGAATCTTGTCCGTAACGCGCTGGAGTTTGGAATCGATCTCTAATTGCTTCTTATCCGTGTCGTAGGATAGGCGATGAATGTAGACCGTCCGGGCGTTAGCGTCGGCTTTGAAAATGGGTGTGAAGTCATTACCCCGCCACTCCTGTACGTTTTCGTGTTCGTGTCCGCCCAAGATAATATCTATCTCTGGTACTTCTTTGGCTAACTGTCGATCCTGCTCGATCAATAGGTGAGTGACCGCTACGATAATATCCGCCCGTCCCCGTAGCCTTTCAACCCGCTCTTTTGCCGCCTCGATGGGGTCACGATAGCGGACGTATCCCGCAAGGTTACTGTCGATCGTCAGACCGATTATTCCCACCCGTACAGGTGTGCCTCCGTCTCCCACCACCGTCACGATCTCCTCGGGGGGAACACTGGTAAACGCCCCTCCCGATGCCTCGGTAACATTACTCGATACCCACTTGAAGTCTGACTCCCCTAAACGTTGTTGAAGTTGCTCCTCTTTGAGATCGAACTCATGATTACCGAAAGTGGCGTAGTCCAGACCCATCGTATTGAGTACCGCTACCATCTGCCGACCTGCTAGGGGTTGTCCATCTACTCGGGCGGTTCCGAGGGCGGAGGGGCTGAGCAAATCCCCCGCCACGATCGTGTAGGTTCTCGGGTTTTCGGCTTTCAATTGTTTCTCTATCGTGGCAACCCGCGCTAACCCGCCCTCTTTCCCACCAGATACCGGCGTTATCTCGTAAATATCATTGAGTTGTAACAGGGTGAGGCGGACAATCTCGGCTCTTACCGAACCGTTCGGTGCGAGAA
>CAZUVR010000131.1:0-6583 GCA_964623815.1 uncultured bacterium | reverse complement strand
GATTTAGAACCGTAGTTTAACCCAAAAGCTTTCTCCCATCGTCTTCAACTCTCTACAATCGGTGAGCGCCTTGCGTTGTCCGTAGTGACGAAGCTCATTAATATCGTAGTGCGCCTCATAATTTCGGAACAGATACCGTAAAGGATATTCTATAAATTTAGGTAACGCTCAATTTATAGAGAGGCATGGGAAGTACATCAACGTGGCTAAAATATTCGCTCTTTTCAACCAATGCGGGGGGGTTTGTAAATCGACCCTAACTTTAAATTTGGGCTACCACCTGTCCCAATTGGGTAAGAAAACCCTCCTCGTAGATATAGATCCCCAAGCTTCCTTAACCACCTTCCTCGGTTTAGAACCGTCCGAGTTGGAGCTGACCCTGTATAACAGTATCGTTCACGATGAACCACTTCCCCTACATAGCTTTCACGGACTGGATCTCGTTCCCTCCAATATCGACCTCAGTGGTGCGGAACTCGAACTCGTCACAGCCGATATGCGGGATTTAAGACTCAAGGAAGCTCTCGAAACCATCGCGTCTGATTACGATACCATCCTCATAGATTGTCCCCCGTCGCTGGGAATACTGAGCTATATCAGCCTCGTAGCGGCTACTCACATCCTCGTACCTATCCAGACTCACTATAAGGCTCTCCGGGGTACGGAATTATTATTGAGTACCGTCGCCAGGGTGAAGAAGAAAGCTAATAAATCCCTCTCGATAGCCGGGTTCATCCCCACGCTATTCGATAGCAGAACCTCACAGGATAATATGAGCCTTCAGGCTATCAAAGAGCAACTTTCCCCTCTCGCCCCCGTTTTCTCCCCTATCCCCCGCTCCGTCGCTTTTGCGGATGCGGTACAGGCTCACTTACCCTTATCTCTCTATCAACCCAAACATCCAGCCGTCCCCTTACTCGATAATATCGCCAGCCAGATAGCCTAACACTATGAATCAACGACTTAGCAATCAGAAAAAACAACCCTATCAGATAAAGGGAGTCGATGCTCTTTTCGGCGCTGATGCTCTCGATGCTCCCAATACCGATGATGTACGAACCATCTCGCTCAATAGTATCGAGCTTCCCAACCGTCAACCCCGGCGTTATTTCGACCCCACCAAACAAGCGGAACTCGTAGCTTCCATTCAAGAACACGGTATCCTACAGCCGCTCATCGTCCGCCCTAGCTCCGAGAATAAAGGTAAGTACGAGTTAATAATAGGGGAGCGGCGTTATCGGGCGGCGAAAACCTTGAATCTCAAAACCGTACCCGTCATCGTCAAGACTATTAACGATGAAACGGCGTGGGAATTGGCATTGTTGGAGAACTTGCAGAGGGAAGACCTCAACCCGGTCGAGGAGACGGAAGCTATCATTCAACTGCTCCAAAGTAAGCTGAAGATAACTGGTGACGAGCTAGTTAAATTGCTCAATGCGGGTGCTAACAAGGAGCGTGATTCTGTGAATAACGTTATGCACAGCGAACAGTGGCAACAACTGGAAGCTCTCTTTAAAGTCGTGGGCAGGTTCACCCCCAATAGTTTTCGGGTCAATCGCCTACCCCTATTGAAACTACCCGCCGATATTCTGACTGCCTTACGTGAGGGAAGGATAGAATATACTAAAGCTAAAGCGATCGCTAAGTTGGATTCTGAAGACGAACGAAGCCAATTATTGCAGAAAGCGATCGAGGAAGATATGTCATTGAATCAGATTAAGGAGTATATCGATGCTCTGCGCCGTCAGGAGAATGTTACTTCATTTGTTACTCCAGTTACGATACTGAACGATACCTACCGAGGGTTGAAGAAATCCCAGCTATGGAAAACCGACCCCAAGAAATGGCGCAAGGCGGAAACTCTTTTGAAGCGGCTCAATGAGCTATTGAGCGACCCGACAGAAGAACTTACTAAGTGAAAAAGGGTGGCTATATCTCTATTACGGGTGTTGTTCCCGTGTCAGCTCTTTTTTGCTTTTTAAACTTCCGGCAGAACAACGTTGAAAATTCGGATTAGTCGGTTTGAATATTTCTTATCTTCAACTTTGCCTAAAACATCGTTCTTTTTTTCGTCCTCGTCTGTCCATTGGCAATTACAATGAGAAAAGCTTCATTCATGGTTAATAACTTGAGGGTACGATGACATATTTTGCCAGCGACTTTAAAGATGTTGACGGGACAGACTCGGTTCAAAAATTTATCCACTGTCTCCAATTACAGCAGTCTCTGGAATCCTATCGCCAGTATAAACAAAAAACTTTTGAGCAGATGCGTCTCTTAAGTGGAGCTTCGGTTTTGGAAGTGGGCTGTGGCACTGGAGAAGATGCGATCGCCTTGGCGAAATTAGTTGGCTCTCAAGGTAAAATAACGGCTGTGGATCGAAGTCGAGCGATGCTTGAGGAAGCTCAGTCGGGTACACAAAACCTGGGTTTACCGATCGAGTTCATTCTGGCAGACGCACAACGATTACCGTTCAGAGACAATATCTTTGATGCGGCTAGGGTGGATCGCACATTGCAACATATAGCTGAGCCCCATACCGCGATCGCAGAGATGGCACGGGTTGTTAGTCCTGGTGGTTGGATCGTAGCGATGGAACCAGATTGGGGAACCTTTGTTATTGACTCAGCGCAATATTCTCTGACCCAGCAATTACTCAATCTTTGGTGTGATAGCTTACCCTCTGGCTGGATCGGGCGACAGCTATGGCGATATTTTCGTCAAGTTGGATTAACGGATGTGCAAGTAAATCCCGTGACTATCGTTTTTACTAACTTTGAATTAGTCAATCAAGTCTTGGATTTAGTTCAAACTGCTCATAAAGCTGAAGAAAGTGGAATTGCCAGCCAGTTCGCTATTCAAAATTGGCTCAGTGAACAACAACGGTTAGATCGAGCTAGTCAATTTTTCTGTTCTTTCACGGCTTTTATTGTGAGTGGTAAAAAGCCATGAATTGCTCGTATTAGTAGATAAATGTTCTACATTTGTACAGAAATCAAAAATCTTCTAGTTGGTGCGAATATCGAATTTTTGACTAAATAGGGTACTTTAAGTAACGATAACTATGACCGATAAGCTTAAATATTATGATAGATCAACTATTTTGGGGCGGAAATTTCATCGGCAGGATACTCGACCAGCTCCAAGAGGAAGAACGGAGAAAGCACCAACAGAGAATGCAAGAGCTTTCTATTATCGCTGACTCCAATCTCCGTGACCAACTGGCGGCGGAATTACTGCTAGAAAGGTTCCTCGCCCCGATCGAGCAGGCACAGTACCAGATTTGCGACGCGGCTAAACACGCTCAATATATGGCTGAAGCGCTCGGCTTCCACTATCGTGATCACGGGCTGAGTCAAGAACAAGCCAACGAAATCTGTAAACAATTTCGCTTTTTAGCGATTCAACTGACGGAGGTCAATTCACTCTACGATTTAAAATTGATTTATAAAGCAGTAACTATGTTCTCAGAGCAAATTTCGGTATTTAAGCATCGGGAAAGAAAATATACGATCGAGAACGAGGTTCGTCAAGGCATTTTGGATCGTCTTAACAGTTGTATCGCTAATTATCAAAACTTCCAGAGGCGGACGGCTATTATGGGCGCTGGGTATAGAGATCAAAATTCTAACAATGGGAAATTCTTGGCGGGTTTCTAATCGTTGAAAATATCCCCGTTAACTTTAGGGGCGAGACAATTGACAATACGCCCCAGGGTATTAAACGCCGCCTATTCGGTTGGAAGTCGCCGAGTAGGATAGATAGCGTTCTGCTTCTAGCTTAAGTTTGTCACCCTCTATCAGAAGGCGATCGATATAATCCTTCACGTTCATGTAGGGTTGCCTCAGAGCGATCTTCTCACTTTGAATCGCCCGTCTCGTAGCCTGCCTGACTTGCCCCGCCCATTTTCTCTTGCCGAACAAATCCAAGCCAACGGAGACGATGCTATCGGGCTGAGTTTGTACTGCTTCCTGGTTGATTTCTTTGATGGCTAGGTTTACTTCTTTCTTAATGGCTCTCAACTGTTTCTGAATTAAGTTAATTTCCTTAACCTGCAACTTAACGGAACTGGGATAATCGAGAGTTAAGACCAATTGTTTCGATAGTTCGCCGATTTGAAATATGGTTCGTTCTACGTCCACATAATCTCCTTAAATAGTTGTTAGGAAAGTTGAGAAATAAATTTTATCTAGTATTCCCAACTAAAGCCCGTCCCTAACCTTAATCCGAGAAAATCCTTAATGATACTGATTTTTTCTCCTGGGTGAGTAACATTGACCCGGTTTTCCGAATTTTTACTTATAACGCTCCAAAAATGTTGGCTATATAATATAAAAATCAATCCTTTTCATAAAGACATCAAAAAGGTTTTTTGGGAAAACCACTGCCGATAGTTTTATGAATCAGGCAGTGTTTTTTTGTAGGCTATTAGGGGAACTTATTATCGTGGGGCATAGCGGTTTAAGGATTGCCTCAAATTGGTTGCTGCTTGCGGGGCTTTAACCGAGCCGCTAAAAATTTTCTCGGCGGTGAGGTTGGGTTGACCGTAAAACTCGGCGTTGCGGCCGTTATCCGTTTCCAGTTTCGTTCCTTCCAAAGAAACTCCGCCGAACAAGCCTTGCGGATTGCGAACATAAGTATAGACATCGGGAAGCGTCGATGTTGTCGTCACTGGAGTTGCCCCGGTCGGGCCCGCCGTTCCCGTAACACTTCCCCCTAACTGGAAATCCTGAGCTAATGCTCTCTCAAGACTCTTCTTCGTATTGAAAATAATGATGACATCGCTCGATTGAGCGCCAACCTGTAAGCCAACACTTCCGCCCGTCAAGGTTACAAAAGCCGGATTACTCCAACCACCCTTATCATTTCTAACACTTAAAATTCCAGCCCCCCGAGTTCCACCCAAAATAAAACCTGCTTTGACAACATTGGGGATAATGGCGATGGCTACGGCATTGCGTCGTACCGATTTGGGAATTTGATGCTGAGTTTGGGTTTTTTCCTCGGTCAGCACTTGTCGGGCGGAATCGACGCTTTTAATTGCATCTTGTTCGCTGGCTATGGCACTCGGGACGGATGTGCTGATAACTGTCGCAGTTAGTGCCAGTGGCAAAATTTTTAGCCGGTTCATAAAACCTCTTTCGTCGCTCTGAAATTTTTTTCATCTTAACATTAGAAGTTAGCTTAAGTGTTCTAATGGGTACGTCTTTACTTCATTTTGATTAACAATACTTAAAACGAGAATTTCAAACAGCATGGTCAACAAATATAAAGCCTTTAAAAAATAAGTTTTGAAAGAGATTGCCGGTATTTCATAGAAAAATATACTTAATAAGATAGTTCATCTATTTAAAAATTTATGATAATGTTAGCACTCTTTAAGGAATTTCTCAGTGACACTGAGATTTTTTCTTGAAGTGATTCGCAGTCAAAAATTACTCTCATAACCCGCTCAATAGAAAATGCCATCAATTCCGTCCGTACCATGCCCTAATTAATTCGACACCAGCTTTCTTCCATTGAAAATATCCCGCCTCGTCCCGCAGGTAATGTTCCCCTTCCCTCAACTTATCTTGATGTTCTTTTCTGCTCCTGACTGTGTGAATTCGTGATATGGTCGTTTTTAGAAGCTTAGCTAATTCTTTTGTACTCAATAACTCCTCATGCTCTGATGTTTCCTCCTCCAAGCTTTTCAAATCCAACGTCCAACAATCGGGAGCATCGGGGACGGCGTACCATTTGCTGGTTTCCTCCCCGTTTTTGAGTACGAATCTCACCCATTCGATCGCCTCATCAAGTTGATCGGTCTCTATTTGAGGGTATAACTTTCGCAGTATATAGTTGATATGTACTAATTTGCCTTGCTCTGCCTCTAGTAGCTCTCTGATTTTGGCAGTCACGATCGAGGGCGTACCGATTAGTACAGTATCTTTGCTGGCAGGTTCAGGCAATTCGGGAGAGCTATCAGTATTCCCGGACTCTAAATGCTCATCGCTCGTATTTAAGTTATCGTCCTCGGTTTCCGATAGAGATAGGGCAAGACGGGCTTCTTCGTCCTGTTCTGAAGGTATGTGCCGTTTCCCGTCAGGCTCTCTTTCTTCCAACCAGGATGATTGCATTGTGGGCGGAGACACCGGATTTAGCAACACCTCAATATGAGCTAATTGATTCATGGCAGTCATCGCCGCCTTTTGGTGATAGTCCACGAGTTGACGGTAATAGTCAGCCAGTTGCTCTAACCATTCTTGTGTATTTGGCGGCGGTGAGGGTGGCCCGGGGTAATTGAACATGGCTAATTACTTCCCCGTCTGGTTTTTATCCAGCTCTCGCAAACATTTACTTTTTATCCCACCGCACTTATTCCCGTATTGGGGGCAGGCCGTGGCGTATGTTTCCCGCTCACACTCGGCATCACAGAAAGAGCAGACCAGTTTAAATGTTCTCATATAAATGGTACGTTCATGCGCCCTGACGGTGTATTCCTTTACTCTAACTTTCTTACTCGGCATGATCGGATGTTTATTATAGATATTTTCCTATACTAGGTTAGTTGATGAATGAGCTTTTCCGATACCTTGCTAAC
>CAZUVR010000130.1:0-6827 GCA_964623815.1 uncultured bacterium | reverse complement strand
ACAATAGATGAATCGTCTTCTAACCTTAATCGCTCTAATTCTGTCTGACTTACTTCCACACCCCAGACTAAAGCCGAAAATAGCTGTCCTTCATCTCCCGGCGTATCGATTCTATTAAGATTAAAATCGACGAAATGCCCGATTTCTTCCAGTAACACCGCGGCTATTTCAGGAATATTATTAATGTTCCCCTGGATAAATTCCTGAGATAGATAAATCGTATTATTGGCACCCGCAAAAGCACCTCTCGCCTCATTGATTTCTGACGATGAACGAATTTCAATCTTGGGTAAACCTGTGGCATTAGGTTGAGTTAGAGACTGAAAAAGAGACTCGGCGTACAACACATCAATCTGAGTTCCAAAGATAAATTTTACCTTTTCTGTAAAATCTGACCGTTGAGTAAAGAGACTGAGCCAATTTTGGATGTGGAGTAAAGATTGCTCTAAAATCAAAAGTAGCTCAGAATTGTTTGCATATATCATATGTTGATTTATCCATCGAAGTATTTACATATTTTTTTCAGCTTCATCCGCCATTCCTACCTACTTAATAGTATTGACATATACAAATACTATTGATTGTTTTGCTAAGTATAATTACTAACTAAAAACCTGATTATTGAAGCTTTAATACTCAATACACAGATATAGCCTAAAGCTTAAAGAAATACTACTCTCGGATAAAACTGGGTGTCAATCAAAACACTCGTACTAAAGTATCTAAGGCCCTTGTAGATCCTCAGTTTCTAGAAAATGTAAAATAATAATTAATTTCGGACATCTATATCTATGGGCAACCAGTCAAAGTCTAAGACTTGCTCTAGGTAAAAGGACTTTCTCTTAACTGTTTCGTGGTAAGAGACAGCCAGAGAGAAAAGTCTTTTTCGTATAGTATCCGATCCAGCAGTGAATTCATTCACTGCCTAATAGCTCAAGTCGGTTGAAACCGACTAAAAACTTGAAAATTTCAATTGTTTTCAACCGATTGTCGCCGCCAGAAAGGAGCCAGTTTTAGCCGAGAACTTCTAAAATCGCTCATCCGGATACTGAATTCCGAATGAGGGGGATTTATAGTCTGGGGGTAAATAATCGCTCGGAATCGTCGAGTGATTACCATCCCGGATTGAGGAATAGCCGGGCGATAGAATTTCAATACCAGCTCCGTTACAGTGATCTTGAATATTTTGATGTAGCTCGGAATAAATTCGGGACATCAATCGGGGATCATTGGTATAAGCGTTCAATTCATAGCTAACGTTAAAATCGTTGAGAGCAGTTTGCAATACAAAGGGGGAAGGTTCGCGTAAAATTCCTTCCGTTACCTCCGCCGCGGCGATTAATACCTCGTGGATTTTACGCCAGGGCACATCGTAGCCCAGGGTTATAGTCGTGTGTAATACGAGGTGATTTTTAGCTTCCCGGGAGACAGCATTAAAGTTAACCACATTACTGCTCAGAACTGAGCCATTGGGGACGGTGATCACCTCTTTCTTGAACGTGATCAATCGCGTTACGAGTAAAGATTTTTCCAGCACCTCACCCGTCGTGTCGCCGATGCGGATGATGTCACCCACCCGGAAAGCGCGGGTATAGATCAGGATTATCCCTGCAATCGCGTTGCTGACGGCCGAGGATGACCCTAAGGTGAACAGTGCCCCTAAAAGCAGGGAAACCCCCTGAAAAGCGGGGGAATTAAATCCTGGTAAGTAGGGAGCTGCGATGATACAGGCGAGAACGATCAGTAAAATTGTCGCCAGCCTTTCTGTCGGTTCTATCCACTCGGGGTAGAACCAGGGATAAACATCGTGCCGCCCCAGTTCAGAAATTACCAGCTTGGCAAATTGAATCAGATAGTAGGTGAAAAGTGAAATAATGGCAATAGTCGCCAGGTTCGGGAGATACTGCACGAAGGTGATTCCCAGTTGATTCAAGCGAGCGGCAATATCATCGAAGATCGATCGCCCGATGGCCCTGGTGGCTGGGAATTGACTCAGTACGAAAGGAATATAAATATAGAAACCCATCAGGATGATTACCAGACGTAAGGCTCTTAAAATACCTTCCAGTAAATACCCCGTAGCGTTTGAACCCAGTAGCTGAAAATTTTGGATTCTCAGATTCAACTCATCCGCCCTGCGAGCCGCTTTAATTCTAATCAGCAGGCGGGATATGGCCCGTTGAACTAAAACCAGAAAAACCAGTAGCGAGATCGTCCCTAGAACCGCCAGAAGGAGGCTCTGTAATATTTGTTTGAAGCTACGATCCTGACGATATTTACTGATGGCGGATTTCAGAAGCGAGACACTATTAGCTGCGGTTTCCCTGCGGGATAAATTCCCCACCCTATCGCTTTCTCTCACCGTGTATAGAACTTCATCCCCGGCGAGAACAACAGAAGCATTATCTTCCTCTTTCATCCTGATAGATTCTGGTGGAATGGAACTATTCGCCAAGTCTCTTACTCGTTCATCGATCACCTGCGCCCTTTCTTCGGCGTTGACAACTCCCGGAATACCTTGCCTAATACGAAACAAGATTTCTCCATCGAGCGTAACCGGGTAGCCATCCACTTGATTTCCCTGCTGAGCAAAAACTGGATTGATGGCGAGAGCCAGGAACATAACCGTAATACTCAGGAGTAGCCAAGCTACTGAACGTCTCCTGGCAAGGTGAAAAACGTGAGTGAGAAAGTGCATGGTCTGGGCAGGTAGCTGAATATAAATAGGATTTATCTATCCTGATTATCCGATAATAGCAACAGTTAGTTTCGACTCCAGTAGACAAATGTAACACAAACGCTTGCCCTATATCTTTAACTCGGATGAGGCACACTAATCTAATTAATATTAAACTGCAAACTCACGTAATAACTCTGAAATATATTTATAGGCTTGCTTACCGTAGTTTTGCTTTTTTATTTCATAAAGGTTTTTTAAGGTTTCAAAATTCATATGTCTAGTTTTTAGTCAATAAACAATCATGATTATATAAAGCTTCGATAATTTTATAGCCTGTAGCCTGAATCGCCGGAATCGCTACTGAATTACCAAATTGTTTATAAGCATGGACATCAGAGACAATAATTTTAAAACTATCAGGGAAACCCTGTAACCTCGCCCACTCCCTCGGGGTCATACGTCTGATATATTGATGATTAACCTCCCCTTTAATACGAGTTACAGGGGTAAAATCAGTAAGGCGTTTATCTACTACTAAATTTCTTTCTTTTCCCATTCCCCCGATAACTATAGCATTAGCAATCCCATCATCGGGTATTACCTCATAACCGAAGCCATTACCTTTATTTTTATGCCTTTCTTTATGAGCGATTAAAGTATTACAATATTGTTGGGATAGATAATACTTGACGGAAACCTGATTTTCTTCTTTTACATCTATAAATCTAGGAGTGTAATTTAAGGGTTCTGGATAATCAAAATGATTAACCTTTAAATCTTTACGGAAACCGATGATAAATATTCTCTCCCGGTTTTGAGGTACACCGAAATCTTTAGCATTAATTATCTTAGGTGTCGGTACAAAATAATTTAAATCATTTCTTAGAATATCCAAAATAACTTTTAAAGTTGTGCCTTTGTTATGGGACACTAAGCCCTTAACATTTTCCAGAAAAATAGCCTTCGGTTGCTTTTCTTTAATAATCCTGGCGATATGAAAGAAGAGAGTACCCCGAGAATCTTCAAAACCCTGTCTGCGCCCGGCTATAGAGAAAGCTTGACAGGGAAAACCTGCTGTTAGAATATCATGGTCGGGAATATGGTTGGCTGGGATTAAAGTAATATCGCCAGCGGGGGCGTGGTTGAAGTTAGCCGCGTAGGCTTGTTGAGAATACTTATCAATCTCGGAAGAAAATACGCATTTTCCCCCTAGATTCTGTAGCGCAATTCTAAAGCCACCTATACCAGCGAATAAATCTATAAAAGTAAAGCTATCGGGTAAAAGTAAAGGTAAAGGTTTATAAATACGAATAGGTTTATCTACACCTAAATCTCGTAAAGATAAACTCAAACCAAGTTCAAGCTCAAGCTGCTTAAATTCTAAGGCCATCTACTTTACCGTTAATAATTGATTCTAGAGCCTATTATATTAGCATAATAGTATATGAGGGGCTAATAGTGAATACCTATTTTAAGCGGGTTTAAGGAGTTAGAGCTAATCGAGGAATTCTCCCTTTTAATCCCGTCATAAGTCTTAAGGCGAAGCGTTTTAAGAGGGGAATATGACGCATCATGTTTAAGCCGAGACGACGGATGATGATAACCGGTAGCCAATGACTGGAAAACATTCGATCGAGCATATCCGTAAATCCCAGTATCGCTAAATTCTCCCGTTTGCGCCACGAATCATAACGCTTTAATACGGCTAAGTCTCCTATATCTTCACCCTTCGCCCTGGCTTCGATTAATACCTGGGCCAGCGCGGCAGCGTCTCTGATTCCTAAATTCAATCCCTGTCCGCCTACGGGATGGCAACAGTGCGCGGCGTCTCCTATTAGGGCTAATCGGGAACCAGTATATCGATCGCACTGCATCAATTGTACCGGGAACAACACCCGGGGACTGACTAACTCCACCTCCCCCAATACACCCCCGGTATGGTGCGTTAATTGATTCAAAAATTCTTCATCGTTTAATCGTTGTAAACTTTGGGCTGTTGCGTGGGGGGCAGTCCAAACGATTTGAAAGCGGTTTTCCGGTAGGGGTAATATACCCATAGGCCCCGTCGCACAGAAACGCTCGAAAGCCGTATCGTTAGCCGGTAGATTGTGCTTGAGGGTAAAGGTAACGCAGGATTGCCAATACTTCCAACCCCGGGTTTTAATTCCCGCCCACTGTCTTATCTGAGATTTAGCCCCATCGGCACCGACTACTAATTTAGTTTCTAGTATCTGGGTTTGCCCGTCTATATTGAGGGTAATAGTCGCTTTCCCGGCGGCGTAGGTAACTTCTTCAACCTGTGCGGGGCATAGCCAATCGATATTATCACTATCGCCGGTGAATTTCTGTAGGGATTGTAAGATAACCCGATGCTCTCCCACATAGCCAAGATAATCGGTTTTTAAATCTTCGGTGATGAAGGGTACAGAGGTGGGGTAATCGTTATCGGAGAGACGGATATGGGTAAACTTGCCGATATGGGGGAAGATGTCGCCCCAAACCCCTACCCCTTGTAAAATTCTACTCGACATGATCGACAGGGCGTAGGATTGACGGCGACTGGCGGCGATTTCCGGGGGTTGCGCTTCGATGATGGCGATTTTCATACCTGTGGCTTTGAGGGCGGCGGCTAGGGTAACACCTACTATTCCACCACCGACGATCGCTATATCATACAATTTGGCTGACCCGCTCATAACGTAATAATTTTTTAAATCAATATGTAAAACTTTACTTATATTTATTGTGACACTATTTCCCCTAGCGGGGCAAAAAAATCGTTAATCTGAAAAAAGACAGTTTGAGTAGATACCTATGCTATATCGCCGTTTCGGTAGAACTAACCTGCAAATGCCCGTGTTTTCCTGCGGAGGAATGCGCTATCAATACAAGTGGCAGGATGTACCGGGATGGACTATCCCCAAAGATAATCAGGATAATCTCGATGATACGATAAGGAGGGCGATCGATCTCGGTATCAATCACATCGAAACCGCCCGGGGTTACGGCACATCGGAATTACAGTTAGGGCGCATCCTGCCCACATTCGATAGAGATAAGCTCATCGTACAGACTAAAGTATCTCCCACAAAAGACCCGAAGGAATTCCGCCGCAAGTTTGAACAATCCCTGCGCTTCCTCAAACTCGATTATGTGGATTTATTGGGCATACACGGCATCAACACTGATGAGATAATTGAGGATACCATGCGCCCCTGCGGTTGTTTAGACGAGGCGAGGAAATTACAGGCGCAGGGTAAGGTGAGATTCATCGGCTTTTCCACTCACGGGCCGAGTGATGTTATTGTGAAGACGATTAACACGGGTGGATTCGATTACGTTAACCTCCACTGGTATTACATCTTTCAAAATAATTGGCCCGCTATAGAAGCGGCGAAGGCGCAGGATATGGGGGTATTTATCATCAGCCCTTCCGATAAGGGTGGGCATCTATATAACCCCCCGCCGAAGTTGGTGGAATTATGCCAACCTCTAAGCCCGATGGTATTTAATGACTTATTCTGTCTGGGCCATCCCCAAGTACATACTCTCAGTCTAGGGGCGGCGCGGCCTACAGATTTCGATGAACATTTAAAGACGTTAGAGTTGATCGATCGCGCTGATGAAATCTTACCGCCAATCCTGGCCCGTTTGGAAAAACAATATATCGATGTGTTAGGGGAAAAATGGGCAAAAACTTGGCACGAGGGTTTACCTGATATTAAAGACACACCAGGTGAAATAAATGTTTATGCCATTCTTTGGCTGAGAAATTTACTTCTCGCTTACGATATGCTCAGTTTTGCTAAAGCTCGTTATAACCTATTAGGTAATGGTGGACATTGGTTTCCAGGACAACAGGCTAAAAATGTTAATAAGTACGATTGGAGTCGCTGTTTAATTAATAGTCCTCATCGAGAGATTATACCGCAGTTATTAGAAGAAACCGATCGTATGATAGGGGGAGAATCGGTTAAACGTTTATCTAGTTCCTAAAGAGGATGCGTATTGAAATGACTCCAGGGTGGTGATTCGATAGTAGTGATGGGGCTTAATGCTTTGCTAATTGGGTGTTATAGTCGTGTATAAAACACCAGATAGCCCCGATATGATTATCCATTTTTTTGGAGAACGATAGACTCTGTCT
>CAZUVR010000129.1:0-7070 GCA_964623815.1 uncultured bacterium | reverse complement strand
TATCTATTTAAGAGCCATCAAAAGACAATCCGTCAATAATTAAGAAAAGTTGCGAGATACTTAGGGATTCCCAATCCCTAATTCCCAATTCCGAACAACCCATACCTCATTGATTTGAAAAGTGCTGTAACTATATTAGTAACTCAAAGGACGGCAAGGGATTAAATATTTAACTGAATTTCTCGTTTAGTAAAAGGTAAATCCCCGTTAATAGCTTCTATCTCCTCCTGTTCCATATCATTGATCTGCCCGATATAATTCTGGAATATCTTACTCATTCTCGGCTCGTAAAAACGATGTAGACTGTGGTTAGCCGTCGCGGGAAAACCCCGCCGTTTCTTATGTTGTCCTCCCGCACCTGGATCGAACATTTTAACTCCCTGACTGATAGCCCACTCTATCGGCCCGTAATAGCAAGCTTCAAAATGCAAGCAGTCATACTCTTGAAAACTGCCCCAGTAACGCCCATATAGATTATCTCCCTTGCGTAAACAGAAAGATAACCCGACTGGCTTGGTGTCAGTTTCCTGCTGATAAGCCGTAACTAAAACCACCCGATGACGGTAATTAGGGTAAAGCTGTTCAAAAAATTTATGGGTAAGGTATTTACTCCCCCAGTAGAACTTATCGCAAGTGCTACTGTAGAACCTGTAAATTAGAGGAAACAGATGATGGGGAATTTCATCACCCGCCAACGTCTTCATATACAATCCCGAAGTCGTCACGGCTTTTCTTTCTCTCTTAATATTCCGGCGTTGATTGGCGTTGAAAACGTTGAGATAGTCATCGAAAGTGTTGAAGCCGGGGTTACTCCAAATATAACTATGATGGAGCCAACCTTTAAAGCCCATTGATTCCATCATGACACGCCAATCTGGATCAACGAAAAGGAAATGACAGCCGGAAAGATTAGATCGATCGCAGAAATGATCGATCGCCGTTACCATAAAACTAGTAACAGCCCTCTCGTCTTCTCCTGGGGCAATCAGGAAGCGATAGCCCACCGCCGGGGTAAACGGAGTCATTCCCAATAACTTCGGATAATAGGGTACACCGAGACGGTAAGATAAATCGGCCCACTGATGATCGAAAACAAACTCGCCGTAACTGTGAGTTTTGATATAGAGGGGGGCGGCGGCGATTAATTCCCTGCCGCGCCATAAAGTCAGATGGCAAGGTTCCCACCCAGTACTCTTGTTCGCACTGCCAGAAGTTTCTAAATTATTCAACCATTCCCACTCTAGAAAAGGAGTAGCTAAAGGGAGGGCGAGTTTATCCCATTGTTGTTGGGGAATCTCGGCCATTTTATGAATCCATGATACGGTGACAGGGGGCTTTAACTGATCTACCATGTGTCAGAGTCGAGAAAACTTTTATTTATATAGGTTAATCTAATCTTGAGTTTGCGTGCCGGCGATGGGGGTAACGTTCTAACGAACACATCGGTAATGTAAGAATAACTCCTCTCCCAATCTATGTAAACTCAGTAACTGAAATTTTTTAGCATTCTCCGCCAAAAAACCCTCACCCGCCACCGGGGAGGGAGCTGTAACCCCCCCTAAAATCAAAGGGCATAGGGTGAGCCATAATTCATCGATTAAATCCTCTGCTAATAGGGAGGCGATTAATTTACCGCCGCCGAGAATGGCGAGTTTTTGCAAACCTAAATCGTAGAAATGGCGTAGGTTATCAGTTTCAGTATCACCCGAAATAATTATACGATCGAACCCTTTTTGGCCCTGCCATATCCCGGCACCCTCCGAGCCAGTCAATAACCAACGCGGAAAAGGTTGACGGAAGAAACGGGCCTCGGGGTTAAGGTTTCCCGAAGCCGAATAGACAATCTGCACTGGCTGACTTGGTTTGCCCCGCTCCTGTCGCCATCGCAGTAATTCCGCCTGCCGAATCGATACACTAGTACCGTAAGCCCGGAGGGTAGAAGCGCCGAAGATTACCCCATCGACAAGAGATATTTGAGTTTCTAAGTGTTTTAAATCTTCACTGGAGGAAAAACGGGCAGCAGAGCCGGTATAGGGGGCAATTTTGCCATCGATAGACATAGCTAGAATAACTGTAGTGTGCGGACGAGAGATAGTCACGGATTTTAGCGATTGAGTTAATATGGGTTTATCGATTTACTAATCTTTGCAGTATGCCTTTTTTTCAATCCTCTTTCAGACGGATTTTATTATCGAGATTGCTATTAGTGAGCGTGCCAGTGTTACTAATCGGGATGTACGTTACTTATCGTAAAGCTCGATCGGCCTTTTTAGAAACTGCTCGTCAGAATCTTACCGAAAGTGCTGTGAGGAAAGGAGACGCAATAGATCAGAATATTAGAGCCATAAAAGTATCTTTGATTACCGCAACCGATAGTATCATTTTTAAAGAAGGCACTCTAGCTGATAAAGAAAAATTGTTTCAACAGTTAACGGCTGAGTTTCCCGATAAAATTAACTGTATTCAATTGGTGGATATAGAATCTAATCATTTAATCTTGAGTACTTGCAAGCAAGGAATTATTGATTTTGATTCTACTTATAAATGGACAAAAAAGCGAGAAAAAATTATAGCGAATCAAGCTACTGTATATATTAAAACTTACAAACCAGACAATAAAAATAATTTTAATAACCGTCAATTACAATTAAATTTCTCGGCTCCCGTCTACGATAGCAAAAACAATTTAAAGTATCGCTTGACCATACAGGCTTTAATGCTATCTAATGAATCTGTTTTACCTGGTTCATTATCAGGCTATACGGTGATTATTGATGAAAAAGGTTTAATTTTAGCTCACCCGTTGCCAGAGAGAATTGGTACTAATATCGCTCAAGAAACCGATGCAGAGAGATTAAAATCAATAGTCAATAATGCCATTAGGGGAAGAGAAGATTTTTTACATCTTTTCTCCTTTCAAAAAAACGGCGTGGAATTAGTAGCGGGATACAGTTCCATCCCCAGCCCGATCACTTATGAAAATAGACAGAAATGGATTATCTTAGCTGTGAGTCCTCTCTATACCGCTCTGGCACCGTTACGAGAAATTCGAGAGGTCTTATTACAGATGTTAATAGCTCTATTGATCACGATCACCATCACTACTTTATTGATAGCAAGAGAGTTAGCATGGCCTTTAGAAAAACTTCGTGATTATGCCTTAAATAAAGATAGTTTACCATCCTTAGAAACCGTTCCTCAAGATTTTTATATTCGGGAGATAAATCAATTATCGATCGCCCTAAAAGAAATGATCGAGCATATTAGAGCCTGGAGTGAAGAAGTAGTGAACGCCTGGAAAGAATCTGAAAATTCCAATCGCATCAAAAATGAGTTTTTAGCGACGACTTCCCACGAATTAAGAACCCCTCTCAATGGTATCATCGGCTCCATACGGATCGTGAAAGACGGTTATTGTGATAGCAAGGAAGAGGAACAGGAATTCTTACAACAGGCGGATAATGCGGCGGTTTATCTGCTAGGTATAATCAATGATATTCTCGATATTTCTCGCATAGAATCGGGTAAATTATCAGTTAATCTTGAGCCAGTGGAGCTAAGACAGATAATTATCGAAGTCACCAATCTACAGTTAGCTAATATACAAAAAAAAGGATTACAACTGAACCTATATCACTGTCAGGATAATATCACAGTATACGCCGATCCCGCTAAATTAAAACAAGTGATTCTCAATATCATTGCTAACGCCATCAAATTTACAGAAAAAGGGAGCATCAGTATAAAAACAAGAGCAGAAAATAAACAGGCGATTATTACGATCGTCGATACTGGTATAGGCATAGAGCCGAATCAGCAACATAAATTATTCAAACCATTCGTCATGATCGATGGCTCCACCACCAGAAAAGTTAGCGGCACTGGTTTGGGCTTAGCCATATCGAAAAATTTAATGAATTTAATGGGAGGAAATATAGTTTTATTTAGTGCGGGTAAGGGTCAAGGCACCACCTTAGAGATTAGCATTCCTCTAATGATCGGAATTACACAAGAAACTAAAAAAGCTATATCGATCGTCTAAACTATTTCCCTAACCCGTTCCGTATAATCTTTAGGTCTGAGCTTACGAAAGCTATCAAAAAATATTTGTCGCCAACCTAAAGGTAGATAAGAAATAACCAATCCTAAAGACGATCTTTTTGAATTTTTCAAAACCTCTCTAGATTGATTGAGTAAATTCCGTCCAGAAATAGTATCTCCCTCTTCTATTAATCTCAAACCGAGAGTTTCTCGTATGACAGCCAACTTATAAAGCCTCTGCTTTTCTAAATCTGCATCGGAAAAATGATAACTTTCCAGACAGAAAGCCTTAGCTTTAAGAAAGTGTAAAGCTTGTTTCAAACTGCTCTGCCCGCCGTGAAAACGGTACTGCATTAAATATTCGGGTAAGAAATAACCCTGTTTACCTCGTAAAGCCAATCTCACTAATAAATCGAAATCTTCACAGCCATCGGCAGAGGGGCACATATAATCAACTTCTTGTAAACAAGCCCGGCGAAATAAAGTAGATCCAACTTGAAGACTTTGATAATCAAAAGTCTGCCGTAGCAAATCTGGAATAACACCCGCCCTGAGTTTATCTTTACCCCACTTAGTCGAATTTTCTTCGGTAGCGCCAGTTAATTTATTTCCGTATTTATCTATGATCCAATGATTGGTACAGACAAAATCAACTTCGGGGTTAGAGTCTAAAATGGCAACGGTTCGGCTCAAAAAATCTGGCTCTAGAGCGTCATCATCATCGAACTTGATGAAATATTCACCCCGTGCCGAGGCAAAACCCGTCCGCATATTGTTACTCCTGCCTATATTTTGAGGATGACGAATATAGTAAAGACGGGAATCATTAAAACTTTTGACTACAGCTTCTGTATTATCGCCCGAGGCATCGTCACAAACAATTAGCTCAAAATCTTCATAAGTTTGTTTGAAAACACTAGCCAGAGAATAGGTTAAATAATCAGCACGATTATAAGTGGGAATACAAACAGATACCTTAACCATTGCCAAAGCTCGATAGGATAAAAACTTTTGTGGCCATAATCCCTCTTGTCATCAGATTTGTCAACTTAGAGGGGGAATTGGGAATCGCAGCGTTAACGCACTTGATGAATTGGAAAAGTGCTGTAATACTTAGCAATAAGAAATCAAAAAGATTAATCTATGTCAGAGCCAAAAATAGCCGGGATAATCTGTACTCATAATCGAGATTACTACTTGGGGGCGGCCATAGATAGCCTACTTCGGCAAACCTGTAAAGATTATGAGATTATCGTCGTAGATAATGGTTCTACGGACAATACTAAGAGTATAGTCGAGGCCTGCTCATTCGATGCTCGCGTAAAATATGTTTATGAGCCTGTTCTCGGTTTGTCTACCGCTAGGAATCGAGGAGCCGAAGAAACGAAAGCTCCCATATTAGCCTATTTAGACGATGATGCGGAAGCTAGTCCTCAATGGTTACAGGTTTTATTAGAAGCTTATGACCGGAACGATCGATTGGCGGTAGCTGGTGGTAAAGTTAGTTTAATCTGGCCCGAGGGTCACGAGCAACCAGATTGGATGTCTCAAGAATTAGCGGGGGCATTAGGTTTATTCGATTTAGGTGATGAAGTCGTCTATATAGATAATCCTAATCTGACTCCCAGAGGACTGAACTATTCTATAAGAAGAGATTTTCTAGACAGTATAGGTGGTTTCGACCCCAACTTGGGCAGGGTGGGCAAAAAACTTCTCTCTAATGAGGAACTATATATGACCGAACTGGCTCTTAAACGTGGATGGCAAGTAGCGTACATTCCAGAGGCAAAAGCAGCTCACAATGTTTCTCTAGAGAGGTTACAGAGACAATGGTTCTATCGTCGCAGTTGGTGGCAGGGAATCAGCGAATATTATCGGGAGGAAGTATCGGGGAAAACGGGATTAAAGCAATTGAGCAGGGGGAGCGAAAGATTTGCTAGGGGTATTTATAAATACTTCAAAAAATTTCCCCATCCTGCAGAAAGGTTCGATAATCTTCTGTATGCCTATGCTCAGATAGGCTACCTTTTGGAAGTAGTGAAAAGCTTATTGAAGAGTAAACATTAAATTTCATGTCAAAAAAAGCTTTAATTTGCGGTATTTCAGGTCAGGATGGAGCTTATTTAGCCCGATTACTTCTAGAGAAAGGTTATAACGTCTGTGGCACATCCCGAGATGCACAGATAGCCAATTTCCGCAGTTTATCCCGCTTGGGTATACGCGAAGAAATCAAGCTCGAATCCATGTCTTTGATCGATTTTCGCAGTGTCTTACAAGTGTTGAAAAAAATCCAACCGGATGAGATTTATAATTTAGCCGGACAGACTTCAGTGGGTTTATCCTTCGATCAACCAGTGGAAACCTTAGAGAGTATCGCCACTGGCACCCTCAATCTTTTAGAGGCGATTCGCTTTACTGGTGAGCCAATTAAATTGTATAACGCCGGTTCGAGCGAATGTTTCGGTAATATAGGCGATCGCTCGGCCGATGAAAATACACCTTTTCGACCCAGAAGTCCCTATGCAGTGGCGAAATCGGCGGCTTTCTGGCAGGTAGCCAACTATAGAGAGGCTTACAATCTGTTCGCTTGTTCCGGTATCCTCTTCAATCATGAATCTCCCCTGCGCCCAGAGCGTTTCGTCACTCAAAAAATTATCGCCTCCGCCTGTCGCATCGCCGAGGGAGAGAGAGAAATTCTCAACTTAGGTAATCTCAACATCGAGAGGGATTGGGGCTGGGCACCGGAATATGTGGAAGCGATGTACTTGATGCTACAACAAACGCGGGCGGAGGATTATGTTATCGCCACCGGAGAGAGTCGCAAACTGGAGGATTTCGTAGCCGAAGCCTTTGCCTGCGTCGGTTTAGACTGGCGGCAATACGTTACTACGAATAATAGTTTACTCCGCCCAACGGATTTAGCCATCAGCCGTGGCAACCCGACTAAAGCAAAAGTTAATCTCGGTTGGCAGGCCCAGTATAAAATGTCTGACATTATCCCCATGATGATTGAAGCTCGGCTGAAGGAA
>CAZUVR010000128.1:0-7101 GCA_964623815.1 uncultured bacterium | reverse complement strand
CGGAAGTACACAGCCCCAGAAACCAACAACCCCGCCACCAGTAGCACCGACACCCCCGTTACCCAATCGGGAGGCTGCCCACTTCCCAATAAAGCCCAGCGAAAACCCTCCACCACCTGCGTCATCGGATTAAGTCTATATAAGGTGCGCCACTGCTCCGGCACAAGACTCGTCGGGTAGATAATCGGAGTCGCGTAGAACCAAAGCTGGATGATATAGGTAACGGCTAACGCCACATCTCTATATTTTACCGATAGAGAAGCGAACCATAAACCCACCGCCATCGCCGTTACTATGGCTAAAACTATGTATAGAGGCAGAGTCACAACGGCTAGAGTAGGATAGGTTCGGTAAAACAACATCATCAGTAGCAGAATCCCGAAAGAAGCCCCGAAATCCGCCAGGGCTAAGAATACGGCAGACAGAGGCACTATCATCCTCGGGAAATAAACTTTAGACACGAGATTGATATTATTCACCAGACTATCCGATGATTTCGTCGTCGCCGTAGCGAATAGTTGCCAGGGTAACAGGGCTGTGTAGGCGAATACTGGATAAGCAATTCCATCGGAGGGAATACGGGCGAACTTACCGAAAATTACCGTGAAAATTACGATCGTTATAAACGGTTGTAACACGATCCACAGCGGGCCTAAAGCCATCTGTCGGTAACGCCCCTTAATATCCCGCCATACCAGAAGATAAAGTAGGTCACGATAGGCCCACAATTCTTTTAGGTCTAACGCTATCCAACCTCGATCGGGTTTTATGACCGTGATTTCCTCATGATAATTCATGCCGTCTTACCTGATTGGGTCATCCCTTGTAGATTCTCTTACTAGAATTCCCACAGTGGGGGTTCGATCGATCACCAAAGACAATTTTTCCCCTAACCCCCAATGCTATCGTAAAAAACGACGATGCCAAAAGCACCATATGCGCCCGTTTTAACGAGGTAAGACATCAACGAGACGTAATGATAAATCGGGCAACAGGGGTGACAGAATGGATTCCCCGAGGCGGTATTTCTTGAACCTGTAATCATCACCGTTCAATTGGCACACCGTAAAAGTAGGTTGCTTGGGCTTACCGATAAAAGCCGTACCCCCTAAACCCTTGTAATCCACAATCCAATATTCGGGAATACCTAATAAAGCATACTCCTCTGTCTTTCTAGCATAATCCGTCTCCCAATTACTACTTACTACCTCGACGGCTAATTTTATACTTCTTCCCGAGGTGATAACCGGCTCTCGCTCCCATAGAGGCTCATTAGATAACACCGTTTCATCCAAAACCACTATATCCGGGCGGCGGGCGGTGGCTATCTCGGCGAAAGGGCGAATCAAACAAGTGCGAGGAATAAACCAGGGTAATTGTTTTTCTACTATCGCCATACCGATACGAGTAGCTAGTTTACCCGCTACGGCTTCATGAGGCCCGGTTGGCTCCATATCGATAACTTCTCCTTCCGCCAATTCGTAACGGGGATTATCGCCATATTGATTAACAAATTCTTCAAATGTAAGAACTGGGGATGTTTGGCAAGAAATCATAATATTCAATTTAGGACAGTCATTTTATAACTCCAGAAAACATAAAGTAATTTTTAGTCCTTGATACTACCATCCGGCATAATCGTATTATTAAAAACCGCACCGTATAAATCGGCTTCCCTTATATCAGCCCCTGTTAAATCCGCACCTGTTAAGTCAGTCTTGAATAATCCCGCCCGATAAAGATTAGCACTTCTTAAAATAGCCCCCGTCAAATTAGCCCTACTTAAATCAGTGCGGCTTAAATCGGCATTTTCTAAATTAGCACCGGTTAAATTAACCCCACTTATTTGAAAACCACTCATATCCACACCTCTTAAATCAGCATTACTTAAATCACGGGTAAGCTCTATGACTTTCGTCAGCATCATCGCCGTTAAACTGGGATACTTAGGTGAGTAATCATTATATTCGGGGTCAAAATTAATTACTGGCGCGACTCTTTCATCTCCTAATAATATGGCGTAAGCCCCACAATTATCGGAAGCTTGTCCGAAAGCCATTAGATAAGGTTGTCTTATCTCCTCTCTCGCATCGTCATCATAATAATCACCGCCCCTCGAAATAGATTGTAAGGGTAAAAAATTCTGCGTGTCGATGAAAGCCGCCCAGTGTAAAAAGCCCTGGCTAACTTCTCTCATGCCGTTATGCCACCCGTATAACCCATAAACTTCCTCTGGAATCGCACAACCGCAATCTTTCAATAACTCATCGATTTGACTGCGGGTTAAGCCGGGCTGTAAAGATGAGGCAATATCGGGATGATTCTCAAAATGCCACCGGTATAATCGATCGAGCGCCTCTGTCAATGGTGTTTTGTATTGGGTATTGATCTCGAAGGCGGGAGGATTGATAGTATCGGTAAAATTCGCGCCTATGTAGGTAGCCTTAGAGAAATTCACATCGGTTAAATTAGCCCCCGTCAGATTGGCATCATTTAAGGTAGCTTGGCTTAAATCCGCGCCGGTTAAATCAGCGCCCGTTAGATTAGCACCGATTAAAGAGGCACCCGTTAGGTTAGCTCCTGTTAAATCGGCATTAGTCAGAGTTGCCCCGTCTAATTTAGTATGGGTAAAACTTGCTCTCTCGGCAACGGTGCGATCGATCCTCGCCTCCGTTAAATCAGCCCTGGTTAAATCGGCCCCCGTTAAACAAGCCTCTTGTAAGTCACAGTTTTTTAGATAACTTCCCGAGAAATTAGCCTCTACTAAGTTACAACCTCTCAAGTTAGCCCCTTCGAGCCAAGTATTATCGAGTAGACAGCCGTTTAAATCTCTATTGGTAACATCACCGTTGAGTATCTCCCATATTAAGAGTACATCGGCAGTAAGACCAATAACACCTTCTATTATCGCCCCCCTCCATCTAACTCCATTAAACGCTGCACCAGTTAAATTGACTCCCGTTAAATTCGCCTCGGTTAAGTCAGCGTTTTGTAAATTACAGTCTCGTAAGTCAGCGTTAATTAAGATTGCCCCTGTTAGATTAACGCTGTTTAAATTAGCACCCGTTAAGATTGCCCCTGTTAGATTAGCTCTTATTAGTATGGAGGATTGTAGATTAGCGCCCGTTAAATTAGCATCCGTTAAATTAACCTCTTGTAAACTTAAACCCCCGAAATCTTTGCCATGTAAATTTTGCCCACTGAGATTACAGCCGTTTAAACTGCCGCGATACCAATACATATTTCCCTCTTTAAAAAAAGCTGTATCTAATTTCGCTCCTTGAAAATCAGCGCCGATTAAAGTACAGGTGATTTTAGTTTCATCGCAGATGGCGTTAGTAAAATCTATGCCCTCACAGGGAAAGCTATTACTACCGAAATTAGCCCGAGTTAAATTAGCGCCCCGGAAAGTAGCGCGATTTAATTTATAAGGTGCAATTTGAGCATCGGTTAAGTCAGCGCCGGTGAAATCAGCTCCATCGAGACAGGCGTTTAACCGCACACCTCTTAAATTAGCCCCAGTAAAATTAGCGTTGCTTAAATTCACATGACTGAAGATAGCACCCTTTAGATTAGCATCGGTGAAATTAATATCGGTAGCCTTAATTTCTTTCCCCTGAGAGCCGTAGAATTGGGTATCAGCTAAATTAGCCCCGCTTAGATTGACTCCGCTTATATCAATATTGCCGTGAGATTGATTGGACAGTTTAAGTCCTCGTAAATCAAGCCCCTTGAAATCTCTTTCCCCTTTCCCGTAACGTCCGACTAAATCGTTGTTAAACATAATCTTTTATCTGGATTAATAAAAGTGTACTAAAATGTTGATGAAACCACAATAGCCGGGTACGTTACTATCCGCACCATTTTCAAAGTCTTCAATCATGACTTACAAAAATTCTAGCCCCGACTCCCGACTCCCGACTCCCAATTCCCACTCACAAGCCCTAGCCCGAATCAAAGCTAACCCACTACAACAGGATTGTCAGCAATTGTGCGACTTAGCCGCCCTAGATGCTATTCCGGGCTTTTTGGTAGGTTTGATAGAGCCAGATATAAAAATAGCCATAGCCGGGAATCCAAAAACCGCGCCGAATTTTCTCGCACAACTGGCGGAGGATGAAGATGACGACGTGAGGGAAAAGGTGGCGGGTAATTCCTATACTCCAGGTTACGCCTTGAATAGGTTAGCCCAGGATAAAAACTTAGACGTGCGGAGTGCTTTAGTAAAAAATCCGCAAACGCCAGGGGCAGCCTTACGCCAGTTGGCGGATGATATATATGAAACTATCCGCCGCGCTGTAGTCAATCACCCCAACGCCCCGGGTAAAGTGGTGTTACAACTACAGGAGTTTATACCCCCGTATCAGAGAGAATCGAGATTGAGGGCGGCGGCTAATAAGGGTAATTCGGAAGCAGATGATTTAGAAGACTTAGCAAAAAGCGATGATTGGCGGGTGCGTCTGCGGGTGGCAGAAAATCCCCTCACTCCCGAGGATGTTTTGGAATTACTATCAATGGACGAGATGATATACGTAAAGGTAGCTGTGGCAAGGAATCCTATCGCACCGAGTCATCTATTGCTAAGGATGGCGGAAGATAATACGGGGCAAAAATACGCCGATGGCTCCGTAGTGCCAGAAGTGCGTATCGCGGTTATCAATAACCCTAATACTCCCTTGTCGGTGATAGAAAATTTAACGCGGGATTTAGTGGAACTTACCAGAAGAAAATATAATCGAGGAGTAGTAGAAGCGATCGCATCTAACCCCAAAACCCCGCTCCATATTCTTGAAAAACTTGCAGGAGATGAATTTATCCAAGCTTATAGAATAGCGATGTTCAGGGATTTACTCGAAGGGGAAGATAATCCTTATAAAGAAGCCCTCGCACAAACTGACGAAGCTACAGCTATAACGGATATGGAAACAGTCCGACATCTTAATTCCGAAGAAATAGACGATGACTTTTACAAGTCTGTTTTATACATCATAGTCAAAAGCGTTGAGAGAATGGCGGCGGAAGTGCGCCTGTTAATACTTAAAAGTCCTAGTATCCCTGATAACTTTCTTGAGCGTCTTTTAGAACAATTACTAATTGATGAAAATCAAAATATTAGTGATGCGGCTAAAGAGATTCAGCTTAATTTACCCACGCAAGTAACCGCAGAAACCCTAGAAGAGCAAATCGCCTTACCCGCCGCCACTCCCGAAATTCGCCGCGCCGTTGCCGCATACTCGGAAACGCCCGTAGCGGTACTTAAAAAGTTAGCCGCAGATAAAGATGTAGAAGTGCGAGTTAATGTAGCAAGTCATCCCCACATAACAGAAGACATTATCGAAATACTCGCGCAAGATGTAGTGTTAGTAAAACAAGCCCTCGCCCGTAACCCTCTCACCCCTCCAAGAATCCTCGAACAATTAGCTAATAATTCTCTGTTGCGTTTAGCCATTACGGAAAACCCTCAAACCCCACAAAAATTAAGGCAGCGGCTGTTAACTCAAATCATTAAATACGCTGAGCAATTACCCACTCAAGAAAAAATCGATACCCTTACCTCTATAGTTATTAATCCCCATAATCCCGCCGATATTGTTACTGAATTAGTTTCAGAGGAAAGCTCAGATATGCGGGCAGTATTCGCCAGTAATCCCCTTACCCCCGAATACATCCTCAAACGTTTAGGTAAGGAAAAAAATCTTTCCGTTTGTAGCTCTTTAGCGGGTAATCCCAGTACGCCAGAATATATTCTAAAATTATTAGCCGGGCATCAGGATAATTGGATAAAAACTCAAATCGCCCAAAATCCTAATACTCCTCTAGACATCCTAGAAGACATGGCGAGTCGAGGAGAATGTATTATCGCCCTCTGTAGTAATCCGCGCCTACCCTGGTCAACTTTGGAGAGATTGTATACAGAAAAAGGCTCCCTATTCGGAGTCTATACTAATTTAGCTGGTAATCCTAACACACCCCCCGAAATACTCGACCAACTAGCCGCGCCCGGTAGACACGAGAGTATTAATAAAGCCGTCGCCGCTAATCCCCATACCCGGCCCGAAACTTTAGAGCGTTTAGCTAAGGATATTTACGCCCAACACGTAGTAGCAGCTAATCCCCATACTCCCCCCCACACTCTAGCAGAGTTAGTGAAGAACGATCGCTATAAAAACATCTCCCCCATCGTCGCCAAAAACCCCAGCGCCCCCCTTGAGGTATTACAAACTATCCCCGAGTGGCAGGAGAAACAAAAGTTAAAGACAGGAGTTAGGGCTTATCTAGCCTCTCATCCTGATACGCCGCCGGGTTATCTACAATCTCTAGCACTGGATGAAGCCCAAGAGGTTAGGGTAGCGGTAGCCGGAAATATAAAAAGCGATCGGTCTATATTAGAAATATTCGTCAAAGACCAATCTCGGGCGGTGCGTTTAGCCGTAGCTCAAAATCCATCCACCCCAGTTGATTTATTACAGGTGTTGGTAGAAGATAGCGAAACCGATGTGCGTCTCGCCGCCATCAATCACCCCCAGGGATTATCCCTATTACTAGCCGGTTTTGTTAAATCCGGTGTGGAGTTTACCCGTCTGGTGGCTCTATTACACCCCCAAACGCCGGAAACTATATTACGTGAGAAACTAGATTCCCCCCACTGGTGGGAGAGATGGGCTAGTTTAAGAGGCCGATAACATATCAAGAAACTTCCTCGATAAACTTTTCTACATCCCCCTTTAGTAAATCAAAGCAACTGGGTAAATCCGCCACCAGTTGTTCTACCCGCTCTCGTTTAAGATTAAAACTATATATATTACGAACAACGCAGGGTTAACGCATCTAATCGCTGTATGCTGTAATTACAAAAGCGTTTGATGAGCCTGAAATGGTTTGTAACATCTAAATCTAGTTTATTGGAATTGTCTAAAATCATTACAGGGCTGAAAAGATAAAATTTGAGTAATTTATGGATATTTTTTCATAAAATATCCATGAGAAAAAAGCTCAGTTCTACCAGATTAAAACTGAAATTGAATAAAGTGTTTAAACAGATGAACAAACTTATCTGATTAAAACTTTGAGAAGATAATCATTATCCCAACCTGCCCGATT
>CAZUVR010000127.1:0-7308 GCA_964623815.1 uncultured bacterium | reverse complement strand
GGGAATGAACGGACAATACCAATTCCGTCCCGATAAGCCCTGGGCGGAAAAAGTAGGCAAGAAAGCCCCCAAATACCGTACAGCCAGAAACGACGATTACGATGCCATGCTCCCCGCCCATCCTGAAAACCCTCTGTACTGGCTCAACATCGAAGAACTGAAACAAGCCTGCTGGCAAATTAACGGCCACCCGTATCTACTGATTACCTAGGGCGGGTTTAAAGCGATCGCCGCTTGCTCTCACGGAATCCCGACGATCGCACTACTCGGTGTCGAGATGGGCTTAACCCCCGGCAAAGCCGACCCGCAAGGTAAGCGTTATCTGGTGCCGACTCTAGAGCGGTATGCCAAAGAAGGATTCGGGTTTATCCTCGCTTTCGATGCCGATGTATCTACAAAATGGGAAGTTCGCAAGGCTCTGTATAAGTTAGGATTCCAACTGAAGAAATTCGGTGTACCCGTGTCAGTTTTGCCCCGGTGGGATGAGAATAAAGGGAAAGGCATCGACGACTATATTGTAATGAGCGGAATCGAAGAATTCAGACAACAGCTACTCTCAAAAGCCATACGGTTTGAGGATTGGGACGGGTGTGAAGATAACCCGGCAATCCCCCCCGGTCATCCCGCCTCGTGGAATTCAGACCCTATAGCTCAGTGGATGGTCGATCGCTACCGGGACAGGTTGGCGTGGGATGTATCGATACAGGATTGGCGGCGTTACGGTGCTGAGATTGATGGTATTTGGAGTATCGAACCAGTTGAAGCTGTGCGGCAGGTCATCTACGCCGAATTAAAGGCGAATAAATCGCTCTATACGGTGGTCAAGGGAGAGAAAGTAATAGAAGCTCAGATTACCGATAGTCTCATCAAGAATATAGAAGCATTGATGAAATATGAGTTACTGGTCAAGGAATGGGACGAAACAGAGGGATTAATACCGCTAACTAACGGCGTGTTTAATCTAGAAACCAAGCAGTTAACCCCCCACAATCCCAACCACAGGCTTACCTGGTGCTTACCCTACGATTACAATCCTCTAGCCCTATGTAACCCGATTCAAGAATGGCTACTCCAAATCTGCCGGGGTGATGAAAACCTAGTGCAACTGCTCAGAGCCTACCTGTACGGTATCGTCACGGGGCGAACCGATTGGCAGAAGTACCTCGAACTTATCGGCCCGGGCGGTACGGGCAAGTCAACTTATATCCGATTGGCGATCGCTCTAGTGGGAGGGCGCAACGTCCACACGACCACGCTTAAGAAGCTTGAGGGCGGACGATTTGAAACCGCCAACCTCAAGGATAAGCGGCTGGTTGTCGTCACCGATAGCGATCGTTACGCTGACGGCGTATCTACCCTCAAAGCCATTACGGGACAGGATTCACTCCCCTTTGAGCAGAAATTCAAGCAGGCTAAAGGTGGCTTCACCGCTACGGCGATGGTAATCGTGGCGGCCAACGAGATCATCCAATCCGCAGATTATACTAGCGGGTTAGCGCGTCGCCGCGTCAGCGTATCGATGACCTACCGGGTTGATGAGAACGAGCAGAAAAACCTCATCGAGCTACGCAATGACAGGGTATACGGGGAGTTCGCCCCCTATCTCTCCGGCCTGTTTAATTGGGTGCTTGCCATTAACCCCTCTGAAGCGGAGGCTCTCCTCAAGAACTACCGTCAGCGTGTACCTTGTCTAAACTTGATGAAAGCGATGGCGATGGTCGATACTAATCCGATCGCTGATTGGCTGGATCATGCGATCGTCTACCGTGATGGCCACCGTACAGCCGTAGGCGTGGCGAAACGGGACAAGAATAACGATTCGGATAATTGGTACTCATATATCAATGAGTGGCTGTATGCTAACTACGCTCAATATTGCCACGATACCGGTTCGAGGGCGGTTGGGGTGCGTCGTTTCGTTAACTTGCTTAATGACCTGTGTGTAAATCAATTAAGGCTATCCGTAGAGCATGGGCGTGACAGAAACGGGGCGTATTTCCTCGGTCTGAAGATTCGGGATAATTTGGATACCGACCCGCTCCTCATCACCGGTGACAATAACCCGCCCTCACCACCGGATGATGATGGCGGCGGCGGGGGGAATTGTCCTACTGCACCCGGCCATTCTCCTACGGATGGCGGTACGGGCGAAACTCTTCCTACGGATAGCCCTGCGGGTTCTGCTACATTCATCTCGGATGCTGAAAACTGTCTTGCTCCGTCAGTAGTCCAAGAGGAAGCTATCCCCGCCCCGGAAACAGTACCCGAAAACAGGGGGACTCAACCGGCTAACCAATCGCGCAAAGGATTCGCTCCCGACTACTCAAGTTATCCCCATCGCTCCTCGGATAATCTTCGCGCTAAAGAAAAACGGGCCATGAAATGTAAGAAAGCCATGTTAGCCTGTACCAACCGTGAGGAGCTGAACCGGTTCAAGTCGGAGTCGGGTTTCAGCGATACCGAGATTAAATGGGTCTATAATCACGCTCTTACTGCCTCTGAAAAGGCTAAGGTAGTCGAGGCTAGTTCTGTTACTCAACCTGACTTGTTGGGTCAATCTCCAGCTATATCTTGGGACGAGATGATGACGGCTATCAATACCGAGATAGAGCGTCTCGGTTGGAGTCGGGAACAGGCGATCGAGTACCTGCACAAAACCTATGGTGTGCGCTCTCGCTTGCAGTTGAGGGATGAGCAGTTGATTTGTATGAGCGGCTGAAATCGATGTGAAATTGCCAGAATCAAAATGTTACAGGTCTAACTTCCGGACATTGTGACCGGAAGTTGGCCGAAGATGAAAAAGTTTAATCGGACATAATCGGACACAATTGGCTATAATTGGCTAGGTAATTGGACATCAGAGCCAATGCAAAACATAAAGCTCACTCAAGAAATTCTTCTGCTGGTATCGGAGTTGGACGAGTTCAAGGGAACTTGGAAAGCACTGAAAACTCTCGCACCTGAAAGACTCGCCGCACTGAAGAAGGTAGCCACCATCGAGAGTATCGGCTCCTCCACCCGCATAGAGGGGGCAAGATTGTCCGATCGCCAAATTCTTGAACTGCTATCGAATTTGGAGGCTAAAAGTTTCGTCAGCCGTGATGAACAGGAGGTGGCGGGATACGCCGAGGTGATGGACGTAATTTTCTCAAGTTGGGAATCCATACCCTTGACGGAAAATTACATCAAACAACTACACAAGATTTTGCTCAAATATAGCGATAAAGATGAGCGGCATCGGGGAGAGTACAAAAAATTCCCCAATGACGTTCAGGCTTTCGATGCCGATGGTAATAGTTTGGGCGTGGTGTTCGAGACCGCTTCCCCTTTCGACACGCCCCGACGCATGAGCGCTCTTGTGGGTTGGACTGCCGATAATCTCATCAACGGTCAAACTCATCCTCTTTTGGTTATTGCCGTATTCGTGGTGACGTTCCTGGCGATTCATCCTTTTCAAGATGGCAATGGTCGTCTATCAAGAGTGCTGACTACGCTTCTTTTATTAAATGCGGGATATGCTTATGTTCCCTATTCATCTTTAGAAAGCATCATCGAGGAAAGCAAAGAGGGCTATTATCTGGCTCTGCGGAAAACTCAAAACACTCTCGAAGAAGATGAACCAGATTGGGAACCCTGGCTGTTGTTCTTTCTCCGTACCCTACAGCGTCAGAAAAGGAGGTTGCAGACCAAACTAGAGAATGAAAAAATTATGGCTTCCGCATTACCTGCCTTATCGGTGAGAATTTTAGAGCTGGCTAAGGAACATGGGCGGGTCACGACAGGGAGGATTGAAAGAGCAACGGGTGAAAGTCGCAGCACCATTAAAGCGAGGCTCAAGCAACTCACCGACGATCGGCTTCTGGTGCGTTATGGTCAAGGCAGGTCTACTTGGTACGGGCTTGCTTAGGTAATGTTAGGTAAAACATTCAAAGGCGCTCAATTCTTAAGAGATTCCTCCCTTCACTTTCACAGCTTTTTTTGACATAATCTAGGAGTGGGTAGCTCTGTTGCTTTCAATGGTACAAACAAACCGAATTGATGCTTGTTCCAAACAGCACCAACCCAAAAGCAAATAGTACGTCAGGCGTTGAGCTAGCAATTATGACAACCATTGAAATAATTTCCGAGGTCATCGGTGAACGAACTATCTATCGAGCCATCAGCGGCAAGCAACAAGCAACCGGTTTTACACCGGGTCAAGCTCTAGACGGTATCGAACAAGTTATGGCCGCAGCAGAAGAATCCTCTCAAGGTGAGACGATCGTTATCGTACAACGATTCGGCTCCGATAACCTTTTCACCGCAGAGGAACAGGCACGACTACAAGAATTGATGGAGCAATTTCATAACTCCGTTGAGAAAGGTCAATCACTGCCCGTTCAAACGCAGCGAGAATTAGAGAGTCCCTTTGAAGAGGAGTTGAAAGCCACCATCTCCCGCACCGCCAGAATTCTTCAAAAAACACAACCGCCTCAAACTTAGAGTAGCCCGTGAATCCTAATTATCCCCTAGTTAGCAAACGGGCCGGACACCGCTGCGAATATTGCCCTGCACCTGAAGTGATTTTCAATCTGGCATTCGAGGTCGATCATATAATCCCCCTCTCCAAAAAGGGTAGCGATGAAGAAAGTAACTGGTCTCTTTGCTGCCGCATTTGTAATCTTCGTAAACTAGACTATACTGACGGCTGTGACCCGGTTAGCGGGCAAATGGTAAGATTATTTCACCCTCGCCGAGATCAATAGGATGAGCATTTTACCGTTCAAAGACAGCCCCCTTTTGGGTTAGAAGGAAAAACAGAGATCGGACGTGCTACTGTCGAGCGGCTAGAAATGAATTCCTATTTACAGATCAGAGCCAGGGAACTCTGGATAACCTTGGGTATCTTTTAATAGTTATTTATTCTATATTCTCGTCTGGCAAATAGTTAGTAATTGTAAACGGAGGCTGGCATTAAAGGTTAAATCATCTCTCCGAATCAAGCGGACACCCCATAGCATAGGCACGAGCGAATTTAGTTACCTCGAAAGTCAGTAATTACACCCGAGAGCGAGAGTTCAGTTCATTTATAGCCTCCCTAACCTGTTGCTGATGTTCTTTTATTGAAAGGAAGTAAGCCATGCCGTTTTCTATCTGGTCGGAACGGGAAGAATCGATACTTCCAAAAGCCAGAGATCCCCATAACTCTATTAACGGTTTATTGCTCTCCTCGGCATCGGCGTAAAGTTGCATCCTCTTATCGACTTCCGCTTCAACGTAATGGCGGATTTCCTCATCCGATTTATCCGTCCAACACAAATCGATTGCGCCGAATTGTCGGATATACTCCCATACGTGAACGGGAATCGGGAGGGTGACACAGCCGTAAGATACTTCAAACTGAACATCCCTCATCTGTAAATAAATAAACGAATCATCGAAAACCTCTCGATAGAGATGAAAATTATCACCGTGAGCGACAGTTTCTTTAGTTGACATACCGTATTCTTTTTGTAATACTACATATTACACGAATTATACATCGATTCAGGATCATGCAAGAGAGAAGCAGTTCACGGTAAAGAGCGTAACTGTTGAGAATAACCTTACGTCAATAATATGGTTAATTATGGAAAGAAAAGATAAAATTAAACAATAATGCCAACCAGACCGTAGCTACTAAAATGTTTAATTCTCTGCCGAATTCTCTATAATTGTTATCAACCCATTCAATTAATAAGGTTTGACGGGACAAGGAAAGAGATATTTATTCTCGCTGGAGAATTAGGAACGATCGAGATTACCATTTTTGAACGAGGACAATGGAGGTATGATCTCACCTCAGCCTAACTTTAAAACGATGAGTCTTCATGAACTCAAAGAATACGTCTTATCCCACAGAGATGATCGAGAAGCATGGCTTGAATTTTCCGGGCGAGAACGGCCTAATGCTGTTTATTTTGACACGGATATTCCTTTAGCGATACAAAAACAAAGACTACAAGAACTTATTGAAAGCGACAACCTGTAGTGCGATGCCTTTATGCACTGCGTAGCAGCACGTCCAATTTTGTAATAGTGCGCTCGCCCGCTCAAGTAGGTATGGTGATGCCCATCCCGGAATCGTTGCGCGCACGGTACTCAACCCCACATCCTTACCCAAAGTCTTTCCCCCTAGGATTTTGAAGCTATTTTTGCCTTAACTTTTGTCTAAGTACCGTTAATCAAAACTATTTGAGGTGCATCGAATGTCTGTGAGCGCGGATGATGTCAGGTGTTACCATAATCGCTCTCTAGATTTTACCCGTTGGCTCATCCTTCAATTCTCCCTCTTTCCCCACTTTCCTTTCATTGCATAGTAAAGAAAACAACCGTTTTTTTTACTTTTTACTCCTACACCATAATTGCTGTTAATGTGATCCCAATCTGATGATTGAGGTCTCGGTTGCATTTAAAGTGTCTTCGCTACTTTCTCCTCAGATTAAGCCAGTTTAATCAAAAATTATCGTTTTAATGGCGTTTTAGTTTCTTTTTAAAGCTCGCACCGAAACCAACTGCTACGATTACGCCCATGATGGTTAAAGGTTCGGGAACAGCGCCGGTCTTAAGGTTGGCGATCCAAGATTCGCCTCGACCGTTAGGGTTTATACCGTAACCTACGACGGTTAGCCCGTCGGCGGAAATTCCGCTAACTTCCCATAACTTCCATCCTGTCAAATTTAGTCCGAGATCGGCGGTAAGAATATCTTGAATATTACGTATGCCTTTCGACTCAGTCCAGAGAAACGGTTCACCGTTACTATTACCCACAACGATAGAGCCATCGGCCGATATACCTCTGACAGAGCTAGAGCTACCCCCAGGAAGATAACCGAGACCAATGATACCCGTCGATTCGTTCCAGCGGAATGCCTCAGTCCCGTTAATACCGTAACTATTACCGACAACAGTAGAGCCATCAGCCGATACCTGCGTGGGAGAAATATATCTTTTTTCAGGGAGATAGCCGAGACTGATCATGCCCGTCGATTGAGTCCAGCGGAACGCCTCCGCCTCGTTGATACTACTTGCACTCGTACCGACGATAGTAGAGCCATCGGCTGATACCGCACTGGCAGAGCTATTCTTTTTTCCCGGGAGGCGGCCGAGACCGAGCATACCCACAGATTCGCTCCAGCGGAACGCTTGGGTCCCGTTAATACCGTCACTATTACCAACGACAATAGAGCCATCGGCTGATACCGCACTGGCAGAGCTATAACCGCCTCCAGGAAGATGCCCGAGACCAATCATGCCCGTGTCGCTGGTCCAAAGAAACGCTTCAAAGTT
>CAZUVR010000126.1:0-7331 GCA_964623815.1 uncultured bacterium | reverse complement strand
GAAAGTAGGTTTGATCCCCCTAAATCCCCCTTGGAAAGGGGGACTTTTTGGACTTTTGCAAGAGGTCTAATTTTCAGTCTTTCTTCCTGTGTAATTGTTCGTGAGTCCCCCTATGTACTACCCGTCCGCGATCTAGGACAATAATTTCATCACAATCGCGTATGGTACTGAGGCGATGAGCCACGACTATACAGGTACAGCCGCGCTGACGGAGATGACGATCGATCTGCGCTTCCGTTTCTGGATCGAGGGCGGAGGTAGCTTCATCGAGGACGAGTATGGAGGGGTTGCGGATTAGGGCGCGGGCAATTTCTAACCTTTGTCTTTCGCCCCCGCTCAGTTCTCTTCCTCCCTCTGATAAACAGGCTTCATAGCCTCCAGGGAGGGCGGCGATAGTGCGATCGATCGCTGCATGTTGAGCGGCTCTCACCATATCTTTTTCGGGAATACTGGCATCCCAGAGGGTCAAATTTTCCCGAATTGATCCCGCGAATAGGAAAATATCCTGCTCCACCATAGCGAGGGAATTGGCTACAACCGAGCGCGACAAGTTGCGGCGATCGATACCGTCAAAGAGAATCTGACCATCCCAAGGCTCGTACAGCCCGCAGATTAGTTTAGCTAGGGTTGATTTTCCCGAGCCGGTATTGCCTACTAAAGCGATTCTCTGCCCTGGTTTGACCCGTAGGTTAAACTTCTCGATTAGGGGTTTATCTCCATAACCGAAAGAGAGGTTTCGTAATTCTAGTTCCCCCCTCAGTCGGAAGGAATCGACGGTTAGGGGCGGAGCCGTTTTGCTTTGTTTCAGGCCCGGATCGATCGGGTTATTGAGAACGTCATCGAGGCGATCGAGATCGGCTTCTAATTCTTGTAGGGTGCCACCGAAGCCGATCAGTTGGTCGATCGGTGCGAGAAATTCCGCCGTTAGTAACTGATAAGCTACGAGCATCCCGATACTGAGATGACCGTCGAGGATGCGGAAACCTCCCAGGACGAGAGTAGCCGCCGTCGCTAGAGCGCTCAACAGGGAGGGGAGAGTATTTAATAGCTGGGTTTGTCTGCCCAGTTTCTGCCCCGAGTTGATGGCTTTGGTGTAGTAACCAGCGAAGCGAGTGAACAAATCCCCTTCGAGTCCCGAGGCTTTCACCGTTTCTATCGCTTGGATAACGCTGCCCGCGATACCGGTGGCTTTGCCTTGTTCTTGAGTGACGGAGATACTGGCATCGGTGCGGCTGCGGGATAGCGATCGCAAGGCGAAGAAATTGAGGGCGGCAAAGCTGACGGTGAGTAGAGTCAGGGGGCGATCGTAACTGAACATCAACAGGACATAAAAGCCCATCATGGTAACATCGATTGCTGTAGTCGCTAATCGTCCCGACAGAGTTCCGGCTATATTCTGGCTCAGCCCCGCCCTTCCTGCGAGTTCGCCGGAAAAACGTTGAGCGTAAAAGCTCAGGGGTAAACGGAGACTGTGCCAGAGAAACTGGCTCGAAAGGGCGACGGAGAGTTTTATCTGCAACAGCCGCAAACTTTTCAGGCGGATTTGAGCTAGTAATGCTTGCACTAGAGCCGTCACCACCATGACCAACAACAACGGGCGCAACCAGTCGGGGCTAAAACCCTCCCGTACATCGGGTAGAATCCGATCGACGAATACCTGTGTGAAAGCCGGGATGAGTAAACGGGGGAAGGTGAGAAATAAACCCGCCAGAAAAGAAAACAAAATTATTGAGCGCGAATGTTTTAAGTGTTTCGCCAAACTCAGAAGCAGATTGCGCCGCTCTCCGCCTTTTTCAAAGTTCGGCCCTGGCTTCATATCTAAGACTATACCAGTAAAACCCCGATCGAATTCACCCCAGGAAACCTTTCTCGGCCCCGTGGCCGGGTCGTTGAGATAAACTGTATCTTTCCCAGCCCCCTCGAACACCACGAAATGGCTAGGATTCCAGTGAATGATAAAAGGTGGCTTGAGAGAAGCAATCTCTGGTAAATCAAACGTACCGCGCTCAGCCGTCAAACCGTACTTTTGAGCAGCTCGCCTCAAGTTACCCAGGTTACTACCGTCGCGGGAGACACCGCACTCTTTCCGCAGGGTGGCAGGAGAGACGAAACGCCCGTAATAATCTAGGATAATTCCTACGCAGGCGGCACCGCACTCGGTGGCTTCCATCTGTAATCGCGTCGGGGTGCAAACACGAGGACAAAGAAAAGGGGGGGACAGATGATTAGTCTTTTTCATAGAGGCTTGCGATCGTAGTTAAGTAGGAGAGCGAACCTACTGCGATCGCTCTCCTCGTCCGGGTTAAGCTAAGTCTTTAGCGTTGCGGATGCGGCTTCTTGTGAAGGTTAGACAGTAGCTAACTCTGAAGTTAGAGTAAAGCGACAGACAATAGGATGAACCTCCGTTAACTTCTTCTAAGTCTTTGGTGGACAACTCAAGCTCGGAATCGTCTTCGATCTTGTCTAACAAAACTTGATTGTTTTCTGTGATAGGATTCATGATTAAAGCTCCTTTAAGCTAATTGAATATGAGTAAATTACTCATGATAAATTTGTAGCCCGCTAATCTGGCTACCACATCCACGCTAGCTTGTGTAGAGTCCTGAAAATTTCCAATCTGGATTGGATTTATTTTTAATTTTATGTATTATACTTAAAGGAATGGAAATCTATTTTCTCTTTCTTGTTTAGTTAATCTAAAATTATCCAGCAGTGAGGAATGATTCGTGAAAAGTGAGGGTAATTTGCCCCGAGGGGTGTAAAAGCTTTTCTCACTCATCTATCACTCTTAACTCATTTTTGATCGCTGTATCTGGTATTTTATACACGAATATAACGCCCAATTAGCAAAGCATTAAGCCCCATCACTACTATCGAATCACCACCAGGGTGACTTTTTTTTGGGAATCCCTCGCGTCCCGCGATGGGAGGATGTCAATAATACGAGCAATTCATGGCTTTTTACCACTCACAATAAAAGCCGTGAATGAACAGAAAAATTGCCCAGCTCGATCTAACCGTTGTTGTTCACCGAGCCAATCTTCAATAATGAGCGGGTTAGCAATACCGTCTTCTTCAGCTTTATGAGCAGTTTGAACTAAATCCAAGACTTGATTGGCTAATTCAAAGTTAGTAAAAACGATAGTCACAGGATTTACTTGCACATCCGTTAATCCAACCTGACGAAAATATCGCCCTAGCTGTCGCCCAATCCAGCCAGAGGGTAAGCTATCACACCAAAGATTGAGTAATTGTCGGGTCAGAGAGTATTGCTCCGAGTCAATAACAAAGGTGCCCCAATCTGGTTCCATCGCTACGATCCAACCATCAGGTCTAACAACCCTTGCCATCTCTGCGATCGCGGTATGGGGATCAGCTATATGTTGCAATGTGCGATCCACCCTAGCCGCATCAAAGGTGTTGTCTGTAAAGGGTAATTGTTGCGCGTCTGCGAGAACAAACTCAATCGGTAAACCCAGGTTTTGTGTACCCGACTGAGCTTGCTCAAGCATCGCTCGACTTCGATCCACAGCCGTTACTTTACCTTGAGAGCCAACTAATTTCGCCAGAGCGATCGCATCTTCTCCGGTGCCACAGCCGACTTCCAAAACCGAAGCTCCACTTGAGAGACGCATCTGCTCAAATGTTTTTTGTTTATACTGGTGATAGGATTCCAGAGACTGCTGTAATTGCAGACACTGGACAAATTTTTGAACTGAGTCTGTCCCGTCAACATCTTTAAAGTCGCTGGCAAAATATGTCATCGTACTATCAAGTTATTAACCGTCAATAAAGCTTCTTTCATTGTAATTGCCAATCAATAGACTTTTTATCGATTCCGACTCCTAGCAAAATAACCATCGCCTTCATCATCAATTTGCGCTTGAGTTAACGCCACCAATAAAGCTCTCACCCTACCGAGGTTCGCAGAGACATAGATAACTCAAGCTTTTCTTTATAAATGACCTCTTATATAAAAAAGCTAGAATAGAAAGGTTTCGCTTTTTTACGACTATGACCGACCAAGCTTTACTCTCTAAATCCCTCGATGAACTTACCGACTGGGTGAAACAACAGGGGCAACCCTCCTATCGGGGCAAACAACTACATCAGTGGTTGTATGAGAAGGGGATTCACTCTCTAGAGGATGTGTCAGTTTTCCCGAAGGCTTGGCGGGAGAAGTTAGCGGATTATCCAGTTGGCAGATCACAGATCCATTATTACAGCACCGCGCCCGATCGTACTCGTAAATATCTCCTGCGCCTCGAAGACGGCTTAATTATCGAAACTGTCGGCATTCCTACCGCTAAACGTCTCACCGTCTGCGTCTCCTCTCAAGTGGGTTGCCCGATGAATTGCGATTTCTGCGCTACTGGCAAAGGGGGATTTAGCCGCAATCTTAAAGCGCATGAGATAGTAGATCAAGTCCTGACAGTTCAGGAAGACTTCGGCGAGAGGGTGAGTAATGTAGTATTTATGGGTATGGGTGAGCCATTATTGAACTTACCCGAAGTAGTCAAAGCGATTCAATCCCTCAATCTTGATGTGGGCATCGGACAGAGGAATTTAACCCTATCCAGCGTCGGCATTCCCCACCAAATAGCCGCCCTAGCTCAATATAAATTACAAGTTACCTTCGCCGTCAGCCTACACGCGTCCAATCAACAAATCCGCGAGCAATTAATACCCTCCGCCAAACACTACCCCCTCTATCAATTGTTAGCCGATTGTCGGGAGTATGTGAATATTACGGGGCGGAGAGTGACCTTTGAGTATATTTTATTAGCAGGGGTGAATGATCGACCCGAACACGCAAGCGAATTAGCGCGACACTTAAAAGGCTTTCAGTCTCACGTCAATTTAATCCCTTATAATCCCATAGCTGAAGTTGACTATCAACGTCCGGACGCGGCTAGGATTTCAGTGTTTAAAAATATTCTCGAAGAGAATAAGATAGCCGTGAGCGTGCGTTATTCCCGGGGCTTAGAAGCTGATGCAGCCTGCGGGCAGTTGCGGGCCCGCAAGGCTGAATAACCGAGCTTACGACTTCACGACAACTTCCGATTGATGGATGAAATCAATCTTGCTTGATATACCGATTCCAGGAGCGTAGGATTCAAAAACTCTGCCCGTTTGCGTACAGCTAACTAATAGATAATCGCAACTAGGGCAGGCGGTTTGCACGATTCCGTTACCAGCAAAATATAGTCTTTCTGCTAAACTTCCACAATTGGGGCATCTTACTTGTTGTTTTTTAATCATGATAAAACTCCTAGGTATTAAAACTTTATAAATTGGTGCTGTCCGCTAAATAAATAGTTATCGATATTTTTTTACTTGATCCCCATTATGAATCAGTCAATCTTATTCTGATCTTAATTTTAACTAAACTTTAGAATTGTCACATTAAACCTGAGATTTAAGATTTTCTTAATAAAAATTTCAGACTTTAGAAAGAGACAAAAACCAGAGCGATCGTAGAAAAACTTGACCCTAAAATAAAGATTAAATTGTCACGGAGACGGCAAAAACTAGCTCAAAAATAACCAAAGATCAAGAGCAGACCTGATACAATAGCGGGTTAGTCGTTTTTAGGTTAGACAATATGGGTCGCGCCAACAGAGTTGTATTAGCGTATTCAGGGGGAGTCGATACCTCCGTGTGTATTCCCTACTTGAAAGAGGAATGGGGAGTGAAAGAAGTCATCACCCTAGCAGCAGACTTGGGACAGGGAGACGAGTTAGGGCCGATTCAAGAAAAAGCGTTAAGATGTGGGGCTATAGAGTCCTTAGTCGTGGATGCTAAACAAGAATTCGCTACTGATTACGCCTTCGCCGCCATCCGCGCCAACGCTCTCTATGAAAATCGTTATCCCCTCTCTACCGCTCTAGCACGTCCTCTCATTGCTAAATTATTAGTGGAGGCGGCCGAACAATACGGAGCCGATGCGGTAGCGCACGGATGTACTGGAAAAGGAAATGATCAGGTAAGATTCGATGTGGGGATAATGGCTCTCAATCCCAAATTGAAAGTTCTCGCACCGGCAAGAGAGTGGGGTATGAGCAGAGAACAAACGATCGCTTACGGGGAAAAATTCGGCGTGGAATCGCCAGTGAAAAAGTCATCCCCCTACAGTATCGATCGTAATCTTTTAGGCCGTAGTATAGAAGCGGGCCCACTCGAAGACCCAATGACGGAGCCGCCAGAAGAAATCTATCTGATGACGAAAGCGATCGCCGATACTCCCGATGTCGCGGAATACGTTGAAATTGGTTTTGAAAAGGGTAATCCTGTCGCTTTAAACGGTAAAGTGTTAGACCCGGTTAGCTTGATCGTCGAGTTAAATGAAATAGTAGGTAAACACGGTATCGGCCGTCTCGATATGATCGAGAATCGGGTGGTGGGAATCAAATCTAGAGAAATTTACGAGGCCCCGGCGTTATTAGTGTTGATCGACGCTCATCGGGACTTGGAAAGTTTAACCTTAACCGGAGACGTAACTCAATATAAACGAGGTTTAGAAGATACCTACGGTCAATTAATCTACAGAGGCTTATGGTACAGCCCCTTAAAAGAGGCTCTAGACGCATTTATCAATAAAACACAAGAGAGAGTCACCGGAAGCGTCAGGGTTAAGTTATTTAAGGGCACTGGTAAAGTTGTCGGTCGTCAATCGGAATACTCTATCTATGAACCGGATTTAGCTACCTACGGCGCGGAAGACCAATTCGATCACAAAGCGGCGGAAGGCTTTATTTATGTTTGGGGCTTACCTACTAGAGTTTGGTCGGCGAAAACCAAAGCTTAAGCTTTAGGGGGAAGAATAAGAAGAGGTGAAACCCTCTTTTTATTCTCATTAGATTTTTTCTACTTCTCCCTCGCGGAAATGGGCACGAAATTTCTTGGTAAATTCTACTAGGATGGGAAAGTTAGCACTGACTGGTCTTCCCTGCCATTCCGTGACTAGGGCTATTACCTCGCCTTCCATACCTTTGATGTCAAAACCCTGTTTTTTATGCTCAGGATGATGATAAACGACCACAGATTTTACTACGCGTACTCGATCGCCAACTTTCATAATTTCTTTTCTACAAGCGTTAACTAGGATATTGCAACACAGCTTTATTATTTTCACATACCTGTGTCCCTCGCTTAAATAGAGGTGATTATAAATATTGTGAAGGTTTTATCGATAGTTATTGCCAAATATTTTTTATAGTTGGGAGCTTATAGATTAAACTCTTGCTCCTTACATTTAGGTAAACTACTAATATGTATGGAGGTTAGCGGACTCGAACCGCTGACATCCTGCTTGCAAAGCAGGCGCTCTA
>CAZUVR010000125.1:0-7451 GCA_964623815.1 uncultured bacterium | reverse complement strand
TTAACGGAACACTTTTCTAAGTATTCTTACTCATTGCACAAATGGGATGCTCCCAGAATTAAATGGTATTTGTGGCACGGAAATGTATTTAGAGCCTCGCAAATCTTAAAAGAACAGGTCGATGATTTAGAAATGGTAATTTTTGAAGGCAATAAGCTATCAGAGGTAAAAAAGTTATTCAGAGCAATGCGAGATTTTGAAACTTATATTTACCGTAATGAAGCGTATATTCCTAACTTCGGCGAACGGTGGCGTAATAATGAAGCTATTTCTACGGGTTTTGTTGAGTCAACTGTTAATCAAGTCATTAGTAAACGGTTTGTTAAGAAACAACAGATGCGTTGGACACAAGTAGGCGCTCATCTTCTTCTTCAAATGCGGATACTAGTTTTAAATGAAGAGTTAGCCCACAAATTTCAACAATGGTATCCTGGCTTAAAACTAAACCAATCATCAAATTATTAAATATCTGAGTCCGTTTTCATATCAGAATAAATCCAACTCTAAAGGGTAACAGATTGTTGGGATTTTTTACCAACTTTTGTGTTTAAGTTGGTAAAATTAGTTTGTCTACCCCGAGCTTTTAGGGGTTTTGGTTATGGTCAAGCAGTCCATCCAATCACCGAAAGTTGGTAAAACAGAAAAAGGAGAGCGTCAATCCCCTAACCGATACAAATATTCCGAGGTCAGGGCTAGGGAGTATTTGTTATCAGAAGAGGTTGAGTTGATGCGGTCAGCAATTAGAAAATTGAAGGGCCGCCACGCTCATCGAGACTCAACACTAATTTTGTTGATCTACCGCCACGGATTGCGAGTTGCAGAAGTGGCATCCCTACGATGGGAGCAAATAGACTTCCACGGTGGGGCAATTTATGTGAAGCGAGTTAAAAAAGGTACTCCCTCCACTCACCCTCTTTACTCGGAAGAAATTCGCGCTCTCCGTAAACTTCAAAGAGATTATCCGGCTAGCCCCTACGTTTTTCAGTCGTCTCGACTTGGCCCGCTGGCACATGATACGATCTCTGGTATTGTTGAGCGAGCTGGTGAATTAGCGGGCTTACCTTTTAAAGTTCATGCTCATATGTTGCGGCATGGGACTGGTTATTATTTGGCGAATCGGGGTATTGATACCAGAACAAGTCAAGGTTACTTGGGGCATAAAAATATTCAGCACACTGTTCGTTACACCGAGCTTGCTGCTACAAAATTTCAAGGTCTTTGGGATGATTAATCTTTCAACCCCTCCTTAATGTTCTCTATCTCGGCATCTCCCCCGAAAAAAATCGCTCTCCTACTTCTTGTAACCTCCTCTTCAAACCAGAACGGTTACTATACTGTTCGTAAATCTGGTTCAATCGCTGTTGGAAAGCGGGAAACTGGTTTTGATATTCGGCTAAGTCTCTTAATTTAACTAACAATTTAACAGCCTCATCGTAAGGTTTAGACTGGGCTTTCTGAATTAGGGACTCGACTTCCTGCCAAACTTGCGCTTCCCGTTTAGCTAAAGCTTGTAGTTCCTGAATTCGCTTCGCTTCTGTTTCTTGTTGTTGCCGTTTTTCTGCCTTTTTTCCTTCCTCAGAAGCAGCCTCAAGAAGTTCTTGGATTGTGCGTCGAGACTGGTTAGAAACAGGAGATGTAGGTATTAACTGAGACAGCTTTTGTTTGAATTTGGCAGACAAATTCGGTTCTCCCTTTGCCAGTCGCAACAAGAAAGCTTCGCCTTCAGTAAGGGAAAGTTGCGCGATCGCTTCCTGTAACATGGCATCAGAAATAGTTGTTGGCTGACCACTAGCAGCACAAGCAACAGCGAATAAGTGTTCGTCCACCTCAAAAATTTCCATAAAGGCTTTTTGAGCGGCAGAAAGTTGGTGCAGTCCGGGGGAAACGGGGGGTTCTAGTTGAGTTGGGTCGATGTCCGCGTACTCCTCGGACAGGGTGATGGCTTTGAGCCAGGCGAGATATAGTCCCCGATAGTCCTGTTGCAAGATTTCCTGGCGCAGTCCTACCAGTTCAGAGAGAGCGCCTTCCCCTTCAATCCAGCCAAATCCCTCCTCATTGCCATACTGCCAATCCAAAATCGCCCAATCCTCGCTAAAAGAGAGGCTGATACAGTCTTCAATGCAATAATGTGCGATCGCTGCTCGGTCAATTAAGGATTTGGGAAAGCGGAACGCTAATTGCCGCGTCCCCCAGTTGGCGATGTAGTACATGACATCGAAATACTGGGCTAAAACTTTTTTAGGATCGCCGCGAAAATCGCCATAACTGTAGGTGAAATTGGCACTCGTCGCCGTCAGCTTGACGCGGCTCGATAGCTGGCTGATGGCCGCTCTTTCGTCTTGGGTGAGGGGGCGATCAATAGCTTGAAATTCATAGTATTGATATTCGCTCATGATTTATGATTGATATGCTATCTGATAATTGTAGAGGGATAGTTAGTTGAATCGTTGTCAATGGGTTAAAAATGATCCTTTAGAAATTACCTACCATGACACAGAATGGGGCGTTCCCGTTCACAACAACCAGAAATTATTCGAGTTTCTCATTCTTGAAGGAGCGCAAGCGGGCAGTAAACGGAGGGAGAAAGCCAGAAAAAGAGTAGCCAAGATTCATGCTGTGATCAAAGACACTCGGGGCGACTTTCTTCATCAGCTATCCACGAGAATCGTTCGTGAAAACCAAACGATAAAGGTAGCGGCATCCCGTGAAGCGTCAACCCGCCCAGAGTTCGTTCAGTTAACACTGTTCGAGCTTCCGGGAATCACTGGCACATGATTCCCGGTGAGGATGTCAAACCTGATAGTTGTTTAAAAACCGCCATCAAATTTAGGAGTTTTAATGAATAAGCCATCTGGCTCAGCTTTTCCAAGTTTACGCTCGGGCCGAATCGTAAAGATACTCCGCAGGCATCCGCTGACCTCCTTTTTTGTGCTTGCCTATGCAGTCACATGGCTCCTCTGGAGTCCCGTTGTTTTCTTGAAGCTACCCGCCTTCAATTCGGCTACACACGCGCCCTTTCTATATACAATGCCCGGCGTGGTGATCGGTGTCACTTCCGTAGCTTTTCTAATGACCGCAGTTACTCAGGGTAAACCGGGTCTGCGTCGCTTGTTACAGCGCCTTACCTGGTGGCGGGTGGGCTTGCAGTGGTACGCCGTCGCCATACTTCTCATCCCCCTCATCGAAATTTTGATTGCCGTAGCACTCGGAAGTCGGGACGCGCTGAATGCTCTATCTCCATCGGCGCTGATGCTGTATCCGAAAGCTTACGCGGCGCACTTCATCTTCGGCCCCTTGTTTGAAGAGTCGGGCTGGCGTGGTTTTGCGCTTCCCCGAATGCAACACAGGTTCGGCCCACTGCTAGGAACGCTTCTGCTGGGACTTCTCTGGAGCGCGTGGCATTTCTTTCTGTACGCGCCGGTATGGTTCGGTTCGGGCGACATCGGCGAAGGCTTATTAGGCACTGGCATTTTTGTCGTGATGACCACCTCCTTGACTTTCCTTTTTACCTGGCTATTTAACAACACTAGAGCCAGTCTGTTGCTGTCGATTCTGCTTCATGGCTCTGTGGATGGAACGGCAACGTATATGCAGGTTCTCGGTGATAAGGGTATCATCTCCGCAGATGCCGTCAATAATAGCATCAACCTGGGCTTGTTAATCGGCTGTGTGGTCTTGGCGGTTATACTGATGGTCGGGACGAAAGGAAGCCTGAGTTATCGTCGCTATCACCGGGAAGCAGAAGCACTTGACCTCAATCCTTTGGTAAAATAATAGCCAGGCATAATCAGGAACGCTCTGCTAAAAAGCGAAGGTAAATTGTCGCAGCCGTATCCACATTTTCAACCAATAACAGATGGCCCGCATCAGGTAATCGCTCGACGGTACTGCGAGGGTGACACCCCTGCAAGCGACCGGCTCCCCGAATGTTGTAAATTTTGTCCTCCTTTCCCCAAATCGCTAGCGTGGGAATGGGCCACAATTGGGCTTCACAGGTCACATTGCCGTAAAGATTTATAATATCCCAGACCTGCTGATAATGCCGATTGCGCTCGATATAGTCCTTTATCTTTTGTTTTTTAACAGAATCGGGAATTTGTGGTGGCTTCACAAACAGCAACCCGATCTCCAAATCGAACTGCTCCGAGGTAATAGGAATAAAGGGATTAATACCTTGGAGAATTGCCGTTCTGATCGGCTCCGCCCAACCGACGATACCCAGGGGGGAACCAATGAAGGCAAGGCTACGAACTTGTTGAGGGTACTGTTGTGTATAAAGGGCTGCGAGCGCACCCCCCATAGAGCTACCCGCTATATCAAACGTTTGAATACCCAATCGTTGCGTGAACTCGCGCAATAATGAAACCTGACGCTCAAGAGCATAAGCTTCAATGGCGAACCCTTCACTAGCTCCATAACCAGGTAGATCGGGGGCGATTGCCCGGTATCCTGCTGCCGCGAGGCGACATGAAATGCCATCCCATTGTTCTTTGTCCGCAAATAGCCCGTGTAATAAAAGAACTGTCGGCCCCTGCCCGACGCTGTTGTAAAAAACCTTTCCGCCCGCAACGGAGATAGACCCGGTGGCGGGCGCGTAGCGTGCCTTCGGCATCGAGCAGGTTGAGGAGGAAGCTTGGTTGTCTGCTACAAGGATTGGCAGAAAGCGATCGGCGTAACCAGCAAGAGCAGGACTGGCGAGTAATAAAATGACCAGTAAAAACTTGAGAATAAACTTTTTCATAACCTCTTAGGCGGGAATCTTACAGCTTTCGGGATCTTGAACCCGCTAGACTATCTGCCGTACTAGGGGAGCGCGAAGTATCCACCCAGCGAGAAAATAGCAGGCGAGGCAGGCGAGGCTACCGACGAGAAAAAATTTGATAAGGGGCGGCAAAGCGAGATCCCGAACCGCGATCGCAATCGATACAAGAACGACGGGATGGATAATGTAGATACAGAAAGCCCCACGCGAGAGCGGGCGGAGAGCCGGGGGCATCGTGCGAAACCGTTTCAGGGAGTATTGAAGTAACGCCAAAATAATTCCCGTCGCCACGAGGGGTTCCCACATCGCGTACAGAAAGGATGGAAGGTTCCACCCCCCGGCCGCGCTCCCTTCCAAAATGGGAAACCGCCGCGACAGCGATATTAAAGGGTAAAGCGCGGGCAGAGTGAACCACGCCAGCGTTTTTAAATGCCGCGCCCGCTCTTGAGGGAAGTTCTCTAGGCGATGACCTTTAGAAGCTAGACAACCGACGGCGAAAAGAAGGATATAGCTCGGGAAATACCCTAGTTGTAGCCCCCATATCTCTCTCCCGACCGGAATATACAGGCGGACTACGAACGCTATCAACCCCGTAACAACCGCTGCCGCCAGTATCGCGCCCGTCGATGGATAGGATGCTTCGGCCCCTTCGGGCGTTCCCTTACCCTTCGCGTCAGTACGCTCACCCCGGACGGAATGCCCGAGGACGAAAGCGATCGAGAATAGTAACAACGCCTCGGCGAACCAGAGAGGCCCGAGAATAAAAGTCCCGCGACTCCAGAGCGAGAGTAGCGCCGCCCCGATCCCCTTTCCTCGAACCGTTCCGGCGATGGCGGCGGTGAGTGGCCCGAGTACGAACCCGAAAAACACGAGCGGGATTCCGAGACGGATCAGCCTCTCCTGGAGAAATTTAACCGCGCCCTTACGCTCGAACGCGGCGGGGGTGAAATATCCCGAGAGAAGAAAGAAAAAGCCCATAAAGTAAGCTTGGTTCACCGCACAGAAAAAAGTTAGAAGGCTCGATCGAAAAGAAGCATCGGGTTGTAACTCGCGGTAGAACCAACCGCCAGTCGCGCCGTAAGTGATCGCGGTGTGGTGGAAGATTACGAGTAACGTCAACGCGGCTTTCAATGCGTCGAAGGATTCCAAACGGTCGCGGGCCCCGACGGGCGCAGGTCGATTATTTTCGGTAGAATTGGCCATTCGAGGATAACGAGCGATTCCAACGGCACTGGACGCGCCAGTTTTTACGTAATTATAGAAAGTCGCCGTTTACCGTCACCGCTCACTACATATTTTGTTACCTCGGGTCGGGAAGGGACTACCTCCAATAGCTCGACTGATAAAGTTATCAGTAGTCAAATCCTAATTGAGCGAGAAATTTCTAGATGGCTATATCAAGTAGGGGATAATATTATTGCACTCGTATATGCATCTTATGTGACTCTTGCTGTTGCGGACATACCTGGATAATAATCGCCCTACTAGCAAAGAACAACTCATAGACGAAGACGGCGATCGCCATAAAGAGAAAGCGATGCCTACCTGATGCGGAGCGCCCGCCCACCAATAACAGCACAAAGAACTTTCAACGGTTCTGTTTACTCCATTCCTGGGGAAATAGCGGATTAGTGCCTCGGAAGATACTCTAGCTAATCAGCGGCCAACCCTGGCTATACTTCTAAATTACACGCCTCTTTATGAGATCTCTATGAGCTTTGTATGAGTTAATCCCTTTTCCGAGAGCAATAAGTATTATTTTTCTTATCTGACTTTTCACGTTAAGTGCTTTTTGCAAGCCTCCATCCTTCACAAAGCTCATATAAAGTTAACCAGCCACGCCAAAAAACTTGAATACCAATAGGAGTTTTTCGACGATGTTCAAGATAACCTCCAAGAGAAGCAACTGCTTCAACTGCCCAAGCTATCGTTAGAACGGGAGGTAGTTTTCTAGCTTTGGCTTTTAAAACTTCAATTTGAACGGGGTTAAGAATATTTATAGCAAGGGCATCAGGTTCGGTGCGATGTAAATAAGTTACACGTAAAAGTTCCACGGTAATGACACTTAAAAAACCTAATAAGGATTTCATCCCTTCCGCCGCCAGTCTATATTTTTCTGCTTGACAGCCTGATTTCAAGATTTTGTGATATTCTTCAACTCTCCAACGATAAGTGTACCATTTAAGAATAGTTAAAGCTATTTCTATTGAATCTACGATTTCTGTGGTTAGAAGCATCCGAGATAAAGGTGTTTCTCCCTCTGGACAATCGATTTCGGTGGCATATACTGTATAGACATTTAAAGGGTTAGTAGTAACATCAAATCGATAAGGTTTTCGTAATTGAACTGGTGAAAAACGCACGGCTAATTTAGCTTTACGTGCTTTACGTTTAGCACAATTGAGGAATATCTATTTCTTGTTCAAAAATAATTGGTTCAGATTCCATTTTGGCCCAAAGTCTTTGACTATCAGGATTTAAACTTCTATCATGAGAAGCTCGTACTAAGAGTCCTGTGTGCTTGAGTTGAAGAACTTGGTCAAAAACTTCTGTAATATCCCCTTCCCTATCAAAGACATGAATAACCCGAGTAGAAGAGTCTATTTCTTTCTCTAAATGAGTCATTACTTCTACTAGTCTGTCAAGTAGAAATTAATGGATATAACTTCGTTAATTTAATACGAGCGTC
>CAZUVR010000124.1:0-7469 GCA_964623815.1 uncultured bacterium | reverse complement strand
CTAACTCCTAATTCCTCTAAAACACTAGCGATCGCGCCTATACTACTTAAGATAGACCAGCATAACATCACACTAGGGCAATTGATGACTAAAGTAGACATCTTTTCCCTAGCGGTAATATAAAACTCACACTGAGATAAAAGTAGCTCTAAGCCTTTTTCCTGACAACTCTGATAGAAAAATTGACTTAAAGCTACTTCTAATTGTCGGGTTAAGCGCCCGTCGCCGCCACTAAATTCGGACAAGTTTCTACATCTCCTATTGATTTAATTGTTTCCCCTAATCCTATGCAAGCGTCGAGCTTTTCTATATCGAATCCGACCATATATCGATCGCCAACTTCGATCAAAGGCCGGCGAATTAAGAGCGGATCATCGACCATCAGTTTTAAAGCGGTTTCCCCATCAATTTTATCCGGCCGTATTTCCCCCGATTTAATTCGGGGAGAGGACATATTGAACCAAGCCGCCACCTCCCGATTAACAAAGAAGGGGCGTAAACTTTCCACCGTCCAAATCGTAGTCAATAAATTACGCACATTCAAACTGTGGCCCGCTGCCCTGAGAATGGCTTTTTGCTTGGCGTTATTAATACAGCTGGGCTTTTCATAAAATATCACCTCGCTCATGATTACCTCTTAAGATAAATAATGTTTTTCCAGTAGCTCGGCGATGTTGCCGGGATAAATATTACTGTATCTAGCCTTACCGGGCATCATTACTAAATTAGGTGCTTTACCACAGCGTTTCTGACATCCAGTTGTTTCCAGTTGGACGTGATTTTTTAAACCTAATTGCTCTAACCCGCTAGAAATTGCTTTATACAATTTTTTCCCTCCTCTTTTCGCACAGCCAGATTTATGACAGAGGAGTATTTTCCCTTCGGTTATCTTGTGCAGAGAACAGGTAATCTGCTGAATTTGATAAGCTTTAAACTTAATCGCTTGAGTTTTATATTTGGTAGTTTGAACTCCAAAAATATGGATCAAATCTCCTTTAGTGAGCTGAGATTTAACGAACTTTTTCAACTCTTTAGCCAGTTTTAATACAAAAGACTGCTCTCCTCTTAAAACTTTGATACCTTTAATAATCCCGCGTTTGTTTTTGACAAAATCAACCAATTCACCTTCTATATTAAAAGGAGAAGTAAGATCTGCTTTCATAGTTATTACCTGTTTCTCTCTTGATAGTTAAAAAAGCCTCTGAATTTTCATCGAGAGGCAAGGGCAATTTATAGCTTTTTCGCTTCCATCGTTTGCGGTAACTGCATCCCTTCGGTGAAAGTGCTGAAACACAATTCCCAACCATTAGCCAGAGTCATGACCGTACCTTCACCGCCTTCGACTTTCTGCACTACCTCTTCCTCTAAATCTTTCTTGGGCACGTATACGGATAAATGGCCGTTGGCTCTTCTACTTAAGATAACTTTCATGACTTTAATTCCTCTATTTCTACTGTTTCTTCAATGTCAAACGCTTCTAACTCTTTCCCCCGACAACCGATCACACAATTATTTTCGATAAAATGGACGGCGTAGATGTAATAACTCTGTAGATAAGTACCGATACTAACTACATAACCCGTATCCCCTTTCTTGGCTAGAGTCACTCCCACATCGCGCCCTGGAAAAGTCCCATCGTTGCGAACTAATTTTTTCAGGCGGACTTTCTGCTCCATTTCAAAAATCGGCGGATTATCTAACTCTAATGGATCGCTCTTAACTAACCCCATAACTCAACCTTCCCTGTGGTACTAAATTTAATAATTCTTCCGTTGTTAAACCCCGTTTGACCTGTACCGATAAATCACGCACCCGATTTAAAACTAATTGAGCTTCTTCGGGGTTTAAATGAATACCGTACTGTTGCAGGATATTAATAACTAAATGTCTCCCCGAATGTTTACCCAACACTAATTTTCTTTCTCTGCCAACTTCTTCGGGGGCAAAGGGTTCGTAAGTATGGGGATTATTTAACACTCCATGCGCGTGTATTCCCGATTCGTGGGCGAAAGTGTTTTCACCGACTATGGGTTTCCAAGGGGGCACATCATAACCGGAAGCAGTGGCTACATATTGCGATAATTCGCGCAGGCGACGGGTATCGATGCCTAAATCCACCCCGCACATTCTTTTTAACACCATGACAATTTCTTCGAGTGCCGCGTTGCCTGCCCTCTCACCCAAACCGTTAACGGTGGTGTTAACGGAACTCGCACCGGCTTGTAAACCAGCTAGGGCGTTGGCGGTGGCGAGTCCGAAATCGTTATGCGTGTGCATCTCTACGGGGATGCTCACATAACTCGTTAAATATTTGACGTTTCGCGCCGTGGCGGTAGGGTCGAGAATACCTACTGTATCGCAGTAACGAAAGCGTTGCGCTCCCCATTCCTGAGCGGCTAGGACTATATCTAACAGGAATGAGGGATCGGCTCGGGATGAATCCTCTCCTCCTATAGCTACGTATAAGCCTTTGTCGAGGGCGAAATTAACTGTATCCCGAAGACGATCGAACACTTTCTGACAATCACCCCCGAATTTAGCATTAATTTGTATCTCTGAGACGGGGATGGATATATGTACCCTCCTTAACCCGCAGTCGATAGATGCTTCTATGTCACTTTTTACGGCCCGGTTCCATCCCAGTAAATCGGCTTTCAATCCCAGTTGAGTTATAGCGGTAATCGCTCTCGCTTCATCCCTTCCCATCGCGGGTATGCCGATTTCGAGTTCGTGAACCCCCATCGCATCTAATAAACCCGCGATCGCCACTTTCTCCTCTAGGGTGAAGGCAACGCCCGCAGCCTGCTCACCGTCTCTTAAAGTCGTGTCGTTAATCCTGGTTATATTCATAGTCCAGCGTTGAACTCCTGTAAGTCTCTCACTTCTAACCAATCAAAAATTCTTTGTAGCTCGGAGATGGAAATTAAGCCGTATTGCCACAGTAACATCGGTAAAGGATCACTGTCCTGATGACGGCCTTTGAGCGCCACCGCTATCGACTGGCCAGGGATGGCTAATTCAGAGACTAAAAATTGATTGAATTCCGTGTTGTCCATAATTTTAATTACGCTTCTAATTTTGCTAGTCGGGCTTCTAATTCTTCAATGCGATCGAGCAGAGAGCGGGTTACTTGCGCTTCTACATCCGGTAATGTTCCATGCTCTAAGGGGCAACCCCTGCCGCTACGGGAGATAATCCGCCCCGGCACTCCGACGACGGTGCAATCACTCGGTACATCTCGCAGAACGATCGAACCCGCCCCGATTCTGACGTGATCGCCGATTTCTACGTTACCCAATACTTTCGCTCCGGCTCCTACTACTACATGAGTGCCGAGGGTGGGGTGACGTTTTCCGGTTTCTTTGCCAGTACCCCCAAGGGTAACGTTTTGATAGATAAGGCAATATTCGCCGATGATAGCCGTTTCACCAATGACTACACCCATACCGTGATCGATGAATACGCCTGCGCCGATTGTGGCTCCTGGATGAATTTCGATACCGGTAAACCAGCGAGTCAGATGGGAAAGCAGACGGGGTAGGAAAGCAATATTCTGATTGTAGAGCCAGTGGGAGAGACGATGTAGCCATAGAGCGTGTAATCCTGGATAACAGCAGATTACTTCGAGGATGTTCCTGGCTGCTGGATCGCGGGCGAAGATTATGGCTAAGTCTGATCGTAGCGTGTTGAGCCATTGAAAATGGCTTAACTGGCTTACTGGATTGGGGTTGTCAAAGGTGATGGGTTGATACATTGAATTCTGTGACAGGGCGTAATTAGATTAGCTGTAATTCTATTGCTTATATCAAGTCCACCCTGTTACCGACTCTCTACACCACCCGGTCAGATTTATTAGATTTATTTAGATGTACTCAAATTTGCTAACTATTGATAGAGCTATATTTGAACCTCTCAAAACTTTTTTTCGGGTTGAGTTACCCCTATTTTCTCTTTCTGGTTATTGTATTTTCGGGTTCCGAGTTATCTATTTATGTACTCAAATCAGAGCCTGATTCTTCTAAGCGTTAGTCGGCTGTTTACCCGCTCAGCTCTGTTTCACTCAAATCCTTACACCATCTAAAAGGCTAAACACTTTATAATGTAAGGGTTTCGGACTTTTTAACACTCTTCTTTACAATTTGATAAATTCTCTATCAAAATCTCTAAAATAAATATGTTAAATTAGATACAGAATTGAATTCCGTGACAACACTGGGGAAGCGAATGGGTGCTTACTCCAGTTTTACTTTTTTTATGGGTTAGCAAGGTAAATTAGCACTACTAATTGGCTACTAGCCACTAGTCACTAACCACTAATTAAACGGAGGAGGTGGGATTTGAACCCACGAACCTTTAGGGTTACGCGATTTCAAGTCGCGCGCGATCAACCACTCTGCCACTCCTCCTGGATAGGCAGTCTTTATTTTATCAGAGAAAAACTCTGATCACTATCTTTTGTAACTAATTCTCCTTCCCGGATCTCTTGTAAATCATGTCTGAGCCAAAGAGAGGAAACTTGTTCGACCTGGCCCGCCTCTAAAGTAACCAAACAAAAGTGATGCCACTTATGACCATGTTTCTCCTTAATCCTGGGAACTACCGCCCCGTTTAAATACACGGTGCCGTTATTCCTCACCATACCAGTGCGTAAACGGGATTGAGTGTGACGGAGGCGGTGGTGCATATGTCCGAAGACGACCAACGGGATACTTTTCCCTATTTTACGGGCAGCCTCGATCGCTTGGTAAAAATCCAGATCGCCGTGATCACCCCCTAAAGGTTGCCAATCGCGCCCGCAAATATCTTCAGCGTTGGCACCTAACCCCCAAGGCCCGTTATGTCCGAGGAAAATTAAAGTATCATGGGCGGTGTTGCGTACCTGTTGGAGGATTTTCTCGGTGGATTCTTGAAAATTCTTCACGTTGTAACGTTCTTGATAAAATTCCTTGTTTTTCCAATCCGCACCGCCCCAGGTAAAGGGACGACTACCCACTACCGAAAGGCCGAGGGCAGGACAATCTAATTTACTGTAGCCGACATGAGCCGCCCCCAATAACTCTAACTGGTCTTTCACCCAATCTTCCTTAGTGCGATCGTAGGGGCATTTCTTCTGGCCCCAGGACGAAGCGGTGTACCAAGCGTCATGATTTCCCATAATCGCCGCTTTCGTCACGGGGGCGGCGGATATGAGACGGACTACCGGCACCGATTCGTTACCGAAGTCACCGACAAAAAGGGCTAAATCCACGCCGAGGAAAGATAAAGCCTCATTGTCTACATCTTGCCAATGGTCGTGTATATCACCCACTACGGCTATTTTAATATTTTGCGCGATCGTCCCCGCCATCAATTATTCTCGCTCCTCGTTATCGCTACAGTATCATCGATAGTTAAGGAAATATTTTCCAGTTCGAGCCGAGTCAAACTGAATTCTACTTCTGCCAATTCCCGGGCCAGGTTGATCCTCTGCCTGCTCAAAATCCCCACTACACTACGGGGATGATCGGCAGCCATTACCGGTAAGAAAGATAGGCCCCTACTAGTCATTTGCTTTAAGGCTTCTGCCAGAGATTGGGATTCGTTGGTGTAGAGAACTTCTTTGGTACATACATCGATAATCTTTAACTCCAAATTACCTAAATCCTGTAACTGACGGATCACATCACTGAGGGTAATGATGCCGTGAATTTGCTCGTACTCGTCCATCACTAAAGCCATATGTTGCTGACAATCCAACATTCTCCGAGCGGCCGATCGCAGGGTCATATCGTAAGGTAAGCTGAGATAATTAGACTCCATGACGTTAGAGACGGGTATTTTCTGCAAAACATCGAGATCGTTTGGCTTTTCTACATCTATCCCCATTTGTTGTAAATCTAAACCCTCCAGAGACTGATTAGATTTCACCAGTTCTATCACCCAGATACAAATACCGACAGCTATCATCACGGGTAATATCACCTCATAGTTACCTGTCAACTCGAATAACATGAGGATAGCGGTTAAAGGAGCCTTAACGCTACCCGCTAAGACGGCGGCCAATCCCACCATCGCTGCCACACCTGGGGCTGGAGAAAGGGCAACCCAATCGGGGGGCAGTATCAGGTAAAGGATATTCGCGTATAATGCTCCTAAACAGCCCCCTAAAAACATTGCAGGGGCGAAAATCCCTCCGACGAAGCCGCTGCCAGAGCTGATGGCGGTTGCCAATAATTTCAGTACTAATAGAGATAATAATTCGGCTATAGGAATCTCCCGCCCCGCTAATATGGAGGCTAAAGTACCGTACCCCACCCCCATGATTTCTGGTAGGTAAAGAGCGCCTATACCTACTAATAAACCACCTAAAGCGGGTTTTACGACCCCGGGCAGGTTGCCTAAAAATTTTAACGGACTAATTTCGCCTTCAAAAGCGGATTTAGCGATTTTAATCGCTTCCATATAGGCGAGAGATACTAGACTGGCCACCAATCCTAACCCGATATAAAAAATTCCTTCCCAAGGGCTGGAAAAGTGATACGAAGGTATGTAAAAAGCGGTGTTACTACCCGAGAATAATCGGGAGATTATATCGGCGAAAACTGCCGAGAGAAGGATGATACTCAGGGCGGGGCTGGTAAATGTGGTACCGAGGACGACTTCTAAGGCAAAAAATACCCCGGCTATCGGGGTGTGGAAACCGGCGGCCAATCCGGCAGCGGCTCCCGCGCCCAGTAACAGGCGGTAACGCTCTTGGGCTACTTGAAAGGTTTGTCCCAAAATGGCACCGGTGGAGGCACCTATTTCGACGCTGGGGCTTTCCGAACCGAGGGAGGCACCTGTACCCAGAGAGACGGCGGCGGCTACCATCTTGATCACGGGCCGCCAGGGAGAGATGGCTAGGCTCCCTTCCTGACTTATGAGGGTGAATAAATTCTGCCCCAATATTTTCGGAAATAACCAACGCATGACACCCACCAGAAAACCACCCAAAATGGGAACCAAAACTACCGTCTGGAATCCCCATTGAGAAATTATGCCGAGAAAGTTTTTAAAGGTTAGGGTTTGGCAAAGGTCAATTAAAAACCTGAAGGTAATTATGCCTACTCCTGTACCCGAACCTATTAAAAAGGCTGATACTAGTAGTATTATCTCTGGGGGTAACTGCCGATGATTGAGTAGGCTTGTTAATCGAGATGATATGGATGTATGGAGTTCAGGTGAGGGCAGAACCTGAGTTTTTAAGATATTATTAGTACTGGTCATTGACAGGAGCCACAAGGTTACTTTATTTTAACTTTTTTGACTCCCTCTGAGAATAGGCCGGTAGGGATTTTCAAGGGTTTTTACCCCGGGGCACAAAACCCCTGCGATCGCCCTATTTTTCCGCATCGCATCCCCTGTTAAATCAAATAATTATCCGATTACTTTCTCCAGAGCGATCGGTTACTATATTTTATTTAAAAAATACTGATCAATATAATTTCGGA
>CAZUVR010000123.1:0-7610 GCA_964623815.1 uncultured bacterium | reverse complement strand
GTTGGAGTTGGAATGATTTAGTTTGCTATCCCACAATCTTTTAATGCACAACCCTCATAATTCAATTTTTTTATTAAAACTATACAAGTTTATTAATCGAAGCAACAAGCCAATAGATTAAAAAAGCTCGAAATGACTAAAATCACACAAGTGGACTATACCCGAACGCTCCTTTTTGCGTTAAATTAGAGTTTGCAGAAAAAACTTAACATTTCGTCACAAAGCTGGAATAGGGGGAAAAAGTGCGGCCAGAAATCTTTGAAGAAGAAGAGAAAGAGCAACTCGACCAACTACCTTCATTAGTTGTCAGGAGCAATAAAAAAGATTCCCCTCTCTCAGGAGCCAAGGGCGTAATTTTAGGCATAGGATTAGGTGCCTTATTAACCTTCGCCGCCACCCACTTCACCTCTGGGGCGGCCAGACAACCGAAACCAACCCCTCCGGCGGCCGAAGCGAAAACAAGCGCCCCAGCTCAAAGTGTCACCGTCGCCACAGTTCAAACTACCCCCGTTAATCGTACTCTCAAAGCAACAGGCACCGTAGCCGCATATGAATACGTGCCCGTACTCTCTCAAGCAGTCGGTTTACAGATAATAGAAATCCTCGCTGACGAAGGCGATACAATAGCTGCCGGGCAGGTGCTAGCCCGCCTCGATGATTCCGTCTTACAATCCCAACTAGCTCAAGCTGAAGCCAGTGTCGCTCAAGCTAACGCCCGACTCGCGGAATTAAAAGCGGGTAGCAGGAACGAAGAAATAGCCCGGGCCCGACAAACCATCAGACGCATTCAGGCAGAGATAGCTCAAGCTCAGTCCGATTGGGCATTAGCTCAAAAACGGGCCGAGAGAAATCGTACCCTACAGGCCGAGGGCGCGATCGCACAAGATCGGCTCGATGAAATCCTCAACGAAGAACGTAGTAAACGCTCCGAATACGAACAGGCACAAGCCAGGTTCGGAGAAGCTCTGGAACAACTGCGACAATTAGAAGCAGGAGCCCGTCCGGAAGTCATCGCTCAAGCTCAAGCCCAATTAAAGGAAGCGAGAAGCCGTTTAAGAGTGGTGGAAACTCAATTGAATCAAACCCGTATCCTCTCCCCAGTGAGCGGGAAAATCGCCGAGAGAAACGCCCGCGTAGGTGACACTACTAACGGGCAAAATCCCCTCTTCCGCATCATCGAGGCGGGGCGTTTAGAATTGCGTTTGCGGGTGCCAGAAACTCAACTGAGCGGTATTCGTCCGGGGCAAACGGTACAGATTACCTCCGATGCCGATAGTCGTCTGAAACTAACTGGTAGAGTCAGGGAAATCAATCCAGTAGTCGATGAACAATCCCGACAGGCTACCGTCGATGTGGATTTACCTGTTAGTGACTCCCTCAAGCCGGGGATGTTCTTAAGGGGATCGGTAGTAACTAACTCGGCTCTTAGTGTCACCGTACCGATGGAGGCAGTTCTACCCCAGAGTAGCGGTAACGCGATCGTTTATGTCGTCGGGCCAGATAATACGGTGACGGCGCGGGGTGTTAGCCTCGGTGAGTTGATGAACGGGGAAAAGGTGGAAATCGTTAGCGGCGTTAAACCGGGTGAGCGCGTCGTCGTTAAGGGTGCGGCCTATCTCGGTGAAGGCGATAAAGTCTCGATTAGGAGCGAGAAATAAGAAGTAAGAAAAGAGCGTCTCACCTCTCTTAACTCTCTTCTTATTTCTCACTCCTCACTTCTCTTAACTCTCTTCTCTTAATAAATATGTCTTTTAATATCTCTAAGTGGTCTATAAAAAATCCCATACCAGTAATCGTCATCTGCTTGGTGGCGGCTCTAGGCGGCTGGTTCTCATTTATGGGGTTGGGGATAGATAGAACCCCCAATATAGATATACCAGCAGTGATAGTCACGGTGAACCAACCGGGGGCGGGGCCAGAAGAATTAGAAACAGCCGTGACGAAAAAGGTAGAGGATGCCGTAGCCGCCATAGGTAATATCGATCAGATCACTTCCACGGTGAGCGAGGGCACGAGTACCACGACGGTTAGTTTTATTTTAGGGACTAACACCGATCGCGCTACCAACGATGTGCGGAATGCGATCGCGCAAATCCGGCAGGATTTACCCCAGGATGTGAACGAACCGATCGTTCAACGCTTAGAATTCGCGGGGGGTGCAGTGATGAACTACGCCGTATCTTCTGATAAGCGATCGGTAGAGGAATTGAGCGATATAGTAGATAGGAGAATCGCCCGGGCCCTAACGGCAATACCGGGGGTGGCACAGGTCGATCGCGTCGGCGGAGTGAATCGGGAAATCCGCATCGATCTCGACCCCGATCGTCTTCTAGCCTATAACATCACAGCTAACGCCGTAAACGACCAGATTAAGAATTTTAATATTAACCTGCCAGGGGGGCGCTCGGAAATCGGCGGCAGCGAGCAGACGGTGCGAACTTTAGGCAGTGCCAAAACCGTCAACGATCTGAAGAACTATCAAATCGTCCTGCCCAACGGCGATACCGTACCGCTACAGAATTTAGGGGAAGTGAGCGACAGTTACGGAGACTTGAGACAATCGGCATATCTCGATGGTAAACCAGTAGTGGGTTTCTCCGTCTTACGCAGTACCGGTAGCACCTTAGTCACCGTAGAACAGGCGGTTAAAGAAGAGATAGCCAAGCTTAAAAAAAGCCTACCTCAAGACATTCAGATAAAACTTATCTTCACCCGAGGCGAATCGATCCGGGCTAGTTATGAGGGAATGTTAGGCGACTTGATCACCGGCTGTATCATGACGGTGATCACGGTGGGCTTATTCCTACGCAACTGGCGGGCCACGATCATTACTGGCCTCGCCCTGCCCCTATCCATATTCCCCACCTTCGCTGTCATGCAGGCTCTTAACTACACCCTCAACGGCATGACGCTTTTAGCCTTGGCTCTAGCTTTGGGCAACTTGGTAGACGACGCGGTATGTATGGTGGAGGATATAGACCAACATTTACAGATGGGTAAGAAACCTCTGCAAGCTGCCTTCGATGCCTCCGCAGAAATTGGGTTAGCGGTATTGGCTAGTGCTGCGGCAATTATGGCTGTGTTCCTACCTGTCGCTTTTATGGGAGGGGTGCCGGGTCAATTTTTCCAACCCTTCGGCGTGACGGTGGCTGTATCTACTTTATTTTCTAGCTTGATAGCGGTGACGATGACACCGATGTTGAGCGCGTTTATATTAAAGCCGAAATCGGTTCAAGAAACTCAATCGCGCCAGACTCGTTTTCATCCCTATCGCAGTCTCTTAACTTGGGCGTTACGGCACCGCATCGTTACTTTATTAGCAGCCCTGGCATTTTTTATCGGTAGTTTACAATTAGTACCGTTAATTCCGAAGGGTTTATTTAACGCGGGGGATACGGGATTGAGTACCCTATCGATAGAGTTACCTCCCGGCGCGACTCTTGAAGATACGACAGCGGTGGTGCAGAGGGTGAATAACTTATTACAGAAGAATCCTGCTGTAGATAATGTGCTGAGTATTCCAGGCGACGGCGGTAGGGTTAATAATGGTTTGATGTACGTTAATCTCGTTCCTAAGGATAAAAGGGATGTGACACAGAGACAGTTTGAAGAGAAGATGCGTAAGGAATTCAGCCAGATTCCGGGAGCGAGGATTACTTTCCGGGCGCAGGGGGGAGCCGGTAGTACGAAAGAGGTGGCGATCGTGTTAAAAAGTGAGAACGGCCCTTTACTCAATCAAACAGCCCAAACTCTTGAAAGACAGATGCGGGAGATTCCAGGATTTGTGGAAGTGAGTTCGAGCGTAAGTCTTGTTAAACCAGAGATTATCATCGAACCAGATCCGGTAAGGGCTGGAGATTTAGGGGTATCGGTGCAATCGATCGCCCGTACCGCTTCTCTAGCTTTAATCGGTGATATTGAATCGAGTCTGGCTAAGTTCAATCTACCGGATAGACAGATACCTATTCGCGTTAAAATCGCCGCTGAGGGTAGGAGCGAGATTGAAAGCCTGAAAAATCTGCGCGTACCTAGTTCTAATGGGACTTTAGTACCTTTGAATTCGGTGGCTAATATCCGCCTCGGTAGTGGCCCGGCTGAGATAAAACGCTTTAACAGAAATCGTCAGGTAGATATAGGGGCTAATTTAGAGGGAGTTTCTCTCGGTACGGCGATAGGGAAAATCCGGGCTTTACCTGTAATGCAATCTTTACCGCCGGAAGTGACTGAGGAACCTTTCGGAGATGCCAAAATCATGCGGGATATATTCACCCGGTTTATCGGTGCTTTGAGTTTGGCTATTCTCTCTATCTACGGAATTTTAGTTCTGCTTTATAACAATTTCCTCTATCCCCTAGCGATTTTAACTTCTTTGCCTTTATCGATCGGCGGTACTTTAATCGCACTCATGATTGGTCAGAAGGAGTTGGGTTTATATGCGTTGATCGGTATTGTGTTACTGATGGGTTTGGTGACTAAAAATGCCATTCTACTTGTAGATTTTGCCCTGAGCGGCATGGCGGAGGGTAAGTCTCAATTTAAGGCAATGGTTGACTCGGGGGTTAGTCGTCTACGCCCGATTATTATGACTTCTGTATCTACTATAGCGGGTATGATACCGATCGCTCTCGAATGGGGAGCCGATGGAGAGATTCGGAGTCCGATGGCGATCGCGGTTATCGGCGGCTTTACTACCTCCACTCTGCTAACTCTGGTAGTGGTTCCGGTTATCTTCACCTACATCGATAGTTTTTACCATTGGTTGCGGGGCTTTTTCGTTAAGCCTTCTTCGGCTAAAGGTTAGATATGATAAGTGATTGAAGAAATCCTCTCACGGACGATCCCTATCGACTTAAACTTATACGAGGGAAGAACCTATTCGTCGATCTCGGAGCAGAAAAATTAATCGCAGCCGAGAAAGGAATTAACAAAATTGCCATTGAAATTAAGAGTTTTCGTGGTGCTTGGGAAATGAAAGATTTAGAAGAGGCAGTAGGTCAATTCGTCCTGTACGAAAGTTTGCTAGCACGCTATGAACCGGAAAGAAAGTTATATTTAGCTGTCGTCAATCCCTGCTCTGTCGGAACGATCGCAGGTGATTCGTTGATAGGGTTTTTCATTTTTCACCTCCTGTATCTATTTTATGATGGTTAAAGTAATAAATCTTCTACAAGGATGAGTTTGTTCTTTGCAGTACGATCGCTCACGGTAGGAAAGTTAAATCCGTAAGGAGTTGGAAAAATGTACGCTTTAGTATCTTTAGAAAAGGTTCGTTTACAAGCGGGGGCGGTGGTAAGATTGCCCGCGACTTGGAACGATTACGAAAGTTTATGCGAGGGGCGGGGCGATGGCTCGATTCCTCGAATTAAATATCGTCGTGGTGAGGTTTTATTGATGTCTCCTTTAGCTGGACATGGACAAGATGCTAGTTTAATCGCTGATATTATTAAAGTTCTTCTCGATAAAGGGGGGTATGATTATAATTCCTACACTCCAGTAACGCTGAAACTACCCTCTGAAAGCGGTATCGAGCTGGACTATATGTTTTATATCGACAATTGGCGGGCCATTTCCGGTAAAAAAAGAATCGATTGGCGTAATGATCCGCCGCCAGATTTAGTTTTAGAAATAGATGTTACCAGCTATTCGGATGTTAATGATTATCTTCCCTTTAAAGTACCGGAAGTATGGCTGTGGCGAAAAAATCGCTTATGGATTTATATTTTGGAAGGGGAAGAATATATCGAGAAAGATAATAGTAAATATTTTCCCGATCTGGAATTAAAGGGAATTATCGATCGTTGTGTAGCTTTTGCCTACGAGCAAAATACGAGCGCGGCTATTCGGGATTTAAGAGGGCGGTTGTGAAATTATGGCTCAAACTTAAAGTTATATGGCTCGTGATTTATTTCATAATATTGTTAGGTCTGCACTTTTAAAAGAAGGTTGGACGATCACCCACGACCCCCTAAATATTCGTTGCGGTGGTATTGATATTCAAATCGATTTAGGAGCCGAAAGGCTTTGAGGAGCGGAAAAACAGGGAGAAAAAATAGCGGTTGAAGTTAAAAACTTTGCCAGTGCTTCCAAAATTTCAGAATTTCACATGGCTTTGGGGCAGTTTATTAATTATCGAACCGCTTTACGCCTTGAAGATGTAAATAGAATTTTATATTTAGCAGTTCCAACGGTAATTTATATTAACTTCTTTAAATTACCTTTTATAGAAGCTGTTACTTATGAAAATGAATTAAAATTACTAATTTATAATATAGATCTAGAGGAAATAGAAGAATGGATAAATTAGATAGTTATCGCCTAAAAATACAAGAATTATTGATGAATCATCTTCAGCACAAACCGAGCTACGGAGATATTGAAGTAGAGCCTATCTTTGATAAAGAGAACGATCGTTACCAAATTATTAGTATTGGTTGGAACAAGTCTTTAAGAATTTATCAACCAGTAATGCAACTAGATATTAAGAATAACAAAATTTGGATTCAGCAAAATACGACTGAATTTGATATTGCTCTAGAACTTATGGAAATGGGGATTCCTAAACAAGATATTGTCATCGGTTTTCATACACCTAAAATGCGTCAATTATCTGGCTTTGCAGTAGACTAGGGAAAGCTGGCTAATAATTTATACTATATACAGCGCTCCTCGGGAATCGGGAGTCACAGGTAAAACATTTGCTCAATAAAAGAAACCGGTATCGAGCTGGATTATATGTTTTATATGGATAATTGGCGGGCCATTTCGGGTAAAAAGAGGATCGATTGGCGTAATGATCCGCCGCCAGATTTAGTTTTAGAAATAGATGTTACCAGCTATTCGGATGTTAATGATTATCTTCCCTTTAAAGTACCCCAGGTTTGGCTGTGGCGGAAAAATAGCCTATGAATTTATGTTTTGGAAGGGTAAGAATATATCGAGAAAGATAGTAGTAAATATTTTCCCGATATAGACTTAAGGGGAATCATCGATCGTTGTGCAGCTTTGCCATACGAGCAAAATACGAGCCCTGCTATAATAGGGTGATCGCAATTTCTCGCCGCCAGTCGCTGGGGTTGAAAGTTTCGGTTTGACTGAGATTATCGGGTAAATTCAGGGTAATTTGCCTAGATTTATCCTCAAGCTTTACATTCAATTTTAAGAGCCGTAGCTAATGTTGTATTTTTAATTACCTATATTAATCGGTTTATTCATAGCTAATCATCAATATACTTGTTAAACATTTATGGGTGGTGATTCGATAGTAATGATGGGGCTTAATGCTTTGCTAATTGGGCGTTATAGTCGTGTATAAAATACCAGATAGCCCCGATATGATTATCCATTTTTTTGGAGAACGATAGACTCTGTCTGACCAATCTAGAAATTCTTTGTCGAAAAGTATTATTTAATCTTTCAATATGATTGGTTTGACCACTTTCTTTTCCCACTGCCCGGTAACGTTGAGGAGGAATTACTGTCTTAAATTATTTTGATGGATGAAATATTTTACACAATCTTTACTGGATAAGCAATACGGCTCACCACTACTACCGAATCACGGAAACAATAGAGGAACGCGGAAGCCCCCATCTTTTCATCTTTTAAGTGGG
>CAZUVR010000122.1:0-7745 GCA_964623815.1 uncultured bacterium | reverse complement strand
GCGAGACTCGAATAAGTTGTTAACATTGATTTGATTTAACATGATAGTAGTTCCTGCAATTATTAATAAAGTTGATTTGTGAGCAAGACAAAACTAAGCCCGATAAACCATCGGTAAATAATGGTTAGATCGGGCTTAGTTTTAAAGGGGGATTACTGTCGGGTTGGATTTACGACGAGAGTAATTCTGGTAGTCTGAGTCTGATTACTCCTATAACTCGAAGGGGTTCCTCTTTAAAATGCTGTTCGATTTCGGTCTTAATCGACATTAAGGATTTTTCAGATTTACCCGATTTCTGCTTTATGCCGAGGGGCTGACAGATCTTCCTCGTTTGACGTTTATTGAGCTTGTTAATTATGGTTTCGGTTTCGATGTATAAGCGATCTTCTCCAACATCTGGCTCCGATTCGATAATTTCATCCGGTTGCTCGTTTACTATAGGAAGCTCGGCGGGTACTTCTTCGTCTTGTTCGACCTTAAGCATCGTTTCTGTCTCTGACTCCTGGGGTTGCCCTCCGACATTTTCAAGATTGACGCTGCTTTGCTCATCTGATGAAGAGAGGGTTTCTTCCTTCGTTGGTATTTCTGGCTTGTAGATGAAGAGGGAAAAAGCGCAGAAATAAACGAAGAAAAGGAAAACGGGTAATACTACATCGCTAATTAGGGTATTCATTATGTGTAACTCCTTAAAAAAGTAGGTTGTGTGGTTAAGATTTGAAGGGTGCATTTTGAAGCGTTTTGCATCCTCTATCTCTAATAGGCGTTAGCCTTTCCCATCCTCATTTCTAAGGATTGGATATTGATGTATCCACTTGCTAAATTCGAGCCACGAGGCTAGACAATCTCCAACCAAACTCCCCCGGATAAACTACCCAAGCGGATTGATGCAATAGTAAAGTTAGCGATCGCCCAAATAATAAAAAGACATTGCCAGTTAGCTAAATCGATAGCGGTCTTCCGAAACCACCAAACCGTCACCTTAACTTCCAATGCCTTAGCCTCGTTAGATCGACCGCTGGTAAAAAAGCTAAAATTTCTGACAAGAGTTATGATGTTTACTCAAAACTCGACCATGACGGCCGATTTTTGAATTACGGAAGCATAGTATTTGAAAAGAATGTGCGGATCATGCCCTGTCGCCTCCGCCACCGCTAAAGGATTAGCACCGTTAGCTAGAGCATGGCTAATAGCAGTATGTCTGGTAGAGTAGGGCTTTCGATACTCTATACCGGATTGCGAGAGAACCTTTTTCCATGCCCTACGACGGAAGGTATGGTCGTTGATCGTTCCTCCTTCCGGGGCGGGAAATACTATATCATCAGGATTACAACGATCGGGCTTGCGCTCCATCAGCATCATCGCTATTTTCGTCGTCAGCCTTATGGTTCTGTCTTTTCCTGTTTTCGTTGTTTTTCGATTACCTCGTGATACGGATTCCCCGATCCAGACGCTAGAACAATCATCAGAAAGATGCTTCCACTTCAGGGCGACAGCCTCTCCGAAACGGCAACCCGTCCCGAAGAGGAAGGTAACAAAATCTTTGTAGTGGCTGTAATAGGGGTTATTTGCGAATCCTTCTAAAATAGTTTTGACCTCGCCGACCGTAAATGGTTTAACTTTTTGCTTCGGAGGGGGCTTTATATGATCGACAAGCTCGGCCCAGGGATCGTTACTTAAATCTTGCCGCGCCCAATTCCAACAAGCCTTGACCAATATGAGATAGTCTTTAGCCGTTCTGGTCGAAACCTGCCCCCTTAAGTATTTGACAAAGCCCTCGGCATCTTTATCGTCGATCGAGTTAGCCGTTTTAATCGGAAAATATCGCCCTAGATGTTTTAATGTCGCTCTATATCGGCAAAGGCTCCCTTTTTGTAGTTCTTTTAGCTTTATCTGTGCGTCCATGAACCTTACGAATAAATCCGCAACCGTCTCTTCTTGTTGTTTAACGGGAGTGGATTTAGGTGTCTTGTATTTAGATAAGGTACTGTCGAAATTACCTGACGCTATATCGAGTTCGATTTGAGCGGCTTTCTGCAGGGCGACTAAACGATTAACTTTTGAGTCCGGTAAACCAACAGCCAGCGCGTACCGTTTACCCCCGTAACTGAATCTCAGTCTTAGCCGACCATTATCGCTTTCTACTTTGACGAAGCTTCTGCCGGGAGCAACGCCCGCAGACAGAACGACCACTGAGTTATGATGCTGTGAATCTACCATGTTGTTTCCTACCACTTTCCTACCACTGAGAGGTTGAAAAAAGCCTAAAAAGACCCAACCTGTTAACCTTATTGAGAACGATAGAGGCTTCAAGATGCCTCCATCAGAAGGCTAGAAGGGTTATAGTAGAAAGAGATAAAGTGTACAGTGACTAATTAATTGTCGTGATGACAAATTATTGTCGTTGCTTGTAATGCTTACAGGATATATTTTTCAGTAATTTTACTGCCCTATAAACTTATTTATTTTCTGACAAATTAAATGTCGTTTATATTCTCCTGGTACAGATTATCTGTCGCTTTCCTATTTAAGCATGTTTTATTTGGTGACACAATACATGTCGTCTTTTTGAGTGGATTTAATATAATGACAATTTCAGCGTCGTTCTTTTTTAACGTGCTAAAATATCAATATGTTCTTTTAAAATATTTACTATTTATGAAATGATTCCCAATCATGAAACCCCAACAAACCATGATGAGATCGAATCGATCGAAACTACCTCATCTTTAAGTACATGCGAACCTAGTTATACAATTGTATCAAATTTGCCACAGGAGGCACGAATTAAATTAGAGGTGATACAGTCTCTACTTGAGCCTTGTGATCGTCAAATCTACGGAGAGCGGTTACGAGAAGGATCAACCAAGCTCGGTGTATCCGTTCGTACCTTGCAAAGATTATTCAAGAAATATCAAGAACAAGGTTTAGCCGCCTTGGTTTCCAGCGATCGATCTGATAAAGGAACGCATAGAATTAGCGAATTCTGGCAGACCTTTATTGTTAATCTCTATAAAAAAAATACGAAAATAACAGGAAAACAGCTTGAAGAAAAAGTCAAAACGAAAGCCATAGAAATTAAAGACGAGCAACCGCCAGACTACCGAACTATTTTAAGAGTAATTCAGCCGATCAAAGAAAAGCAGGAGAAGGCCGACAGTATTCGTACACCAGGGTGGAGAGGATCGAAGCTATCGCTCAAAACCCGCGATGATGACAATCTTGATATTAGATACAGTAACCAAGTTTGGCAGTCTGACCACACGCGCGCCGATGTATTACTCGTAGATCAACATGGAGAGTTGTTGGGTCGTCCTTGGTTAACGACAGTGATCGATAGTTACTCACGTTGCGTTATGGGACTCAATTTAGGCTTCGACGCACCAAGTTCTCAAGTTGTCGCCTTGGCTTTACGCCACGCTATCTTACCAAAACACTATGGTGAAGAATATAAGCTGAACCAGGAGTGGGATACTTATGGAACCCCCGAATATTTATTCACGGACGGAGGAAAAGATTTTCGATCGGATCATTTAGGAGAAATTGCGGGGCAGTTGGGATTCGTTTTAAAATTACGCGCTCGTCCGTCTGAAGGCGGAATTGTAGAGCGTCCTTTTAAAACTCTCAATCAATCTTTGTTTTCAAAGCTACCTGGTTACACAGGCTCGAACATTCAGGAGCGGCCTAAAGAGGCTGAAAAAACAGCGAGTTTAACTCTAAGAGAGCTTGAACAGCTAATCGTCCGGTATATAGTAACCATATATAACCAAGATGAAGATGCGAGAACCCATCAAACTCGATACGAACGATGGCAACTGGGGTTACAACGGCAACCACAGATAATTCCTGAGCGCGAGCTAGATATTTGTTTGATGAAAGTGGCAAGACGTACCATTCAAAGAGGAGGATATTTACAGTTTGAGAATCTCTTTTATCGAGGGGAGCATCTCGGAGGTTACGCGGGAGATACTGTAATTCTGCGCTATGACCCAAATGATATTACGACCCTTTGGGTTTATCGCAGGGAAAAAGGCAAGGAAGTTTTTCTATCTCGCGCTCATGCTCAGGAATTAGAAACTGAAAGTTTATCTCTTAATGAAGCTCAAGCCAGCGCTAAAAGGTTGCGAAGTAGCGGAAAAAGGATCAGTAATGAGGCGATTGTACACGAGGTTATGGAACGGGAGGCATTAGTACAAGAAAAGACCCGTAAGCAACGTCAGAAAAATGAACAAGCCTACAAGAAGGAAGCAAAGTCTTCGACCGTCGAAGAGACCGAAACCGTTGAATTACAGGAGGAAACTCCCGTCCGTTCGGAAATCGAAGATATAGAAGTGTGGGATTACGACCAATTACGAGATGATTACGGATGGTAGGTTATGACAGAGGCAGAAGCGATCGCAGAAGAATTAGGTGATTTCAATACCGATGAACAGTGGCTTCAAGCCGAAATCGCCCGTTTGAACCGTCAGAGCATCGTACCGCTAGAACATATTCGAGATTTACACGATTGGCTAGATGGAAAGCGTAAAGCGAGGCAGTCCTGCCGGATAGTGGGGGAGTCCCGCACCGGAAAAACCGTTGCGTGTGAAGCTTACACGTTGAGGAATAAACCAAAACAGGAAGGGAAGCAAGCACCCACGGTTCCGGTTATTTATATCATGCCTCCTACTAAGTGCGGTTCAAAAGATTTATTTAAGGAGATTATCGAGTATTTACGTTATAGAGCAGTTAAGGGAACTGTTTCAGATTTTCGCTCGAGAGCGATGGAAGTTTTAAAATGCTGTGAGGTAGAGATGATTATCATCGATGAAGCCGATCGTCTGAAACCGGAGACTTTTCCTGATGTGCGTGATATTAACGATAAGTTAGAGATTTCCGTGGTTTTAGTCGGTACCGATCGCTTGGACGCAGTAATCAAACGAGATGAACAGGTTTATAATAGATTTCGTTCCCATCGTCGTTTCGGTAAGTTAGCGGGAGCCGAGTTTAAGAAAACAGTAGGGATCTGGGAAGAAAAAGTCTTAAAACTACCCGTTGCCTCGAATTTAACCAGTTCGAGCCTACTTAAGGTTCTTTTAAAAGCGACTGAAGGATATATCGGGAGATTAGACGAGATATTACGGGAGGCGGCGATTAAATCTCTATCGATAGGCCACAAGCGCATTGACAAAGCGATATTACAAGAAGTGGCGAGGGAGTATTCATGAAGGCGAGTGACGATATCCGCCCTTGGCTATTTCCTGTTGAACCCATGCAGGGAGAGAGTTTAAGTCATTTTTTAGGTAGGATACAGCGACGTAATCACCTCACTCCGGGCGGGTTAGGTGAGTTAGCGGGTATCGGAGCAAAAATAGCCCGATGGGAACGCTTTCATCTTAATCCTTTTCCTTCAGATACTGATCTAAGGGCTTTAGGCGAGGTTGTGGGTATTGATGGGGAAAGGTTAAGATCAATGTTGCCGCCACTGGGGGAAAAGATAAGATTTAGCTCGATTCGTCTATGCGGGGATTGCTACGGCGAGTCACCGTGCCATAAAATTGAGTGGCAGTTTCAATCAGTGTGGATGTGCGAGAGACACGGGTTGATATTACTGTCGAAGTGTCCGCAGTGCGAGAAAAAATTTAAAATACCGGCCTCGTGGGAGTTCGGAAAATGCGATCGCTGTCGCTTGTCTTTTCCTAATATGGGACCATATCAGAAGAAAGCCCGGTGATTTCCCTTTTGTCGTTACCGAAATACTTACGGAAAGTTGTGTAAGGAAATAGATAGGAAAATGCTATTGGTGAATAATTAAATTTATCCTTTTAGAGCAAGAGATGATGATAGTTAATTGTTAAATAAACTACAAAACTTTTTTCCTAGACTTTTAGTATAATTGTTTCAATATGAGCCGATTAACTCTTGCACGATTACTTAACTTCGACTTTCTAGCTCTTCATCAATCATTTGATAAAACTTATTCTATCGGCTCCCAGTTAAAACTGGCGCTTTCTGATGAATGCTATACTAATGGTCGATGAGATTGCTGGTAATTTAGATAAATTAAGAGATGACTCCTAATGCTCCTATTAAAAAAATACTGATTTTAGCCGCTAATCCTAAAGGAACTTTACCCTTGCGTCTAGATGAAGAGGTTCGGGATATTGAATTCGCGTTACAACGGGCTAAAAAACGGGATCAATTTATCCTGGAGCAGAAATGGGCGGTACGTCCAAGGGATATTCAAAGAGCTTTACTGGATATTAATCCCCAGATTATCCATTTTTCGGGACATGGCGCAGGGGAAGAAGGTTTGGTGTTTGAAGATGAGCAGGGGCAAGCGAAGCTAGTAAATGGAGAAGCCCTCGCGGGCTTGTTTGAGCTATTTGCCGAACAGGTGGAATGCGTCGTACTTAACGGCTGTTACTCTCAAGTACAAGCCGAGGCAATTGCCCAATTTATTCCCCATGTCATCGGTATGAGGCAGGCTATTGGAGACAAAGCTGCTATTGAGTTTGGTGTTGGCTTTTATGATGCGCTAGGGGCAGGTCGCCCAGTTGAGTTTGCCTACAAATTGGGCTGTAGCGCAATTCGGATGGCTGGAATTGCGGAAAACTTGACACCAGTTTTGATTCAAAAACCCGAGCTTAGGGAAACAGCGATGCCACCCAAACCAGAATCGACATCTGGCTCAGAAAATCCAATAGTTGAAGTGTTCTTTTCCTATGCTCATAAGGATGAGGAACTGCGAGATGAGCTAGCCAAACATCTCAGCTTGTTGAGGAATCAGGGAGTAATTAAAACTTGGCACGATCGTGAGATAACTGCGGGGACTGAGTGGGAGGGCAAAATCGATCGACATTTGGAAAGTGCCCAAGTCATATTGCTTTTAATTAGTGCCGATTTTCTAGCATCCAAATATTGCTATGATGTGGAGCTAAAAAGAGCAATGGAACGTCACGAGAACGGAGAAGCTCGCGTCATTCCAGTTATTCTGCGCCCGGTAGATTGGACGGGGGCATCTTTTAGCAAGGTGCAAGCTCTCCCGAAAAATGCCAAACCCGTTACCAGTTGGCCTAATCCCGATGAAGCATTCACGGATATTAGTAGAGGAATTCGCAGAGCTGTTGAGGAAGTAACTGGAAAAAAGCCTCCGACACTTTAGAGGAAAGCGGAGTTTCTTTATCCCCCCATAAAAACTTTGCTCCCCCACTACCTCATTATTTTGTCGAACGTCGGGAGGTTAGCCAGGAACTAAAAGAAAAACTGTTAGGCCAAGAGACATTCAGAGCGGGAACCTTAGTTATCAGCGCTATTTACGGTTTAGGCGGCATCGGTAAATCGACCTTAGCCGCCGCTCTAGCCCATGACAGGGATGTTCAAAATCACTTCCCCGATGGGATATTCTGGGCAACGTTAGGTCAGCAACCAGATATTTTGTCTTTTTTGAGTGCTTGGATACGGGCATTGGGGGATCGTGATTTCAAACCCATCAACTTAGATGAAGCATCTTTACAGTTGAGGACTCTACTTTCAGATAAACGAGCCTTACTAGTGGTAGATGATGTCTGGAACCCCGACGATGTGGAGCCGTTCCGCGTTGGAGGTTCTGGATGTCGGGTTTTAGTAACCACGAGGGAAGCTCCCGTCAGAGGGGCGATTCGCTACGATCTCGATGTGATGACTTCTGCTCAATCTTTGGAGTTCCTTACATCTTTCTTAGACAAAAAACTAACAGAGGCAGAACTTGCTCAAGCCCAAACCTTGGC
>CAZUVR010000121.1:0-7782 GCA_964623815.1 uncultured bacterium | reverse complement strand
GATGAAACTTCAAAACAACTTATTTCTGAAACCACTACCCCAATTGAGGCAAAACCAGGACAAATCGAACGTTTTGATTATCAATATCGTCGAGAAGGAGTTTGTAATTTATTTATGTTTTTTGAACCCTTAACAGGTTGGAGGCATATCGAAGTAACAGATAGACGAACTCAAATTGATTATGCGAAAACTTATGAAGTATTTAGTTGATGAGTGTTATCCTCAAGCTAAAAAAATTTTAATCGTGCAAGATAACTTAAATACACATGTAAAAGCCTCGCTTGACAAAGCGTTTATCCCAACTGAAGCTAGACGTATTTTAGAAAAATTAGAATTTCATTATACCCCAAAACATGGAAGTTGGTTAAATATGGCTGAAATTGAATTGAGTGTTTTAACTAGACAATGCCTTGACCGACGTATCCCTACTAAAAATCTATTAATAGAGGAAGTTGCTGCTTGGGAAAATCGAAGAAACCTAATTTCCACTAAAATTGATTGGCAATTTACTACTGAGGACGCTCGTATTAAATTGAAGCGCCTTTATCCCACTATTAATACTTGACAGACCACTAGTACCGAAATTTTTAGTAGAGCGACTCTTTGATAAAGATAACGCACCTTTAGAGGAGAACGGAGAATACACTCGCGTTTTTCTAACCGGAGCCATTACCGATAACTACCGCCAGATTAACAACTTCACTGGCTATTACAAGCGCTGGGCTGCGGTGCAATCTTTTTCCCTCTGGTATGACTTAGGAAATCCGGCTATTAAACAACAGTATAGTAATCCTTAGTAGAAATTGAAACTTTTGAGCTAGGATAGCAAACCTTATTAATATCCGTTTCAAATGCTGGGTCTTCCTAAATCCATCATCCGATTCCCTGTCCTGATAGGAACTAAATAGCTCGCACACAGCAAAGGATTGAGAACTTAGTAAAGATTAATTAACAGCTACTTGACAAAAGAGTTCTACCTTAACTTGTCACGAATGAATTTTAGACTCATTATTTTGGTAGGTTATACTGACTCACTATTTTCTTGGCGTATTCGGGTACGTGAGCGTCTAACTTTTCAGGATAATTACGCTTAACGTAAAGATAATTGCGGGTGAAATGAGAGTCTATAGAAAAGCGGGCGTACTCCAAACCCTGCGGCCCGATTTTCTCTATTACCACTCCCATTAATTTCGCCGCCCACATCGGTAAGGTGACACCTTTATCATAGGCGGGGATGCTATTCTGTACCGCCCCTTTCCTGTCCCCCTTCGACATCACTGGTTGAGTATCTAATTCCTCTTTTACCAACTCCAGCATCTCCCTACCCGTCTGGTTTCTGACGACAATCCACTGCCAGCCGAAAGGCGCACCCATATAACCCACCACTAAATCGGCTAGGGAGTTGACGTAATCGAAACAAGTCATACAGGAAGGAGCGAACACATCTTTTAACTGATTGGTTTTTAAACCGAAAAACGGTACTTTCTCGATCGATCCATCCTCGTGCTTGAAATGCACTTTAAAATCCTGCATGAATTCGTAATGCACTACAGTATCGGGTGATTTACTAGTGGTGTCGAGGAACTTCTGTAAACCGGCTCTGCTTACGTTATCGACGCAGGGAGTACCCAATACATAGAGCTTTTCTAAACCTAATTGTTTCTCTACACTTCTAAGCGCTTGAATCTGACAACCGACTCCGATAACCAATAGACGCTTCATCCCTGATTTTTCTACTTGCTCTAATACCGACAGGTTAGGCGAGAGGGTAGGCTTATTCACTCTGGCGGCTAGGACTTCCTCGGCTGTGGTGGCAATCACTGGCATGGGTTGAAACCTGTCTTCAGCGGTATTCTGTACGCACACCACGCCCTCTACCAATCCCTTCTCTAACATTTTACAGGCGATCGAGCTGACGATCCCAGTCCACTGCGCCCCCTCTATGGGTTGTTGCTTTTTGGCGCTGAACATTTCCTCGTGTACCCCGAAGTACCAATCATCGGCACTTTCTAAATTCCGACTACGCCCGTGAGTTTGCGCCTCTAATTCGCTAATATGTTGGGTTATGAAAGCGCAGGCCTCTTTTACATAGTGGATGTAGTAGGTGTCACACAGTCCGCACTCACTGCATAATTCTTTCGCGGGACGACGACTATTGGGGTTTAGGGCTTTTGATTTTCTGTGCGGTGCAGTCGAGGTCATATACCTTGCCGGTTAAGGGTTGTAAAGTTCACAGTTTTTTACCTTACCTTACTTTCCCGACTCTAGACTAGGAATTTTAAAGAAGTGTAATGAGTTAGCAGGCTCCTTTTTTATTGAGAACTACGGAGATGGTTTTAAATATCAGTTTTAAATCGTAGAAAACAGACCATTTTTTCTGATAATTTACATCCATACGCACAATTTCCTCAAAATCTTTCACAGAGGAACGCCCGTTAGCTTGCCACTCTCCGGTAATACCTGGTTTAACGTGTAAACGGTGCCAGTGGTGGGGTTCGTATTTTTCTACTTCGTCGAGGGTGGGGGGGCGAGTACCTACTAAGCTCATGTCTCCTAAGAGAACATTCCAAAACTGAGGGAACTCATCTAAACTGGTTTTGCGGAGAAAAGCGCCTACTTTAGTGATGCGAGGATCGTTTTCGTTCTTAAAGATATATCCTTCGGCTTCGTTTTTAACCAGGTGTTTCAGTTTGTCGGCGTTGACTACCATCGAGCGAAATTTCCAGATCCGGAAGCGACGACCGTTTAAACCGCAACGGGTTTGACTGTAAAATAAGGGGCCCGGATCTTTGATCATCATCGCTAAACCCACTGGTACGGCTACCATTGCCGTTATTCCTAATCCTACGATCGCACCGCCTATATCCATCAATCTTTTAACTTTACTGGTAACGGCGGGATGGGACGTGAGCGCTCCGTTTTCTCTATCCATCACTTCAGATAGGAAGTATACTCGATCGCTCTGGCTATCAATGGATTTAGTGTATGCAGTCATAATGTATAAAAGGAATAGTGTATGAATGTGTATTTCGCTTATTCATCATATTAAGAGGCGCGGGTTAGAGCTGATGTATACCTACTCGTATCGGCTGTATAATTTATGTATAAGATTTTGTCTTTCTATTTTTTTACCGTTGTCAAATCATTATTTATTTTTTATAAATGAATAATTATTTTCTCTTTTATAATTAGAGATATTGAAAATCTTTAGCACTCTCTTCAAATAAAAACTATTTTTTCTGGAGAAAAATTAACTTTAAACAAGCTATAAATTCTTGATAATATTTTTCATTTGCAGTTGAGTAAATATACTCTAGTTATTGAGTTTAAAGCTAAGACTAGAGTACAATAACACAAGAATATCTGAATTCAAAAATTGTGTGTTTAACGCCAGAGATAATCGATCGACAATTCGTAGAGTATTGTTTATAACCTTACTGCTAAATCTTTTTGTAATGTTTTTAAAAGCGGCAGTGGGAATAAGTATAGGTTCATTGAGTTTACAAGCTGATGCTCTACACAGCGTCACCGATAGCGCTAATAATGTTTTAGGTTTGGTGGCGATTAAATTTTCATCGCCAGTGCCCGATCGAGATCATCCCTACGGACATTTAAAATATGAAGCGGTAGCAGCTTTAGGTATAGCCGTTTTTTTGGGTATAGCCTGTTTTGAAATCGTCCAAGGGGCGATAACTCGGATTACTCAAGGGGGCAAGCCGATACAGATCACCGGCCCTGAGTTATGGCTATTATTATTAGTCTTGGGCGTTAATATTTTCGTCACCTATTATGAACGAAGCGTAGGAAAACGGGTAAACAGCCCGATTCTCATCGCCGACGCTCAACACACCATGAGCGATGTGTGGGTAACAATTACGGTTTTAGGCGGTTTGATCGGCGTTTGGGTAGGGCAGAAAGAAAATATTCCCGGCTTAGAATGGTTGGATGTCCTCCTCTCTATACCAGTCGCTTTTTTAGTATTCAAAAGTGGTTGGGATGTCTTACGAGATAACTTACCCTGGTTAGTGGATGAAATTGCGATCGCTCCCGAGGTAATCTATGAGCATGTTATGTCAGTGCCAGGAGTGATCAACTGTCATGACATAGCATCGCGGGGCATAGTGGGGAGACAGGTATTTATAGAGATGCACCTGATCGTAGAGGCGGAAGATGTAATGGGGGCGCACGAGATAACGGAAAGGGTAGAAGCACGACTGACGGAAGCATTTAGCCCTGTCAGGATATTAATCCACGTTGAGCCGCCAGACTATCAATCTACTCGCATCACTTTCGAGGAAGAAGGATAAATAAAATATTTGCCGATCGGGAGCGCTCAAGTAAAATATCTATACAATAGGAAGAATTATATAAAACTATATGACATCGGAGCAGGCCGCTAAATCTTCAGAACCGACTACCCTGGTGGAATTATTACGTTATCGGGCTACCCATCAACCGGACAGTCATGCCTATACATTTCTGGTAGACGGTAGGAAAGAAACGCCACCCCTATCATATGGAGAACTCGATCGCGGGGCGCGAGCGATCGCCGCCCTATTGCAAAAATATGGAGCCAAGGGTGAAAGAGCTTTATTACTATATCCTCAGGGAACCGAAGTAATCGCCGCCTTCTGCGGCTGTCTCTACGCTGGAGTAATCGCCATCCCCGTACCGCCGCCGGAATCAGGAAGATTGAAGCGCACCCTACCGAGACTAAGAGCGATCGTCAAAGACGCTAACGCCACATTTGCCCTCGTTACCTCAGCCATATTAGAACTGATCGAGGGAGTGAAGGAAGAGTTTCCCGAATTCGAGCAGATGAAGTGGATAACGAGCGAAAGCATCGATTTATCTTTAGCAGAGCAATGGAAAGATCCCAAAGTAGATAAAGATGTTCTCGCCTACCTCCAATATACCTCAGGCTCGACTAATACCCCTAAAGGCGTGATGCTCAGTCATTTTAACCTGATGCACCACGCCCGCTATTTACAAAAAGCCTGCGGCTATGATGCCGATAGCGTTACTATCACCTGGATGCCCTATTTTCACGATTACGGTTTGGTAGAGGGGATGATTGTTCCCCTCTATAACGGCACTCCCTGTTATTTGATGTCTCCTTTCTCCTTTATCAAAAGGCCGATTCAATGGCTGAAAAATATCGGCAAATATAAAGGAACTCACACTCAAGCCCCTAACTTCGCTTACGATCTTTGTCTACGTCGCGCTAAGCCTGGGGATCTGAGCGAATTAGATTTAAGCAGTTGGCAGGCGGCCGGTAACGCAGCCGAACCTATCAACCCGAAAGTAATGGAGAAATTCGTCGAAACTTTTTCTCCCTGTGGCTTCCGTTGGGAAACCTTCGCCCCGGCTTACGGCTTGGCCGAATATACCCTGTTAGTCTCCACTAAACCTAAAGGTACTCGCCCGGTAATCAGAGCTTTAGATGGGGCGGCGTTCGAGAAAGACAAGATAGTAATAGTAGAGGACATAAAACCCGGTGTGAAAATCATTCCTAGTTGCGGTCGCCAGGTTTGTCAGACTAATATAGCGATCGTACATCCAGACACTTTGATTCGTTGCGCCCCCGATGAAGTGGGAGAAATTTGGGTATCGGATGCCAGCGTCGCTCAGGGCTACTGGCAGAGAGAAGACGCGACTAAAGAAACTTTTCAAGCTTATATAGAAGATACGAAAGAAGGGCCTTTTTTGCGTACCGGCGATTTAGGTTTCCTACTTGATGGGGAATTGTATATTACCGGCAGGATTAAGGATTTAATCATCGTCAGGGGAGCCAATCACTACCCCCAGGATCTAGAATGGTCGGTGCAACAATTAAACGAAGTTTTCCGCCCCGATTACGGTGCCGCCTTCTCGATAGAAGATGGCCAAGAGGAGCAGTTAGTAATAGTACAGGAATTAGAAAGACGTAGCGGTGAAATAGATACGGCTCAGTTGATAGCCGATATTCGTCAGGAAATCGCCGAACAACACGAGATCATGACCTACGCGATCGTACTTGCCAAACCAGGCACCGTTTTAAAAACTGCCAGCGGCAAGATTCAGCGCCGCGCCATCCGTCAAAATTTCCTCAAGGGTAATATCAATATCGTCGATGCTTGGTCGGAGAATCCGGTGTTAGTGGCGGGGTTCGATCGTAATGGTGATGAGATGAGCGAGGGCTAGTAGTCAGAAAAAAATTAGACGAATTCACCTCTAGATTTTGAGTGATTATTAGCCTGCGCGATCGAACTCAAGCCGCCGTAGTAGCCATTCAAAAAAATCTTATAGACTCCCCTATTTTTCTCCCCGAATAATAAAATCTATAAATTTACAGCCTGGACTCTGACAAATGATATGTTAGTAATCTGAGGGTTCATGTCGGTTAGAATAGTCGAAAAATTTCATAAACACATCGCTTAGAAATATGACAGCTATAGACAAACTAGAAGCCGCTAGTAAAGCAGAGTTAGTAGTATATATGCCCTACTACCCGAAAGAAAGACATAGCTTATTACCCTATGCGTTGACGCTTTATAAACAGGGCTATTTAGAAGGTAGACGGCAGATAGAAGGTAGCGAGAGCATTCCTTTCGTAGCCACCTGGTACGTGTCAAATTTACCAGCCGAGTTAACTCGTTGTCGCTTACAATTTGAAGGACAGGCAGAATTAAGTTATGAGATGACCATATTAAACGCCGAGTTCATAGACTTTTTAATCGATTCGATCAAGACGCATAAGCAATTAGGCGCGGCGGATTTCCCCCAGACTTTCTATCGAAAATTACTAAGGTTTGAAGAATAATCAAAACATTCAGGAGTATATTAAAAATCAATGACGAGTAAATCGAGTCCGGCTTTATTAATTGGGTCAGTAGAACCCTACAGCGGTAAATCGGGGACGATCGTAGGATTAACCCATTTATTAAAGGAGAGAAATATAGGGTTTAGTTATGGCAAGCCCATAGGCACCTGTATGAGCCAGGAAAAGGACGAAACCGAAGAAGAAGATATTAAATTCATGAGTCAAGTCCTGGGATTATCCGATTCACAGGTGCGGCCACCCCTAGTATATCTAAAACCGGAAACTCTAGAAAAAAGACTCGCGGGCATAGACACCAAAGACTACACTCAGGAATTACCCACCTATATAAATAATCAGTCGGGAGATTTATTAATTCTGGAGGGAGCCGGCACCCTATGGGAGGGGGTTAGTTTTAACCTATCGGTGACGGAAATCAGTAAACACTTTCAAATCCCGGTTCTATTAGTAACCCGTTATAGTTCACCCCTAATAGTAGATAGTTTGATAGGAGCCAAACGGGATTTAGGCGGCAATTTATTGGGGGTAGTGATTAACGATGTGCCTCCAGGAGAATTAGAAGATATACACAATCTCCTCAAACCCTATCTCGGCAGTCAGGGCATCGAAGTATTAGGGATGTTGCCGAGCAGTAAATTATTGAGAAGCGTCAGCGTTAGAGAAATAGTCAATCAATTGGGGGCTACCGTCCTATGTCGCTCCGATCGATTAGACTGGTTGGTAGAGAGTCTGGCTATCGGTGCCATGAACGTCAACGCCGCCCTAGAATATTTCCGCAAAGGGGAAAATATGGCGGTAGTCACCGGCGGTGATAGAAGCGATTTACAGTTAGCCGCCCTGGAAACTTCTACAAGTTGTCTGATACTCACCGGTAACATCTCCCCCGATCCCAGAATTCTCAGTCGTGCCGAAGATTTAGAAGTTCCCATGTTGTCCGTTAATCTAGATACCCTAACTACGGT
>CAZUVR010000120.1:0-7846 GCA_964623815.1 uncultured bacterium | reverse complement strand
CGAGGACATCAAACCAGCCTCTGTTGGCTGAAGCGCGTCCGACTGCTATTGTCATAGGTTTGTCTCCGAATGGGTGTTATAAGTACGAGGATTACATCCTAAGGTCTAATCGATCGATTCGTCCTGAAAAAAATAATGCAGACTCTTCGATGATTTGTGAGAAATCGTTACGTTTCTTAACTTATCCTATATTAATGTAAACTTTGGGACTTTTCTAGGGTAATCATTAAAAAATTATAAAATTTTTTTTCCCCAGAGCATTGAGGAGAGGGAATGATTCGATCGCCGGGGACTATGTTAGTGTAATAATTTAGGCTCCATTGACAAAACATATATCCATGTACAGCATTGACATCACCTTAAAATTATCTCCGATCCCGATTTCCGTACAGCGTAAGGAGGAGGAGAAAGCGGAGGAACTGTATCAACACCTCATCAACGCGATCAAATCCCCCGTACCGCAATTGATAGAATTGACCTGTGAGAAACAGACGGATAAGAAAGTGGCGTTATTGAGCGATCAGATCAGCGCCGTCATCGTCTCTCAGAAAACCGGTGCTGCTTCTGCCGGTAGGGTGCCAGGCTTCGTTTCTTTAACGGGCGAGTAATGACGATTAAAGTTAAGGATGTGAGCTTTAACTGGCCTAACGGGAGCAAGGTTTTACAGTCTTGTTCCCTGGAGGTACCGGCGAGCGAGTTTTGGATGCTGTTGGGCAATAACGGTAGCGGTAAATCCACCTTGTTAAGATTGTTGGCGGGATTGCTCGCCCCCACATCCGGCCTGATCGAAATGTCAGCCCCCTTAGGATTCGTTTTTCAAAACCCGGATCATCAATTGGTGATGCCCACAGTGGGGGCCGATGTCGCTTTCGGCCTGGTTAGAGAAAATCTTTCACCGACGGAAGTACAGATGAGGGTGAAAGAGGCCCTATCGGCGGTTAATTTAGAGGAGATGGAGCGCCGGCCGATCTATGCCCTTAGCGGCGGACAGAAACAACGCATCGCCATCGCTGGGGCTTTAGCTCGTCACTGTGACGTGTTATTGTTGGATGAACCTACGGCTCTATTGGACGCGGAGACTCAGTTAGAGTTGGTGTCTCAGGTGCGATCGCTGGTGAAGAGTCGCGGGATTACGGCTCTATGGGTAACTCACCGGCTCGATGAATTAGATTATGCCGACGGTGCTTTTTTACTGGAAAACGGGCGGGTAGTGGCTAAAGGGAATCCTAAGGCTTTAAAAGAGAGATTAGTCAGAACTGCGGAAGATTAACTGTGAAATTTTTGTTAAACTTTGAAAATGTTATTTAATTAATCTCCACCGAATGTGCAGAGTTTACAGCGAAAACAATGGCTACTCCTATCCCCGACGCTTTATTACTTGTCGATGGCTATAACGTCATCGGTGCTTGGTCTTGTTTAAAGAAAGAGTGCGATCGTCATGGCTTAGAATCGGCAAGATACAGGTTAATCGAAACCCTGATCAACTACACCGCCCATCAAGGCTACCGTACTCAGATAGTTTTTGATTCTCAGTACCAAGACACCCCGGGAACTCAGGAGGCGCATACGCCTTGTCTTTCGGTTTACTATACGGCATTTGAACAAACTGCAGATACTTATATAGAAAAAATTTGTGCCTCGCGGGATAATCACACTCAGTATTCCCGAATAATCGTCGCCACCTCCGATAGGGCACAGAAACTGACGGTGATGGGCTACGGTGCTGAATGGATGTCCGCCCAGCGACTGGAATTAGAAATAGATCAGAGTTTACGTCGTATCAGAAATAAACAACGGCCCCAAAAAGTTTCTCAGGGTCGTTTTTTAGTAAACTCTCTCGATGTTAAAGTACAACAAAAACTGAATCAAATGCGCCACGGCATACATCAGCGCTAATACGATGACTACAGATCAATCTTTGCATTTACTCATCAGTAATGACGATGGCATCTCCGCTTTAGGTGTACGAACTCTGGCGAATACTTTAGCAGAAGCAGGGCATCGCGTCACCGTAGTCTGTCCCGACGGGGAAAGATCCGCTACCGGACACGGTTTAACCTTACATCAACCTATCCGGGCCGAGCCAGTAAAGGGATTATTTCACCCCGACGTAACCGCCTGGGCCTGTTCTGGCACTCCCGCCGATAGCGTTAAATTCGCCCTTAGCGCCGTCGTCTCCGCTGCGCCCGATTTCGTCCTCGCTGGTATCAATCACGGCTCAAATCTCGGTACAGATGTTTTATATTCTGGCACCGTATCGGCGGCGATGGAGGGGTTGATCGAGGGTATAACCAGTATGGCTTTCAGCCTCGCCAGTTTTGGCTATCATAATTTTCAGCCCGCCGCAGATTTCGCTCTCTCTCTGGTGGGGAAGTTATCCGCCGAGCCTTTACCTGTCCCGACTCTCTTAAACGTCAATATTCCACCGGTGCCCGGGGAGAAAATCGCCGGGGTGAAGTTAACCCGTCAGGGATTGAGGCGATATATCGAAAACTTCGAGAAGCGGTTAGATCCGAGGGGTAAGAGTTATTATTGGTTGATCGGGGAAGTGGTCGAGGAATTAGAGCAACCAGAATACATACATCTACCGAAGGAAGTCCCTACGGATGTGCAGGCGATCCGGGATAACTTTATTACCATCACCCCGTTACAGTATAATTTGACCGATATTGGTAATTTTGACTATTTACGTCAAACACGATGGTTTGACCGATAAAGGGTCATCGATCGTGATATTCTGATTCAATCAACGTCCTTTGACTTTTATGTCTCCATCTCAGTTTAATCAAGACAATCCAGATAACGAATTGGAAGATCTAGAAATAATCACCCTTTCTGACGAACAGGGCCGCACCTTAGATTGTTATATTGAAAATGCGTTAGAAACCGAAGATCTAACCTATATGCTTCTAGTTCCCGTCGATACTCCCGTGATGATCTTAGCCTGGGACGAAGAAGATGAATCCGACGCTATTCTCATCGAAGATAGTGAGGAAATCGAAGAAATCTTCGGTAATGCTAAAGCAGTTTTAGCAGAATTAAATCTGCACTTAAAATTAACTGCTCATACCCTGACGGTGAGCGGAGAATTACCGCCCCTCGATGATGAAAGCGTTCTCAGTTTAGAAATAGAATCCGATTCTCAAACCAATAGTGAACCAGAAGAATTACAGTTTCTCGCCAGCTTCACCTATGAGGATGAGAAATATTCTATCTATACTCCCCTGGCTCCTCTATTATTCCTTGCCAGTTATGATGAACTCGGCAAAGTGGAATTAGTCTCACCAGACGATCAGCAATTACAGCCGATTTTAGAAGAACTTTTATTCGACGAATTAGAATAAATCTTTTTTGATTGTTACACTATAAATAGCTGTGAGACAAGTTTAAGTAGTTGATATAAAATGGTTAAGAAAATTCAAAAAACAGAGGCCGAATGGCGGGCGCAATTAACTCCTGAACAGTACGAAGTAGCCCGCAAAAAAGGCACCGAACGCGCTTTTACGGGTAAATACCACGATAATAAAGAGAAGGGTGTTTATAAATGTGTTTGTTGCGGCACCGAATTATTTACATCCGATACTAAATATGACTCTGGTACGGGCTGGCCGAGTTTCTGGCAGCCGATAGACAAAGACAATATCAAACTGGAAAACGATTTCAGTTTCTTCATGCGTAGGACTGAAGTGTTGTGCGCCGTTTGCGATGCCCATCTCGGCCATGTCTTCAATGACGGCCCCAAACCGACGGGACAGCGCTACTGTATGAATTCCGCCGCCCTCGATTTCGAGAAACAATCTTAACCTCTGTAGAAGGGTTTGCCGGCGGTTATCGCTCGACATAACTTAATTTTTTGGAGTGATTGGGTTAATCTAAAGATAATTTAATAGATAGACCAAATATGACTCTGATAATTGAAGTTATACTGTGCCTAGCCGCCTCTATTTTTCTTGTTCCCCGTATTTTTTGACTGATCGAATACTTATCCTATCCCAAAAGCTGATCAGGTCTGGTTTTTGATTACTAAATCGATGCTCTAGAAGACCCGGACTTGAGGGTTTTCCAGCCAGTACAATCTTTTATGGGACAAAGAAAAATGTTACACACGGGAGATACGATCGTCGCCATCGCCACAGCTATCGTACCGCAGCAGGGTAGTATCGGTATCGTGCGCCTATCGGGGAATCGGGCGGTAAGCATCGCAGAAAATATCTTCGTCACCCCTTCTAAAAGCCCCTGGCAGTCTCACTCTATTCTCTACGGTTATATCCGTCACCCCGATACTGGAGAGAATATAGACGAAGCTTTATTATTACCGATGCTATCCCCTCGCTCCTATACCCGCGAGGATGTGATCGAGTTTCACTGTCACGGGGGAATAATTCCCGTACAGCGAGTTCTACAATTGTGCTTGGAAGAGGGGGCTAGATTAGCTCAAGCTGGCGAGTTTACTTTAAGAGCCTTTCTCAACGGTAGGATAGATTTAACTCAAGCCGAAAGTATAGCGGAAATCGTGGGAGCGCAATCGCCGCAAGCAAATCAAATCGCTCTGGCTGGATTACAGGGGAAGTTGAGTCAACCGATTCGGGAGTTGAGAGCTACTTGTCTTGATATTCTGGCGGAGATAGAGGCGAGGATCGATTTTGAAGATGATTTACCCCCTTTAGATATAGATTGGGTGACGGAGAGTATTAATCGGGTGGTGAATCGGGTAAAAACTATTCTGCAAACGGCGCAGAGAGGTGAATTATTACGGAGCGGATTAAAAGTAGCGATCGTAGGCCGCCCCAATGTGGGAAAATCTAGTTTATTGAACGCTTGGAGTAAGAGCGATCGAGCTATAGTCACCGATTTACCCGGTACTACGAGAGATGTGGTAGAATCGCGTTTAGTTGTCCGGGGCATTCCAGTAGAGGTGTTAGACACGGCAGGAATTAGGGATACTGAAGATGTGGTGGAGAGAATCGGGGTAGAGAAGTCCCGTCAAGTTGCAGAGAAGGCGGATTTAATATTGTTAGCGGTGGATGGTTCTCGCGGTTGGATGCAAGATGATGATTTAATCTATCAAGAAGTTAAGCACAAAAATTTGATTTTGGTGATCAATAAAATCGATTTGGGGGATATAGATAATTACCCCCTAGATATTAGGTATCGAGTCAAAACCTGCGCGGCTCAAAATAGAGGAATTGAAGAATTAGAAGATAAAATCGTCGAGATTATCGAGGGAGATCGGTTAGTTGCTAATGATTTAGATATAGCCGTGAATCAGAGACAGGCGGCCGCTTTAACGAGCGCTAAAATCGCCCTATTACAGGTACAAGAAACGATAGTTAACGAGTTGCCTTTAGATTTCTGGACGATCGACCTCAGAACCGCAATTCAAGCCTTAGGGGAAATAACGGGCGAAGATGTCACAGAATCGGTGTTAGATAGAATTTTCAGTAAATTCTGTATCGGAAAATAATAGAATTCATAGATGTAGATTGCGATGGATTAGGTTTCGTGATGCCGAACTCAATTCTCTAGCGATCGCTTTCAGGACGGCTTGATGGCTCCGGTGATGTACTCTGGCTGTGTGGAAAGACTAACCAGACAGAGGACGAAAGAACTGGCGGCCTAATTGCAGGAGGGAGGTTAGTGATCGTTTTCCCGTCCCGATTAACATCAGTTGATCTTATAGAGGGTATAGGAAAGTTATTGTCAACCGATCGTTACATTCGTTGATATTAGTGTTAGATTAAGGCTATAGAAAGCAAACGGAGGCATTTAAGATGTTCACCACCACCACTCAAGACGGACTTCTCAACAATTACGCTGTAGAACCTAAAGCATATCCCGCCGTTTTCCCCTCTCCCGAACAAAGACGCAACTATGCCATACAGGGAGCCTTCGCCATCCTGTTAGTTACCGCCACTATTCTCATCGCTTTTGCGGTTAGCTAAAGTTATTTGACAAATTAATATTTCCCTCATCCTGGCTTCTTTAAAAGATATAAATTATTATCTTTTTGGAAGTCAGGAAAATTATTATTATGACCGAACCATCAAAAAAATCTATCAGTTTTGTAGCTGCCGGCTCCGCTGCCGGTGCGGCTTTCTCGACAACAGTCGGCGGCGTGGGCATAGTTGGCGGCTTCGGGGGTATCGGGCTGGGGTTGGGAGCGATGAGCGGAGTGGGAGCCGTGGCGGGCGCGGCTGCATACGGGGCGGTAGAAGCTATCTCCTCGGAAGATGGAACCGCCCTCGGTGCGCTCGGACTCGGTGCCCTCGGTGGTCTTGGCATTTCCTCTACTATCGGCGGTATGGGTTTGGGCATCGGCGGGACGGCTATCGGCCTCGGAGCCGGCGCGATGGCGATGACCGGGGGAGTGATAGGTTTGGGCCTCTACGGCGTTGCTAAAATGTTTACCGCCTCCGGAAACAATAATAGATACGCACAAAATTTGTATTTTCTGGAAGATATAACGCGGGAATGGGAATCGGAAAAACGCTGGCGGGACTTGGAAGGCCTATCCATAGAGGAAGAGTTAGAAGCATTGAAAGCTCATGTTTCCTCTAAAACGGTTAATGAAAACCTTAACGCCGGGTTGCCTCCCGATGAAAGTGTTTTTAGTATTCTCCTATCCCAAACCGCTGATAAATCTCGCTGGCAGTGCGTCAAAAAACTTAAAGGACATGAAAAAGCCGTCAATTGCCTTGCCTTCAGCGCCGATGGCAAAACCCTCATCAGCGGAAGTGACGATCGATCCATCAAACTTTGGAACCTTAATAAGGGAGATTTTGTTTATAGCTTTTATGGCTGTAGGGATGAAATACAAACCCTGTCCGCGAGCGATGATGGAAAGCTATTAATTGCCGGGGGTTTAGACGGGCGGATCAGTGCTTGGTACTTAGAAAACAAAGCTCCTTTTGTCGGCTTCTTCGGCAGTGCCGCCTCTCCCTCTAGCCATAACGGGGCTGTATGTTCTCTAGCCATCCAAAAAAACAGGCGGTTCATCGTCAGCGGTGGAAGTGATGGAAGAGTCAGAATCTGGGGGGGTGTTACGGGGGAGCTTAAACGTACCTTTAACGAACATAAGGGGACTGTTTGGGCCGTGGCTATAACTCCGGATGGACAATCGATAGTTACCGGCGGTGCCGATAAGTTAATCAAGCTGTGGACTACCGAAAGCTTTAAATCTTATCGTACCCTTTGCGGTCATGAGGGTGAAGTTACGGCGCTGGCTATAACTCCCGATGGCAAGACTTTGATTAGTGGAGCTGGCGATAAAACTATCAAGTTGTGGGACTTGGAGACTGGCGAACCTATCCAAACTCTGCTTGGTCACGGCAAGACAATTTTTAGTTTGGTGGTATCCTCAAACGGTAAGATCTTAGCGAGCGCGGATAGGGACGAAATCCAATTGTGGAATTTAGAATCGTCTCGATTGGTAGATACTCTCTTAGGAGCGCATCCTATCGCTTTCACCCCGGATGGCAAGTTTCTCGCTTCTGCTGATTATGATAAAGGGATCAAGCTCTGGTGTCCAGGAAAGGGAGGAAGTTCTATAGATTGCGCTCTTGAATCCTTTTCTTGGTGGGAAATCCTCGGGGTTTATAGAGAGGCCCAGCCCGAAGAAGTTAAAGGGGCTTATCGTCGTAAAGCGCGGATTTATCATCCCGACATCAATAAGTCCCAAGAGGCTATTCGGGCGATGCAGTTGATCAACCTTGCTTATCAAAGATACTTGGAAGAATTTCAAGGGCTGGGGAAGAATATTTAAATTCATTCCCTTCTATAGAGGTTTATAGCGGAATGCCGCTAAGTTAAGGAGATCTTGCCACAAGAAGAAAAAGCTCAAAATATT
>CAZUVR010000119.1:0-7880 GCA_964623815.1 uncultured bacterium | reverse complement strand
GAAGACCTGAAAACCCTGCAACGCCTTTACAACACCACAGAAAACCCCTGGAATCAATTCAACCAGATAGTTTGCCCGATGGACTCGGTAAAACCGATGGATAAACGCCGGGGCTGGACGAAAGAACAACTGGGTCAATATAACCGCGATCGCTTTGAAGACCTAATCGCCGCCGGTTGGGACTTAATCATAATAGACGAAGCCCACCGGTTAGGCGGTAGTACCGACCAAGTAGCCCGTTATAAACTCGGACAGGGATTAGCCGAAGCCGCCCCCTACCTATTACTCCTATCCGCCACACCCCACCAGGGTAAAACCGATGCCTTTTACCGTCTCGTTTCCCTCCTAGACCCCCTCGCCTTGCCCGACATATCGAGCATGACGAGAGAGCGGGTACAACCTTACGTCATCCGCACCGAAAAACGCCGGGCTATAACCGCCGGGGGAGAACCCCTATTTAAACCGAGACATACCCAACTCGTCCCCGTCTCCTGGTCAGCCAAACACCGCCAGCACCGCCAACTCTACGAAGCAGTTACGGACTACGTGCGCGAAGGTTACAACCAAGCCCTAAAACAGAAAAAAAGTTACGTTGGCTTTTTAATGATTCTGATGCAACGCCTCGTAACATCCTCCACCCAAGCCATCCGTACCACCCTAGAAAAGCGATTGCAAGCCCTACGGGAACCCGAAGAACAGCTAACCCTTTTCCCCATGTTTGCGGTAGAAGAATGGGCGGAAATGGACGGACAGGAGCAAGTCGATTCACTGCTGACGACTCCCCTCAAAGCTCTGAAAAACGAAAAAGCCGAGGTGGAATTATTACTAGAAGCCGCCAGATCAACCGAAGCCGCCGGCGCAGACCCCAAAGCCGAAGCCTTACTCGACTGGATTTATCGACTACAACAGGAAGAAAGCGACCCCGACATTAAAGCCCTGATTTTTACCGAATTCGTACCCACCCAACAGATGCTGAGGGACTTCCTAACCGGGCGCGGTATTTCCGTCGTCTGCCTTAACGGTTCGATGGGTATGGAAGAACGCAAGCAAGTTCAAGAATCCTTCGCCAAAGACGTTCGTATCCTAATCTCCACTGATGCCGGGGGAGAAGGACTAAACCTGCAGTTCTGTCACGTAGTCGTCAATTACGATATACCCTGGAACCCGATGCGATTAGAGCAGCGCATAGGTAGGGTAGACCGAATCGGGCAGGCTTACCCCGTCCGCGCTTTAAATTTCGTCTTCGAGGACACGGTAGAATATCGCGTTCGTGAGGTACTCGAAGAAAAGCTCGCAGTGATTCTTAATGAATTCGGCGTGGATAAAACCGGCGATGTTTTAGACTCCGCCGGAGCCGGGCAGATATTCGATGACCTGTACATCGAAACCCTGATCAACCCGGAGAGCTTAGATACCAAAGTTCAAGAAGTGGTCAGCCGGGTACAGGAACAGCTTCTAGTAGCTAAAGAAAATACGGCAATTTACCAGACGGGCGAAGAACTAGACCCCACCGCCGCGCAACAACTCATCAATCATCCCATCTCCCACTGGGTCGAACGGATGACCGTCAACTATCTGCGATCGCACAATGGCAAGGCGGAAAAACGGGGCGAAGCCTGGGATTTAACCTTTCCAACTGGTGAAAGATTAACGAACGCCGTCTTCAATTTAACCGAAGCGACGGAACTAACTAACGCCCACCATCTAACCCTAGAAGATGCCCGCATCCGAGGTTTAGCCACGACCAAACAGATTTTCGCCGCCGGTCAACCCGTAGCCTGCGTTTCCATCCCCGGCCTACCCCCGGAGGTACGCGGGTTCTGGTCACTGTGGCGAATTGCCATACATACTGAGGATTGGAATCAACAAAGGATGATGCCCCTGTTCGTCAACGATGATGGAAGGGTTTTCTTACCCACAGCCCGTTATATTTGGGAACAGTTATTAACCGAGGAAGTAGAGATTCACAAACACCTCTACGGAGAAGATGCGGCCCGAGTATTTGACACGGTTTGGGAGAGAGCATTAATTCAGGGCGAGACTATTTATAGGGAGCTGTTAGAAAAACATCACCGGCAACTGCAAAAAGAACGGGAAAAAAATATCTACGCTTTCGCCGCCAGGAGACGTATGATAGAGCGTATCGGGCTACCTCAAGTGAGAGATTACCGATTGGCACAGCTCGCCCAAGAAGAAGAAACCCGGCAGGAAGCTATCGAGGGTCAATCTCAACTCACGCCGGAATTAATACCCTTGTTGCTAATGCGAGTGGAGAACGATTGATGAACTGGCGCGATCGAATATTAAAAGAATTCACACCTCAATTAGCACCGATTACCCTAGTGGCAGACCCGGACGGTCTTTTAACCGAAGCCGAAATCCTACAAAAAATAAAGGATAAAGGTTTCGAGGTCATTCTATTTGAAGATACTCTATCGTTCCGTTATATCTACGAATCCCAATACCGCCCGGAACGAGAAAAAGGCAGAGCCTCAGACCTAGTAATTATCGTCAATAAAGATATAGGGGAATTGCGATCGCTACCCTACGACCTAGTACGGGGCGCAAAGCAGGTTGATTTAAGTATCGGGATACTATTTCCCGGTCTTAGCTACAGCGTGGTAAATGAACTCGATCGTAGTGATTTCGACGCGCTCTATCAAGCACAGTTACAACAGGAACCGGAACAATTAGGCGAGAACAGGACTAAAGATTTCGTCCTCCGCTACGTTTACAACCTCGACCCCGCGCTCATACAACAAGCCTCCGATTTATGGAAGATGCTTTTAAGTTGGCACTATCGGGGGCGGCGATTACCAGCTATTTTATGCGATCGCTTGATTCAAACTCTAGCCGAGCGTCCCCAATTTACCGGTTTACCCCTGGAAACTATTATCGGCGATCGTCAAGCCTTCTTTTCCTTTTTGCAACGAGCCTGGGGGCAACTGGTCGATCAACGATTAGTAAAGACCGGTAGAGTTGCTGAAGCAACCGGAACCTATAGCGTTACCGGCAAGATTCCCTTCGACGATGCCGATATTAAAATTTACCTCAACCATCTTTTTTTAGAAGGTTATCTAGAACCGATAGACACCAAAGATTTAGAAATAGCCCCCGCTAATATGGAGTCTAATTCTTGGATGAAAATAGGTTTACACCGCGATGCGGGAGCCGAGCGAGAGGGCAGAGTAAAAGATTTATTAGTTTATTTAGATTCATCCATTCCCGGTAGCGAAGCAAAACATCAAGACTGGTTAAACTTCGCTATATCTTGGGCTAGATTTTTAGTGCTGTGGCACGAAGCCAATATATTAGACCCTGATGATAGATTTCTTCCCCTACAAAAAAAAGTAGACGATTCCTTTTTAAGCTGGGTGAAATTACGTTATGGCACACTGCACAATCAGCCGCCGGTCGCACCGGTAATGTTACATCAAATTCCGCGTTTTTTAGCCCGGCATTTAGAAGAGTCAAAAGCCAAGAAAATAGCCTTAATAGTATTAGATGGTCTGGCTTTCGATCAATGGCTCGTATTAAAAGAGGTATTGATAGCCCAACGTCCGCAGTTAAGATTTAACGATGAAACAGTATTCGCGTGGCTACCAACCATCACTTCTATTTCCCGACAAACCATATTCGCAGGGAAAAGCCCCATACATTTTCCCACCAGTTTAGAAACCACCGCCAAAGAAGAATCCCTCTGGAAAGACTTTTGGCTCGGGCAGGGTTTAACCGCCGCCGAAATTGGCTATGCTAAGGGGCTAGGGGAAAGCAATACTCTTTCATCAGTCGGGGAGAAACTATCTCCCAAATTACGGGTCTTAGGTTTAGTGGTAGACAAAGTAGATAAAATCATGCACGGGATGGAACTTGGCGCGGCGGGGATGCACAATCAAGTCCGTCAATGGGCAGAACTAAGTACGATGGCTAATTTATTAGACTTGTTGATAGCGGAAAAATTTGGGGTGTTTCTCACATCCGATCACGGTAACATTGAAGCAACCGGCATCGGTCAACCGCGAGAGGGTGCGATCGCTGATTTACGCGGCGAGAGAGTGCGGGTTTACTCCGATCCTATCTTGAGAACGAGAGTTAAAAATGACTTTCCCGATGCGATCGAGTGGCAATATATGGGATTACCAGAAAACTACTTACCCCTTTTCGCGCCCGGACGGGGGGCATTCATCGGGGAAGGAAAAAAAATCGTTGCTCACGGTGGTATTTCCCTTGAGGAATTGATAGTACCATTTATTAGCGTTTCGCTTTGATACATATGAAGGGGCGCTTAGAAGTTGGTTTTAGTCAGCGAATCAAGCTAGAGTGGTTGGAAATCACGGCTAACCTTGTTTTAGCCGGTTCTACACGTTCAGAGATTGGGAGCTTCCTAGACGGGTTTTTAGAAGATAAAATTTCCGTTGGCAGTGCGAGTAAATCTAGTGTCCGTAAAAAGGTAATTTCCATACTTCTCAAAATTTGGGTAGGAGCGCCCGCCCATCTGAAACCTTTGCGGGATGAAGCTTTAGAACTTTTAAAAATACTTCCATCCGAGCAGCACATAGTTATACATTGGGGTATGGCTATGGCGGTTTATCCATTTTTTGCGATCGTAGCTGAAAACGCCGGACGGTTAATCAGATTACAGGGTTCATTCGCCGCCGCTTCCTTACAAAGAAGAGTTAAAGAGCAGTTAGGTGAAAGAGAAACGGTATCGCGGGCGACTAGAAGGCTAATCCGCTCCTTCGTCGATTGGGGAGTTTTGCAAGACACCGGCGAGAAGGGAATATATCAACCAGCACTGGCGCAGTCCGTTGATAACAGGAGACTGGTGGCGTGGCTGATTGAAGCGGTGTTGATAGCGAGCGATCGTAATTCTCAAGCTCTAGGGGTAATCAGTCAAGCCCCGGCATTATTTCCGTTTACCATCAGCCCCATTAATCTAAGAGATTTAGAAAAGAACCAACGGTTAGAATTTTTCCGCCAGGGTCTTGATGAGAATATGGTGATGTTAAGAAAATAGCAACACCTATTGTCTGGCCTAGTTCAAGTTCGCTTCAGCCAGGCAGAGCACAATATCGGTCATCAATTGCTGTTCGCTCTACCTCTACTTGTTCTTTCCTCGTTTGCCGACGTTAATTATGTTGTGGTTTCCGAGAAGAAGTCCGTCGTCTCAGAAGATCAAGAGAAGGCGAAATAAGAGAATAGAATCGTCGGTTATTTCTTTGACACCTGTGATGGGGGTAACGGTGGCACAGAAGCAATCTTTCAAAATTTACCTCTGCTGGCCGCTAAGGCTCTATCTCTCGTTGGAGCTTGTGATCCTCGGGATGGTTGCCCGAAATGCCTTACCCAACACGCCTTCCCTCAACAGAACGACGCTCTCAATAAAGCTCTCGGCGTTTTTATGCTGAAGGCTATTACCGGGGGTGAACAATTATAGTAAGTTCGTTCTCATTCTCACCTTGTTTACCGGTTCTTAAAAAAGCTGCAGGATTTCTCTTTAACAATTTTTGATTACCATTTGTAGCATAAATTGTAGTACAAAGTAAAATAAAGTTACTTCAAGATATTTGGAAGCACAGTCGAATAAGTCAATATGAAGTTAATATGACCTTTGTTCAAAGCAATTAATCGACTTACATAAGGCACAATGAAGCATAATAAAGCTGTGATTTTCTAAAATATGGTGGTAATATTTCCACGATGCTTCTCTCGGACTTCATCTAAATTATCCGTTTGTACCTAATGCTTATTTTTCTTTTCTGTTAGTTCAATGGTTCGAGATAGCAAGCAGTGTAAATGTTAAACAAAACGTTAATTATGTGCCAGAATAGATTTAGGAAGTATTTTAAAAATCTATTAATAAAATAAAAATATGAGAGAGGCGAAGAAGAAAACTACCATTATCGGAGTGCGCTTAGCTATAGAGGAGAAACGGAAATTACAAGAGATAGCATCACTCCATTATCAAACCATAAGCGACTTTATTAGGATGAACGCTCTCAAGCTAATCAACTCAGAAAGAAAGATCGTACCCGAAATAAATAGGAAGTTGTATTTTCAACTTGGAGAAATATCGGAGTATATTCAAACCATGCAGATAGTCCCCGAAGAACGAATTAAACTACAAGAATCGCTCGATGGTATAAGAACAGAATTAATCGGTCTGCAACGGGTTCAGGAAGAGTAGAATTTATGATTGCCAAACAAGTTCAAGGGTCAAGTTTCTCTAAAGTCCTGAATTATGTTCATCATAAATCAGGGGCGAGAGGGATAGGCTCAAATATGGTAGGAAAAAATCCTCTGACTCTGACCGAAGAATTCAAAATCGTTTCAGGTTTGAGACCGGGAGTGACCAAATGCGTCTATCACGCCAGTCTTTCAGTTTCTCCAAACGAGAAATTGTCTGATAGTCAATGGTTTAATATAGCCCGCGCCTATTTGAAGGGGATGGAATTCAACGGCAATCAGTACGCGGTTTACCGGCACACCGATACCCAACACGACCACGTACACATCATAGCCAACAGGATCAGAATTACCGATGGTTCGGTAGTGAACGATTCTTGGCAGTACAGGAAAGGTGAACTTGTGGTTAGGGGATTAGAGAAGCAATTTAACCTATCCCCCACATCTTCTAGCTTCAATCGCGGAAAGACTTCACCAACTACGGGGGAAATGCGCCGATATAAAAGAACGGGCGAAGTCATCCCTAGATGCCTACTTCAGAGGTTGATCGACGAGGCACTGACTCAAAACCCGTCTCTAGAAGAATTTATCGATAATCTCACGGAGCGAGAGGTAAGCGTCAGGCTGAGGAAATCGAACGAGGGTGAAATTGAGGGTATTTCTTATAAATTGAACGGTGTGGCTTTTCAAGGGGGGCAACTCGGTAGGGATTATTCTTGGAACGGCTTAAAATCGGCACTCACGAACAAAATTAGCACTCAAAGCCAAGAAAAACCATCGGCCATAAATAAGGCAATCGTTCCTCAAAGTCAAGCAAAACCATCGGGTGTTAATAAGCCGATCGTTCCGACACTTCAAGCCGGACAAGATGAACTCCTATTACAAAAAAGCCTGTATAGAAATAAATACGCTCAACTTGCCGAATCGATCCGTAAATTGCCTAATTTCGAGTCATCGGAACCACAAGAGATCGATCGTGCCGTAACCCTTTTATCCCTCAAGTCCGGTCACGGTCTTGAAGAGGCGAAGGCGATATTAACGCAGAGCGATCGGGTGATCCGATGGGGTCAAGAATTACCGAGGGAAAAATTTATTGAGGTAGCCACATTTTATATTGAAGGGGTTGTTAGAGAAGCCGAAAAGTACATCAATAAAACGAGTTTAACAGTTGGCTAATTCTATCAACAAAGTCATCAATTTTTACCCTCTTAAGCAAACAGATCAAGATGATTAATAATAAAAAATTGCCTTTTATTTTATAAAGCAAAATGATGATAAGTATTAATAATAAAAGGAAATAATCAGAGCCAGAAAAGATAATATTATCGGTAGAAAATGACATACCGCTTTTAGATTATGAGTTCACGAAGAAGATATATAGTAATATACGATCGGGCAACGACAAATCCATTCTCCACGTTAATGAGCCTGATATTATTCTGCGCTATCATCACGATTCCCCGACTGATAGCAATAACCGCCGATAAGAGTCCGGAGGGAGCCTTGAAAGCCGGGTATTCTTCCTTGGGTAACAAGCATGGCGGCCCCGCACTTCAAGAATTCCAGAAAGCCGAATCAATGCCGGGAGTAACTAACAAACAGAGGGTAAAAATTCATCTCGGAAAAGCGTTAGCCAATCATAGCAATTTTCAATTGGGTGGAACATAGTAGCAACAGTGAGTAAACCAACCAAT
>CAZUVR010000118.1:0-8034 GCA_964623815.1 uncultured bacterium | reverse complement strand
CATTTTGTTGAAACGGAGTTAATGAGTCTCGATAATCTTGTATAGCTTTTTCGTCTATGGGAATTAAATCTTGTTTCCAGTCAGGCTGTCCTACTAGACAATGACACTGGCGTTTATTTTTCGTTCCTTTTTGCGCTCCTTCTAACATATTCCCGCTAGTAACTAATACTCCGTTATAGGGGTAGCTCTGAGGAGAGGAACTTATCTTAGTGGCAAATTTTCGATTATTTTTAGTTTCTAGCTCACCGAAGCTCACATTTTGAAAATATTGAGGTTTATAATTTTCAATATTTGTTAGTCTAATCAATTCTGGTATATCAGATTTTGCTACCTTTTCTCTAATCCATATAAAATGGTTGCCTTCTATTGCCTCTGCCGGACGCACAGACCAACCATTCTCAGTTTCTATTAAGTATCCTGCTCTTACTTTAACCCCATTTTTTCCTAATTTATTTTCGTATTCTTGTCTTAACGGATCATCTCGTTCGGCGGCAACAGCACGAAAGAAAAATTTATCACGCGCTGAAACACGATCGATTTTACTGAAACTGATTATCTCTACTAAATTCCTAATCATTCCTCTCAAACTACTGCCAGGTAGAACAGGATTTTTTGTAATGGGATCGATATAGTAAAATTCTGGAAAGTCCTTAGCTTCTTTTCCCTCTTGATATTGTTTGGTTGTTAAACCGCACCGAATATATAAAGGAGAGGCAGTAGTCAAAGTACATTCAAATTTCCCTGTGTGACGGTTGGAGTGGTAAAGAGCGTTATTTAAAATTTTTCCATCACTTTCTAATTCTGCCGTAACGATAGTATCAGGTAATTCGACGAAATTATAAGGAGCTACTGCGGGCTGCTTATCTTGATCGATACCCGATCGAGCTGGTTTACTAATATGTTTGGGAAAATTCATGATTTACCTCTTGATTTATATACAGGTTGTAGAGAAACAAGACGACTGCAGGAAATAAAAGCAATTCCAGTGTCTTCGTCATAATCGATGTAATGCTTGACAGATAAGCGAATCGGCCGATAATTATCACCAAAAAAATAGTCATTTATCCCCGTTAGGGGAACGGCGTGTCTTAGTCCTTGGGAACCATCCGTGACGAGGGTAAAACCTTTTTCCTCTCTCTCGCTTTTCGTTCCCCAGAGGATTTGACATTCTGGGATATACTCTAGACTTGTCTCATCCGGTATTAGACGCGCCTTCCATCCTCGATCGCACTTCCATAAAAAAATCTCCCCTTCATCACCGAAAATTCGACATTGCTGTAAAGTTTCCAGACGCAAACCGGGAGAAATTTGAGGAAAAACCTCGCCAGATGTAGTCAGCTTCCCGGCTTCTATCTTTCCCCAAATCACACCATCTTCCGCGTGAGCGAGAAGATATATCAGCCCGTAATTTGTTCCTCCCTCGATTATCCAGCCTTCTAAAGCCTGAGCGGTTTCTGTGCTTAATTTATCCGTATTAAGGTTTTGATAAATTGGTTTCTTCATTGTGTAAATCTCTCACGAAGTTTTCTAACACGGAAGCATCGCTGATTTCTAATCGTCCGTCTTTTTGCTCGATCGTCCAAATTTGGGGACTTTGTTCGGGATCATACTTCTTCATCTGCGCTTCTACGCCCTGTAATCTTCCCCTGCCGATCGAACTTTCACCCCCTATGGGTAGATCACCCGTCCAAAGGTCTTTCAAAAGCAATAACAATAACCCTATCTCGCCTTTTTCCGGTTTTTTTATTTTCAATATAAGGCTTAATCGCGTCTCATCGGTGGCGAAAATCGGGCGCTCATCGAATAAAGCCCCCTGATAGACTCCCCCGGTAAAACGATCGATCGCTATGCGATTCTGTATCAACTCATTCACGTTTTCAATCACCGTTTCCTCAACGATCAATCTACTGGCTTTCGATTGTTTATAGCCCTCGTTTACCTTCCCGAATAATTCCTCAACCGAGCAGGCAGGATTACTTATAGTTGCCAAAATGCGATCGGCTCGATGACGCAAAACCCCTGTTATACTGGTGCCGGATAGTATGGGAGTATCTCCAGATTTTAAATGAACTGCATCGGGGGCCCTACCGGTTTCCTCCTGTCCAGCGCGGATGATTACAGAACCGAGTAAGCGAAAAGTAGCCTTGATTTGGAAGCGGGAACGTCGGTCAGTAGTAGTCTGGTCGGGAAAAATCGTGGTAATGTGGGCTGAGCGATCGTAGGGTTTAGAGCTACACTGTCTATCTAACATCAGCCAAGCCCGCATATCTTCGGGTTGCCTTAAGTTAAACCGCCAAACGAACCACTGTTTAACGCGGCAACGCCCCAAACCCCTGCTTTTTTTCATGCCGATGCCGATCTCGGCGTTTTCTAAAGCCTGTAGAACGATACAGAAAGATTGCAGCAACCCTTCTCTATCACTATCCTCGTCGATCAATAACTCGAATTCGAGAGGAAATTCGGTTCCGGCGGCGAGAACTTCGAGATCGTATTTGGCTTTATCTACTGCCGTACCCGTCTCGCCATCGATCTTAACCCCGTCCCGTAATTCAACCCTAGGAATTCCGCTACTGACGGAATCATTAACGAGCAGGGAACTTTGATCCCCTTCCTCATCTTGGCGGATACCCCCGAAAAGTTTGGTTACTAAACTATCTTTATCCGGCTTTTGTTCATAACCCTTTACATATTCGTGTAGATAATTTCGCAGGGCCCCGGCGAGGGATGCACCGGTTAAAAGAGCATTTGGAGTGATACTATCGCGCAGTAACATCATATCGGTGGGGCCGTCCGCGTCTCCATTGCTCAAGCAGGCGGGAGTTTCGAGGATTAAGTTTCCCCGGACTATGATCCGTTCGATAATTTGGCGCTGACTCGGGCGCGTCGGTTCATCGGTCATTTTTGTTCTCCCGAATTGCGTTTTTAGCGATCGCCATAATCAGGCGTAAGGTGTACTCTAAAGCTAGTTCGTCGGTTAATCGCGCCGATTGACCTGCGATCGTGATTTCTTGTATGAAGCCCTGAAGGCAAGTGCGGGGAGCATCTATCCACTGTGAAAGCGTTTCACATAGTTGCTTGCCATTAACTTTGGTTTTTTCGTATTGGCTACGGGTGTTTTTAGTAAGGTTCTTCAGCAGCTCGCGGATAGAATCTGGAGAGCCGTTATCGATGCTTTGCCTGGCTGCCAACACCAATCTCGATAGTTGACTATTCCTGAGATTGAGTTGACTATTCCTGAGATAGAGCGGTTGCAGTTTATTGCGATCGACTTGATTTAACAACCATGCGTCTAATTTCTGTCGTAAGATTCTCTGAGCCATCATGGTTGCTAAATCGATCGATGTTGGGGGTTCAGGTTTGATCGATCTGGCAGAGTCGGGCTTTTCAATATTGAACTCTTTTTCTTCCCGCCAGTTGATCGCAATCCTTCCGAATCCTTCGGTTTTCCTCTCTCCGATGCCTTCCCTCTCCAAATTGCGAATCCAATCCTCGGTAAGAAAATCCGATTCATATTCATAAACGAAGACGCTTCCCGCTTTCACCGCCGGAACTTGGGGCAGGGGTAAACCCCATTTGCGATTGAAGCCACCGATAAAAGTCGCCTCCATATAGGCGAACTTTAACTCGCTCCCCGCCAGTTCGGGAATTAAATCGCCCGGTTGTGCGGCGATTTCTTGCCCCGAGCCATCCCTAAAGATTAAATCGCTCAAGAGCGTGATTTTCAAATATTCCCTCTCCGCCCTATCGCTCGCGGGTTCCTCTATTTCCTGCCAATCTTTTTGCAGGTCAACATGAGTGATTTTAATATGACCATACCCGGCACTTCTGGAACCACCCATCCATATATCGAATTGACGCTGATCTGTTCCGTTGCCCGAGTCTGGTTTTCGTTGATGAAGAGTTATTAGTTGTTGGAGAGTGTTCGCGTCTTCTTCTTCTTCGTAGAGAATCACCCCCTGAAAACTTAGCCCGGTGTCGATCGCATCGTAGCGGAAAATCTCCCCCTCGGTGGCGGTGGCTCGACCTTTACGACGATCGCGGACGTGATGAATATTGATGCGCCGCGCGACATTATATAGTCTTGCCGCTTCATCTTCTTCGACCCAAAAACCCTCGCCGATAGATTTGGGTGTTTTTAAAGTGTCCCGATTCGGTTTTTCGATACTGAAATCGTAAACCTCTAGACCATCATCGTTCAACTCCTCTCCCTTTTCCTTTCGCCAGGAAAGGAGTAGGGGTAAGGTACGTTTACCCTCCACACTGCAGGGGTAGGCGTTGAGATAGCGAGTCGTGCCGTCAAAAAATAGGCGACGCGCTTGGTCGTCCGTGACGAGATCGACGTTATGGCGGCTCAGATAATGACCGATTAACGCCCCCCGGATCATACTGCCGGGGATGTAGGGATAGGAAACATCGCTGTTAGGATCGCCTTGAAAGGAAGTAGCGAGGAGCGGCTGCAAGGTTTCGAGTCGGAAAACGATGGCGTGAGTCATGAATTCTCCCCCTCCCCCGTCCCGAAAAATCGGTTTAAATAATCCTCGGTGATTTTTTGACCTTGCGGGTGGTGGAGGCTACAGCTAACCCGCCCCCGCCCTCTATTCCTGCCGCTACCGACGCGCCGGAGTGCTAACGTACCGATTGACAGTAGGGTTAGGCTATCCTCATCGGGAGGGGTTTCAAAGCTCAGCTCCGCCCCTAGTTCCAAGTGTCGGATAATCACCCGTTCGGAACGCAGACTATTTCTGGCGGGCGCTCCCGTTACGGGATCGATCGCGGTTTGGCGGCGAGTGGTGGTGAGAGATTGGAGAATATCGAATCGGGTTAAGTTATTGTCTTCCTTCAACTGATAGGCCACCGCTTTTCTTAAATCCGAGGGTAGGCGAGCATCACCTACTTTCATACTCGCCATCGTCTCCAGGGTACTCCCCGGTTTACCGAATAGTCGGCGGGCTACTCTTTGCCAATGCTCCCTTCGGTTTTCTAAGATACAGAGGCAATTATCACATTCTTCGCTCAAGAGTCCCTTTAAGGTTCTGCCCCGTAGATAGGGGAAGCCGTAGGGATCGTGTTCCACCTCTCGATCGACCGAGCCGGTAACTCCGTCACCCCGTCCGAAGGTGGTATCACTTAGCAGTTTCATCTTCAGTGTGTATACTATCACTACCTACTCCTCCGTTCAGGGGAAAATAAAAATCCATCGCCTCGATCGCGTCAAAATATCCGCATCTTTCTTCTGCGTATCCTTCCGAATACAATCGATCCGTGTCTATCTCGCTTTGCGGTATCTTGGGTAAACTATCTATCCCGTAAGCTTTAAGAAACTGCTTCGTTGCTTCCGGCCCGGAGCGCAGTTTTTCTCTGAGAGCGATAATTTTGTTGCGGCGGCCCTGCCAAGGCTCTTTATCATTAAAAGTATCGACGATACTCCGAAAGTTACCCCAAGTACGCCATTTATCTTTTACATCATCGATTAACAAAGGGCGCACCGTTAAGTCCCTAAATTGTTCCGATTCAGGGATCGGTACTTTATATTCTCGCTCCCTAATATCACCGAGGGAACCGAACAACCCGGAACTGGCTATATGCCAATCGATCGCGCTATAGTTTTTTCCGTAATTTTCAGGTTCTCGCAGAAATTTTTTTGCGTTGCTACATAGGTTTTCACTCAGGGCGTAGGCTCTGGCAAAGGGATAATGAGATTTCACAATGCACACTCCCGCACAGGCGGTTAGGCGTTTCCCGTCAGCTACTTTCTGCTCTGCCAAAGTTTTCAGATAGAGAGCGGCTAATTCTAAACCTAATCGGCCATCACAGATAAAGGTCACGTCATCGCCGCCGTAGACGAGAGGGCGAATAGGTAAATAATTATCTTTGATCTCGAATCGATCTTTCACCCGCTTATTGTCGTCGATCGAGTTTTTGAGGGTTTCAATCACCTTTTTGATTGCGTTAATTCCAGCTCGATCGACGCTATGGGAAAACTTTCTCATGGCCTCGATATAACCCCGATTAGGGTTGTCCAGGTTTGTTTCCATCCCTATTTCTCCATACTTCTCAAATCTTTCACCCATACTATTTCCATCGGCGTGAACGACGGCGTAATAACTGCTTTCTTCTCTCGATCGGCCCAGGTCACGACCACGATAGGGAAAATCAAAATTACCCAGAATTTTACGGAATTTTTCTCGTAAATCTTGATTTGCTTCGCTTCCGTTCTTAAGTTTGGCTTCCGTTTCTCCGGAAATCAGCCTCGGTTGTTCACCATCTTCTTGCGTTAAATATTTGTCACTACTGGCGACGGCGACTAATTGGGTGGACTGACAGGCGGCGGTTACGGATAATCCCAGCAGGGGTGAGGAGGGGAGGCGCGATCGTTTTTGTTTTTCTAATTCATTCTCCATTAAATCTCGCACAACTTCACTGAGTTCATCTTTTTTCCAGTCGAATTCTTGATGAGCGACTACGAGATTAATTCCAGGGGCTTCTTCGAGGATTTGTCTGGTCAGCTTACTGGTGAATACTCTGGCGGTTTCGATGGTGTCGAACACGATCAGGGCGTTACCCCCGCTGGCGTAGATCAGTTCTGCTTTTTTTTGAGTGGTTTCGATCGGTTTTTGCTGTTGGTCTTCACTGACCCCTATGCTTTTCAGTTGTTCTATCACCCATCCCTTCGTCGCTTGATTGACAAGGTGAGAAGCACCGATATTTTCTCTGAGTCGGTTGCTGTTGAAAATATAGGACTGAATACCCGAGGTATCCAGAATAGTCAGAGTGTATCGGCTCATGGTTTTTTCGCCTCTTTTTCCACATCCTCAACCCACTGGACAATTTTCTCACCTATGTCGGCGAGATCCTTGAGACCAAATACCTTTACTTTCACGTCTTTAAATTGAAAACGTTCAACCTCTTTTTCAATCTTACTAGGGTTATGATGGCAACAAACTAAAGCCACTCTCGCTTCATCACCTCCTAACTCTTTGCCTCTTGACAAAGCTTCAAATAATTTTGCCTTGCAATCTGCCTTTTTAGTTTTGGTAGTGCAACTAATGGCAAAAAGTTGATAATTTTTAATAAAAATTATATCCAGTTCAAATTTTGCGTCTTGTTTTTTATCTACAGTATCTCTTCTACTTTTATCAGTGCTTACATTCAAGGACATTCCAAGAGTTTCTTTTTTTATATTTAATTGACTTAATTGATCAGATTGTTGAAAAAGTTTTGAAAGAACGAGATTTTCTAGCCAAAATCCTAAAAGCCAATCCCTAAAATTATCATCTCCTTTCTCATCATAATACTGCTTAAAACCCTCATTTTTTGCTTCTACGGTAATTTCTAATTTTCTATTCGCATACTTTATATACTTAGTCAACTTTTTGTCAAGCTCTGGTGCTTTTGGTGTCCAATCATAATCCTTATTCCAAGGTCGATAACACCAACTTTTAAATAGCTCATCAAAAGGGGTTTCTTCCTTATTTTTATTATAAGGAAGTAAATAAGCTTTCGCTATTTCTTCAGCAAGTGGAATTAAAATAGGTTGTTGACTAGGTGGAAAATTTGTTAATAAGTACAATCCGTGTAAGTTAAAAAGTTTATCTATAGAAATATCAATATTAGGAATATCTATATAGTCAGACGCATTATTGAGGCGATCGATACACATTTTTAATCTACGTGAATCTAGATAACTAAAAACTGGCTTTTTATCTTTGCTAAGCTCTTGAATAGTTTTATAGGCATGAACTGCCATTGCTTTCGTTCCACCCGTATAATTCAAACCAACGCTTTCATTGTCTTCAATATTATCCAACTTACGTTTAAGACAGGTATAAATATTATGTGCGTCGGATTCTTTTGAACTTAAATCTACAGGGTCAAAATTACACATCAAATCTTTTTTAAGCTCTTCTTGCAAAATCTTTTTCTGCTCAGTAGTTCCGTTACTGTACACCAGATATATCGTCCCTCCTTCTTTCAAGAGAGGTAACTGCTCAGAGCAAAAAGCAGGGCTTGTTGAGAATAGGTAAGCGACAAGCC
>CAZUVR010000117.1:0-8068 GCA_964623815.1 uncultured bacterium | reverse complement strand
TTTCGCCGATCGGTAGCTTACAATTCCTCACCCACTTATATTTCGGCCCGCCGCCTCCGGTGTTTCGGATTTGATAACCGTTGATCAATCCGTCAATTGAATAGCTGGGAACCGCATAACCAGCTAGGTCTATCCATTGCCCTTCGGAGAGTTCGGCGTATGCGAAAACTAATCTGCCGTTGCTGTATTGGCGGTCCGCCCTAATTCCGGGGAAGTTATGCGGAATATTTTGAATGGGTAGGCATTCTCCTCCGGTGACATCGAAGAAATGATATTTATCGATTTGCTCGCTGGTTAATCCCCTGCTGCGGAGGTCAGCGATCGCTCTATCTCGGGGAAGCTTCGCCGCCAATACCCGGAAATGCCTGTCTCGATCGGCTGCCGGTAATGATTTTTTTAATTTCTCTTTCTCTTGTAGCGCCCGTGTTTCGCGCTCCCTGGCGGCTCGCTCCGGATCGTATTCCGTGCCATCGGTCGGGAAATAAAGCCCCCACTGCCCGTCCTTGGAGTTTTTAATGAACTTCCAGCCTTTGACGTCGTAAGCGCCATCGATTCCGTTATGACAGAGGATTCCCTTATCGTAGAAGCGATCGTGTCCCGAGGTATTTCCGCACAGGGGGCAGGGATTGTGCTTGTTCGTATATTTCGATTTATTCATCTCACCACCTCCTCGCTTATCGCTACTGCGGCGGATGTGGCGATATTCGTATCGAGAATGAAATCGGAAACGGAATCGGAAACGGAATCGGAATCGGAATCGATTCGTGAGCCGTGTTCCCCTCTCCGCAAGGGTTTGTCGGTGATAGAGAGCGAATTCGATAGATGAAGAATTTTCCAAATACTTTCGGAAACGGAATTTAAAATTCCATTCGCGTTATTTCCGCCGGAACTGAAAATGATTCCGCCCTTGAATCCCTCTCCCTGCTTGGGTTCGTGCGTGATAATTATTGGTGAATCCGGGCTGAAACTAACTTTCCGAACCGAAACGGAAACAGAAATTAAAATTATATTCGCGTCGGTATTCCGGGTGGAAATGGAAACGATTCGGCTTCCGAATCCCAAGCGTGGAGAGGGATTCGCGGAATTCTCGCTCTGCGACTTACGAGCGATCGTGTTGCTGAAAGCTAACATCTCTCCCAGTTGAGAGATTTGAGATATTTTACTCATGCTAAGATGGAAGTCAGTTTTTTGTTGGCCGTAAGGCCGCGAATGTAAGTACGTTCCCCCCCCGTAGCCCAGACCTCCATCCTGGGTTTCGTGGTATTTAGATGTTTTTTTAAGGAAAAGAAGGGAATCAACTTACATCTAAAACAGATCTTACAACGAGTTTCTGAGTCCGCCCGGCGTTTTGTCCGATTTCGCCGTAAAAAATATATTAAGAATTATTAAGAATTGTAAAGAGAATCGCCGTAATGCAGAGCTGGTGAGGTTTTCTAATGTTGAGTTTGCTGATGTGATGGTGGCAACTTTTTAATGACGGACCACAAACGGATGATGTAATGTTAATTTTCGCCCTGAAAAAACAAATATGTGATCCGAATACGTTAAAACTATTCGACGTAAGGTATGATAATGTGTCAAAGTAACACAGCAAATACCATGTCCACGGATAAGAAACGCATCACCGGGTACGTGTCCGGAGATCTCCATAAACTCTTCGTCGTATATTGCCAGGCTCTGAACCTTAGCGAATCGAAAGCGATAGAGGTACTTTTGAGGAAGGCTATATCGGGTGATAAAGATGAAACACTAACTTTAGAACAGTTTTTATCACATAGTGACATACCTAAAAGAGATGAATTAATTCAGTTGATCGATGAAAAAGTATCACAAGGTATAACAGAAAAACGGGACGGGCTGAGCGGGTTCATGGAGGAAATATCGGGGGCATTGACCGGATTGAGCGATCGGGTGGCCGCACTGGAGCGATCGATGACGGAGATAACGGGTGAGTTAGTATCGGTCTCTCCTGACGGAGAGGATGATGGGGAAACTCCAGGGATGAGCCGGGCGACGCTAGAAGAGATATTTATCGATTCGTCCCCGGAATATCTAACCGTCAACGCCGTAGCCGAGAGTTATTCCGTCAACCGCTCGACCCTCTCACAGTGGTTGAGCGGTAAGAAAAAACCGGGTAGGCCTGATAAGATCGCCCTTCTCAAAGAAATCCAAGAGAAATACGATTACGTCCCGGGTAAGGGATTAAGGAGGAAATAAACTTTATTATGGTCGTAACGGAAAATAGCTCCCAAACGATATTTCCTCTCGATGTCACAAGAGATAGTTTTTATTCTTTTTCAAATACCTTACGAGTCTCGGACAAAATCCAAAGTTCGGGAATACTCTCGATAATTTCATCCATAATCTCGGGATGATTTCTTAATTTTAATGTTAAATCAAGCACTCCGGTTTTAATGTCTTCAGGGTTAGATGAATTATTGAGGATCAACTCATATTTAGTTAAGTCTATTCCGAGATTGGCGCATTTCTGATAAACCGGTCTGGTTTGTCGATTAAACCTTATTTGGGCCGATTGTAGCTCCTCATCAGAAACATAAATAAAATCTGATGCGTGCTCTTCTTCTGTGGTATCCGGATCGAGGTCAACAAACTTTGAACCGATGAGCAATCCTTTTAATACCTCAAAGTACATTTTTCGTTGAGACAATTTATATTTAACGGAAAGTTCATCTGACTTTTTGGTGAGAAAATTCTGATTTAAGTAATCAAACGTGAGCGCCATCAAAAAATCTCCCCTAGGTTCTATTTTTTCTATCCATTCAGGAGCTTTAGCTATAACACTACTAGGAATATCATCGATAAAAGTCTCATCGAAGTAAGTAAAACAAATAATAGAATCAAAGCCCAATTCATGAAACGCCCAGTCGCGGTACTGTTCGACATTCATCTTCGGTTTCCAATGCGGTTTCCATATCGAATCTAATTGCTTCTTACTCTTCCTACGTTTAGCTTTTCCCATCGTTGTTCTCCTTGGCTAGATAAATCTGGTTCGCAACAAGTCTTCTTTTACCGAGGCTCTGCTCGCGGTATCTCCCTTGTGTAGTCCGTATTCGGGAAAATCTACCGTTAGCCGTACTTTCGTGTAGAGTTCGATCGTCATAAATTATCAGAACGGGAATCACAGTTATAAGTCGTGTTAGGGTTTCCTCTTTCATCCACACGGTAATAAGTACGAAGTTTAACCCCATTTACCCCCGGTAACATCCCCTCTATTTCATATTTTTGCCCGTCCAGGGTTTTCTTGGTGGGCACCGCTTCAAGGGGAAGGATGTTCTCTCTAATATGTCTTTCCAAAATCCGCCAGTTATCAAGGTTATAACCGGCAGTCTCGAAAAATTTCGATTTATCGTTTTCGGCTTTCCTCACTAACGAATACGACCGTAAATTTAGCCTCTGCCATGATCTAGTTAGGGTCTAAATATACCATCGGGGCTACAGCAATCCATCGAGCAAATCGCTCACCTCCGATTGGTAATTGCGCTGGTTGTCGTCGTAAATCATCAGAGTATTCAGGTTCGAGTGCCGGGACAGCTTCTGAACCTTCCTCACGTCGCCTCCAGTAGCGTCCAGGGCGGCGGTAATTGACGAGTGCCTTACCCGGTGCGGGGACCTCTTCTTGGTAATCCCCGCTTGAGCCGATCGCTCCGAGACGATGTTATAGATTCCGTTTACCGACAATCTACCATCTCGGTAAGCAGGGTTAACAGAACAGAACAGAGGTTTATCGGGGTTGACCTCTCCTCTGTTCTCTAGCCAATCGCTAAGGGCGGGGATGGTCTTCTCTGTTAGCGAGATGTATTCAAACTCTCCCCGCCCCTTACCCAATATCCTCAATCTGGCAGTAGATGGGGTTGAACCGAGATAAGCGGCTCAATCCCCCGTAACCTCTACAATGAACGATCAATCGCTACAATCAGCGATTGCTTTTCGATAGAAGGGCGCATTTTGTTCTGGCAGTTTCATTCCGCTTGCTCTTCAACCGATACCTCAACCGTCAAGTTTTCTGAGGACGGATCTGGTGTGTATTCCAGTAAATCAGCAGGGGTACATTTCAGTACATTGCATAAATTATCTAATGTAGTCAATGGCAGAGATTTAGCTTTACGTTCTAAATGCTGGACGTTTTGCAGTGTCATGCCCGCCGCCTTTGCTAAAGCATTTTGAGACAAACCTCTTATTTTTCTGACTTCTGCTAATTTAAATTTGACCGTCATCGCTAGAACTTGAATTGCCATCTACTAAATGATATTTGGTCAAATAACTTGACCATACAAAAGATATTTGGTAAATTTAAAATATCGAACCGCTATAGGACGATTGAAAGACCAAAAGCGGCTAGACCAAACAATATTATGTAGTTTTATTATGTCACAGTTTCACATACCCGCTTTCTTAACGGCGGATGCCCTGACGGAAGGAGATTTGGTCAAATACTGCACCGGAGAGATCTGGCTGATCATTACCGAGCCAATCTATACAACGAAAGGGATCGAGTTCGAGGTACTGCCGATTATGGATACCGAAGCCGAGAGTAAATCCGTGTGTGTCGAACCCCGCCGCCTGTTCGAGATACTCGGATACAAGTCTAAGCAGGAGGCATGATGGTTAACCTCTGTTCGAGACGGCAAAATCCCCGTAAGCAAATCAACAATCTCTCTTATGGAACTTTATGAAAAGAAATAGTTCCAGGCCCCTCAGTACTACTGGGAGAATACTGATGAGGAAATACGCGCAAGGTTCGCTAGAAATGTCACCCGGGGAATTTTTAGCTAAATGGGAACTGACATACAAAGAGATAGCCAGCATATGTAAAATAAGTGTGAGTGCGGTGAAAAAATGGTTTAGCGAGGGCAAAAATTACCGCAGACCCGGAAGATACTCTCGTTTAAGGTTGGGTATAGCGGACTGGATTTTAGAAAATGCGGAAGAATTGTCTAAATTCTTATTAGCCGATACTTTTAAGGACTGACCCATCCTCGATCGCTCAAGCTCGATATTAAAAAGCACCCGGAAATTTTTCGGGTGCTTTTTATTTCAACGCTGACCCGTCAGCCTAAAAAGTACACATTAGTGTTCCTAAAAAGTGAAAAAAGTTTTTTTCGTTGAATAATCGAAGAATGAACATTCACACCTCACCTAAAAATTATGGATTGTTTATCCACTTTTGATGTCAATAAAAAGCCCCTGTTCGATGTATTACAATCAATCCACGAAGGAAAAATTCAGTTGGTTGATTTTCAAAGGTCTTGGTGTTGGGAGGAGGAAAAGATTATTGATTTCCTCGCTGATGTATCGCTCGGTTTCCCCATCGGTTCTCTACTTCTGTCCCAACAAGGTGAAAAATATATATTTAAAGTCAGGCCGATCGAAGGGGTGGAAATCAAGAAAGAAGGGGCACAACCAAAATATTTGATCCTCGACGGGCAACAGAGATTAACCACTCTATATATGGCTCTGTACTCTAAAAATCCCGTAGTCGTTAACCGGGGTAAAAGGTTATCCCCATCAAAACACCAGTTTTATCTGAAGATGGAGCCCGCGAACGATTATCCGCATACAGATCGGGAAGAGGCAATAGTTTCCGTAAAAATTAAAAACAATCAAACCGCTGGGCTTACGAGAGGGGAAGAGTTTGAAAGAAATCTATTTCCCTTCTCGGAAATGTTTAATTTCCCGCAATGGAGGTCTAAATATTGCGAGCATCACGGATACCAAGCGGAGAAAATGGCGTTAATCGATAAATTCGCCGAAACCGTCATCAAAAAAGTGGAACATTACCAGATCGCGCTATTGCTGCTCCAACCGGATTTAGCCAAGAAAGCTATCTGTCGGATATTCGTCGGTAATAATACATCTTCGAGCATACTGACCCATTTCGATCTACTAACTTCGGATTACTCCGAGGATAGCTTCGACCTGAGAGATGACTGGGAAAGGAGGGAAAAACGCTTTGGGAGCCATCGGGTACTGAGGTTGCTTAAAAACACCGATTTCTTACAGGCGGTAACTCTACTATCTAACTACGGAAAGCGAATTCAGAGTTATTTTAAGGGGCAGAATCAGGAGAGGTTGCCGAAGATAGGTTGCAATCGCCAGGAAATACTGGAACTGTCCTTGAAAGATTACCAACGATCGGCGGAAGAACTGACGAAAGGGTTTGAAGAAGCCGCCAGGTTCCTCTACGATCAGGCGATATTCGATGCGGAAGATATACCCTACCACTTACAGATAGGGGTGCTCGCCACCCTATTCGCAATTTTAGGGGATCGGGCGAAGCAAGATTGTACCCGTCAGAAAATAGAACAGTGGTTTTATGCTGCGGTGGCATCCGGGGTTTATTCTCGGAGCCGCCAGAGTACCGCAGCTAAAGATATTCTCCAACTCCCCCTATGGATAGACGGTGGACAGAAGCCGACCACGGTCGTTGAGTCCCATCTGACCCCGGAACGGTTGCAGAATTTTGTTAATTCCCACGGCGCTGCCTATCGGGGAATATCCGCCCTATTAAGGAAGTACGGTGCGCTCGATCTTTTAACCGGGGAGAAGATAACTTCCATGACCTATTTCGAGGAGAAGATCGAGAACCATCATATATTCCCCCAAGCCTGGGCGAAAAAGCAAGGAATACCGAGGGCTAGATATAACAGTATCGTTAACAAAACCCCCTTGCGCTGGCGAACCAATAGGTTTTTTAGCAATAAAGCACCTTCGGTGTATCTTGCGGAGTTGGAGATTAAAGGGATAAAAAGAGAGAGGATAGATGAGTTGTTACGGTCTCATTTTATCGAACCGGAACTATTAAGGAATGATGATTTTGAGGGTTTTTTACAAGCTAGAACAATAGCCTTGTTAGATATGGTGAATAAGGCGGTGGGCAAGTAGGGGAGAAAGTAGCGAAGCTGCTATCAGCCGCCATGCGCTGGCTGAAAGCCTTGCCCAGAGAGAATTTTAGAAAAATTTTTCAACTTTTGCCCCTTATTGAGATTTTGACCAATTGGATACAGGGTTAAAGGTGTACCATTTAAACCCCACTGATTTTTATAGCCCCAAACCCGCATGGCTACGTTAATAAATGCAGTACCAAATAGCTTATTGTTTTCTTGTGTCCGCTCAGAAGTCCAAAAACTGGGCTGAACTTTCGGTCGGGCTGATATGTAGATATTTTTCGGTGATGGTGATGGAGCTGTGGCCCAGCGTAGTTTGAATTAACCGTAGGGAAGCTCCATTCTTCAGGCTATGGCTGGCGTGACAATGGCGGAGGTAGTGGGGGCTAGTCTTCGGATCAATCCCGGCCTTCTCCGAGTATTTCTTGATCATCCGGTTTACGTTCTGCCGCGTCATCTTCCCCCCGGAGCGATTCGGAAACACGTAATCGCACCCCGGGGTCTTGGGCGGGAGAATGGCGAGTATTTGGGGGGTGACGGCGATGAACCGGGTCTTGTTCCCCTTGCCCACGATCGTTATCGCCTCCGATCGTATATCCGTCCAGCGCAGGTTTATCAGCTCGCTAACCCGCAACCCGAGGGCGTACATGAGGGTCAGTATCGATCGATCGCGCCCACCACCAGGAGCGGCCACCAGCCTTTTCACTTCCGACTCGGTGAGAATTTTTTCGGGGAGAACATCGCGGGACTTGGGCGCTTTGACGAGGGTGCCGATATTAACGTCGAGGTAGCCCACCCGCACCGCGAAACTTAGTAGGCTTTTAACCGCGAGTATTTTAGTGCGGCGGGTATCGGGGCGGAATCTTAACTCCAACCCCCGTTCCCACAATTGCAGGTCTTCTAATTTAATATCCGCCAGGGTTTTCCCCGCGAACTCTAAGAATTGTCGCACCGCCGCTCGGTAGACCCCGATCGTCGTGGCGGATTTTCCGTGAAGCCAGAGAGCCATCAAGGAAGCATCGTCGGTCGCGTTGGTAATTTTTGTTCGGGTCAAGAGGCGTTCCTCAAAATAGTATAAAAATACCGAAAAAGATTTACATAACAAGCGGTTTTGTTAACTCGCTCTCATTATCCCTCACCCGGCGGGCATCGAGTTAGAATCG
>CAZUVR010000116.1:0-8177 GCA_964623815.1 uncultured bacterium | reverse complement strand
AAAATGAAATCTGCTTGAAACGCTCTTTCCTTAACTTAGCGGCATTCGTTTATAGCGTTCTAATGAAGAAGCCCGAGCTAATCATTCGCTCAAATCAAGGTTACAAGCTCATGCGGAACTCACCGAACCTCACCGGCGTTAATTATAATAAACCGAGACGATAGCTTATATAGAAGATAATGCAGATACAGGATAGAACTACTAGCCTCGACGGACGGTTAAAAAGTGCGATCAAATCGGCGCAGGAATATTTATTATCGATACAGTACCCTCAAGGCTTCTGGTGGGCCGAATTACAATCTAACGTCACCATCACCGCTGAAGCTATCCTCTTACATAAAATATGGGGTACAGATAAAACCCGCCCCTTAGATAAAGCCCGTAATTATCTCCTTTCCCAACAATGCGAGAATGGGGCGTGGGAGTTATTCTATGGTGACGGTGGCGACCTCAGCACTACGGTAGAGGCCTATATGGCGCTGAGATTATTGGGAATGTCTTCCGATGAACCCGTTTTACAGAAAGCCAAAAGTTTTATCTTAGAAAAGGGCGGTATCAGCAAAAGCCGTATCTTCACCAAAATACACCTAGCCCTCATCGGTTGTTATGATTGGCGCGGCGTGCCCTCGATTCCCCCGTGGATTATGTTACTACCGGAGAATTTCCCCTTCACCATCTACGAGATGTCGAGTTGGGCTAGAGGTAGTACCGTCCCATTACTAATAGTATTCGATAAAAAACCTGTCTATAAAGTTGATCCGAGTTTTAACCTGAATGAACTATACGCCGAGGGCATAGAGAATGTGAAATACGAATTACCCCGAATCGGCGATTGGGGTGATATATTCGTCTGGTTAGACGGCGTATTTAAGTGGGCAGAAAACTCCAACCTCGTACCCTTCAGACAAGAAAGTTTAAGAGCCGCCGAGCGTTGGGTATTAGAAAGACAGGAAGACTCCGGCGATTGGGGTGGTATCATACCCGCCATGCTCAATTCACTTCTGGCACTGAAAGCTCTCGACTATAGTGTATACGATCCGATCGTCGTCCGCGGCTTAAAAGCGGTGGATAACTTTGCCATCGAAACCGAAGACAGCTACTGTGTGCAACCCTGCGTCTCCCCGGTGTGGGATACAGCGTGGTGTATCCGCGCCTTGGTTGATTCTGGTATGGATAAAACTCATCCTGCACTCATCAAAGCCGGGCAATGGTTACTCGATAACCAAATCCTCGATTATGGCGACTGGGCGGTAAAAAATAAAATCGGCACCCCTGGCGGCTGGGCTTTTGAATTCGATAATCGTTGGTATCCTGACTTAGACGATTCGGCGGTGGTAGTAATGGCACTGGAATTAATCCAGATGCCCGATGAAAATCTCAAAAAAGCGGCGATGAATCGCTGTGCGAATTGGATGGCTACCATGCAATGTAAGGCGGGGGGCTGGGGAGCCTTCGACATCGATAACGATCAAAACTGGCTCAATTCTCTCCCCTACGCCGACTTAAAGGCTATGATCGATCCCAATACCGCCGATGTCACCGCCCGCGTCATCGAGATGTTAGGCACCAGTGATGTAAAAATGGAAGCTCACAGGGTAGAAAGAGCGCTCAAGTATCTCGAAAACGAGCAGGAAGCGGATGGAAGCTGGTTCGGGCGTTGGGGCGTTAATTATGTCTATGGTACGAGCGGAGTGTTATCGGCTTTAGCTTTCTTCGCCCCGCAATCCTATCAAAAACAAATTCAAAAGGGTGTTAACTGGTTGGTGAGCTGCCAGAATTCTGACGGTGGTTGGGGAGAAACCTGTAGGAGCTATAATAACCCGGGTTACAAAGGGCAGGGAGATAGTACCGCCAGTCAGACGGCTTGGGCTTTAATCGGTTTATTAGCAGGCGGTAAGGCTTTAGGTAAGTATGAGTACGAGAGTATAGAGCGCGGGGTTAATTATTTAATCTCCACTCAGGGGGCAGATGGTAAGTGGGATGAGCCTTACTTTACCGGTACCGGTTTCCCCTGTCATTTCTATCTCAAATACCATATGTATCAGCAATACTTCCCCTTAATCGCTTTAGGACGTTATAGAGAAGTGAGGGAAGAGAAGTGAGAAGGATGACAATATTAGGAAAAATTACGGAAAAGGAATGAAAATAATTTGACCTTCGTATTCGTCTGGTTGACTGCAACAAACAAATAAATACAAATCATCAATTACCTGCCCGATTGGAGCTGTTGCTATAACTTCTACTACTCCGGGCATGGGTAATTCATTTTTAATTCTCTCATAGGCATACACCGTAATGGTTGCTACATCATGGGTAAGCAAAATTCTTCCCTCATTAGCCGCCCATTCTAAGATAGTAGGATCATCAGCGTGAATTAAACCTACATCCTGAATCCCCACAACATCTAAATTAGGTAAACGTCGAATCAAGCCCCGTAATATAGAACCGTTAAAATTCTCATCCGTTACTAGACGCACCGCCGGCTACTTCTCCTTAATGTTCATAACGATCGAGCAATCGCTGTCTGAGATTGACTAAATTATAATCCTGGACAAATTGGGCGCGTTGTTGCTGCGATTTTCGCTGGCGTTGCTCTAAATAGCTATCAATTTCCTGACGATGATTAAGATAATAAGCTATTGCTGAATATATGTCCTCTAAACGGAGGACAGAATACTGAACCGCAATTTCTTCGGGTGTAGAGCCGGTATGATAAGCGGCTAATAGGCTATCAAGGGTAACGCGGCTCTGGCCGATGCGGATACCCCCCGCTTCGTCGAAACGAAAAGGCGGAGCGGAAATTTTAAATTCAACTTCAATGCTCATAGCTTCAGGGGGCGAAAGATTAATATTACTTCCTCATTACCTCACCCTATTATAGCTAGAAGCCTGATCGCTTCTCGTGCTTTTATAGAAATACGACGGGCCTCATGCCAGTATCATTACCTGGCTTGGTACTTATTTATAAAGCTTTTACCCCTAAACTACAATTAGGGAATAATTGTACTGTTAGATCAAACCCCGATAAGTAGCCTCAATCAGACACTATTTATTAGCAATACATTTTTGGTGTAATTTTAAAACAAACATTACTATGTATAAACCTAACCTAATAACTCCAATTTTAGAAAACGGCGATCGATTAACTCGTTACGAATTTGAAACCCGATATAAAAATATGCCCTGGCTTAAAAAAGCCGAATTAATCGAAGGAATAGTTTATATGGGATCACCTTTAAGAATAACTCAACACGGCGAACCTCACGCCCATATTATTGGCTGGCTATTTACTTATAAAGCTTTCACGCCTAATCTACAAGTAGGGGATAATTGTACCGTCAGACTAGACCCGGATAACGAGCCTCAACCGGATGCTTTATTAAGAATAGACAAAGGGGGACAATCTAAAATCGGTGAGGATGGTTATGTAGAGGGTGCGCCAGAATTGATCGTGGAGATAGCCGCGAGTACGGTTTCGATCGATCTTCACGATAAACTGAAAGCCTATCGCCGTAATGGAGTACAAGAGTATTTAGTGTGGCGGGTGTACGATTCTGAGTTCGATTGGTTTAGATTAAGGAACGGGAGATATATTAAATTAGAACCGGATGGGGAGGGAATTATTAAAAGCGAGATTTACCCGGGTTTATGGTTGGATGTAAATGCTTTATTGGAGGGAGATTTACAGAGGGTTTTAGAAGTTTTAAGACGGGGTATGACAATATAGGTTTATTTTTCCGTAAAAGTAGGCAGAGGCGATGATTATATTAATGATGCTTCCCCATAAAGTTCAACCCCATGACTAATGTAGTAATTTCTACCATCGGCACCAGTTTATTAACGCAACAGATCGATCGCTCCCACCCGGACGAAAAAACCTGGTACTCTCGTTTAAGAGATACTGCCAATCTTAGGCTCGAAAATACGCCGGAGGATGTTCTCGATATAATCACTCAGTTAACCGCCAGGGGTAAAGCTAAACTGCAAAACCTCAATGTTAGCGGTATCAGACAAGCCAGCGCCGAACTGAACGGAATTTATGGACTCTACGCTAATAATCTCGATAATGGTCGTCAAGATATGCACTGGTTAATAGCCACCGATACGGCGCAGGGTTTAGAAACCGCCGAAATAGTAAAAGAATTCCTAATGGCTAAAGGTATCAGCTCCGAAGTCTACGCCCCCCCAGGTTTATCTACCGCCAGCACCGAAGCTTTTTCCGATGGCATCGATGATTTACTCACTAAATTAGAAGAAATAACTAATGTTAATGGCAAAGTTATATTCAATTTAGTAGGAGGATTTAAAAGTATTCAGGGATATTTAAACACGATCGGAATGTTCTACGCCGATGAGATTATTTATATCTTCGAGGGGGAAAAGTCCGAATTGATTAAAATACCACGATTACCGATTAAAGTAGATCTAGAAACCATAGAACCCTATAAAGTTCAATTCGCCCTGATGGCTAACGGGGGGGAAATAAATCGCGGGCAAGTACCCAATATTTCCGAAACTTTAATCTACGGTGTTGATGATGAAGTCACTCTAACGAACTGGGGTAAGTTGACCTGGAATAAAATTAAAGGAGAAATTTTATCTGGCGAACTTCTTCAATTTCCCTATATAAAATACCGAGACTCTTTTATTAAAGATTACGGTAGTATTAGTAACCCATCAGAAAAAGTGAAAGTACAAGAAGTATTAGCGAAAGTATCGTATTTAATGCAAAAAACTAATGGCGATCGCTCGGTCTTAAGACGCGAAGGGGGTATTCAATATGAAACTTATAAAAATACGGCGATCGATCATTTCCGGGTTAATCTAGCCATGCGGATAAGTTGCACCCCTGAGCCTGATAAATCTTTATCGATGCGTTTCTACGGTACTCATGACCACGTGGAGGGAGGGGAGAAAATCAAATGAGTTCGAGTGAGTGCTGATATTAATAAAAGGTTAAAACGGGAATATTCGACCTGGCGGGGAGAAGAGAAGCGAGAAGTATAAAAGGCTTAAAATAGGATAGGTTCTCTATTTTAAGCCGTGAGAAACATAAGGGAAAGTGGTAAGCCTTGCCCGTTTCCTGAGGGTTTACTCACTCCTCACTCCTTACTTCTCACCACACCTAAACGTCTATGAGCATTGAAATATTATCGAAAGAGGTAATCAGCCTCATCGCTGCCGGAGAAGTAATCAATTCATTGGCGGCGGTGGTGAGGGAGTTGGTGGAGAATGCGATCGATGCCGGGGCCGATCGTATTAGTATCTCTATATACCCGGAAGTGTGGCGCGTGCAGGTAGCCGATAACGGCCACGGTATCACACAGGCAGATTTATCCCTCTGCAGTCAAGCTCATAGCACGAGTAAGATTCGTACCCACGAGGATTTATGGCGGGTAACTTCTTTGGGTTTTCGGGGTGAAGCGCTGCACAGTATCGCCCAGGTAGCTCGATTAACTATCCTCAGCCGCTCCCGTCACGACGATGGCGGTATAGGTTGGCGCACCCGTTACACCGAAACTGGCGAGATACTCTCTATGGAAACCGTGCCCCTGGCTATCGGCACCGTTATCACCGTCGAGAATCTATTCGGTAATATGCCGGTGCGTCGTAAGGCTCTGCCGCCAATGCCACAACAGTTAAAAGCAGTACAAAGTTTGGTTCAAGATATAGCCCTTTGTCATCCCCGTATCACCTGGCAGTGTTTTATAGATGATAAGCTATCGTGGCAGATTAGCCCGTCTCTTACCCCGCAGCAAATCTTACCCCAGTTATTGAAGTCTCTGCGCTTCTCCGATTTGGAATCTTTGGGAATGGAGATAGAAACTCCTGAGGGGCTGGCTTCGAGATTGGATTTAGTGATAGGATTGCCCGATCGATGTCACCGACATCAACCGGATTGGGTTAAAATGGCAGTTAATGGTCGTATGGTGCGATCAAACCCCTTAGAACAAACCCTCCTAAGTTGTTTTGCTCGCACTTTGCCTAGAGATAGATTTCCCGTCTGTTTCCTCCATCTCCATACTTGCCCGAGTCAAGTGGATTGGAACCGTCATCCGGCGAAAGCTGAAATCTATCTCCAGTGCCTTGATTTCTGGCGCGAACAAATAGGCATCGCCGTGGATAAAGCTTTGAAGCTCAACCCCGATAGCATCGCCGATAAGGCTCATAATCATCGCGTCGGGGAAATATTAAAAGCGGCTGAAGCTAATACCCAATATAAGTTATCTTCTTCGGATAATAACTTACTGAAGTTACAAGCGATCGCACAAGTCCGCAATACCTACATAGTAGCGGAACACTCTCAAGGTTTATGGTTAGTAGAGCAACATATCGCCCATGAGCGGGTATTGTACGAAGAATTAGAGGATAAATGGGAGTTAATACCGTTAGAAACTCCGATAGTTTTAAGTAAGCTCAAAACCTCTCAGATAGAGCAGTTAAAGCGATTAGGAATAGACATAGAAACTTTCGGCGAGAATTTATGGGCAGTGAGAAACGCCCCTATTCTCTTAGCCGGTAGGGCTGACTGTCCTGATGCCATGTTAGAGTTAAGTTTAGGCGGGGATTTACAATCGGCGCAGGTGGCTACAGCCTGTCGTAGCGCTATCCGTAACGGTACGCCCCTAACTATACCCCAAATGCAAGACCTAATAGACCAGTGGCAGAATACTCGTAATCCACGCACCTGCCCCCACGGTAGACCGATTTATTTATCATTAGAAGAAACATCCCTATCTCGATTCTTCCGTCGCCATTGGGTAATCGGTAAGAGTCACGGGATTTAATACTTAAAAGGGTTTCTGAAAGCACTTCAATTTAACTGATACTAAAGACTATAGCAAAATGACAGAACTAAGCTACAAGATCGAGGATGTTTTAGTCAGACTGGAAAACAAGATAGATAGCCGACTCGACAAACTAGAAAGCAAGATAGATACCGGACTCGACAAACTGGAAAGCAAGTTAGACAAGCTAGACGAGAAAGTGACGACTCTTGAGATAGGACAAGCTGAAATCAAGGGCGAGATAAAAGCATTGGACGAAAGGTTAACCGGAGAGATAAAAACCCTTAACGAGAAAGTATCGGGGCTTTCAATCCGTGTGGGTAATCAAGAATTTCTTAATAGAACCACCTTCGGCGGCGTAATCGTCATCATCATCGGTGGCGTGATCAAACTCATCATCGATTGGATTTCAAAATCGCCCTAATCCCTCCGCACGGCCAATATGACTGAGTTTTCCTTTTCATCTTTTTCAATCTGGGATAATATTCATAGCTCTAACTTTTGACTAGGGTAAACTTAAACCTCATTAGGAGTGTAAAAAGTGATGACGGCAAAAGTAAATATAGGTACTCAATCACTCTATGACCAAGACTATGACCTCTGGCTATGGGCTACGGTAGAACAACTAAAAGCGGGGCGCTTTGATGAGGTGGATTTAGAGAATCTGATTGAGGAAATCGAATCGATGGGTAACGAGCGAAGAAATGCCGTGAGAGGTTTTTTAAGGTTTATATTAGAACATTTACTCAAAGTTGCTTATTGGGACTCGGAAAGAGAATATAACTTCAATCATTGGGTGGGGGAGATTTTTAACTTTCGATACCAAATTAAATACAGATTAGAAGACAGCCCATCTTTAAACAACTACCTCATCGAAATTCTCGATGCTACCTACCAAGAAGCTGTGAAAAAGGTAAAAAAGGTAAAAAAAGAGTTTAAATACAATGTTCCCGAGCAATGTCCCTTTACCTTAGAGCAGGTTTTAGACCCTGATTGATTCCCTATCGACATAGAAGACGGCATAAATGATTAACCTATTTAATATCGTTAAGGGGCAAACAACGCTTATGACAGTCAACACATCTAGTTTATACGAATATGATACCAAATCCGTTTTTCATGGCCCCCTTTTACAATTCGGGGAGTAGGGAGTAGGCAGTCGGGATAAATACCATCGACTCCCGACTCCCGATTCCCGAAGACCGATTTTTATAAGTAGCCTTTGAAAACAGGATTTAGTATGATTACTACCTCTGGTTAGAAAGTACGATCGAGCAACTGGAACAGCGCCAGTTTAATGCTGTAGATTGGGAAGATTTCCTAGAGGAGTTAGAAAGGGGAGCATCCCATTTGTGCAATGAGTAAGAATACTTAGAAAAGTGTTCCGTT
>CAZUVR010000115.1:0-8439 GCA_964623815.1 uncultured bacterium | reverse complement strand
CACGACCTCTGTGAAGGCTGGCAGCTTGCTAGAATGACTTAACGGGAAAAGTAAGCCTTAGCTTCGGTGCGTAGGGTGGCGTAGGTAGCGAAGATGATACCTTCGGTTAAGCCAATGGACTCGCCCTGACGAAAACGACTTAAAGGGATGACTTGCTCAGCGTGTCCACCTAAAGCAGTCCAATCCCTGCGGGCATCTTCAAGCAGAGTCTCCGACTTGGAAATCCAAACTCCTTTCTTACGCCCTTGCAAGTAGTTATCTAGTAATATTGAACTAACCTGCCTGCCTTTACCGCTCCCTGTGGCGCTTCCGATAAAGTAGCCTCGACGAAATCTGACCGCACCCGGTGTTTCTTCGGAGGCGAGTGCGATTGAGTCTAGCGTCTCATCTACTAGATAATGACCTTTCAGAAACTTATCATGAGATTCCCCCGCATAGATAACCGATTCTAGCTGAGGGTGAGAAAGGATGCCATCGGTTATCAATCTTTGCGGGAGGCGGGGACGGTATTGAGGTAGGGGCGCTTTCACGCTTGCCATAGCCGCACTCTGTACCAGCAGTGACGGGTGTTTCATCGCTCCTTGAATGTGGATAGTTCCAGATTCGTAGGTTTCATAGAGCGAGTCCGAAATCTCACGGGTTTCTCCTCGGGTTTCGGCTACGCTATAGGCTACTTCCACCACATCATCGAAAGAGATTCCGGTGGCAACCCGTCCCTTTGTTGATGGGCGCGGTTTTCTAGTTACGGCTATAGAGCTACTCTTAGGTAGTTCGACCTCTACCCGAGGGATTTCTAATCTTGCCTCCGCTTCTTCGACTCTTGCCCCGTCTTCTTTGACGGTAATGGGTTTCACTGTTTCACGAGAGGGTACGAATTGCTCGACATATTGGAGCAAGTCAGAGATAGAGAGAATAGCGTCGAAACAATTGTCGAAACTCTCGGGAGTGGCGGAGGGTACTTTGTCGAACACGGTTAGCCGGGTATCGATAGTCGTGCCGTGTTTAGAATAAGCTCTACCTTCGACTCCCGCCGAGAATACGAGTTTTGCTTCCCGTTGAAGTCGGATGAAGCTCTCACGCCATTGAAGATTCAAGGGAGAGAACCAATCGGCGGTGATGATCACCAAACGTCCCCCGCCCGATAACCTTGCCAGTGCCGAACTTATATGATTGACCGTAGCGTAGGGATTGCGCTTAGCCATTTTCGGGGAGGCGGAAAACGGCGGATTCATCATTACCACAGTAGGACGATACTCGGCGGCGAGATAGTCATGGATTTGCTCGGCATTGAAATCAAAGAGAGGCGTATCCGGGAAGAGTTGACCGAGGATATTACGCCGTTTTGGGCAGAGTTCGTTTAATATCAATCGAGCATCGTAAGCTCTTCCGAAACTTGCTAGTATACCAGTACCGGAACTAGGCTCTAGCACCACATCATCCGAGGTTATACCCGCTGCCACAGAGGCAACATACGCTAGGGGTAGGGGAGTCGAAAACTGCTGTAAACGGATCGATTCCTCGGAGCGTCTGGTTTGAGTCGGGCAGAGTCCGTGAATCCTCTCTATTTCCCAGAGAATCTCAGAACTTGTGTAGCGGCTCATCAAGTCTTTACCGGTCTCTTTCAGCCAGAGAATCTGACTCATTTCCAGACATTCGTAAGAGTCTTTGGACTGCCATTTACCCTCCGCATCCGAGCCGTTAAACTCCCGAGTCATTAAGGAAGATAGGGCCGTATTGCCTATCTTTTCCCCAGATATAAGATTCGGCAATAACTCCTGAGCTACCGATATAAAGGGATTTGAGGAAGGTTGATATTCCTCGTCAACCTTAGAGACGGTATCTAAAACTTCCCCAACCACCGGCTCAACTTCCTTGAAAATGTCTGTAAGTAAGTCTCCTATTTCTGCCGTTGTTTGAGGTATTAAACGGGTAGCTTCTTTTATAGATTCAAGAGCTTTATTTACCCGATTAAATAATGCTGTAAATCCTTGATGTTTGGTTATCATTTCGGATTTCACAGCTTCTAAACCTTGAGCTTCTTCACGGATAAGATTGAAGCGAGACTCGAATAAGTTGTTAACATTGATTTGATTTAACATGATAGTAGTTCCTCAAATAATTAATAAAGTTGATTTGTGAGCAAGACGAAAGTAAGCCCGATAAACCATTGATAAATATGGTTAGATCGGGCTTACTTTTAAAGGGGGATTACTGTCGGGTTGAATTTACGACGATAGTAATTCCGGAAGTCTGAGTCTTATTACTCCTATAACTTGAAGCGGTTCCTCTTTAAAACGCTGTTCGATTTCTGTTCTAATCGACATTAAAGATTTCTCGGACTTACCCGATTTCTGCTTTATGCCGAGGGGCTGACAGATTTTCCTCGTTTGACGTTTATTGAGTTTGTTAATTATCGTCTCGGTTTGGATGTACAAAGGATTGTCTCCAATCTCTGGCTCCGGTTCGATAATTTCCTCCAGTTGCTCGTTTGTTATAGGAAGCTCGGCGGGGACTTCTTCGTCTTGTTCGACCTTAAGCATTGTTTCCGTCTCTGACTCCGGGGGTTGGTGTCCGACATTTTCAAGATTGACGGTGCTTTGCTCATCTGATGAAGAGAGGGTTTCTTCCTGAGTCGATATTTCCGGCTTGTAAATGAAGAGCGAAAAAGCACAGAAATAAACCAGGAAAAGGAAAACGGGGAATACTACATCGTTAATTACTGTATTCATGGTGACTCCTTAAAAAAGTAGGTTGTGTCGTTAAGGTTGGAGGGGTGCATTTTGAAGCGTTCTGCACTCTCTATCCCTAATAGGCGTTAGCCTCTTCCATCGGGGTGGGGCATTGTGGAAATCAAGCAAAATGTCCAGGTCGCCGAGGCGATGGGGATTGTTCGCTATTAATGGCCTAGCCGTCAGTCCAAGAAGCAGAAAACCCAAGAGTAAACACTTGGGTTTTCCTATGGGAAGCGCAGCTTAAAGAGGATTTCAAAGTTCTGGCAATGTCGGGCGGCTATTTACGCTTCCGGCGTAGTTATCATATAGAGTTTTCACATCATGTCCTGTTAATTGAGCGACCAACACCGGATTCATTCTTTGATCGAGCGCGTGAGATATTAGAGTGTGGCGGGTATTATAGGGCTTCCGATAATCGATACCAGAGCGAGTCAGGATAGTTTTCCAAGCTCTATTCCTGAAATTATGATCGTCGATCGCACCCCCTCTCGGAGCGGTGAAAACTAAACCTTCCGGCTCGGGGATCGCGGGTTTTCTGTCCATGAGTAGCTTTTGAAGTTTTGCGGTAAGAGTAATAGTCCTAGAGCGATTTATCTTCGCAGCTTTCCTCCGCCCTCTAGTTAACTGCTCCCCGATCCAGATCTGGCTACAGTCATCACGAACGTGTTTCCATTGCAGGCCGATAACTTCCCCGATACGGCAACCCGTCCCGAATAAGAATTCAACGAAATCAGCATAGCAATTATAGTAACGATCAGTTTTAAAGCCTTGAATAATAGCGTTTATCTCTTCACGAGAAAAAGGATTCGGTTTTTGCTTCGGAGGTACTTTAATACGCCCGGCTACGATAGACCAGGGATTATGTTGAGCTTTATGCCATTTCCAGCAAGCCTCCAGTTCTTCCAGTCTACGCTTTACCTGGCTCGGCGAGAGATGTTTACTAAATTGCCAGTTTTTAAAATCCTCAGCCGCTTCTTCGTCGAAAGAGTCAAAAGCTCTATGCGGGAAGTATTTTAATAAATATTTGTAAGTCGCACGGTATTTTTCTAGCGTTTTAGGGCTAACGTCTCTGGCCTTATATTCGATAAAGTTATTGAAAAGCTCGGTGACGGTGAGAACGGTCGATTTATCGTCTCGGGAGAGCTTCTCCGGTCTATACTTATCCAAACTCGGATCAAAATTACCGCTTATAATGTCTAATTCTATTTGTTGAGCTTTCGTATGCGCCAAATTCCGATTCAATCCGGTATCGGGTAGGCCGACTGCAAAAGCGTAACGTTTACCGGCGTGGGAAAATCGTAATCGTAACCAGCCTTTATCACTCTCGACCTTTACGCTTCCCTTGCGAGTCTTAAGGCATTTTGTATTTTCTCGCGGTTGTTCGTCCCTTAACGGAGATTTAGACATAGTGGTCATTTGCCTCTACCGGGTCAGCTACCAATTTTCTACCAATTCTAGGTCGAAAAGAATTAAAAATGACCCAACCCCGGGACGTTATTGACAAGGAGATCGGCGATAAGCGGGGACTTAAAATAGATAAAACCCTCTCAGCGAGAGGGTTTCGGAAAAAGCCCGTGATGAGGATTGAACTCATGACCTCACCCTTACCAAGGGTGTGCTCTACCACTGAGCTACACGGGCATTAATTACTATTGTGGTGGGCCGAGCCGGATTCGAACCAGCGTAGGCGTAGCCAACGGATTTACAGTCCGCCCCCATTAACCACTCGGGCATCGACCCTTTATTCCACAATTATTTATTGTAGCACAAACAACGGAAAAGTCAAGAAAAATTTAAGGAACCGCGTAGGCTACTTTTATACCCCAAAAAATCAGGAAAGCGATCGCCCCCAAAATTAACACGGCGGAAATGGCGACTACGATAGGTTTATCGGCCCCATCGAATTTCATGATACCTCGGTTTAAGTCTGACATTCGCTTATCTCCTTATGGATCAGATTAGTTATTAAAATATGAGACACTCTAAATAATAGATTAGCGAAGATTCTCAAGTTAGTGTTATTAGAAATTGGTATAGTACGCTCGGCCCTATTGATTATTACTTCTTTAGTAGGAATTTTATTCCTGGCGGAAATAGGACTGAAAATATTTTTCGGACTGGGCAATCCCTTGATTTATCAGGCAGATGACGGGATGGGATATGTTCTGGCACCGCTGCAAAGAGTGCGGAGATTCTCTAACCTGATAGAGATAAATCAATATTCGATGCGTAGTCAAACCATAACCAAAGAGCGCCCAGAAAATACTCTGAGAATATTACTACTGGGAGACTCGATCGCTAACGGGGCCTGGTGGACGGATCAAGGAGCGACTATATCCAGTCTGATAGAAAAACAACTGCAGCCCCACTACCCCAATATCGAAGTTCTCAACGCTTCGGCCAACTCTTGGGGGCCCCGTAATCAATTAGCCTACCTAAAACGCTACGGTACATTTGACGCACAGATAGTAATCCTGTTGATGAACACCGATGATCTGGCTTCTGGTATCCCGAACCCGGCAATCGTCGGTAAGGATTGGAACTATCCCGATCGCAAACCCCCCTTAGCCCTAGTAGAATTCTACCAACGCTATCTAGAAAGAAAATCCTTCACTAATAATCTACCCGACCCGGGCGATCGAATAGCCATCAACCTTAAAGCCGTAGAAGAAATAGAAGATTTCAGTAAAGATAACAAAGCTCTATTTCTCCTCACCATTACCCCTTTAATAAGAGAAGTTCAGCAACGAGCTAAACCCTTCGACATCCGAGCCAAAGAAAGATTAGAAACCTTCGTTAAAACTCGCAATATCCCTTTTATCGACTTCTTACCCCTATTTATAAAAGTCTCAAATCCCGCTAACCTATACAGGGATAACATTCATATAACCCCCGAGGGTAACGAGCTAGTAAGTGAAGAAATAAGTAAATTAATCAGGCAATCCTACGAATAAATTAACCCCTCTCTTTCAGAAGAAGGGCTATTTAATCTTAAGAAGCATTAGCTAAATAATCATTTAGATATTGATAATTAACAGTTGATTTTTGCCACACCTTACCATCTAGAGCTAATTGTTCGATTAAACTAGCCAGGCGTAGAGCTTTCAACGCTTGCTCACCGCCTACGGAAGGTTGATCTCCACCGCGAACACAAGAAACAAAGTGTTCTAATTCGGCGTGAAGAGGTTCAATATTGCTAGTATAGACCTTTTCTATCAGACCATCTTGACGGTAGAGAATTTGACCGTAATCAGTGCTGTAATTAGCCGTGGTTTGACGGTGAATCAGAATCTCATTATTGAGAAAATCCGCTTCCGTGAGGGAGTTTTGACAGTGAGCAGCCAGACGGCGAATTTTCCGATGGGTAACTTTACTAGCCGTCAGGGTGGCGACGATACCGTTACTGAAACCGAGAGTAGCGGTAACGTAGTCTAGATACCCGGAATTAGCCGCTCTGCTGCCACTAGCGGTTAGTTTAACCACCGATGCCGCAGTTAACTCTAGAATCAAGTCTATATCGTGGATCATTAAATCTAAGACCACCGATACATCGTTAGCTCTTTGAGAATAGGGACTCATCCTATGAGCTTCTATAGCCAGTATTTCCTCGGTTTTGAGTACCTTAGAAAGCTCCTGGAAAGCGGGGTTAAATCTTTCTATATGGCCGACTTGTAAAATACAGTTATGCTCGGCGGCGGCATTGACTAAGGATTCCGCCTCGGCAATGCTAGCGGCGATCGGTTTTTCAATTAAAGTATGTACACCGGCCTGTAAACAATCCATGCCGACGCGATGATGTAAGCGAGTCGGTACGGCGATACAAACCGCATCTACTATTTTTAATAATTCGTGATAGTCTTCAAAAAAACGAACCCGATACTTACTAGCAGTATCGAGGCCTTTTTCTATATTCACATCGGATATACCGACTAGTTCCACATCTTTTAATAAACTGAGTATGCGGGCATGGTGTTGACCCATGTTGCCCACGCCAATTACACCAATCCTCAACGGTTGAGGTTGATTCCTACCACTGGGGATATTTGTTTGTTTTTCGGTCATGAATGTTCAAAACTCCTTTTAGACACTCCTCACCCACTCTAAATAGATATGGTATATATCTATTAATCACAAAGATAGTATCATAGTTATTCTGATTGTGCCACGCGGTGTTATTTATGACACGGTTGAGAAGTATTTCTGATTTCGATCGGGCCTTCTCCATACTAATTACTTATCTATGGGAACTTTATGAGTAGTAGCACTGAATTGTCTTCACTCCAAGGATTGAGTATTTTCTTGATCGGTATGATGGGGACGGGAAAAACCACCACAGGGGAGATACTAGCCAAAGAATTAAAGTATCATTTTTTAGATACGGATACACTGATCGAGAAAGTGACAAAAATGACCGTTGCTGATATTTTCGCAACCGTTGGTGAAGCAGGTTTTCGAGATATAGAAAGCCAAATCTTACAAGAAGTCTGCTCTTACACGAAAACGGTAGTAGCTACGGGTGGGGGAATAATTTTAAAAAAGATGAATTGGAGTTATTTAAAACAGGGCTTGATCATTTGGCTTGATGCTCCCGTAGATATATTAGTAGATAGATTAAAAAATGATGCCGAAAGCACGCTACGAGAACGCTCCCGTCCCCTGCTAACAAATACCGACTTGAAAACCAAACTAACCAATTTAGAGAACGCTCGCCGCTCTTTATACGCGGAGGCCGATTTACATATCGAAATTGAAAAAGAACAATCACCCTCAGAATTAGCGGCTTATATTTTGAGCCAGATACCTACAGTTTTACGTGCGAAAGAATCAGAAAATGTGGCAAGGTAAATTAGATTTAATCTACGGACATAAAGACGGACGCACTTGTTTACAACACAATTTTTCTACCGCCCCCTTAAAGGTACAAAGACCTTTCTATCCCGAGGGGAATCGCGTATGTCATACGGTGACTCTGCACACAGCAGGCGGGATTGTGGGCGGCGATAGTTTGCGACAGAATATAATTTTACGCCCCCATTCACACGCTTTGATCACCACAGCTTCGGCGGGAAAAATTTATAGAACTAAAGGAGTTAAAGCTGTCGCTGATATAGAAATAACTGTAGATAATGATGCCCGTTTAGAATGGTTGCCGCAAGAAGCGATTATTTTCAACGGGGCGGATTACCGGCAAAATTTACGGGTTAATTTAGGAAGTTCAGCCCAATGGTTGGGTTGGGATATAACCCGCTTCGGGCGTACCGCCAGAGGCGAAAAGTTTTTAGAGGGATTCTGGCATTCTCAGACGGAAATTTATCGTGATAACCGGCCTTTATGGATCGATAAGCAGTTTTGTCCAGGGGGTGAGGAAATAGTTAACAGTCCACATGGTTTATCTGGATGCGCGATCGTAGCTAATCTTGTCTATTTAGGTCATCCTGTTTCTAAAGAGAAGATAGAGACTATTCGTGCTTTAGCGGGTGAATCTATCGGGGTGGGAGAATGGGGAATCAGCCAAACTTTAGGCGACGGCATCATCTGTCGTTATCGAGGTAATTCTACCAGCGAGGTGCGGAGCTTCTTCGTTAAGGTTTGGCATTTACTACGTCAGTCTCTATTCGGTTGCCCTGGGATTTACCCGAGAGTCTGGCCTTCTTAACGGTACTTAAACAAAAGTAAAGACGAAAAAGCTATATAATGTTGCTATAAC
>CAZUVR010000114.1:0-8440 GCA_964623815.1 uncultured bacterium | reverse complement strand
CCCATTCCCTATCTCCATCAGAACCCGAGGAAAACAACTTAAATGGGAGCGATGAGCATTTAGAGTCCGGGAATACTGATAGCTCTCCCGAATTGCCTGAACCCGCCGGTAAAGATATTGTACTAATCGGTACGCCATCGATGATGAGCGAGAGAATCAGAGAGCTACTAGAAGCAGAGCGAGGTAAAATAGTGCATCTGAGCTACCTCATGCGAAAGGTGTATCCGGAAATAGAAGCCAATAGACTCGACGAAGCTCACGAATGGGTTAGGTTCGTACTCAAAAACGGCTCAGAAACCGGCAAATGGTACGCTGTCCCCGATGCCCCCGATTGTTGGACGTTCGATTTAACAAGCTTGGAGGAGGAAACATCGGCGAATGAAGAGTTATTAAGTACAAGAGAATTAGCAGATTTTCTAGGAACGACCATCTCACATATTCACACGGTCAGAAGCAGGAAAATTAATCAGGATAAGTTAAGGGAAGGCGAACATTACCTACGGGATGAGGCTGGCTATTTTCAATGGAAGAAGGCGGGGGTCGAATTAATCACCGCATGGTGTGACTGAGGAATTCTTCACCCGGAATAAATATTGTCGCCGGCTCTACATTCGACAAAATCCGTCATAATATTTCAAGGTGTGAGCAGCAACCATACTAGAAGTTACGCTATGAGGAAAAATTGGGTGTACGGGTTAGACCCTCCCAGAATTAGCCCCATCAAACCCTTGAAATTTCCTTCAAAACTTTTGTACCAAATAGGCGTTCATGTTAATTGATACATTAGAAAGTGTCCCAAAATCGATTTGTAGAATTCTTGTCGGACAATGTTTTCAGGTAAGAACGTAAGTTTTAATCGATTGCTACCACAATGCCTGAAACAAAGATTAAAACCTTTCTACTGTCATGCCTGAACTTGAAGCTAATATTTAATCTCCGCGAATCCGTTCAATAACAACACAGAAACCCTTTTAACGGCGGCAAGCATCCATCATCGACAGGGTTCGACGAATTAATCCGGCTCGTTTGCGCTGTTTAAGACGTTTTTTCGCCTCCTTGACAATTTGTTCCACTAATTCCGGGTTCTCTTGAAGGAGAGCATAAGCCGCTTCTATAAAAGTCTCTGAGGTAATTTCTTGGCGATCGCACAACTGTAACAAATTGGCTCTAATCTCCTGTTCTAAATGAATCGCTAATCGCTTCCCTATTTGAGGTAAGCTGTCTAATTCTGCTTGTAATTGTTGAATTTGGTCTGACTCAAGAGATTGTTGGAGCTTATTATTATTAGTAACAGGTATTAAATCAGGCTCATCATTTATCTCGACAGTAAATTCGGCTTCGTTGGTGTTGGCTACGTCCCCACCTTCTTTTAAAATCGGTAGGTTTTCGGGCATGTCAGGGAGGGCTGAAACGGCGGAATGCGATTGGCCTGTCGAAGAGTCCACGTTCGGGGAAATCAGAGAGGACACCTCCCTAATCGGGGACTCCTGTTCCCGGCGATTGAGTTTTAGTGAAGTTTCTCGACGGTTAACTTTGGGTCGATTTCTTGAAGTTAGTAAACTCCGCACGTCGTCAGTCATAAACTCATTCCTCCGCTTAAGTATTTAATAAAGTCATTTTCTCGGCGATTACCTCAATGGGATAGGCTAAATCTTCTTGTCCCATCTCATGCAAAGTCAATCCCTTGTTAATCGCCTGCTTAAATTTTTCCGATTCCCGAATTGAAGGCAAAACTAAATCTTGACCTAACCAATCTTGACAGACTTGCTGCATCGATTCGATGTTGCTTTGACTTTCGTTAGTGCGGCGCAAACCTACCCAGCGATCTCGAAACGGTACAATGCCGAGAATTGTTCCCCCAAAAGTGTCATCTTCTTCTTTTAAATCTCCCACTAACTCAAGGGTACGAATCAGTGACTGCAACCCTTTAACCGAAGCTTCAACCGGAATAATTAAGCCATCAGACGCGCCAATAACGGTCAGACAAATTTGCGATCGCTGAGGGGGTGCATCGATTAGACAATACTCAAACAAGCTATCTACGCTCTTTAGCCTTCGCTTGAGAGTGAGCGCACCCGTTCCGCTACCTGCCAGATAATCCTGCACTGTATCCAGTGCATCATCAGAAGGAATTAGGTACAGATTTTCGTATTTCGTCTCATAAATCCCATCTTTAGTATTCACTTGTTTTTTCAGCACTTCTAATAAAGTAGGGCTGTCAGGTTCAACTTGAAAACCTAGAAAAGTTGTCAGGCTACTTTGAGGGTCAGAATCGACGACCAAGATAGGTTTTCCACGGCTTGCTAGGAGGCGAGCTAGAAACAACACTATTGTTGACTTTCCCTGGCCACCTGCTAAAGAGACAGAACTGACAGTTAGCATTAGTGTCAAAAGTATAAACTGTAAATATGCCCAAAGTATAAATTACTCAATTACCTAAAGGCAAGGTTGCCATGTTGCAAAAATCTAAAAGTGCATTTTTACAAAATTACACTTTTACAAAAAGTTAGTTTTGACATTATGCTAAAAGCAATAAAGAGATAATTGTACGTCTGACCGGGTTCAAATTAATCTATTTGACATAAAGCAGTTACAACTGCCAACATTAAGCCAGATTGATACTTACCAATTCCTCGACCAACTAGCCAACCAATGTCAGAGGTGTACGCGATAAAGAACTTAAAACAGATGTCCCGGTGATAGCCGGTTAAAGAGGCTCGGGTAGACCCCGCACACTCTCGTCCCGCGCTCGGAAAATCGGCACCCCGATCCATCGCCCCTGGATCGAGAAGGATGCCGCCTAGAATCGAGCGCGAAAAATATGTGACCGGTACGGAATAGAGTATGCTGGGTAAATTGTCGTGATATAAAGATTCGTGGCTTATGGTAACGCCCCCTCCGGGCTGGTCTCTGGATCGTCGAGATCCTAACTTCATCCGAGCGTTTCAGCCTCTATGGGGGTGGTTTTACGAACACTATTTCCGCGTCCGAACCGAGGGTTGGGAACAGATCCCCGAAGGACGGGTGATGTTCGTCGGCTCCCACAACGGCGGGATGGCCGCTCCCGATATGTTCATGATGCTCTACGACTGGTTCGAGCGTTTCGGAACCGAGCGGACGGTTTACGGTCTGATGCACCCGAAAGTATGGAAGGTGTATCCTCCCCTAGCTTTTCTGGCCGAACGCGCGGGGGCGATCGCGGCCCACCCGAAAATGGCGCTCGCCGCAATTGAGCGCGGGGCCAGTCTTCTGGTGTATCCAGGCGGCGCTCAAGATGTGTTCCGACCGTTCTACCAACGAGATCAAATCCATCTCGGGGGTCGCGTCGGTTTTCTCAAAATCGCACTCGAACACAGTTTACCGCTGGTTCCCGCGGTTTCGTGGGGCGCTCACGATACCCTGCTGGTATTAGGTGATATTTACCCTCTCGCGCGGCGACTTCACGAACTGGGATTACCGTGGCTCTTCGGGATCGATCCCGAGGTTTTCCCGATCTACCTCGGTCTACCGTGGGGAATCGCCCTCGGGCCCCTACCGAATATCCCTCTGCCGCGACCGTTCGCAACCCGGATCGGGGAGCCGATCTATTTCGAGCGTTACGGTGCGGAAGCCGCCCGTGATCGCGCCTACGTGGCAGATTGCTACGAGCTAGTGCGCCGGCGAATGCAACGGGAACTCGATTGTCTCGTCGCCAAGTATTCCTAATGTGCTGGGGTCGTTTCCAAAACTACTCATACTAAATCCGCTCACCATAGTATCCTTTCTATTTCCTTGTTACGGTTCGTTGCGGCTATATTAAGTACCTTTTGCTAAGAGGATTTACTACCAGATAAGCTGTTGACCGGTTGAGGAGGGGAGGGAAACGTTAGCTATCCGGCTGGATGCCCGAGCCAAGAAGTCACCCCTTTGGCTTAGGCACCCAACTTGCGTCATGAAAAGCAAAGGTCTTCAAAAATTTGACAACAATTTGTTGTCAAAATGAACTACCGACTGTACTAAAAACGATGGAGTTTGTTTCGACCGGCAGAAGTCTAACTCACCCCGTAAAAGATGGCTCGGTTATATCCAGATTGCTCGGGGTTCGATTACAGTTCGTCTCTACAGTACATAATTAGTTCGTTTTGACAACAATGTGTTGTCAAAACGAACTAGTCACCGTACTAAAATCACCAGAGTCTGTTTCAACCGTCAGAAGTTCAACTCGCTCGGTTAAGAACGCCTCAGTTATACTGGGATTGTTCGAGGTTCGCTCACAGGTAAACTCTATAGTACGAACATAGTTCGCTTTGACAACAATTTGTTGTCAAAATTGGGGAGATTTTAGGTTACGCTCGACTTGCCCCAGTAGGACAAATGACGGGTATGGAGCCACTCCTATTCAAAACTTCTGATATAAATATAATATTGTCAACCAATAGGGTAATTGAAAATGGCTCATTCTGTTACGTTGAATATACCCGATAATTTATATTATTCTTTATTAGAAATATCAAATAAAACAGGGAAGAAAACTGATGAGTTGATGATTGAATATTTACAAGCCATGATTGTCAATAAGGAAGATGACCCATTAGAAGAATTTATAGGAGCTGTAAATAGTAATATTTCCGATTGGACGGAAAACCATGACATTTACTTAGGGAAGTCTTTATCCAAATAATAATCAAGATGTCGCCAATATTTGTCGATACTTCAGGGTGGGGCAATTTAATTGATAAGAGTCAACCCTATCATAATTTAATGGTACGGTTATATCGTTCAGCGAAACAACAAGAAAGACGGCTAGTAACTAGCAATTATGTAATAACTGAAGTAGTGGCGCTCTTAACCAGTCCTTTAAAGATTCCTCGCCCTAAAATTATTGCCTTTGTCAATGGAATTAAACAGTCGAGTTATGTTGATATTATCCATATTAATAAAGAGGATGATAATTCGGCTTGGCTCTTATTAGCCAATCGTGAAGATAAGGAATGGAGCTTAGTTGATTGTGCAAGTTTTTATCTCATGAAAGAAAGAGGAATTTTAGAAGCCTTAACTAATGATGTGCATTTTGAACAAGCCGGGTTTATCCGTTTGTTAAAATGACCCTAATATCATCGATGGCAGTAGCTTTGTCACCGGCTATAGAGTTCTCAATCGTACTTACCAGACTCTCTTCTAAAGGCGATAGTCCGATCTTAGCCGTCTGCCCCAAACTCGCTAAGAATGCCCTCGAACTCCTCTCCAATTCCATCCCCGCTAGACTATAAAGACGATCGCACAACTCGATAACTTTTTCCCTGTCGCCAGGGGCGAAGACGATCTCTTTAATATCCTCGGGCCTAACGAGATATTCGCCGTTCCAACTTCTTATCGTCGCGCAAATGTGGCTGTGGATTTCCTTAACGTACCCCCAATATCCTTTTACGGGCTTCAATTCGGGAACGCCTCTAGCGACGACTTCAACGATTATCCCCTCGGAATAGGGGAAAGGCAAATTACTTCTCCCCCGTAATTTCCGCTTTAATTCTTCTAGTACCTCGTTGACCTTAGAAGCACTCGGTACTCTCCCTTCCGCTTTCTCTACCGCCGCCTGCCACACTTCTACCTGCTGTTGCGGGGGAAGTCCGAGTAATGGACGACATTGAGATTCGCTAACGGGTAGTACGATATTTAGTTCATTTTGACAACAAATTGTTGTCAAATTCTCGAATACTTTCGCTCCCCCTATTAAATAGTTAGCTTTTTGCCGGGAGTGTCCGAACCGAATTCGACAGTATTCCTCGAAAGTCGCGGCTATTTCCCTGTATAGTTTCCGTTCCCGTATCTCTCCTAAAGCCGTACCAGCTTGGTAGAACGCCGACCTGACAACTCCTTCTAATCTTATCAGATCACTTTTCTCTCTCTCGTCAAGCGGTGTGATAGGACTAAAATCAGGCTTTTGTTCTATTTCGGAAGGCATCATATATACCTCTCTTTTTTAATTAGGGATAATTAACGAATATTGAGATCCTTTCCTTGGAAGCTATTACTTACCGACAAAGCCTTATTTGTGCCGATAAATTCCTACCGCCAAGAAATCAAAGGGAGTGGTATCTTTCTTCGCAGGCGAAGACGCTAATACGAAGAGAGGATAAAATCCTTGATTATTAGCCTCCGTCAGCGACAAAATATTGGTAATCATCACCCAATAACTCGGGTAAAACTCTTTTTACCTCACCGGTTAAAGATTGCCAGAGCCAGCGCTTCATTTCGGGTACTTCAGCGATCAATTGTTTAATGGTTTCCATGATTTCCGCAACGAATTGAGGGCCTTCACCGACGCATATCTCTAGCCATAGGAGAACTTCCGCGATGGTTTCTTGATGCTGAGGCGGGATTGATGGGGTCATAACCGTAGGGGCTGTCTCCGGGGTTAGAATTTCCTCTGTTGATTCTAGGGCTTCTGTCACCGGTGACACTCCCTCATCGGGTGACACCTCAAAACCTGTCTCCTCATGGGTTAGAGCTTCTGTCACCTCTGTCACCCGGATGTCCGCCGATGAAGTATTAACACTCAAATCATGGGGGGGTAATCCGCCAATCTCTTGAGCCGATATATCGTTAACGAATGGTACTACCTCTTCTATCGTCCCATCGAAAGCGGCAGAGGCGGCTAATTCGGATAACGAGGGTGTAGAAATTGCCACTTGTGGGAGAGATTCTGCTCCTAATGTTAGGGTTACATTCTCAGGAGGCGTGGGGTTTAAACAGGCTTTAAAACGAATGATACGCCCCGCCTGTTCAACGATTCCCTTACCCATCGCCGCTAACTGAGAGAACAGTTCTACGGTATAAGCCCCAACATCTCTCCCGGCTTTTTCGGCTCGTTTCCCTATAGCCTTAACGGAGCGGTAAACATCCCTCGGGGTAACGCCCTCAGGACGAGTCGCCGCCGCGTCCCAAATCTTCAGGAGTATCGAACTCACAGAATCGCCACCGCCCGTTTTCTCCTGAACCAGCTCGAAACTACCCCTGTAATACTGGCAGACTTCAAAAGCTTTTAACAGGGTTTCTTCGGAGATGGTGTAAAATTCCCCGGTTGATGAGTTAGAGAAATAGTATTGGAGTAGGTGTAAGGCCAGAGAGATTCTCAGCATCTGCCCCGGTAGTTTCCGTAACCAAGCTCTTATAGTGGGCGTGGGACATTCTTCGGCTTCCTGCCCGATCTTCTCGTAGATTTGACCGTAGAGTAGATCAGCCTCTTTTGATAGTTTAATCACACCCTCGGGGCAATTAGAGAGCCAATCGTACAGGCCCGGTAACATCTCGGTCAGTTTACAAGCGCCCTTGACTCTTTTAGCGGGTTGAGGTTTGAGGACGGCGTACAGGAATCTTGCCTGTAACCCCTGAGCATCTTCTGGGTCTTTGAAAGCCTGCCGGAAAGCGCCGGGTTGAATACCACCCGCGATGCTCAAGCGAGTCTCAAACACGTTGTAGGAATCGTTCTCGGCATCCACACGCTCTACCAAAGCGCCATGACCATCCCAGGTTTTTAGGAGGCATTCTACGGCTTCGTTATCGCCCTTGGAGAATTGACCGAGTGATTTGAACAGCCCCGCCAATTCATCTCTAGCCCACAGGGAACCGTTTAACCCCTGCTCGGCTAACCGGCGTAGCACGGCTTGAATAGTAGCCACCTCGAAGAGATATTTCTTCTCCGGTCGTGGTTTTTCCGGTGGCTCGGCATCTTTTGCCACAGCCTTCAGTTGCTCCTTGTATTCGGAGAGTTCTTGCCGGTAGCGTTTATATTCACGGTACTGCCGTTCTTTTAGGGGGTGTAGGATTACGTTTTCGGCGCGGGTTTTGCCGGTTCCGGATTCACCCACGAGGCAAGTCCAGAGGAGCGCCGGGATTAGGTGGGATTCGACGTTGAGGTTAACTCGTTTCCCTACCACCGACAGCACCGCCGGGAGAAGATACTGCCAGAGCGCGATCGGATCTACATTAAGAATACTGCCATCGTGGATTAAAGCGTCCGCGAGTTTGGCTGGTAAGATCCTCTCAAAGTCCAGTTTGGCTTCTGTTAAGTCCAGTAGTTGAGCCAGCCTTGCTTTATCGCTCGGTTGTACCTCATCTAAATGGCAACGTATGGCCTTAACCATATCCCAAAAAGCGGCTTTACTCATCCCGGAGCGTACTTGAATGGAGTCGAGTTCGTTCCTCTCTTCGTAATCTCTTAAGCCAGATTTCAGTAAGGCGGTGACACCGGTGACAGTATCCGCAAGGCTTAGTGGGTAAGGGTTTCGAGTGTCACCAACAGGGGTAGTGTCACCGGTGACAGTTGATTTTTTCTCGTTGGGTGCGCCCTCTAAAATTACACTACGAGCGCCACTGTTAGAGAGAGGAAATCGCCAGCCGTCTTCCTTTGCCATGTGGGCTAATGTGCCGAGGGTAACTCCCTTGTCGGGGGAGAAAGAAC
>CAZUVR010000113.1:0-8481 GCA_964623815.1 uncultured bacterium | reverse complement strand
AACTTAGCGGTATTCACCTATGGGGCTTTCTCTTATCTCATTTAGGAATGCTAAATGATAACTATTAGTTAGAATTAACTCTAGCAACAAAAGATTGACAATGCAATGTACGATGTAACTTTGGTCGTGGGCAACAAAAACTATTCCTCTTGGTCACTCAGACCCTGGTTGATCATGCGTCATTTCGGAATAGGGTTCGAGGAAGTTCGCGTTCCATTATATACCGATTCCTCTTTCGGTCTCATCCGTCAATATTCACCGAATGGGAAGGTGCCAGTTTTAATAGATAAGACCTTAGTCGTATGGGAATCGGTAGCTATTCTGGAATATCTGGCCGAGAAATTTCCTCAATATCAATGGTGGCCCTCACAATTATCGGATAGGGCAATCGCTAGAGCAATCAGTTATGAAATGCACGCCGGGTTCTCCGCTCTACGGAGGGAAATGCCAATGAATTGCCGGGCTTTTCTACCGGACAGAGAAATGACGGAAATGGCCAAAAAGGATGCGGTTCGGATTCAAGAAATATGGCGTAGTTGTCGGGAACGATTTGTCCGGGAGGGCCGGTGGCTTTTCGGCTCGTTTTCTATAGCCGATGCCATGTTCGCCCCGGTGGTTTTGCGATTCCGCACCTACGACATTAAATTAGATGAGGTTTGTCGGGCCTACTCGGAGTCAATATTATCATTACCAGAAATGGGAGCCTGGTTGGAAGCCGCCACGAAAGAACAAGAATACATTCCCAGGTTTGAACGTTAAGGAAATGATTAAAGATGGTGGCAATTTAATAGTTATTTTGAACTATAAAGACTCAAGGAAAATACTCATGGCAGATAACAGAACTTCTCATTCCGAGCAAATAGAGTTTTGGAATGGAATAGGTGGGGAACGTTGGGTAAAAGAATATAAAAGAACCGATAAGATGTTAGAGCCTGTAACTTCTCTACTTCTAACCCGGGCTAATTTGAGGGAAGGAAATATAGTGGTCGATGTAGGATGCGGCGGCGGTAGTACAACAAAAGTATTTAGGGAAAGGGTAGGAGACGCGGGAAAACTAATTGGTATCGATGTTTCTGCCCCTCTGCTCCAATTAGCCAGAGAACGTTTAAGCCATTATCCGGATGTGGAGTTAATTCATGCCGATGCCTCTACCTATTATTTTTCAGAAGCCATAGCCGATTTAGTCGTATCTCGTTTCGGGGTCATGTTTTTCGGCGAGCCTGTATCCGCCTTCGCTAACCTCCGTACCGTACTGGCGCGGGAGGGGCATTTATTGTTCGCCTGCTGGAGAAGCTTTGAGGAGAACTTATGGGCTAAAATTCCTCTCGATGCGGTGTCTGATTTAATACCCCCATCCGCCCCGAGCGATCCCGACGAACCGGGCCCGTTTGCTTTTGCTTCTAGGGAGCGTATAAGTCGAATACTTACAGAAGCGGGTTTTTTATCCATTGAAATAACACCCGTCGATACAGGGTTTAGTTACTCCCCCAACAATTCATTAGAGGATGCCGTCCAAGGGGCGGTACTGATCGGCCCTACCAGTCGGGCGCTTAGAGAACAACCCGATTCGGTTATCGATACCGCTAAAATTTCTATCTATGAAGCATTGGCCGCCTATCAAACTGAAAGGGGGGTGATTTTACCCGGGGCAATCTGGCTTGTAGAAGCCTCGAACGGCTGAAACTATTCCAAGTCGAGTGGGGCAGAAATCCTTGACGTGATCGAGTGGTTTGTTCTGACACAATTAAAAAAAGATAGATGCTTAAAAAATATGGGTGATGTTTTTGATCTGTTGGTACATCTCAAATTAAAACTCAAAACTCATATCGATTGATAAACATTCCAATTACCAAGTCGTGCATCACAAGAGATGCACGAGAAACAGATTGTTTTTCTTTGTAGCAGGGTAAACGCATCTTATTTTTAAAATGCTTACTGGGCAAAGATTTTAGCCATTATAAAGTTTTGTCACTAAAAACTAAAACCTTTACTGGGTAATGATTACAGCATTTAGATGCGTTTGCCCTGGCAAGCATAAATGTTAGTTAGAGTTAGTCTGGCGGCGTTAAGTGTTAAATTAGCGATTAAATAATCTTGAATCTCGATCGTATTTTCTAAATTCTTCGTTCGTAAAGCGGCGATGTGATTACGGTACTTTCTATAATCTACGGCGTAAGTGGATTGACTGATCTGAGGCTTCTTAAAAAGAGTATATTTTTCCCACAGCCAGGCCAGATCAGGTTTCGGCGCTTCTATCGGAGCGGGGATTGAGCTTGGAGACTCTGATGAGGGCTCTGATAATGATAGGGGTCTGTATTTGGCGAGGCTTGAGTCAAATCGCTCCATAGTAATATCCGACTCTATAAGTTTCGCTTTGGCTTCCGCCACCTTGCGATTGAGTTTGTTGTCCGGGAGACCTAAAGATAAATACTTGCGTTTGCCAGCATAGGAGAAAACGAGCTGTAGTCTACTATTAGAGACTTTTATCTGAACTGTTCCCTTGCTGGCTTTAGTACCTGATTTTTCGGAGTACATCTGAGTAATACAGCCGATGATTATCAACGTTCTTGGTCCTCCAATTTACCCCAACTTTACCCCAATTGTTGGTCTAAACTGTTCTCATTTGACCCAAAACCGGTACGGTCATAGGTACGGAACGAACTTCGGAAAAACCTCCGCAAAGCTTTCCGGGTATGGAATTGGTTGAAAAATCTCGAAGGCGACACCCGGATTTGAACCGGGGGATAAAGGTTTTGCAGACCTCTGCCTTACCGCTTGGCTATGTCGCCACTTTAAGCCAATAATCATACTAACACAGAGCCAAGAAAAAAGCAAAGATCGATTCAAGTCATTAAACCTACATAAAGCTTAGGTCAATAAGTAGGGGTAGAGCATATACAATTATGTCGATTAGAAAGAATATCCCTATGAGATAACAGCGCCTATGCCACGCCGTGACGACTTACAAAAAATATTAATCTTAGGAGCGGGGCCGATCGTTATCGGTCAGGCCTGCGAATTCGACTACTCCGGCACCCAAGCCTGTAAAGCCCTACGAGAAGAAGGCTACGAAGTAGTATTGATAAATTCTAACCCGGCTTCGATCATGACCGATCCGGAAATGGCTCACCGCACCTATATCGAGCCACTCACCCCCGAAATGGTGGAGAAAGTTATCGCTAAAGAGCGCCCCGACGCCCTATTGCCGACGATGGGAGGACAAACAGCCCTTAATGTCGCGGTAGCTCTGGCTAAAAACGGCGCACTCGATAAATATAACGTAGAACTAATCGGGGCAAAATTACCCGCGATCGAAAAAGCCGAAGACAGGGAACTCTTCAAAGTAGCGATGGAGAAAATCGGTGTACCCGTATGCCCCTCGGGAATCGCCAATAATATCGATGAAGCCAAAGCGATCGCCCAACAGATCGGCTCCTATCCCCTGATCATCCGCCCCGCCTTCACCCTCGGCGGTACAGGGGGCGGTATCTCCTACAATCAGGAAGAGTTTGAGAAAATGGCGCAATACGGACTCGATTGCTCCCCTACTTCCCAAATCCTCGTAGAGAAATCCCTCCTGGGTTGGAAAGAGTACGAATTAGAGGTAATGCGGGATCTCGCCGATAACGTGGTGATCATTTGTAGTATCGAGAACTTCGATCCTATGGGGGTACACACTGGCGACTCTATCACCGTAGCCCCGGCGCAAACCCTCACCGATAAAGAGTACCAACGTCTGCGGGACTACTCGAAAGCCATCATCCGAGAAATCGGTGTAGAAACCGGCGGCTCTAACATTCAATTCTCGGTTAATCCCACTAACGGGGATGTGATTGTGATTGAAATGAATCCCCGCGTATCGAGATCATCGGCTCTAGCCTCGAAAGCTACAGGCTTCCCTATCGCTAAATTCGCGGCTAAGTTAGCGGTAGGCTACACCCTCGATGAAATCTCCAACGATATTACCAAGAAAACCCCAGCCTCGTTTGAACCCACCATCGATTATGTAGTCACGAAAATCCCCCGCTTCGCCTTCGAGAAATTCCCCGGCTCGGAACCCATCTTAACCACTCAGATGAAGTCCGTAGGGGAAGCGATGGCGATCGGTCGTACCTTTCAAGAATCTTTCCAGAAAGCTCTCAGATCCTTAGAAACGGGGCGTTTCGGCTTTGGATGCGATCGCAATGAAACCCTACCCGCCCTCTCGGTAGTTCGCTCTAGTTTACGCACTCCTAACCCGGATAGGGTCTATAGTATCTATCACGCGATGAGATTAGGGATGACAGTAGAGGAAATTCACGAGTTAACCGCGATCGATATATGGTTTCTCGATAAGTTAGCGGATTTACTCCAAACCGAAAAGTTCCTCAAACAAACTCCCCTGAAAAATATCTCGAAAGAGCAGATGCGCTTTATCAAGCAACAGGGATTCAGCGATAGACAAATCGCCTTCGCCACCAGTACCACAGAAGATGAAGTCCGCGCTTACCGTAAGGGATTGGGAATCACTCCCGTTTATAAGGTAGTCGATACCTGTGCGGCAGAATTTGAAGCCTTTACGCCCTACTTCTACTCGACTTATGAGGAGGGGGAAAACGAGGCTAATCCTTCCGATAAGCGTAAGGTAATGATTTTAGGAGGCGGCCCTAACCGTATCGGGCAGGGGATAGAATTCGATTATTGTTGCTGTCACGCTGCCTTCTCCCTCAGCGATGCAGGTTTCGAGACGATTATGGTTAACTCGAACCCAGAAACCGTATCGACTGACTATGATACGAGCGATCGATTATACTTTGAACCCCTCACTAAAGAGGATGTTCTCAACATCATCGAAATGGAAAACCCAGAAGGGGTGATCATTCAATTCGGGGGACAGACACCGTTAAAATTAGCCTTACCCTTACAAAAATATCTCGATAGCCCTAATGTTCCGGTGCAAACCAAGATTTGGGGAACGTCTCCTGATTCGATCGATACCGCCGAAGATAGGGAGAGATTCGAGAAGATACTACGGGAACTCAATATCAGTCAGCCCCCCAACGGTATCGCCCGCAGCTATGGAGAAGCTGTTATCGTCTCCCGCCGCATCGGCTACCCCGTAGTAGTACGCCCGTCTTATGTACTGGGCGGCAGGGCGATGGAGATAGTCTATTCCGATGAGGAATTAGAAAAATATATGGCCTACGCGGTGCTGATAGAGCCGGATCATCCTATCCTGATCGATAAATTCTTAGAGAATGCGATCGAGGTAGATGTGGATGCGCTCTGTGACACTACCGGGCAAGTAGTTATCGGCGGTTTGATGGAGCATATCGAGCAGGCGGGGGTACACTCTGGAGATTCCGCCTGTTCTATCCCCCATACTTCTCTCTCACCGGATGTACTGGCTACTATTCGCAGATGGACGGTAGAGTTAGCTAAAGCCTTAAAAGTGGTGGGCTTGATGAACATACAGTACGCGGTACAGGGCGAGAATGTATATATTTTAGAGGCTAACCCCCGCGCTTCCCGTACCGTGCCCTATGTTTCTAAAGCAACAGGAGTACCTTTAGCTAAAATCGCCTCTCTAGTGATGTCGGGGCAGACTTTAGAATCTCTAGGGATAACCCAAGAACTTATCCCCCACCATATCGCGGTTAAAGAAGCTGTATTACCCTTCCAGAAGTTCCCCGGCACCGATACCCTATTGGGGCCCGAAATGCGCTCCACCGGTGAGGTAATGGGCATCGATAGCGATTTTGGTAAGGCCTTCGCAAAAGCCGAGATGGCTGCAGGGGTATTATTAGCCACCGAGGGAACTGTATTCGTTTCTATGAGCGATCGAGATAAAGGGGCGACTGTCCCAGTGGTTAAGGATTTACAGAATCTGGGTTTCCGAGTCGTGGCTACTGCAGGCACTCGGAAAGCACTGATGGAACAGGGTGTGGAAAATGTGGATCTAGTATTGAAGGTACACGAAGGCCGTCCCCATGTCATCGACTGGATTAAAAACAATTGGATTCAGTTCATCATTAATACCCCGAGCGGGGAGGAATCACAAAACGATGGGCGTTTAATCCGGCGTACCGCTTTAGATTATAAGCTACCGATCATTACCACGATCGCGGGGGCTAAAGCTACGGTGGCGGCGATTCGCTCTCTACAGTCCGAGCCTCTAGATGTTAAGGCTTTACAGGACTACATCGCGGAAAGATAGTTAGTTTTTCAAGGCTTTCTTATCCTCTCCTGTTAAGGGGGAGGATTTTTTAGCTTTGAACCCATGTTTAATGAGTAACATGGGTAAAGTTCATCAGTCCGTCATCACTCGCCACTCATAAGTAGATATTTCGGCGATTTCTATAATTTTAATGCAACATTTATAAATTTCGGTAGCGGATAGATTTAGTTCGGCAAACGCACCATTTTTAAGCTTGCCTGAAGTTCTAAAAGCTTTTTCATCCCAACCGACGAAGCGGGGTAGTTTTTCTGTTACGTCTTGAAATAACTCTGCATCCAATTCGGCAATAGTATTCAAAGTCTGCAATAAAACCTCCCGCCAAGTTTTTACATGATATTCTCTATCTAAGATTGTTAATGTTTTAGGCTTTTTCCCCTTAGGTGTATTTTGTTCCACGGGTTCTTTAGAGGAATCACCAAAGTAGGGCCAGATTTTTAAGGCTAGAGATGCTAAATTTTTAGCCCGAGCTTCTATTTCATCTTTTCGCCAGTTATCTACCCCTAGGAAATATTTATTGAGTTCCAGGTGGCTTTTCTCCAATCCCGAGACTTTCTTAGGGTAAGGAGCGTTAGATAATTCGGAATTGTAGCCCGTGAGAGTTAAATTACCTAAACTATCGATTAATAACTCGTGAGTAATTTCCCAATCTTCTCCTAAATGCTCTTTCCACCAATCATTCAGGGTTTGGGGCATGATATGCTCGATCGATAAATTGTCAAAGTCCACAATTTCTTTATGCTCGAAAGATAACTCAATCGACTCTAGGATTAATTTAGCTTTTTCGGTTCGGTTAGAGCCGTATAGTTTCACACTCATTAAACCATGTTCAAATTCGGCATCTTTAGGATAATCACGGTTTTGTAAAGTTAGCTTTAATCTCTCTATAAAGCTCTCCGATTTTAAGTTAGCTTCTTTACTTATTTGTAAATACAAAGACATAAAAACTTTACTCAAACTTTTAGTTTGTATATTACATACAAAACGTCTCAAAAGAAAATTTTCTAATATTTTTAATATTTCAATGAATTCTTCATCACATATATTTTTACATTCTAAATCATCATAGCAGTTTAGCAAGAATGGATAGATAGTATTTACATCGAAACGGTTAAGCCGGTTCATATACTTTTTTACCTTAGTTCTTGACTCTTTTTCTGGATCTACAAGTTTACAATAATATTGAGAAAATTTATGTAATTGCTTAAGATACCAAGTAGCATCTTGTTTATCACCTATTTCTTTGATGATAAAATATATTTCGTTTTGTTTAACCTCGGTTCCATCCTTAATTAAAAAATGTCGAATATATTCTGTTAAATTGTCGCCTAAGCTTGTTTGCATCGGCAGCCAGTATCTTTCGTGACAATGCTCTTGTTCATCTCCCTGAATTTTCATAAAAAAGTAGTTACGTATCAGATCGCTCTGCGTTAACGATCTCCCTTTAGCGTTAAGACTTTCAAAAACTAAATAGGGATCATCATCCCTACCCAGTTCCACGTAGATTACCAGCAATTTAGAATAGATTATATTCTTTATGCTTAACAGATCTACTTTATTTTGTTTAAACTTCTTCTCAAAAAATAAATAGCATTGGGTAATATTATCATTTACTTCCAGACGATCGCTTTCATCAATGATGCTGTAAAAAGAGTCTCTGTCTACCTGAGTGGGTTGAAGGCGATACTGTTCAGTACCTTTCTTATACCGATTTTTTAAAAAAGCGTCGTTGATTTCATCAGCTAATTCTTGTAGATCTTTATCTTCCGACTGCCTCGCTCTATCTCTTAAAGCGGCAAAGAGTAAAAAAATTGTGGTCAAACGTTGTTGCCCGTCGATCAATATATACTTGCTCGCTCCACCGAATAAAGATTCAGTGGGCATGGTTACTATAGAACCTATAAAATGGGGCCTTGATTGGCTAGATTCGCATAAATTTACCAGGTCATTCCATAGCATTTCCCATTCAGATTTTTTCCAGCTATATGCTCTTTGGAAGAGAGGAACAACGTATTGTCTCGTACCTTCGATAACTTGTCCTAATTCTTTCTGCGTAGCTCTCATTAAGGTTTAGTTTCTATAAATTTATTTTTTAATATGCCATATTTGTTAATTAATCAATATAAGTAATTTCACTTAAAAGACTGTTTTTATTTATCAATAATTTGAATAGACTAAGGAAGCTTCAATCTCTTGAGGCTCACACCACTACCTAACCTCAGTTCGGGTTAAGCTGAGGGGGCAGGTAAAATCCATTCCATATCTAA
>CAZUVR010000112.1:0-8502 GCA_964623815.1 uncultured bacterium | reverse complement strand
TGAAGACAGATTTCCTCTCTGAAATTATCCTTGACACAAAACTCTTGACAAACCCTCAGAGATAGATGGTGATGAAAGTTTTTAGTTAAATCAAATGTCTTAATTATCATTTTTTATAATACACAAACATGGTTTTTTGTCAATTAAATTTAGATGCGTTTACCCTGGGTCTGTTTTAATTCTACGTTGGGCTTCCCTTTGATCTCGCTCCACCCTTCAGTTCTATAAGTTAACCCGTTCATGAATTTAATACAGTAGTGGGTTTTCCCGTCTACCGTAGCCTCGATCAATTTAGCATCCGCTTTTCTGCCGTACATTTCTTTCTCCCTTGCATCACCTTAAAATAGGGTCGTCTAATTAAAATTATACGTAAAGCGTTAAATTCCGTCCGTTAACCGCACCAAGTCCGAATCGATCGAGGGCTGTAAACCTTTGGGTGATGTAATTCCCATAGGTGAGATACAATCAACCTAGAAGAAAAAAATTTAGTCATTTTTTTCTCCTTTTGTTTTTTTGTTTTAGCAAAAAGCGATGTTCCGCCGATCTACAGTTTTGGATGGGAATATCGCTTTTTGCTGGGGGTAAAACCGAATTTTTAGCCCTATTTTCTTTTTGCTGGTCGCTCATTTCTAGAATTACCCTTTACGTTCATAGAAAGTTTCGAGGATGAAAAGCCTACCGCCAGCTTGAATAATGATCAATTGACGGAATTGACCGGTACGCCGATAAGCACTGTCCGCGACTAGAAAAACCTTCAGAAGAAAAAGACTAGCATTCTAGCTGATATGCCCCCGCACAAGGTGAAAGATGGTAGCGTGTGGCTCTGCTGTGGGGATGATGGGTTATGGTATCCCGACGAGCGCCAGAGTAGCCCATTGCGGGGCTTTTAGGCGATCGCCTAGAAACTTGGGGGATAGCGCCGTGATTATTTATCACTTTGTTGAAAAAACCGCCCCGCTTGCATTCCACTGATAGGTGGATTAATTCCTGGCGTATCCCCCCACCAACTAGCTACATAGCCAGGACTGTCTACCTTTTCAGCGTTGATAATGTGGCTCTCAAGGTAATCGCTCGATCCATGAATGCTGTCAGCACTGTCACTAACAAAGTGACAGCCTTTAAGCTTTATTAAGCGGGCTTTTGCCGCCCCTGTCCCAGATACAACTCCTTATTGACGTGTGTGAGAAGTTTAGAAAAGCGATCGCGTTGTCTGTCCGCTAGAAGAGCAAAGGTACTAACTCCCCTCCCTGAGTATGTCAAGTCAAGCGTATATAGAAAGCCTATATTCGAATGCCACTAAGTTAAGCATCCTAGACAGCCTGAAACTCCTATAATCCCGTAGTGATCGCAGCTTTATTTAAACCTTAACTTAGCGGCATTCGCCTATATTCTTTTGCGTCTCTCCCCTGACTTTTTGAGGTTAACCTTAAAAAGTAGCGGGTAGGGAGCGAATCATGACATTATGTCATTTTCGGAAAACTCCCCTCCCTGAGTATGTCAAGTCAGTAGCGGGAGTCGCGTACTCAAGGCGGGCAACCATGCTAGATGATGTAAGCCTCCCCCTTATTTTCGGGTTGGTTGCGGCATAGCTCGGGCTTGAGTGTCAGCAGTAGGCGGGCGCGCAGCGTGCCTTCGGCATCGCTTAAGAATTCTATCGGCGGTTGGGGCCTATCCCAATCCAACAAATTTAACAGCCGGGTCATCCCATCTAGGTCTAACTTGAGCGATACCGCACCCTCGATAAGATCGGGGTCATCGCCGAAGGGGATTACTAACGTTCGGTTCTTGTGGTTCATCAACCTTGCCATCGTAGCCCGCATTTTCTCGCGTCTGATTTGTTCCTTTTTCGGTTCTGCCATTACAATTTACCTCTATTTAAAAAAACGTCTGTACGATGTCTATAACTGAATGCCACTAAGTTAAGCATCCTAGACAGCCTGAAACTCCTATAATCCCGTAGTGATCGCAGCTTTATTTAAACCTTAACTTAGCGGCATTCGTCTATAACTTTTCGTTTTTCGCCGCCCATCAGCCCGCTTGCTGTCGGTGGTATAAGTGCCATAGGTCTCTAGGTATGAATGAGCGCTCGCCTTTAAACTCAACGCAATAGTCGCCTACCGTTGATTCTTCCTCGATGATCCGCCCCTGAGTTTTTTCCGAATACGAAGAAAATTCTTTAAAAGGGATTAGATTCACCTCGCTACGCCTTACTTCTTTATCCCGATCCAAGTTCACATACCGCCCGAACCCTTGTTCTTCTGACTGTAGTAGTATGTAGAGTTCGCCTGTATAGCGATCGATAGATAAATTTTCGAGGTCATCGCCGCCTATCTCGCCCACATCGCCCGCGTAATCGCCCAACACTTCGATTGATGTAGATAAGGCGATGTTCGGGCTTTTACCCCTGTCACAGGACTCCCCAATATATAAAACTTTAGGGGAGTCCTGTGACACTCCAATCCCAACCCCGGTAGGAACTTCAGAGTATTTTCGGTCTAAAGCGGCCAGGACTTGTAACCGATCGGGGTCGAGTAATTTATCGGGGTCGAGCCGGTAATACCTTATCCTCTCCTCCCCTACCCGCCGCTGTCCGGTTGATTCCAGATCCAGCCCCAAACGCTCTAATAGTTTCTCGATTAATTTTATCGGGTCTGTCTTGAGGGTTACGGTCAGCCCGAAACTTTGATAGATTTTGTAACGCAAGAAGTAAGCCCGTTCTTTGAACTTGATAACTTCCTCATCTTTGCCCGAGTATTCCCTTTCGGGGTCGTTCAGGTCGATCAGTGCGAACAGTCCCAGGTCATGAATCAGTTTTACCTTGGGGGAGAGGGTTCTAAAGTCGGAGAGTAGCGTAACGCCCCTTAAATTAACTATTTTGCTCTTGAGGTAGCCCTTGTCTATGAATTTAGTTTTCTCGGGGTTCTGGCAGTACCAGAACAGTTTCACCCGGTTAAGCCAGCATCGATAATCGTTAACGATCGCTTTGTGGACGAAATTCGGGGTCAACTCAACGCCCGGTAGCTCGTGTTTGAGGAAGGCTTTTGTGACCTGGTGTTGCTCCTCTTCGCTTTTGTTGGGTTTAGACCTTAAATGTTTGGCGACCTCAAGATCGATGTCATCAGCCCCGGCTATGGCGATCGACTCCTCCACCTTTAATTCTTCCTTGGTTTCCTTAACCGAGTGACCTAAATTGGTTGCCTCGTCATCGAAGTAATCGGTGAGGTTATGCCCCTCTTCTATCAATTGCTGCCTGAGAATTAAGGCTAGATCACTTATCCCGTAGTTATGGCGGGCCTTAAAGTTAGCGTAAAGGTTGAGATGGGGATTATTCCACTGCCCCTTTTCGTCAGCCATATCGCGGTAAAAGTCGGATAGCTTGAGCAATACTTGATCGTCGTCTAGCTCCTCTTTCATCTCTAGAAGATCGCAGATCTTAAGCGCATCGTTATTGTATTTGTAGATGGTTTTCTTGATCGTCTCGGGCAGGGGGCTAGGGCAACCGGAAGGTATCCCGTAATCTTCGCACCAGATGATGCGGGGGATGGGGTTACGCTCACGCCATAGCATCTGACGGCATTGACTAGGTTCCAAAACACCGAAGAAGAAGCCGAAGCAAACATCGAAATGAGATACCGTAATACTAACCCCCGTCCCCATCGAGGAAGTATAGATCAGTACATCGGGCTTATACTCCGAGATGCTCTCGTTGATATTCTCCACGAACTCTTTACCCCACTCCTGGGCGCAAGTTTTTCCATCGATCCTGACTATTTTCTTTTCGGGGTATTTGTTGGCTAAAACCCGCTCCAACGCTTCAGCCTCCCGCTGGCTATCGGTAGCTACGATCGCTTTTAATCCCTCCTCTACCTTTTCGCTTAGCTGATCGATAACGAAATCCCTCTTCCCGGTATAAAACTCGATTTCTAGGGGTTCGGGTTTGTACTCGTTAACGATCGAGAAGATAGGCGTATTTTGAGGGGCTAATGCTTTGATGTAGTCAACGCTAATATCGGTTAAATCCGCATCGCTGAGGATGACCAACCCGCCATCGCTCAAGCACTCCACTATTTTTTCCTGAAAAGTTCTCAGTACGAAACTACGCCGATCTTTGAGGGTACTGGAGGTTACGAGATGGCTCAAACCCTGTTCGGACTCATCAATAATGAGAACGGTATCGCTCCAATCCCTCTCGTAAGTTTTCCCCAGGCTATCCCAACAACACCCGAGCGTTTGGCAGTTCCTCCGGTAAATCTCGGCACCGATTAGATCGGCTCTCGCATCGTCTATGTATTCAATATCCCAGTCAACCGCTTGCGCCCGACCTAGAGCTATCCTGGGAACTATGGATACGATGTTTTTCCCTTTCGCTTTGTAGTAAGCGATTAAATGCTTTAGCTGGGTACTTTTCCCCCCGCCCTTATGGGACTTGAGGTTTAATATTCCCTTTTCCGGGATGACCTCCTGTTTGGTTAATGCTACTAAGTCGGGGAGGTATTTAGTATTCAGGAGTAGGTCTACCGGGTAGGTGAAATTATTCAGTTTCCTCTGGGCGTTGATGACCTTTTGATCGTGGTTAGCCCGCCTCTGCTCCTCGCGGTACTCTTCGTGAGCCTCAGCCGCGGCCTTCTCTTCCCTCTCCCACCACAGGTGTTCTCGATAGGCTTTAGAGTCGGGTTCAAGGTCAATCCCCTCATCAACTTCCCCGAAAAACTTCTCGGGAGCGGTGAAGGTGATCGCACTCAAATCGTCAATTTCATCGATGTCGCCCCCGGATTTCTCATCCCACTGGCCCCAATCCGCGATCAAGTGTAACTGGATCAACCCGTGAAGTTTTTCGTATTGACCTCGAACGTTTTTATTGACCCTACTACCGCCGTCCGGGAACAGAACGTACTCGCACTTACCCAGCCTCGCTTCTATCGCCGCTATGGTTCCCCATAGCGTCTCCGGGGATGATGCAAAGTTGCCCCCGCTAGCACCGATGATCGGTATACCCAAGCGCTCTGCGGCTATGGCGGGTTTAAACTCTAACCCCTCGCAGAAACCGATGACTGGAGCGGGCTTATCGGGGATGTGGACGGCCAGGTAATGCTCTCCTGTTTGATTGTGAGGCGTAATACCCCTACCCTTAGATGATAAATAAGTATATTTTCCTACTCCATTCTCATCGGCTTTAGGGTTATATAGCCTCATCCCCACCCATTGCCCCGCGTGGTTGATGATGGGGATGAGTATGCCATCTATCGGGTTATTCAATTGACGACCATTAGGCGATATACCGGGTAAAGCGGGGTTAACGGCTTCCCTCAAAGGTTGCCATCGCTTAACCGATACGCAGTTAAGGATGAATTCTTCGGGTAGGTATTTTCGGCTCTTTAGTAAATCCCGATCGCTCTCGCTTAAATAAAGCTGGTTGAACACCCCCTTAACTTCCTGATTGCGCTCTTTATCTGAAAGCGATTGTCGATGTTTAGCTTTATCGGCTTCTTTTCGGGCTCTGACCCTCTCCTGCCATTCGAGCCGCTTCTCTTCATTCCATTTATCAGCATCTGGTTTATAAGCCCATAAGCCGAATCCTAAGGAGTCTTGGCCTCTATAAACGTAGTCGCTCGGGTTGGCTTCGGCGTGGCGACAGTGGATTAAGTTGTTGGAAAGATTCTGTCGGCAGTCTCGTCTGGCTCCATAACAGACGGGACAATCTCGGCGGGTAAAGCGTTTCCAGCTAGTCATTACGCTCCCCTCCCCAAACGAATTCACCGTTTTTCAGGATCGGGCTACCGTCGGTGTCTAAAATCGTGAGCGAATTAAGTTCGCCTTCCAACCGAGAGAACAGGTCGAGCAGAAATTTCTCTTGTATCCCCAGAACGAAAGCCGTCGTTCTGATGATCTTGTGACGCCGGCTTTTTGACTCGGCATCACTGAATAACATCGAAGCTAAGGCTAGGGTTTCTCGCTCCCCTAATTCTGCCTTGCAATCTCTTAACGTCAATTCAAGTCGGTTCATTACCGCTCACCTCCCGATACCGATGTGAAACCGTTACGAGCTAAGAGATTGCGGGGTTTCGAGGGATTGAGGTAAAATAGACTATTATTAAGATTACCTTCGAGGAAATTATTTTTCGAGCGCTCGCTGGCTTGGAATAAACTAAAAGTTACGAAATTGTTTACCATATAAGTATATGTGTAGCCCTTTGGGCTACGTTGAGTTTTAATTAAAAAACCACTGCTTGGACTTGATATTTACTAAGCAGTGGTTTGTCTTTGGGTGTCTTTTTCGAGAACAGCCCGAATATAGGCGGAAACCGTTAGGTTTTGCTGTTTTGCCGCCATTTCCACACGCTGACGTTGCTCGTGTGTGAGCTTAGTGGTGGTGGATACGGCACTAGGTTGATCTGGATTTAATCTTTTCCCTATTCCAGTCATAATAAAGCCTTAAATTTGATCATATTTATATGGTAAACCACTTACCTAAAATTTGATCGCTAAATTAGATAAATTTATTTTATCCATCCACGAATTTATCTATGTATTTTGGAAATATACACAAATTAGAGAATACCCTACTTGCTTAGCTATAAAAGACTAGTAAGTATGTATAAAATTATTTATTTTTAAAAAAATACTAATTACTAAACTAAAAACTTTTAAAATGTTTTAAAAATACTTGTTAGCTTTTTTCCGAGAGATGGACATGAAATACTTAGTATTAAAGGCAATTTCATCTACAGGCAATTCCTTACCGAAATTTTTGAGAAAATGATTTATCCTCGCTCGTCTTAATAGACGGCCGCAAAATCGGTATCGAGTTTAGAGCCATACTACCGACTGGAGAACCGGTGATCGTGACTCGGATCGATGATGAGCGGGGAATATGGGTTGACGGGAAGGGAATGAACTTCCTATTGTCGAGGTACTCTCCGAACCGAAAACTAGAAGGGGCGATATAAGGCGGGGTGACTATTCGGCGGGGTCTAGGAGAAACCATTTCCGATGTTCGGAGTAATACCGGATCGTTTCCCCCGCCCCAACTATGAGGATCAGGTGTTTCCCTGTTTTTGCCCAGTTCCTGAAGGTTGATTCGTAGATGCCGTAGCGAAACCCCACCCCAGAATTCCCTAGTCCATCTGCGGGGAATGGGGGGCGCTCGCGCTTAATATTTTTGTTCTTGTAGCGGTAAGGGGTGGGGGCTTCTTGCTCAACCACTTCCTCAATCTCTTTCTCAACCACTTCCTCAACTTCTTCCTCAACCACTTCATCTTCATCGAATATTGTGGCCAGGGATGCCGCACTGATGGGTTCCGGGGCTTCTTCGGAGATGTCAGTCTCTTCCTCACCATCGGTTAAGTCTGTTCCGTACACCCCTGGGTTATTCCCGAACAGGTGAGCTTTCAGGCTCTCAAGCTCCCGCTCTAATTCTTCCCGAGTAATATATCGTGTTAGTACCCGCTCTATATCAGATACTTTATCAGACAGCTTATCGGAAGCCCTATCCACAACCGCTTCTATTTCTTCTCTCCCCGATAATATATCTGATAAATTAACAGATAACTTCTGGTGAACCCGTGTCGCTATCAGTTCTAAATATTCATCGGAAAGCTCATGCGGGGTACTCAATAATATATTCGATACTCTTTCCGCTAGCATCCCTCCGACCCGAGCTATTAACTCTTCGAGGTTTGAATCTGAAAAACCTGATAAAATATCGGGTTGATTATCAGATAAATTAACCGATAACTTCTTCTGAACCAAACCCGCCAAATCTTCTAAGTATCCATCAGAAAGCTCATGCGGCGACCTTGAAACAAAAATACCCGATAGTTTATCGGTTTGATTATCCGATAAATGTCGATAGGTCAGCCCGATTTGTATGAGTTCCAAGATGGTACCCGTCACCTCGGTTTTCCCGCTCCGATGGTGTATCTTGGCCCCCCTCTCGTTCGCCAGGGCTTCTATCCGTTCGTAAAGCTCGTTAGGAACGCGAAGGTCACAGCGGGTGATGTTCCCCTCGATCTTCGGCATGGTATCTGACTCCTATCAGGTATTAATCTGATACAACTATAATTTATTACTGTATCGGAAATAAACCCGATAATATCAGATATATTTGTCTCATCGCTCTGCTAAAAGCCTGTCGCAGGGAAGGCGCGGTTACGGCTTTTTCGGTCAACACTGCGAGGTCAACTTGTCGGTCGGTGACATTAGTTATCCCGTTGCTCGTGTCGCTCGACCGTGTTGCTAAAAGCCGTTGGAAAAAGTACAAAGCTACTAAAGCCTAGCTTTTTTTATTAATTATTTTACATTATATTTAAATTTTAATCTACCTTGATCAAAATATATAATTAATAAAAAGAATCTAAATATTTATATAAGCATTCTGGTGTGTCTGCATATTGAGATAAATAAGATATAACTGTATCTCTTGACCATATTAGAACAACTTTTTTATTAAATTCTTTAGTAAGATCAGAACGATTCTGTTTAGGTTGATTAAATTCTTGGATT
>CAZUVR010000111.1:0-8864 GCA_964623815.1 uncultured bacterium | reverse complement strand
GTTTTCAGCGGGTACATGGTGGGAAAGGGCAACTTCGCTACCATGTACCCTAGTACCAGAGCGAAAATGTTGTAGTCTTTTAAAAAAAGCAGAGTCAGTAACTCGACTCATTGAGTAGGGCTTATCGGAGCCATACACCCAATACATGGCCAACTATCGTCCTAAAATCGATCACCTCAAGAAGCAACAATCTAAATGGAAGCACAAACCCACTAAAGCCATTCGAGTTCCAGTCGTCTTTAGCGATCGCATAGAATCTTTCGCCCGACAACTCGACAATAAGCCACCCCAAACAGAAAAACGCTCCCCTATCTGGATGGGAATCAAGCCGAGTATCAGCCAACTCGGATGGGCGTTCATCGAAGATACCGGTAGGGAAGCCCGCCTGCTCGATTACGGCACTAGCGATACTGACCCGCACCAACCGCTACCTTAGAGATTGGTAGAGATAGAAGCAGATTTGAACGAATTAATAGAGCAATTCCATCCGAGTCATGTGGCTCTGGAAACGCCGTTTATTAATACCTCCTATCCTTCAGGTCGTAAGTTATTGCAGGTGCTGGGGATGGTAAACGCCGTTATCTATCGCTCCTGTCACTGCCTGCCGGTAAACATCTATGCCCCGCAGTGGAAAAGCCATCTCGACTGGGCGAGAGCGGACAGAGAAGATATTGCTTTCGTAGTCGGGAATCTCTTCGATATTGATTCCCTGCCGATGAATTCTTGCGTCGATGCCATTGCCATCGCCTACGCCGGTTATTGTGGCGTGGGGCAATGAGAAGCAAGTGTTTTCCCCCGTAACACCATCAATATTTTATTGCCAGATTTCATAGTTAATTGGGTAGAATAAATAATTATAAATACAGTTTATTTTCCTATGATTAATTTATCACTAGATCCGGATATTGAGAAAGAAGTTAGACAAGAAGCCGAGGCAAAAGGTTTATCTCTAGAACAATACGTTAAATTTTTGGTAGAGGAAAAATATAGCAAGAAAATATCAGAAAATGATAACTACGAGATATGGCATCAATTATTGATGGAGTTCGTCGGCGACGGAATAGATGAAACCCCTCTTCTTTCCGATGAGGCTATAAGCAGAGATAGTATTTATACCAGAGAAGATAAAATGTTATGAACTATCCCTTCGATACTAACGTTACCCTGCCGTTAAAACAGCCTAAGCATCCTATGATTACTCAAGCTTTTTCGACCCAGTATTAGCAAAAAAAATTAGATGTGTGCTAACCTATTAACTTTTAATTTTTTTTCGGCATTTGTTGAATTACCTAAAATATGTTAATATTGGAATATCTAGCATTTTTTTCTAACTAAGGCAAATTAAACTACTAATTCATAGTTTTAATAAGCTACCAGTGTTACCTTATTAAACGAGAAAAGACTATAATGTAATTGATAATTATATAAATGATATATGGCAGAAATTCAGATTAAGTTAATTAAACATAACGGTTTTATTGTAGCAGACAATATTCGAGATGCCTATTACTATTTAACAGAGAAAAAGGAAGAAAAACCTTATAATTTTACCTTTCTAAAAGAGACTGAAGGCTTTAAAGCATGGATCTCAGGCAAAGGATTAAAACAAGAATTAGACGACTGCTATCCTTTAAGTCAGACTTATGCTTTACATCCCGCTATAGCAATAGCGTATATAGAATGGTTTGGGAATGACTTTTTTAAATTTATGATGGAGCATTTTAAAGATTATATTCAAGATGGTTCTCAAAATGAAGTGAAATGTATTCATGTTGATATTAGGGATGATAAATGGGAAAAGCTGGAAAAGTAAACAGGATAGATATTTAAAAAATTGAGCTATAATTATAGCGGTTATCTTTCTCTTAATGTGAGTGAAATACAGTAAAATTTAGATTCGTCAGATTTATAAGCTACTAGCCCTAAATTTTTAACTTAGGAGCCGCTATAATATTCTTGAGTTTAATATTAAAATTAAACTTATTTTCCCTTATTTTCCTAAAATTAATTGCTATAAAAAATTATAATCGATTTGATAAGGGTACAGCTACGCAGACCTCGACGACACGGCCCTACCGTAAACCTCTTCAAGCACGGCGACTAATCCCTCAACCTGTTCCGAAGTAAACAAACTATCCGGCCCTTGCGGTGCGATGTCGGTAAACGGCGATTCATAAAGTGATCCCACATCCATAAAACCATGAGCGGTCAAATAATCCGTAATCATGTCCAGAAATTCGATCTGATTGGCGTTGAGCGTCTCCCCGGAAATGAAGTTACTTAATTGCTCCTTTACTACCTCACGATCTAAGCCCACCAAAGAGCGCACGAACAAACCTAATCCCTTCGATTCCTCCCCTGCCGATTTAATCTCATCGGTTCCGCCGGTGCCGCTCTCGATCAATATCCTCTCCAACTCATCCAGGTCTGAGGGGGTAAGTTGCTTATTTGTTCTTAATTTATGTATGACGATATTATCTTTATGATTCAGTAAGAAAGCTCGCGTCTTTGCCTTGAACCGGGCGAAGTTATCGGCTCCGCCGAAGCCAGGTAAGTCCACGACCGATTCATCGCCCATCTCGTCCTCGAAATTTGTGTAGACCGGCTGACGTTTCTGTTTATCGATGAACTTCACCAGCTCGCGTAACCTTCTCCTCATGGTTTCCAGCATCGGTACGGTTACATCTTGCCACCACTCGTCGCCCTGAACTTCTTCGATCAGCGGTAATCGCTCCTTGACGATCGGAATCGCGGCTTTCTCCTCCATCAATCCCACCAGCGATATAACCCGATCCTTTAACTTGGTAAGAGTCGGTTCAGACCGTAACAGCGCCAATTCTAACTGAAATACCAATAAGTCGAACCGCTTAACTTCTTCTGGCTCAGGTTCTAATTCGGTAGGCAATCCCGCAACTTCGTCGCTCAGATCCGTTACATCTTGTTCCGATAATTTCTTCCACGATTCGGGACGGGCGAACTTCTCCACCAACTGCCGTTTAGGACGGACTATGAAGTTATCTAGATTCATGGCGGCGACTTCAGAGCGTAACATCGCCGCCAATTGATGACGCACTTCGATGACCGTTTCCGGGTCTTTTACCAGTAGGGCTGTTGCTTCTATCGTTACTGGCTGATCTTTAACGGCTGTCCTGTCCAGCTCTGCGAGTAACTCTAATCTCTTACCGAAACGTTTCTGATTGATCGATCGAGGTAAGGGAGCGTCAACCTTATCCGCCGCCGCACTGAAAAATTCTAAATTCCCGCAGTAGTCGAACAGGTAAAATAATTCTTTATCTTCCCCGATACCGAATAAGTCCTGACATTTACGGGTTCCCCGTCCCACCATCTGCCAGAATTTCGTCTTGGATCTGACTGGCTTGAACATTACCAGATTCACCACTTCGGGGACATCAATCCCCGTATCTAACATATCGACGGAGATGGCAATATGGGGGTCACTCTCGGGCTTCGAGAAGCTATCGATCAGGGATTGGGCGTAAGTCGTCTGGAAGGTTATCACCCTCGCAAATTCACCTTTATAGTGCGGGTAGTTGGCGTTAAATCTCTCGGCTATATAATTGGCGTGGTCTTGATTCTTGGCGAATACGATCGTTTTCCCGAGCCTATCCCCACCCGCAACTTTTATCCCCCGCGTCATCAGGTGTTCCAGTACCTTATCTACGGTATCCCGGTTAAAAAGCCAGCTATTTATTGATTCAGCCCCTATACGATCGGGCGGCTCTCCTTCCTCGTCCCATTCAATTTCGTCCCACGCCTCTTTCTCGTCTTCCGAGAGTTCGTCGTAATTGATACCCTCACGTTGGAACTTGAGGGGAACGGATACGGCTTGGAGGGGGACTAGATAACCGTCGCTTACGGCTTCCTCTAGCTCATAGGCATCGGTAGGTACATCATCTTCTAGATCAAACAGTCCGTAGGTATTACGATCGATTTCGTCTTTCGGGGTGGCCGTCAATCCCAATAGTAAGGAGTCAAAGTAGTTGAAGATGTTACGGTACTTCTTGAATACCGAGCGGTGAGCTTCATCGATAACTATCAGGTCGAAGTGACCGACGCAGAAACGGCGCTGACCCTCTTTCGTTTCATCTATCAACCCCATCATCGTCGGGTAGGTGGAGGCGAATACCCGACCCTCACCATCCCTATCGGTGACTAGATTAACCGGTGCCGTATCCGGGAGTTGGGCTTTGAATACGTTAATCGCCTGATTCACCAACGCCACACGATCGGCCAGGAATAAAACTCGCTTTACCCAGTTACAGCGCATCAATAAATCTATTAATGCGATCGTCGTTCTGGTTTTTCCCGAACCCGTAGCCATGACCAGGAGTCCCTTACGGCTTTTATCGTTCTCGAAGGTTTCGGCTACCCGGCGGATGGCCCGAGTTTGATAGTACCGTCCGGCGATACCCTCATTTATTTCTGTCTTAGAAAGGGAGCGTTTTGTACTGCGGCGCATTATCAACAGTTCCAATTCGCTTTTCTTATAGAATCCCTGCACCTGCCGGGGCGGATAATCGAGATCGTCCCATATCCAGTGTTCGTAACCGTTGGTGTAGAAGATAATCGGGCGCTGACCGAATTGGGCTTCCAGACAATCAGCGTATAGTTTAGCCTGTTGTTGGCCTATTATCGGGTCTTTCCTGGTTGCTTTGGCCTCTACTATCCCCAGGGGTTTACCATCGTCACCCCAAAGGACGTAATCGACGAAACCGTTACCCGAAGTGTTGGGCATTCCCGCTACCTCGTATTCCCTATCTTCTTTTTTATCGAGACTCCATCCCGCTTCTTTGAGTAAGAGGTCTATAAATACATCTCGGGTTTGGGCTTCGGAATAATCGTGGGTATCGGGTTGATTTATATTGGCTTTCTTGACTGCCGCTATCTCGGCTCTTAATTTCTTGAGTTCTTCATCAAGGGCGTTCTTATCCTTCAGTAGAACCGAAAGTTTTTCATCCCTTTCCCGTAATCCATCTTGTAATGCCCGGAGCTGCTCTATCGTCTGTTTCGGGACGGCGGTTTTCGGTAATTCGGTGGGGTTAAAGCTCAGTCCGGGTTCCGGTTTCGATGTGCGTCCGTAATTGCGAGTCAGCCAGTACGAGAAGTGGAATAATTCTCTGAGCGAGTTAATGGAATCGATCTCTGATACCTGTCTCGGGCTATGAACCGCTTGATTCCCGAGCTTGATTATCACCCTTATCTTGTTGAATATCTTCTCGCCCACTAACGCCTTAAAGGTCGGTTCGTGTACCAAGGCGCTGAGGTTATCCTGATAGGGTAGTTGTAAGGAGCCATCGTATTTATAGAGCCAGTTAACCGCTAATTCCAGAGCGCGGCGAGAGTAAAAACAAGCGGTACGGGGGTCGGGATGGGCGGTGTCCCAGGCACTAGTCGCGGATTCGTAGATAAGTGGGAAATCTGGCTCTAGAAAAGAAAACTGACCCATGAGGGGGATAAAGCGAACTGTTGGTAAACTGTATTCTATTAATTGATTACTTCAATTTCAACCGAGAAAATTACGGTATTTTTTAAAAAAGATCGAATACGATATTTTTATAGCCCCGATAATAAAACGATATGACAGCTTACAATGTGAATTTACCCGGACAGTTAGGGCAGGAAGTAGAGCGATTGGCTCTAAGTCAGGGGTTGACGATCGATCAATTTATCCTCTGGGCTTTAATGGAAAAGGTAAGCGGACTCAAAACATCTTTTCCGGAAATCGGCTATCGTCGGGCGGGCGACGGGCAACTCGTCCCCGTTGTCAAAGGTAAAGGAATTCGAGTGCAAACTTTAGCGATCGCTCGATTTGGATGGGGAATGAACCCTTCTCAGATCGCTGATGAGTATAATCTAACGGAGGCACAGGTGAGCGACGCTTTAAGTTTTTATGAGGTTAATAAGGAATGGATCGATATAGGAATTTCTTCTGAGAGTTCCTTAGAGTTACAAAATGGCTGAACTTAAACTCCATCTGGATGCCGATACCTCCATTAAGTCTTTGCATTCGGCACTGGTATCGAAAGGTTATGATGTTACTCGCACCCCTAATGAATGGATGCCGGAAGATGCGAGTGATGAAATTCAATTATTACGCTCAACAGCCCAGGGGAGATGTATTTTTACCTTTAATATTAAAGATTTTCTCGCTCTAGCCTCGCAGTATCCACAACACGGTGGCATTATTCTAGCCGCTCAAAATAGTTGGTCACTTTCGGATTTAATTAAGTCTTTGGATCTTCTGTTGTCTTCTGCCGAGACGGACGAATTAATAGGCTCTGTGGTTTGGCTGAATCAATGGAAAAATTAAAGATTAAAGGTTCTACCGAACTTAGGGGGGAAGATGCAGACACTAAAATCCCTAAAACGCTTACTGAGTAATGGATTGAGCTATTAAGATCATAAAAGTTATTAACTTTTACCAAGATCTAGTCATAGCAAAGCTTCCAGCGATTTCTTACATAACAAGTTCGGTAGAACCAGATTAAATTAGCCCATTACAGGGATAAATGCGTGAACGATGTCGGTTTCTAAAATACCCCCTTTAATCAAATCTGGTGTTATTCCAGACTGCATACCGTCATATTCGATGATTACCTTTCCGTTTTCTATAACTACATAGATCAAGTTGCCACGCACCCGCCGGCCCCTGTCCCAACCCGCTTGCATTAGGGCATATCTATCATTCTGTTCATCGAACACCGCATCTAAGCGGATATTACCGTGAGATGGCCTCAGCTTGGCATAATCTTCTATTACCCGTTCAATGATTTTTCTATAGGACGTTGTGGTATCCATTTATAATTCTCCTCTAAATGCTCTATATTGAAGAGATGAGAATAGGGTATCCATTTCTAAAAGTGCCAAGCGATATGATGCCTTAAGTTTTTCTACTGCTTCAACACGACGCGCAAAATCTTGTTGAATAGACAGGGGAGGCAAAATAAGTAAAAAGTTTTTCATCAAAGAAGTATTTAAATTTGGTTGAGTACCATCGGGGGCAATTGCTCGAAAATGTCTGGTCATAGAATTAAGAGCTTTTAATAAAAATAACTTATCTAGTTTATCTTCAGCTATATCTTCAAAAGATAACCATCCATCATGAATACAACCCTCTATTTTTAGTATTCTAGCGAAACCTAAGCTTACTCCACAGTTGGCAAAAATTAAGCTTCCTTTTTTGAGAAAAACTGTTTTATTCAAACCATCGCGGGTTATTTTGTCACTACAACTTTCTATATATATGTCAGAGCCTTTTGTCCCGTCGCCAATTTTTATCCAGTTAATGTCGCCTCCAAGATATTTTTCAATAGGTCTCGGTGAACCACCTCGCCGAATCCTCATTAAATTTTCCATTCGTTCTGTTTTCCATTGTTTGTCATTTTTTACTACCTCTCCAAACATTTCAAAAAAGATGGATTGGGTCAGGGTATCGAGCAGAGCGATCGCCTGCCGCCGTTTTGCCCTGAGTTCTTCGGCTCGATCAAGTATCTCTACAATCCGCTTTTGTTCTTCTAGTGGTGGGAGATAAATTTCAAGATTGGCAAAAAAGTGAAGTGGGACACGCTTTTGTCCGGCACTTCCAGTCATTTTCTTAGCCCCATCAAGTCGAACTTGTGGTTGTCGTAAAAAATGTAATAAATAACGTGCTTCTATTTTATGAGGGTTAGGGCGAATGACATGAAACTCACTCGAACCGAATCCCAAATCATGTTTTAGCGTTGCCCGAGCAATCTTGCCATTTTCAAAACAAGGGGTAATTTTAGCAACTAAAATATCACCATTCATAAATGGTGTATAACCTTTGCTAACCTCTAAATAAGATTTTTCTTCTACATTAACCGTTCCCGTCTCTGCTGAAACATTCGCCATTGATACGAATGATACTGCTACCTCTTTTTCTAGCAGAAACGTTGGCTTAGGATTTAAAGAGGCAACTTCATCTAATTTGTATTTCTGGATTATAGTTTTCATTTATTTTTATTTTTTTGCTTTGAAAGAATTTCTTTGACTCGATTTCAAGCTTTTATAGGTTTACTCTACGCTCTTCTCTAATTCCTTCATCACAACTGCTTTTAGTTCCGGTAAGGATTGCTGTACCGTTGACCAAACGACCTCTACATCTATTTGCCAATATTCATGAACTAGAATATCTTTCATCCCCGCTATGGACTTCCAAGGTAATTGAGGATAAAGCTGACGACGTTCAGGAGGTATTTTCTTAACTGCTTCACCGATAATCTCTAATAATTTTACAACTGCTAAAACTTTTTCTCTATTTCCCTGAAATGTCTCAAAACTAATACCATGTATAAAAGCATCAATCTCATTAATAGCGTCTAAAATATCTTGTAAAAATTCTTGATAACTACGTTTCATATATAAATTGCTTCAGAGAGTACCCGATTGCGAATTCTCGGTTTCAGACCGTTCTTAGTAACAACATCAACTTTTAAACCGAATATTTGGCTCAGATAATCCCTTAATTCCACTAACATAATAAGAGTCGGTGCTATCTCGTAATCAACCAGAATATCAACGTCACTATTATCTGTCTGCTCACCCCTCGCATACGAGCCGAACACACCTAACTCCGTAATTCGGTATTTCTCACAGATAAATTCTTTCTGTGATGAAAGGATTTCTCTAATTTCATTTAAACTTTTCATAGATTTACCCTAACATCTCCTCTAAATCTTTCATCCCCTGACTTATTTCCGCCTCCAACTTAGCCAGTTGCGCTAGTATCTCCTTCGGGTGCCGGTGTTCCACATCTTCGTGTACCACCTCCTTATAACGATTGAGGCTGAGGTCGTAACCTTGCGCCGCAATATCCTCCTTCG
>CAZUVR010000110.1:5589-9067 GCA_964623815.1 uncultured bacterium | reverse complement strand
AACTTAGCGGCATTCCTTTATAGACTACTCCCACAGCTTTTTGTTGCACAACCGATTAAACCGGGAGGAACTGCGCTATATATTAGACCCGGCTGATGTGTATGGGAAAGACTTTCCGAGTGAGACATTCCGGGTTTTAAAGAATAACGAAATCAGGAAGTATGGTGAATATCGTACCCGGAGATTGGTCTTAGCCGCGTGGGATATAATGGGGTATTAAGGAGGATGGTTTTTGTTGAAAGAGGTAAACGTCTCCAGATCATTCCTATATAGGAACCGTTTACAATATACTTAAATTCTTTGTGACTAAAAGGGTAAAAGCACTCGTGGAAGCAAGAAAAAGACGGTATAGCAAAGAAGAATTAGCCCGTAGAGGGCAGGAACTTTATGAATCTGGTATCCGGGAGCAGGTAGAATCGAACAACGAAGGGAGAATTATAGCGATCGATATTGAGACGGGAGCTTTTGAGGTAGCCGATACCATACTCGCCGCCACAGAAAAACTGTTCGAGAGATTACCTAACGCTCAACCTTGGGGAATCCGCATCGGTTATAGAGCAGTACATCATTTTGGGGCGCGGAGTTTGAAAGAATCAAAATGATGCGGGGAATCGTTAATAAAAAACGTGAGGCTACCCTTGCCATAGTGGTAGCCAATGAAACGGGAAAGAGACAGCTAGTTAACGCGGTTATAGATACTGGTTTCAATGGTTTTCTCACTTTACCCCCCTCAGTCATTACCGGCCTTAATCTGTCCTGGAATATGTCAGAAATTGCCACTTTAGGCGATGGTAGTGAAACCATCTTCGACATTTATAAAGTTAATATTATTTGGGATGGTCAATATAAAGCGATAGATGTAGGAGAATCGGAAACGGTACCGTTAATCGGGATGGCTCTCCTGGATGGTTATCGTCTCCAGATAGATACGGTAGAGGGTGGAGCCGTTATCATTCAAGCATTAGCCGTTTAACTAAAAGCGAGTTAGTTGTTGAAGTTATAGCTAAATCGCCTTAACCAGAACTGATGTTAAGTGAATCATCGGGTAAGGAGATGTTTAATAAGCTCAACAGGGATTAGGAAATATGGCGAATATCGAACGCAGAGATTGGTCTTAGCTGCCTGGGATATAATGGGGTATTAGGGAGAACGGGGCGATCGGCAGACTGAGCATATAATAAATCTTATGGATGTTGTCTATCGCCTTCAAAATTTAGAATTCGAGTGGGATTCCAACAAAGCTCAAATTAATCTAGGTAAACATGGTGTTACCTTTACGGAAGCTGCGGAAGTATTCTTCGATCCGTTCTATCAAACAGGAGACGCAACTGACAAAGATGAAAATAGAGAATTTATACTCGGCTATTCTTTAACATACCGTCTTCTACTGGTGGTTTTTGTTGAAAGAGGTAAGCGTCTCTGGCTCATCTCCGCTCGTTCGGCTACTCGTCAAGAGAAAAATATATATGAAAACTCCTAACGAAGAAATAATTTTAAAAGTAAAACCCCGTCCCTCGGAAACCATAACAATATCCATCCCCAAAGACACCTTAGAGTCATTAAGACAGGTAGCGGACATTAAAGATATGTCCCTAGAAGCTCTACTGAAACTTTACATAGGGCAGGGGTTAAGGCAGGAATTAGCCAAAAATTTTTTAGAAACCGATACGGTCAAAAAGGTTGAAACGATCGAACAATAGAAAAAATCTCAATAAACAAATAATGTCATGAGACTATCAGCCCCCGATAACACCTTTTTAATCGAAGAACGCACAGGACTCACGCCCTCCGATATAGCCTCTTTCTGTCAGCATTGGCAGGTTACTCAAATGGCAGTTTTCGGCTCCGTCTTGCGTAACGATTTTAATCCTGATAGCGACATTGACATTCTCATCCGCTTTTCCCCCGGAGCGCGACAGGGCTTATTAACTCTGGCTCAAATGAAATATCAATTAGAAGACCGTACCGGGAGACTTATATTCGTTCTAGGGGTTGCAAAGTGGTGTAAGTCGATGCCGAAGACACGCTGCGCGATCGTAACTCCGCTTATATTTAAATATAGGTAGGATAATTGTTGGGAATCGATCGTGAAAACTGACAGCATCTTCTATCAGATTTTTCTAACCCTTCCTCAGAGTTTCTTCGACCTCATCGGGGAATCCTCAGCCGGGGGTCAAAACTACCAATTTACCTCCCGAGAAATCAAACAGCTATCTTTCCGGTTAGACGGCTTATTTCTCCCCCCCGAAGGTCAAACCACCTTACCCCTGTATTTAGTGGAAGTGCAATTTCAAAGCGATCCCGACTTTTACTATCGCCTGTTTGCCGAATTCTTCCTCTTTCTCAAACAGTACAAACCCCCTCACCGGTGGGAAATTGTCGTCATCTATCCTAGTCGCTCCATAGAAAGAGAGCCACCTATCGGGTTTGAAGATTTACTAGCCTTGCCGAGAGTGAGGAGAATTTACCTCGACGAATTAGAAGGCGATACGGAGCGTCCTTTAGGTGTCGGTGTCGGTGTGATCAAATTAGTTGTAGAATCGAAAGAAAAAGCCGTATCTCAAGCCAAATCTCTGATCGAGCAAACCCGTGATCAAATTAGAGACAGCCAACTGCAACAACAATTGATCGAGCTTGTGGAACGTATCGTCATTTATAAATTTCCCGAAAAAAGCAGAGAGGAAATAGAAGCCATGTTTGAACTTAGCGACTTAAAGCAAACCAGAGTTTATCAAGAAGCTTTAGCAGAAGGAGAAGCCCGAGGAGAAGCCCGAGGAGAAGCCCGAGGAGAAGCCAAACTTCTTTTAAGATTAATTAACCGGAAGTTCGGCGATATACCGCAAAATTTAACAGAGCAGATCCGAGGGCTACCGGTGGAGGGGATAGAAAGTTTAGGGGAAGCCCTACTCGATTTTCAAACTCTAGCTGATCTCGTGAATTGGTTGGAAAGGTAAATCTCTAAACACCGTTAAAAACTTCTAGATGAGCTTGTTAACTAATAACCCCCCATATCTTCCCCCACCGAACTATAAGCCCCGATAACAGCTACCATCAGAAATATTTCTCCTCCGATCGATACTCCGGGAAAAAACTCGGGAATACTAGAGGATGACGAAGGGAAAGCACATCTAAACCATGACTAACAGGATCGTAACCGTCGCGGACACCTACTTTAACGAACTGCTAAACGTCCCGGCGAGGATTAACAAGCAAGTCACCAGAAAGATAAAAATCCTGCAACAAGACCCCGTATCGGCTCAGGGAGACGCAAAAAAACTCAAAGACTACGATAACGTTTACCGCGTCCGTATCGGTGATTATCGCCTCCTCTATAGTTTCGGAACCGAGTGGGTGAAACTCCTCAGCATCAGGAAACGGGACGAACGCACCTACCAACTAGAAATAACCGCCGACACCTCAATCCCCCCCAACTCCCAACTCCCAACCCCCGATTCCCAACCGAGCGGCGCACTCCCGA
>CAZUVR010000110.1:0-5489 GCA_964623815.1 uncultured bacterium | reverse complement strand
TCCCAACCGAGCGGCGCACTCCCGATTCCCAACCGAGCGGCGCACTCCCGACTCCCAACTCCCGACTCCCAACTCTCTAAAACTCCCCATCACCTTCACTACCTCCCTACTAAAAAGATGGCAGATACCGGAACAATATTGGCAGTCTTTAAAAGGTGCGGATACGGAAGATAAACTGATGGCTCTGGACTTACCGGAACGTATCTTCACCCGAATCCTCGACAATCTTTTCCCCCGCCCGATCGAAGAAATACAGACTCAACCGGAATACATTATCAAAGAAGTGGAAGATTTAGACCGCTTTTTCGAGGGAGAAATCACCGCTTTCCTGCTCAAACTCGACCCAGAACAGGAAAAATACTGCAAGGGTAGAAATCAAGGCCCCACATTGGTTAAGGGCGGCCCCGGTACTGGTAAATCCACCATAGCCCTGCACCGGGTTAAATATCTGGTGGAGAGGGGCTGTACATCTCTCCTCTTTACCACCTACACTAACGCCCTCGTTAAATACTCCGAACAACTCCTGCAACAACTCTTAGGAAAACCGCCCCAAGAAGCCGGCGTGAGAGTCGCCACCGTCGATAACATCATCTATGACCTCTACGCAGCGCATTACGGCGAAGTCCTATTCGCGGATAATAAAAAGTGTCTCGAAGTGCTAGAACAAGCGATCGCCACCGTCACCCTACCCGCCGCGAACGTATTCGAGGCTAAAGTACAGCAGGAAAAACTCAAAAAACTGAACCCCCCCTACCTACTAGAAGAATTCAACGACATTATCGGAGCCTGGGGCCTTAACACCCTAGAACAGTACACCGCCTTTTCCCGCGTCGGTAGGGGACAATCCTTAAACGCCTCCGCCCGAAAAATAGTTTGGGCGGTATATCAAAGATGGGGCGAATTACTGCAAAAAACCGGGCTGATTACCTGGGAGAAATTAAGACTTAAAGCTCTAGCCCTAGCCGAAAGACAGGGTTTCGTCCCCCCCTACGAAGCCATCATCATCGATGAAGCTCAAGACCTATCCCCGGTAGCCCTGAGGTTCCTACTGCGTCAGATAGCCTCCGCCGATGGCATCTATCTCACCGCCGACGGCTCTCAATCCCTCTACCAGAAGGGATTCAGTTGGAAACAGATACACTCGGATCTACAATTTACCGGTAGAGTCTCGATCCTCAAACGTAATTACCGCAACACTAAACAGATTACCCTCGCCTGCGGACAGATTCTCGCCGGTACGGAAGCTGGGGATAAGGACTGCATCGACCAGTTACCATCCCATCATGAGGGCGATATTCCCCAAGTGTGGACGGGGGGAGATGGCAGGGGAGAGATCGATCGCATTAAAACCTTCTTCATCGAGTCCGCCAAAAGGCACCGCTTACCCCTTCATGGTGCCGCTGTCCTCTGCCCCACTAACTGGATAGCCAAAAGCTACGCAAAGAAACTGAGCGAGAGCGGCTTAAAAGCTCAATACGTCACTAGCCGACAGATAGATATACACGCCCCCTACATCAAAGTTATGACCCTGCACTCGGCGAAGGGGTTAGAATTTCCCTTCGTCGCCGTAGGACTATCCGGGGTAGCCTTCCCCATGATCGATAAACACACTCCCGAAGATGAGATCGAAATCGTCACCCACAGTCAGAGGCGATTACTATACGTGGGCTGTTCCCGGGCTATGCGCTCTCTCATGGTGTGTCAATCCGGTAAACCTATCTCTCCCTTCTTCGATTCTTTAAATTCTCCCCACTGGCAAAAACTATGAAACTCCCCCTCAGCCTCCTCGGCGCTATTAACGATCTAGACTTAGTGACGTTGCTACACCAACCTAACGGGATGGTGTAGGCTTCTCAAACATTCCGAAGAATGCGTAGAACTTCCTTAGAGATATTATCAGTAATTGAGCCAACAATTACGATTCTACCTTTACGGCGTTTTATAGTGGGGAACACGTCCAGCCCCACTCTTTTGATATTGATAGCGGAGTTGATGTCCCTATCAACCAAAAGCTTTTCAACATCGTCCCAATGTTCACGAATGCTGGTATCAGTGAAAATCACTTCATCCCGATACGCAAGCAATTGAGAGGTATAAGCAGGATTCTTCGCAATCACTACAGCTCCAGCTTTTCCAGCTATGTGTCCGAGGATTTGGAAGAATTGACCAAATGCGGCATCCGACCAACTTAGGTTTAGTCCAGATTTTGCCGATTGCCCGTTTGGAAGATAAGCACCCGTTTCGTCTTGTTTGGGTGCGTTGCGCCTGGTTAGACCCTTGAGATTGAGGTCTTCATGAAAGAAAACTTTCTTACCCGTTCTCACCAATTTGTGAGCGGTTTTGTATTGGAAATCTTTGCGGCATCTGGCAATCTTCTGATGTTGCCGTCCTTCCCGTTTTGCCAGTTGGCGACGTGCTTTAGATCCACGCTTACGAGCATTTTTCTTCCGTGAGATGCGGGTTAGTTTATGCTGGCTTTTCCGCAGCACCTTGAGCGATGGCAGCTTTACCCCTTCCGAGGTGGCGAGGTAGTCATTCTCATGTAGCACCGCGTCCATTCCTAACGAATTCTCCCAAGTTGGCACAATTGTATTTGGTGTTATCGTTGGAACCGTTGGATCTTCGAGTCGCAAATTCACGAACCAGCCATCACTCTTATTAATGAATTGAAGCTGTTTAAGGATTGCGCCATCAGGCAACTGACGATGCGACCGAAGCTTTATCAACCCAATTTTTGGCACTTTCACATACAAATATTTGCCACCAATCGAACAGGAATGTAATTCGAGTCCCGCACCTTCAATCACGAATGAGCGATACCGAGATTGGGACTTAAAGCGTGGTTTACCGTTTCGATTGCCGTTACCGTCACCCGCAATGAATCGCTCGAACGCAATATCGACGCGCTTACAAACTTCTTGCAGCGTGTTAGCGGGAACGAGCGACAAATCCAATTCTTCACCCGACCATTGAACCTTTATAAGTTCTTTTTTGAGTCCCGGTAGATACTTTTTCTGGCTGTAATAATTCGGCTTGTCTCGCAATTCAGGGAGATGACAGACCAACGGACAAGCATTAACGGGTGAGCGGTTCATCTCCCACCAATCGAACCTGTCGCCTAATTGACGGTTGTACCAATACTGGCAAATCCGAAGCCAAAGATTTAACTCTAGCTTTTGTTGGGTGATTGGAAGTGCCTTGTACTGGTAGGTGTATTTCACTTTTGCCAATTAGTGACATAAATTCAGGCTACGCTAAGTATAGCACAAATTCTAGGAGCGTTGCTATGAAAGATGATTTCATTTCAAAAGGAAGGTCGGTAAGCGATATGAAAGCTCACTTGGTTCTCACTTCCAAATACCGCCGCAAAGTGTTTAACGCAGAAATGTTGAAACGGTTAGGACAAATCGTAGAAGACCTTTGCCAGAAGTGGGATTGCAAGTTGATTGAGTTCAATGGTGAAGAAGATCATGTTCACCTGCTGTTTCAATACTTTCCACAAATGGAGTTAACCAAGTTCATCAATAATCTCAAAACTGTTACCAGTCGCAGACTGCGAAGTGAATTCCATGAACGAATTAATCAGTTTTACTGGAAAGATGTTCTGTGGAATAGTTCTTACTTCATTGCGTCCTGTGGTGGTGTCACCATTTCCACACTTCGGAAGTATATCGAGTCTCAGGATTCACCCGATAAGTGATTTAGCTGCTCCGCTTCGCTCCACAGCCTCGCATTCCTCTCACGCCAAATCAGAGATTCTGGCGTGAGGCTCCTGCTGATCTAGCTGATCCGCAAAGCCGTAACGATTCACCGCACTTTAGGTATTACCGTACCGGTGCCAACCGACAGCGATAGCGTTCAATCGGCGGTATTTAAATCCTTATTCGATCGGGCTGTAGATGTACGGCAATTGAGTCTGTTAGATTTACTGCAAGAGGAGGCGCTGTTATCGGTAAATCAGAGTTGGGAGAGGGCGGTAGAGCGGGAAAAGGTGAACCGTACCCGTTTCGCTCAGCGCAGCATCAAACCCGAGCAGGTAGAGCAGGAGTTAATAGAAACTAAAGCCATTCTCGGCTCAGAAAAAGACATAGAAAGATTTGTCGTGGGGGCGCTACAGCGTCTGAATTATCCTTTGGTGAATAAGAAAGACCGGTGGCTCTCGGCTTCCTTACCCGCTTTTCTAGGCACAGGGATAGAGGAAAAACAGAGGGCAATTTCCTTTATCAACCCCGCGCCGGAGGGAGTCGAATACGTGGGGCGGAATCATCCTTTAGTAGCTGGGTTAGGGAGATACTTATTTGAGTCCGCCCTAATCGATAAAAATGATAACCCAGCTTCTCGATGCGGGGTAACGGTCACATCAATGGTGACGAAACCGACGATTTTACTACTATTGCGGGTGCGTTATCTTTTGGAGGGGAAAACCCAATTACTAGCCGAGGAATGTTTAGCGCGGGCGTTTACGGGCAAGTTATCGGCTCCCCGGTGGCTGACTGAGGAAGAATGCGATCGTCTTTTTAGTTGTCATCCAGAGAGGGATCTATCCCCGGCTAATAAGCGGGAGCGATTGGAGAGGATTCTCGGGGATTTAGGGAGTCTCGAACCCGCTCTAAGGGGTATAGCCGATGAGAGGGCTTTAGTGCTGAGGGATTCCCATCAACGGGTGAGGGCGTTAACGCGCTCCGGTTCGGTTAAGGTTCGTCCTCAATTGCCGATGGATATTCTCGGGGTTTATTTATTTCTCCCGGTTTAATTTTTACACCCCACTGGCAAAAACTATGAAAATTCTCGTCAGAGTAACTCATACAAGCTATATGAACTAAGGAGCGAAAAACCTATTTAACTATTTGGTCTAGAACTTCCGTCAGTACCTTATCGCCGGTTTCAATCCTGATCAAGCCGAGGCGGGGGTTTTCCAGATCGAGAATGATATAAGTAATTGCGGATATGGTCACACAATACATGATCATATAGAATACCGGTCTTTTTTTATTGACAGCGAGATCCTGTCCCACCAAGAAAGCCGAAATAAGAGCAAGGCCGAATAATAAAATATAAACGATCGCAGGTGGATGAAGACGGGTTGCTTGTAATCGCTCATTCGCCACATCGATCACCTCATTAGTGGAAGCCAGAACCAGAGTGATGATCCCAGGGTTTTTACTTTCTAGAACAGCAGCATTGGCAATTTTCCAAATTTCACCCTGTAATCTCAAACCTTCCTGATATTTGGCGTTAGATAGCTCACGATTTTTATAATTTTCAAATACCGCAATGCGGGATTTAACATACTCCTTGTAAAGTGGCCGCAATTTCTGCTGAGCGGCAGGCGGAAGCAAATCGAGCCTGTAGTAAGCAGTACCGATCGCGTTCGCTTCTTTCAAAACCAGTTTAACTCTATTCTCGTATCGGGATAACGTCCCCGTAAAAGTGAAGGCTAAAATTAAACCCAAAATTGCGAATACGGAACTTTCAACTGGGCCGTAGCC
>CAZUVR010000109.1:0-9068 GCA_964623815.1 uncultured bacterium | reverse complement strand
CCGCAATAGTTATTTACATCGTGTCCCATTTTGCATGTATCTCGTCCGGCACCCTTTTTCGTCCTCTCTCCACACAACGTCCAATTTGAAATATTCTTTTACTTTAACTACTTTTCTGAAGCATAAAATGAACACATACTTTCTGAAGCATAAAACGAGCTAAAAGCTCATTTTATGCTTCAAGTCACAGTATGCTCTCTTACCCGACAGGCTGATCAAGGCATAGTTGTAAAGTTACTAAGGCTGATCGTTCCTACTAACCCTATCGTTCTCAACTCAATTAATATATCAGTTGTCCCTTGAAAACCAGCGTTGCTATCGTTTAGGGCTATGAATGTTCTACTACCGACTGTAAATAGAGCGGCATCTCCAGTGTTAGCAAATATACTGCTGTTTAGTTGAGTTTGAATCTGAGCTTCCGCAAAACGACTGACGATTAATCCAGTGTTAATAAGCCTTGTTGGTAGGTTACTAACAAGGAATTTGTCGGTATTGGCATCAAAGTCTGTAATTAAGTCATAGATTGAGTTATTTAAGCGTGAATCTCCTAGGTTACGGTAGTCGAAGAAATCACTATCTGCGCCCCCTGTAAGGGTATCTCGGCCAATGCCGCCATTCAGAAGATCGTTACCAACTCCGCCGTCGAGGTTGTCATTAACTAAACCGCCAACCAAAGTATCGTTACCATTTTCTCCATAGAGATAGTTCCCGCCTGCGCCCCCCAATAGGTTATCATTACCATCCCGTCCATAAAGAAAGACACGGGTAGTCACTAATTGGGAAACATCAATGGTGTTATTGCTTCCTCCCCCATACAGAGACAAAATTTCAATATTGCTAAAAGTATCGGTGCCCAGTCCTGTCAAGGTGCCTTCTATAGCGGTGAAATTCACATCGGCAGTTTCTGTTAGGGTATCTCTTCCATCTCCACCATTAATCACGTCATTCCCTGCCCCTCCTGAGAAGCGATCATCGCCTTGTTCTCCGTTGAGGGTATCATTGCCCGCACCCCCGTCGAGGTTGTCATTAACTAAACCGCCAACCAAAGTATCGTTACCATTTTCTCCATAGAGATAGTTCCCGCCTGCGCCCCCCAATAGGTTATCATTACCATCCCGTCCATAAAGAAAGACACGGGTAGTCACTAATTGGGAAACATCAATGGTGTTATTGCTTCCTCCCCCATACAGAGACAAAATTTCAATATTGCTAAAAGTATCGGTGCCCAGTCCTGTCAAGGTGCCTTCTATAGCGGTGAAATTCACATCGGCAGTTTCTGTTAGGGTATCTCTTCCATCTCCACCATTAATCACGTCATTCCCTGCCCCTCCTGAGAAGCGATCATCGCCTTGTTCTCCGTTGAGGGTATCATTGCCCAAACCGCCGATAAAGGTGTTGGCATTGCCATCTCCTGTTAGAAGACCAGAACCGAAGAAACTGCTAATTCTGATATTTTCAAAACCAGCTACCTCTACTCCAGTGACTCCAGTAAGAGAAATCAGTTGATTGGCTTGAATCAGGTCAATCTCAACGCTACTGCCAAAAGTTCCCTGAGAAAGAGTGAAAGTATCAATTCCAGTATTACCGTTAAAGTTATCTCCAGCTACTAAATTTGCAACGGCAACAGTAAAAGTATCATTGCCACCACCGCCATCAATGATGTCTCTTTCACGGGTTGCTAGGAAGGTTTCATTAGCATTTGTTCCCGTGACAATGTTATCAAGATCATTGATTGTAATGTTGAATGGAGTCTCAATGTAGCGTCCCCCAATATCAGTACTACGAACACGAATCGTATAGGAAGATTTTACTTCAAAGTCAGGAGAGGATTTAATCCTCAACTCGCCATTGACAAGTATAAATCTATTGTTATCTGTACTGCCTGCTCCGCCAACAAGGGCGTAAATAAAGGCATCCCCCACATCAGGATCTTCTGTACTGACGGTGCCAACAACGCTGTTCTCTGGGACGTTTTCGTTGATGCTAGTAGCACTGAGATTAATTACGGTAGGTGCTTCGTTAATATCAGTTACGGGCAAAGTGAAGTCCGCCGCTGCGACAGGAAAATAACCATAAATCAAATCTGTAACATTTACTGTCACGGCATAGCTGGATTTGGCTTCAAAGTTGAGACTGGTACCTGCTTTCAGATACAGTGCTGTTCCATCAAGCTCAAAACTGCTGGCATCGTCTCCGCTCAGGCTTAGGAGGTTAGTACCGAGGGCATCATCGATAATGGCAATGTCGGCTACTTTGATGCGATTGGTTGTGGTGGTATTTTCCGCGATCGCTGTAACGGAGTTATTGAAGTTTAGCGCAGTGGGGGCTTCGTTAACATCCACTACGTTTAAAGTAAAGTTTGCCGTCGCATCGGGATTAGGGCCGACAGGGGCATTATTCACCGTGACATCCTTGACGTTTACCGTTACCCCGTAACTGGACTTGGCTTCAAAGTTAAGACTGGTACCTGCTTTGAAATACAGTGCCGCTCCGTCAAGTTCAAAATCACTACTGTCGGCTCCGCTTAGGCTTAAGACATTAGCACCGAGAAAATCATCGGTAATGGCAATATCGGCAACTTTAATGCGGTTACTGATGGTGGTGTTTTCGCTGATCGCTGATGTGAAGAGATTATTCAAGGTTAGAGCGGTGGGGGCAGCGTTGATGGCGGTCGTAGCTACACGGAATCCAAGATGTCCGCCTTCATATACAGGTGTCAGACTGTAACGAAAATCATATTCCAAAAAGACCTGGTTCTGGTCGTAAAAACCGCCATGGACAGACATCCCATTGGTGAGGCCAAATTCAATGAGACCAGTGAGTCCATCCGTCCACTCAGCTACATTTCCGCCTTGGTCATAGGTGCCGTAAGGGCTTTCACTGCCAGTAAATGATCCCACGGGCAGAGCACCTATTTTTTTTACGGGATCACTAGCATTTGAATACTGAGCTTGATTCTCTTCTCCTCCCACCGTATTCCCTGGCACATAAATGCTCTCCGTTGGGTACGACCAATAATACGTTGGCCCTGCTGGCAGTATTTCGGCTCCGTTCAAGTCATAATGCCCTGCTTTGATCCACTCATGTTCGCTCGGAATCCACCAAGTCGCCGATGTATTTTTCGGCACGGAGCTTTCGGGCAGTAATGCTCCCATGCCATTCAGTGTATAAGCACCTGTTTCCGTAAGCTCATAGGCTGCTTCTGGCGTATACGCCGTTCCTGCGCCGTTATGTAGCCAGTTAGTAAATCTTGCCGCATCAAACCAGTTTACCCAGCCTACCGGATAATTCCCATTACCAATCACCGAATAAGTGTAGCTGCCACTGACTCCGCTTCGGCTGATCCCTGCAGTGACGGGATTTCCATAAACGTCTTCATAAGATAGACGCGTTTCCATGAATGGGTTATACAGCTTATACGGATCTGATTTTGCGACAGCATTCAGAAATTCCGCGTATTGGGTAAGCGTGACTTCATATTTACCAATACTGTAGTAATAACTGACCGAACCCCACGATAAACCTGTTTGGTTAACGGGAAAAATATCCTCTGTCCTCGTAGTTGTGTAACGGTTAGGCCAGCTACCTGGGTTGTTGACGTCCCCAACGGGAACTGTTTCGATTGTGATTGTTGTCATTTGAGAGCTTCTTGTACTGACTGCTCCAGTAACCAGGGTGTAATTAGAGGCATCACCAACATCAGGAGCACTAGTGCTGAAACTACCAACGAGCCTGTTAGCAGGGACATATTCATTGATGCTAATAACAGTGAGGGCAACTGCGTTAGGAGCTTCGTTCACATCCGTCAAGACCAAGGTAAAGTCCGCTGTAGCATCGGGTTTAGAACTGAGACTCATCGAATCCTTAACGTTCACTGTCACGGCATAATTGGACTTGGCTTCAAAGTTGAGACTGGTACCTGCTTTGAGATACAGTGCTGTTCTGTCAATCTCAAAACTACTGGCATCTCTCCCTGACAGACTGAGGCTATTAATTCCAAGGGTGTCATCGCTAATAGCAATATCGGCAACTTTGATGCGGGTGGCTGTGCTGGTATTTTCCGCAATCATTATGATGGAATTATCGAACATTATACCAGTGGGGGCTAGTTTGTTGATGTTGTCAATGGGAACCGTTTTGATTATTGTCATTTGATTTGTATCTTATTTATCACTCAACTAAAGGAAGATGTTGGCAGGAATGAAAATAGGTATGCTCGTCATTAGCCGCTTTTTAGCTTATATCTCCATACTAACAAGCTCTTCTTTTCAATATGTTTTAAGTAACGAAACGTGAAGAGAGCGAGTGAAAGGTTGTCAGCTTGTTTCTGAAAAGCAGTTTGCTACATATTATTGCCTTTATTGTCTATGAACGACCATAATTCATCACATTGAATCGTTAACTTGCCTTTTTTTTCGAGGATACCTATAATTCTCGTTTAACTGCCGCATATTTTCGATTAACATAATCTTGGAGCCACGGTTCAGACACCTGTACTGCGCGGGCTATTCCAGCGAGAGAGATACGTTCAAGTAGTAATCGGTCGATAAGCTCCCCGAGTGCGGAATTGTTCGATGACGAAACTACAGGAGGCGCAGAGGGGACGTTCGCTAAATAGATAGATGGGATTGAGCCGAGATAAGTGTAAAATAGTGCAAGATGACCCTCAAAGCCTTGCTAAGCAATAGTTTCAGCCATAAATAGTTTTGCTCAAGCTGGCTATCACTGAGAACGAAATAATAGGGGCTTCAGGCTTTTTCCAAACGATTCTTACCGTGTTTATTGGCTTTTCAGGCTATCTTGCACTATTTTACATTTATCTCGGTTCAACCCCTAACCTACCTCTCCTATCCTATAAATTAGAGCTTGCTAATAGCTAACCAGTAAAGAAAAGAGTAGTTTTCTTTACCACTTCAGTCCGCTTATAAGAAGATTTTAACTGTTTCAATAATAATTAATAGCTCATATAATAAAAATATTATTATAAAAACTATAATTTACATGTGGAATTTAAATCAAGTTTATGATTGTGATTTTGAAATAGATGAAGCAGAAAAAGAAATATTCGATAAATACAAGTACGCATTAAACTGTATAGGCATAAACTTCGATAGAGAAGACGTTCAAGAAACAATCATCGCTCATCTATTTACTTTAGAAAATGCGTGCCAAGCGACGATTGATTACTGGTACTGGAAAAAAAGCAACGGCGAAAAATTAGAGTACCCGAACGCCTTTTTTATAGATGCTCTAAAAAAATTTTGGAAACCTATCAATTGGAAGGACGAATATTTAGATAACCCGCTATTTAAAAGTACCTGTACTCTCTGGTGGGAGAGGTGCGCCGAAGTATGGGGGGTGGAAGTAAGAGATAGGTTAGTAGCCGATGCCAGAGAAGATGATCGGGGAAGAGAATATATTTTATTTATGGACGAACGGAAACTATCCCTCAAACTCGCTTATGTTTGGGGATGGGACAGGGTTTTAAAATACGCCAGAGGAGAAGATAGTTAACCAAAGCCTATAAATTCTATGGCTTCAGACCAAGACATCGATGTAAAACCTTTTCTATCATTCGGATTCCGAACCCAAACCTGCGGCTCATAATTGAAAAAAGACAGGTTATCCATAGGTACATCCTCGAAATAGCCAAGCTTTACCCCACGCTCATAAGCTTCTTTGAAGTTGGGCGGGAATATTTTAACCGGGTTCTCCAGCGGGAGATCGTTGCGGTTATCTAAGTGCCACCCATCACGTAAAGCCTTGATAAACAGACCTACGGGTGAGTAAGCTTTATCGAGATTAATCTTGAGAACCCCGATTGCGCTCCAAACTTGAGATTCTGGATATTTAGCGATAAGTTCGTTTAGAGTGCGGTTACGTTCTATGCCCAAGCCTTCTAAGGCTTTAAATATCTTGCGATTTAACAATTTTATTCCTTTTTTCTCCAAAACTAGAGAGGGCGGCGGGTCGTCGGCGGGGGCAACCTGATTCGGGGCGGTAACGTTGCCCTCCTCCTGTTCTGATGCAGGTTGCTGAGATGATCGGTGTTTTTCGGGGGCCATTAGCTTCGGTTGTGCCTCGGATACCCCTTTACCGGTATCAGGGGTTGTGGTAGCAACCATGCTAAAAGTTACGCTAAGAGGAAAAATTGAGTGTACGGGTTAAACCCTCCGAGAATTAGCACCCTAAAACCCTTGAAATTTCATTCAAAACTTTTGTACCAAATAGGCGTTCATATTAATTGGTACATCAAAAACTGTTCCAAATGTGATTTTTAGAATGCTTACCCAGTAAGGGTTACAAGCTTAGCGTAAGTTCCTGTACGATTGCTCCCAAAACCCCAATACCCTAGTAAAAGCGGATTTCTTCATGAAGTTTCCGCGACAAGGCACGATAGTGTCTTGAGCGGAGCGGTAGCGATCGCGCGTAATTTTAGGGGCGGGGAACATCTCTCTTCTAAGAGTCAAATATTTTTTTCGCCCCGGTTCCAGCGTCGGCGGTCTCTCAAAAAAGCAACTTCTGAAAAAGTACAGCTATCCTCCGGATAAGTGCCAGACAGAGACTTCCACTGTTTTGAAACAAGCCGAGTTGTTATGTATAAATTTGGTTAATTAATTAAGATATTAATAACTCTTGATAGGGAGCATCCCACTTATGCAATGAGTATAAATGCTTAGGCAGCTCAAAAGGCTTTTGTAAGAACGATCTTGGTTCTGGGCGCGAAGCGTGCCTCTGGCATCGCACGATGAGCGAGAACAGCTTGAGATACCTAAACTCCCCAAAAGGCTTGCCATATCAAGGATCTTATCTCTAAGTATAACTGCTTAGTGCAAAACTGGGATGCTCCCCTCTTGATAAGGCTTCGTAGAAGTATGCTCAAGCTTAGTTTGGCGTGATGGAGAAGATTTTACAGCTTGACGAGCGGGTTGGCGACTTTCTTTAAGAGTGTCGGCAAAAGCATGGATCAGATCGGCAAATATTTCTCCTTCAAGAGCCTCTAATAATTCTTCCGGTTCCATGTTAGAGGCGATCTGACGAAAGGTGGGGCGAGTTGTAACATTAGTTAAAGCCGAGAAAAAGTCTTTTTCAGCACCGGGCGACAACTGTTCCATTCCCTCCACTAACCGCGACAGAGTTTCCGTAGTTACATCCCTCTCCCCACTAAGAAACTTAGAGATGTGATTCGGACTAATCCGTGTCTGATCAGAAAGAGCTTTCGTTGTTATTTTTCGCCCTTCTTTAACTTTTCTAACAACTTCTCTAAACATAGTTTTTCATGACATATAAGTATATAATGTGTTTAAACTTACTTATACGTTGGTTAGGAATACAGCCTAACACAATTATCACAAAAACAGGAGGACGTGCAAAGGGCTACACACAATTATTTATCGATGCACTTGTAGTAAAAGGCTAACCCCCATTCATTAGGCGAACGGGGCAGAAGGGTCAAACGCCATCATCTTTCATCTGTTCTATCATCTTGTAGAACGGTGTTTTACAGGCTGTTTGAACAAAAGACTCATTTCAATGATGGCACAAGATTTGACCTTCTGTATATCGGCTCTGAGGTGGAAAGACCTCTACGCCTCCGTATTGCCTATTTTCAACCAACGCAACAAAATACAGAAGCTAGTAATCATGACCACGCAACAGAAAGAAAAACGAGAAAAGTTCTATCCATTAAAGGCCGCCGAACTCTTAAAAATCAAAACTCTCTTGACCGACAGCGAAGTGATAACACTTTTATATCTCAAAAGTCTCAATCCTTTCGGAGATTTCAGGGATATGGATACGGCGATCATGGCCGAACAATTGGGCATCAACCGGCGCACCGCCCAACGCTTCCTGAAAAAGTTTGAAGCCCTCGGCTTAATAGAGTTGAAGATTAAAGATTTTGAATACCGAACACAAGCTTTCAAAGACGACGCGATAGACAGCCCTTACTCCCGACATAAAAGTGGCGATCGGCGGGGGCAATGTTCAGAAATTGCCGCCGATGGCTTAGTGGATTCTAGGATCGCCGAAACGATCTCAGAATCCAATCTTGGATCGCAGGATCGCTTAGTGGATTCTAGGATCGCCGAAACGATCCTAGAATCCAATCTTGGATCGCAGGATCGCTTCCGTGAGCTAGAACCAAGTCACAGCAAGGATTCTGGGTCGTCTTATACTCTTAAAACTTTTAATACTACCAATACCACCAATACCGAGGCGGTGGGGGTTAAAGATGAAGATTTGATAGAGAGTAATATCAAAGAGCAATCATTATCGCCAATAATCCCTAGCAAAATCGATCCTGATATAAAGGAAAGATTGCGATCGCTATCCATACCACTGAGTAAGCCCGTAATCTCAGCGATCAGTAAAAACTCCCCCGAATTCGTCTTACGGACGCTCGAAGATATAGAGGAAACGGGTGAGGAGATTAAAAGCCCGATCGCGGTTTTCCTGTACCGGTTGAACAAACCTGCTACCGTTACCACAACGGCCCCGGAGGTTCAGAAAAAGGAATTAAGTTCGGAATTCCGCGAGTGGTATCAATACGCCAGGGGTGAGATTGTTGAGGATATAGAACCGGAATACCTAGCCCGCGATCGATATGACGAACCATTGGTACGCTTAAAGAACGATCGATATAACCGTTTGATCGAATGGCGGCGGGCCAAAGGTGGCGAAGATTTTTCCGTCTGTACTGGGGAAGCGTTACACAGCATACTCGATAAAATCCGGCACAAATTTCAGGGGGGTGAAAAAAAATGACTCCCAATTTTAATTCTTGGTACGAGCCGCAAACTTTCATGGTGGGTCATAGGACATGGACTTTCTCCTACTCCTCCCTTACTGCTAATCGATCGCTGACGAGCGATGACGGTATTACCCTTAAAATCCCGATTGCCGACACTAATAAATATCGATCGCCCTATCTCTGGTTGTGCGCTCAGTCAGATGTTCGCTCCAATCGGAGGCGAAAGCAATCCGATGTACCCGAACCAACCCCAACTATTTGTGAGATAAGCCCTAGCAAAAGTCTAGATGAGATAAGCCCTAGCAAAAGTCTAGAT
>CAZUVR010000108.1:0-9322 GCA_964623815.1 uncultured bacterium | reverse complement strand
TAGTATTATTTACTGACGGGCCAGATATACCTTCATCCTCTCCTCATAATCCTCTACGGGAGTACCCGTAACATCCACTAACGCCTTATATATCTCTCCGTTGAAAGCAAAAGGCGGTTGATAATCCGGTAAGGTGGGCGAACCGGGATCAGCCCCTACGGCTACCCCCGCACTAAGGCCGAGAGATAAAGGAATGGTAACGGGTAAGTTACCCTCTCCCACCGGTTGAGCGTCAACGAATAGGGTGATTTTTGCCGGCGTACCTTGACCCTGTCCGGGATTGGCGGGGCCAGTAGGTTGGAATTCAAAGCTGAGAATATGTTTGCCTTGGGGCAGGGGGGCGGTAGACTCTATCTTGAAATAACTATCGGCTACGTAGTTATAGCCGTAGATGAGCTTACCATCTCGCACGTAGAAGGTAAAACCGCCGTCGTTACCGCCCATAGAGAAGAGAACCCCTTCCGCTCCTCCTTCAGGAATCACCGCTTCAATAGAAACTGAGTGGGGACGGTTTAATAAGCGGGGAGCGGCGTTGATGGGGACTACCTGAGTACCGGGATAGTATATATAACGTTGACGATCGCTCGCTATTTGGGGACGCTCCTCGGCGAATCTCTGCGTACCTCGGCTATCGATGGGCAATACATTATATTTACCCGCTTCCACGTACCACATCCCGATCATGGCGATCAGGCGTTCTTTTTCCGAGGCGGCGAGATTATTCGTCTCGGCGAAATCTTCTTTGAGATTGTATAGCTCCCAGCCATGAGCGTCTAATTCGGTCAGTTTATCGTAGGAGATAGGCGCACCGAAGAATAAGCCCGACTCAGTGAAGGAAGTTCCAGGCCAGGGACAGACGGCCCGCCAACCGTCGTGATAAAGGGAACGATGACCGAACATCTCGTAATACTGGGTGATATGTTTATCGGCAGCATTGGCATCGTTAAAAGAATTGGCGAAGCTGAAACCTTCGATCGGTGATTGGGTAACGCCGCGAATTTTCTCCGGCGGTGTGATACCCAAAGCTTCCAGAACCGTAGGCACCATATCGATCGCGTGGGCGTATTGATGCCGGATTTCTCCGCGTGCCGTGATTCCTGCCCGCCAGGTAACGATAAAAGGATCGCTTACACCTCCCCGGTAGGTTTCCCGTTTCCAGCGACGGAAAGGGGTGTTTCCGGCGTGAGTCCAACCCCAGGGATAGTGATTGAAGTATTTAGGGCTTCCCAAATCATCGAGCGCGGCTAGATTCTGTTCCAGATTATCCGGTACGTTATTAAAAAACTTATTCTCGTTGATCGAACCTGTCGGCCCCCCCTCGGAACTAGCTCCATTATCAGAGATGACCATAATTAAAGTATTCTCATACTCACCCGTATCTTTGAGGAATTTTATCAGCTCCCCGATGTAATGGTCGGTATGTTCTAGGAAGCCGGCGAACACTTCCATCATCCGGGCGTAAAGTCTGCGCTCATCGTCTGATAAGGAATTCCAATCCTGCACATCGGGATCGTGGCGAGAAAGAACGGTATTCGGGGGGATGATGCCCATTTCCTTCTGTCGGTTGAAAACTTTTTCCCGATAGGCATCCCAACCATCATCGAACTGACCCTTATATTTATCGATCCATTCCTTAGGTGCGTGGTGGGGGGCGTGCATCGCTCCGGGACAAAAGTACATGAAGAAAGGCTTATTCGGGGCTACCTGTTTAGCGTCGGCGATCATCGCTTTCGCCTTCTCTACTAGATCCACCGTCAGGTGATAGCCCTCCTCCGGTGTTTTCTCCGGTTCGGTTTGGCTATTATCCCTGACTAGCTCTGGATAATATTGATGGGTGTCGCCGCCGAGGAAACCATAGAAACGCTCGAAACCACGACCCAGGGGCCAGCGATCGTAAGGCCCGGCGGCGCTACCCTGTTCCGAGGGTGTTAAGTGCCATTTACCGATCGCGTAAGTATTATAGCCGTGTTGTAGCAGGATTTCCGACAGCATCCCGTTTTCAAAGGGCATATAGCCGTTAGCGCCCGGATAACCCATCGCCCCCTCAGTAATACAGGCCAGACCGTTAGAATGGTGATTGCGCCCCGTCAAGATGCAAGACCGGGACGGAGAGCAGAGAGCGGTAGTGTGCATATTGTTGTAACGCAAACCATCGGCGGCGAGGGCATCCAGATTCGGGGTATGAATAGGACTACCGAAGCAACCCAATTGACCGAAACCGGTATCATCGAGAACGATAAAAAGAACATTGGGTGAGCCTTGTTTAGCCCGGTTAGGTTCGGGCCAGGCGGGAGTGGAAACATCGAAGGTACGACCGATCACACCTGGGAAAGCCGTTCCGGGTTTGTATTCTCTGAGGGACATAATAATAACTCCTGATAAGATATGAGATTGAAAAAGAATATTGTCAGACAGACTATTGGATTCCCATCGCTACACGGAAACGCTGTTCTGGGGAGATAAAATGATCGGCATCTTCGGCCGCTTCCGCTACGTCGATTTCTACCCAATTCACCTCACCGTTAAATTTAATTGCCCCGTAATCCTTTGTCACCGGCGAACCTGATTCAAAGCCGATGTCACAGGTTTCATCGGCGGAGAATAGAAAAGGCTCCGTCTGCTCTACCCGCCCCTCGCCAATTTTTTGACCGTCGAGAAACAGGTTAACATTACCGCCTTTTCCTATACCCCCTCCGTCGTAGGCAAATTCTAGACGGACTTGATGTTTACCGGAGGGTAACGTCTCCCCGCCTTCGGTGTAGTATTGTTCTAGACCGAAAAAGTTATAACAGTATTTGAGCTTACTCCCTTTGACATATAGGCTCCAGCCGCCGATACTGCCGCCTACGGCAATAATTACCCCTTCTACTTCAGATGAGGGAAGCAGCAACTCCGCTGTCACCGCAAAGGAATTATTTTTATAATCGACGATCGAGCTTTCTGTTAACCGCCCCATGCCACCGAAGAGAAGCTGTCGCTTTCCTTTGACCAATTGGGGACGGCCGGCGAGAGTGGGGTTAGCCCTCTCCACAGAACGATCGTCGAGGGGTACGACATTATATTTCACCGCCTCGATCAGCCACAATCGCTGTAACTCCCTCAGCTTGTCCGGATATTCGCTGGCTAAATTACGGGCTTGCGTCCAATCCTTAGAAGTATCGTACAACTCCCAATTATCCTCATCGAAGGGCAGCAACTTTACCTGTCCCGTTTGCAAGGGTGTGCGGTGTTTGGTCACGGCAGTCCACCCCTTGTGATAGATACCCCGATTACCGAACATCTCAAAGTATTGGGTTTCGTGACGTTCCGCCGCCTCAGTTGCATTGAAAGAATAGGCCATACTTACACCCTCTAAAGGTTTCTGTTGTACGCCGTTAACAAAGGTGGGTTCTGGTAGTCCCGCCACTTCAAGAACAGTGGGGGCAATATCGATAACGTGATGGAATTGGGAGCGAATTTCTCCCCGCGATTGAATACCACCGGGCCAGTGAACGATACAACCGTTGCGAGTACCGCCGAAGTGAGAAGCTACCTGCTTCGTCCACTGGTAAGGGGTACACATAGCGTGGGCCCAACCTACAGCGTAATGATTATAGGCTTCAGGGCCGCCGAAGAGATCGAGGCGAGAGGTGAGAAATTCTGGAGTTTCTAGATGGGCGAACCCCTGCAATGTCACCATCTCGTTAAAAGTGCCCTGTAGGGAACCTTCCGCCGAAGCTCCGTTATCACCGATGATGTAATATATGAGGGTATCTTCGAGAATTCCTAAATCTTCCAGGGCATCGACTAACAAACCGATGTGATGATCCGTATGTTCTAAGAACCCCGCATAAATCTCCATCTGACGGGCGAGAACTGGTTTCATCTCCTCCGAGATAGTTTCCCAGGCGGGGATTTCCTCGTGGCGGGGGGTTAACACCGCATCGGCGGGAATAATACCCAATTCTTTCTGACGCTGAAAGGTTTCTTCCCGGAGAGCGTCCCAACCTCGATCGAACTGCCCCTTATATTTATCCGCCCATTCTTTGGGTACTTGATGGGGGGCGTGGGTGGCACCTGGGGCGAAGTACATGAAGAAGGGTTTATCGGCCATGAGGGCTTTTTGCTGACGCACCCATTTGATCGCCTTGCCCGTCATATCGGTGGTGAAATGGTAACCCTCTTCCGGAGTTTTCCCAGGTTCGATCGGTATCGTACCTTCATAGAGCGCGGGATAATACTGATTCGTTTCCCCGCCGATAAACCCATAGAAATACTCGAAACCACCTCCGCCGGTGGGCCAACTAGTAAACGGCCCCATCGGACTCGTTTCCCACACCGGCACCTCATGGCATTTACCGAACTGAGCGGTAGAATAACCATTTAATTTAAGCGTTTCCGCCAGGGGAGCGCAGGTATTAGGACGGATGGAATTATTGCCTGGGGCGGAAGTAGCCATCTCGGTAATCGCTCCGAAACCTACGGAGTGATGATTGCGCCCGGTGAGCAAAGCCGCCCGGGTGGGGGAGCAAAGAGCAGTGGTATGAAAACGGTTATATTTCAAACCGTTTTTCGCTAACTTTTCGGCGATGGGAGTATGAATCGGGCCGCCAAAAGCAGAGGAGGCACCGAAACCCACATCATCGAGCAGGATGATCAGCACGTTGGGCGCTCCTTTCGGGGGGCGGAGGGGAACGATCGGCGGATATTTGGTATCGGGATCTTTAGCGTCGTAAGTGGTCAAGCCTACGGGTTGAATATCCGGAATCGGGAGAATCTGTCTCTGAATTTCTTTTTCTCTGCTCATAATGTTATGTATTGGCAAATTGTTTACAGATGTTTGGAAGTCCTAAACTCTGACTATGAGGCGGAAACCGACATGACAGGTAGAAGTATCGATCGGTTGGGCCATCCTCGCCGCTGGGCGATAGCGACGGCAATAACTCGGCGCACAGAGAAAAGAGCCGCCCTTGATTACTCTGCGGGGGATTTTTATATCGGGCATCGAAGGATCGAAACTTTTTTCTAATTCCCCCCCGCGAGGATTATCTACGGTACAGCAGGGAGGTTTTTTAATCTCCTTGTGTTCCTGATACCAATCGCTCGTCCATTCCCACACGTTGCCGATCATGTCGTATAGCCCGTAACCGTTAGGGGGGAAAGAACCCACCGGCGAGGTGCGATCGTAACCATCCTGACGGGTATTTTCGTAGGGAAAGTCTCCCTGCCAGGTATTAGCCATCATCCGCCCCGCCGGGTAAAGTTCATCTCCCCAGGCGAACTCTTTCCCTTCTAACCCTCCCCGCGCCGCCAGTTCCCATTCTGCCTCAGTGGGGATTTCCTTCCCTATCCACTGGGCATAAGCGAGTACATCCTCATAGGTAATATGGACGACTGGATGTTTATCTCTGTCTTTAATCGAACTGCCCGGCCCTTCCGGATGCCGCCAGTTAGCACCTTTAGTATAAATCCACCAGTTGTAACGGTTGTTTTTATCTACTTTCTGCTGAGGCTTTACAAACACCGTCGAAGATGGTTCCAGTAGTTCTGGCTTGGCTCCAGGGTAATCTGCGGGATTAGCGGGGCGTTCGGCGAAAGTGAGATAACCGGTTTCTTTGACGAATTTGCGGAAGTTAGCGTTGGTGACGGGGTAGCGATCGATCCAGAAACCATTCACCTTAACTTTATGAACCGGCGCTTCTTCCGGATAGTGGTTATCAGAACCCATAGCGAAAGTCCCCCCCGGAATCCAAACCATATCTTTAAAAGGCGGGCGACCGGGGAGATCCTGTTTTGTCTCTCGTGGGGGGCTGGTTGTTACTTTCATAATATTGATAATTAATCTCGGCTAAAAACGCACAATCAATAAATTATAAAAAAGCTGATAGATATGCTTTTTAATAGTTATTTTAGACTTAAAAATAAAATAGAAAAACTTTTCTAATTCTCTCATTTTGTAACACTAATTTGAGAAATCTTAATTTTTTCAACTATTTTTAACAATTGCTTTTATGCAGTTTGTAGAAGAAAAATCAAGATTTTGAAATATTTCTTATAGATTAAACTCAAGAACTTAAACTGACCATTTCATGCCAAAAAATAATTTTTAAATATACCAAATCAGATCAGTCCGAGAATAAATTCTCGGACTCATAGCTCAAGCCGGTTGAAATCGACTAAAAACCACGAAATTTCAATCGTTTTCAAAGCATTTCTGCTATTAGACTGGGATTTAAATCCCTGTCGGGTTTTGTCACCGGGTAGCAGATTAATTATAGATTCATGAAACCTTGGTTTTTGTGGCTTGTTGAGAATAGTGCAAGATTTCAGGTTTACCCTACTTTTTCTGACTTTTTTCTATTGACTGACTCTCATTCTTAAGGTAGAGTATGGCAATGTGGTGAATTAATTAAAAGATTATAAGGATGATGAATAGTATTTGTAGTTAAATAGTCAATTCGCTGGTAGGAATTTAATTCCTCGTGCGTAGGAATTGCATGGCTATACATCTATAACTAGCTTTTGAACAACAGAGGCACACAGTACACAGAGAGTTTTGTCTTGTAGAGTTTTGTCATGTGTAGTCGGTGATTAAAGATTTGGCATTAATCAAGTAAGCAAATACATTTGTTCTTAACGATCATGAGCGATAAGATGAATAATTTTAACGAAAGATTTTTGGTGGGCTTTGGCGATGTAAACCTCGGTTCGGAGGTGGTTAATACTAACACTGCTCTATTGACTGTAGGGGAACAATTACGGGCCCTCGCCGTGAGTCAGGAATTTGAGCGCATCATCACAGCTAGTTTCGGCGGTAACTCAGCTACGCCGGAGGTTAGGGAAATTCGGCAAGCTTGGCAGAATAATAACGAGAGCCAACCCCTGATAAAAATCGTACCGGCGGCCCAGATAGCGGGGGCTAGGGGAGCTTATATCGGTACTTTAGATCAGATTTTTCTCTCTCAGGAATTTATCGATATTGCTTCTTCCGCAGAAATCGCCGATGTGTTGTTAGAGGAAATTGGCCACGCGATCGATTATAAAATTAACGCCATAGATACTACCGGGGATGAAGGGGAATTATTCGCCGCGCTGGTGCAGGGTAAACCTCTGGATAAAGCGACTCTAGACAGGATTACCGGGGAAGATGATACGGCTTCGATTAACCTCAACGGTCAGAGATTCGTCATAGAGCAATCTGCGGGGGTTTGGGATCTCGGGGCGTTAAGAGCTACCCTTAACGGTCTAGATAATACCCTAGCTAGAATACAAGAGAATTTCGTCAATCAGATAGCCGGCAATAGTTTATTAAGCGGATTGATAGGGGATAATCTCAACGGTAATCGCGGCCTATCCGTACTTAATGACATTCGTGGGGTGATTCAAGGTGTTCTTAATAGTACGAATACCTTAATCACGCCACAGCAGTTAGCCACCAATCTTAACAACGCTCTAGCGAGTAGAGGTTTAAGCGGTATTAATTTTACAGGGAATGTAAGCGGTACGGAAGCTCGTTATAGCTTAAATATAAGCAGCGCTTTAACGAATAATTTTACTATTGATACGGATTTAAGATTACCGAGACTGGGTTTAAATTTTAACGGTGGGGCGACCGCAGAAGTACGTTTTAATAGTGCTTTTAATTTCGGTACTAATTTAAATAATGATAGTTTCTTTTTCGATACGAGTGCAACTGAAGAATTCAAAGTCGATGTTAGTGTTTATAATCAAAACAATCTAAATGGAAAAATAGGATTTTTGCCCCTAACCGTCTCAAATTCGGGGGGAGTTAGGGCTTTCGCCACTAATTTAAGTCTTAAATTAGACCTGAGTGGCAACGCTAACGGCTTAAATTTTACTCCCAATCTAAGCGGCAACATTAGACTAAATCCAACTTTAACTCTTGGTAATAATTTCCCAAAATTTACGGCTGGTTTATCTTTTAATAGCGAGTATAATTTTACATCTGGAGAGTATAATAATAGCAATGTAGCTTTTAATAGCGTCGGGCTGGACTTGTCTTCTATTCTCAGTCCTATTAATAATTACGTACAAAGAATAAAAGCTCTTACGGATAGATTTAGACCGGTTCTAGATTTTCTCGATAGAAATTTACCGGTGTTGGATCGATTCGGGATGAATGTTAAGGTCGCCGACTTGGTTAATCTTCTGTCGGTAGCTTCGGGGCGTAGACCCATCATCGATACTTCTTTGCGAAGTAGTTTTAATACTATTGACAGCATAGTCTCTACCTTAAGTAATATAACCTCTACAGGGACAGTTAATCTGGGTAGTTTTAACGTCGATCGTAAAGGTTTTGATATTAACAATCTCGGGACTATAAACGGTAGCTTCGTCAACGGCACGAGCCAAGCCCGTAATTTATTATCGGGACGTGGAAGCGTTAATATTTTCGATGGAAATTTGGGGAACGGCGTATCTTTCACCCCGACTATTTTAAATGAGCCTTCTTCCGCTTTCGGGTTGCTCTTGGGTAATCCTAATGTGGATTTATTTAACTTCACCCTACCAGGTTTTACCCTATCTGGGGGCGGTGAGATAAGAGTTCCCGTGTGGGCAGTGCCGCCGATTACAGTAGCTTTCGGCGGTAGTATCAGCGCCTCCATCCCAGCTACGTCCTACGGTTACAACGCTCGCGGTTTCCTTCAATTCGCTAGTACCGGTAATACCGACAGCCTCTTAGATGGGCTTTACCTCAACGGGTCATATCTCGACCAGAGACCGGGTTTTTATCTCGATGCGAGGCTATACGGCGAAGCTAACGTGGGATTCGCCCGGATACTGAGCGCAGGGGCTGAAGCTTATATCCGGGGAAACTTAAACGCTACCTTCAACGATCCTAACGGCGACGGTAAAATTTACTGGCCCGAGATTAAGGATAATTTCAATAACGGCGGTTTCGGTTCTCTTTTCGATGTAAGCGGCGGTGTGTCGGCGGGGGCTAATGTTTATGTGGAGTACCCGAAGATAAGTTTTAGTAAATGGGGGATACCCAGAATCAGTATAGGCCGTAATAATGTAATCGGCCTCGGGCCTTTTGATATACCTGGTTTAGAATTCACTCGCGTTGGTGGCAGAACTCGCGGTGCTGTGTCTGCTGATTTAGGTTTCTCTACCACTGGGGTTTTAAGGCTGAATGTGGGGCTTTTGGCCTTCGCCCGCACCTACGTTAAACAGGATATAGGTGAAAATTATTTCCTCAGTGGGGCTGGTGGCTCGATTACCCTGTCGGGGGTGACGGGGGGAGAATACAGCCAAGCCTTTACCGGTGTGGGTAGGGTAGAGGCGGATAGTGGTGCGGGGAACGATCGCATTAACGCTT
>CAZUVR010000107.1:0-9391 GCA_964623815.1 uncultured bacterium | reverse complement strand
AAATTAACAATCAATCAAATGTTGAAAATACTATAGATATTAATCAAAATAAATCATAAAATTTTCGAGTATTTAAAAATTGAATAGTCAGAGAAACTTAAATGCTGGCGAGAATTTGGAGTGCTTCAATATTCGGCATCGAGGCAATTAAGGTAGGTGTAGAAGTCGATGTTACTGGGGGATTACCAGGCATAGCTTTAGTGGGATTACCAGATACTGCGGTACAGGAATCAAAGGAAAGAGTTAAGGCGGCTATTAAAAATAGTGGCTTGGCTTTTCCTATGCGAAAAATAGTGATCAATTTAGCGCCCGCTGACGTGAAGAAGGAAGGCCCGAGCTATGACTTACCTATTAGCGTAGGAATCTTAGCCGGTTCAGAGCAGATAAAAACCGATTTACTACGAGACTATTTATTTGTGGGAGAATTATCCCTCGATGGTAGTTTAAGGCCCGTTGCGGGAGTATTGCCCATCGCCGCCTCGGCATTACAAATGGGGATGAAAGGTATTATTGTACCTCTCGATAACAGTAGGGAGGCCGCTGTAGTTCAAGGTATTAAGGTTTACGGCTTCAAGCATCTAGTAGAAGTGGTGAAGTTTCTTAACGGTCAAGATAACTATGAGCCGGTAAAATACGAAAGCGAAGCCCTCAAACCTACGCTTTCCCCCACCCTCGATTTAAAAGATGTTAAAGGTCAACATCACGCCCGCCGCGCCTTAGAAATCGCCGCCGCCGGAGGTCATAACGTGATTTTCGTAGGCCCCCCAGGTAGCGGTAAAACCCTCCTAGCTCGACGTTTGGCGGGTATTCTACCCCCCTTAAGTTTTCTCGAAGCCCTAGAAGTATCTCAAATACACTCGGTAGCGGGATTACTCAAAGATAGGGGAACTTTAATCCGAGAAAGACCTTTCCGCAGCCCCCATCATTCCGCCTCGGGCCCGGCTCTAGCAGGTGGTGGCTCTATCCCTCGCCCGGGAGAAATATCTCTGGCTCATCGAGGGGTTTTGTTTCTCGATGAATTAACCGAGTTCAAGCGTAGTGTGTTGGAATATCTACGGCAACCTTTAGAGGAGGGTTTCGTCAGTATCTCCCGCGCCCGGCAATCGGTGACTTTTCCAGCTCAGTTTACCTTGATAGCCAGCACTAATCCCTGTCCCTGCGGTTATTATGGGGATACGGTGGAGAGTTGTAAGTGTTCCCCCCGGATAAGAGAGCAGTATTGGGCGAAGTTATCCGGGCCGCTGCTCGATCGCATCGATTTACAGGTTACGGTGGGCCGTCTTAAACCAGAGGAGATGACGCGCCACAGCGAGGGGGAATCTTCCGGCACGGTGAGGGAGAGGGTTATGAAAGCCCGCAGTATAGCGGAAAATCGCTTTCGAGATCATGCCAGTATCTGGTGTAACGCGCAGATGAGTACGGCTCATCTGCGGGATTATTGCCGACTCGATGATAGCAGTCGTAACCTGTTGGAAAATGCAATCAAAAAATTGGGACTCTCGGCCCGAGCAATGGATAGAATTTTAAAGGTGGCGAGAACGATCGCTGATTTACAAGCCCAAGAAAACATTCAATCCCATCACGTCGCCGAAGCGATTCAGTATCGAACCATAGATCGATCGACTTAATAGTATCTATAAGTTACAATCGGTTTCTGTTTTGCAGGTCTTAGAGTTAAAATTGAGGATGATTGGCAGAGCAGTTGAGGCGCAGGAAATGACTGTTATCGATTTGACCCGGCAAGATATAGCAAGGCTGACGGCGGAAGATGTGGCGGCTCTGGCGGCCAGATTAGAACGGGATGAATATAATACCCCCTTTGAAGCCCTGAAAGATTGGCACCTGCTAAGAGCGATCGCTTTTCAACGTCAGGAGTTAGCCGAACCCTATCTATACCTACTCGACTTAGAAGCGTATGACGAGGCCTAACCCGTGTTTCTTTTAATTCCCGCTGCCGGAATGGGTAAACGTATGGGAAGCGATCGCAATAAACTATTACTCGCCCTAAATACTAAACCCCTTCTGGCTTGGACTTTATTAGCTGTGCAAGAAGCTAAATCTATAAATTGGATCGGCATTATCGGCCAGCCCTACGATTTCCCAGATTTTAAAGACATCATCGCCTCAACTGGTTTAACCAAACCCGTAGATTTAATTGTCGGCGGCGACACCCGACAGGAATCGGTTTACAACGGCTTGCAGTCTCTACCCCCGACAGCCGATAGGGTATTGATTCACGACGGCGCTCGCTGTCTGGCCACGCCGGAATTATTCGATCGATGTGCCTCGGCCCTCTTAACCTGTGATGGTTTGATCGCGGCGGTTCCGGTTAAGGATACGATCAAGGTGGTAGACGGGGAGAATATGATCACCGATACCCCAGATAGAAATTTATTGTGGGCGGCGCAAACTCCCCAGGGTTTTACGGTAGAGTTATTGAAGCAGTGTCACGAGCGCGGCCGTCGAGCCGGCTGGGAAGTCACCGACGATGCGGCTCTGTTCGAGAAGTGTGGGCTACCGGTGAAAATCGTCGAGGGCGAAGAGACTAACTTAAAAGTTACTACCCCAGTCGATTTGGCGATCGCTCAATACATACTCAGTGGTCGATCGTGACCCCGACAGTTTTTTCATGTTACGATGGAAAATGCTGTGTTTACAGCACTAACCTTATGTACTAATTCAATATGGCAAAGAAATCAATGATCGAGCGCGAAAAAAACCGCGCTAGACTACGGGAAAAATACGCAGAAAAACGAGAAGATTTGAAAGAGCAATTCCGAGTAGCAGAAACCCTGGAAGAAAAACTCGAAATTCACCAAAAAATCCAAGAATTACCTCGCAATAGCGCGCCTTCTCGCCGTCGTAACCGTTGCTGGGCGACTGGTAGACCTAGAGGTTACTATCGGGATTTTGGCTTATCTCGTAACGTCCTCCGAGAGTGGGCGCACCAAGGGCTATTACCCGGCGTGGTTAAATCTAGTTGGTAAGCTAAGGTTAGGGGGATTGGGAAGCCTTCTAATTCCCTATCTTAGCTTTGACCACAACAGCGATCAATCCCCAAGCTATCGAGGATTAAATCGCTGACGGCGTTGGCGATAGCAAACTCGCTAAAGAAACTCTCGCGGAAATCAAAAGCCTGCATTTCCGTGACTATAGCGATGACTAAGGAACCTAAATCGTTCTCACCTTCTAATCTCTGACGCACGAATATCTGAGAGGCCCGATGGGCGATAGTCGCGTTAATGCCTTCGGGAATGAATTCTTCGTCTAACCATTTATGTAAGGCTGCTTTTAACCACTCGCCTTCTTGTTGCGGGTCTTGAATTGGCGGTAAAGTAATAGGAGGTATGGGAGTTGGTTCAACTGTCATATAAGAGTTAATTTGTCGCTTTCAGCCGCATTTTTGAATCATCTATGATGGATCTTGGGACTATTATACAGGGATATGCTCACGGTTATTTCCTCATGGCCGATGAGCAAGACCATCTCGGCTGGTATTCTAGTTCTCAACGGGCTTTAATTCCTCTCGATGAGCGTTTCCGTTATCCGAAGTCTTTAAATCGAGTTTTGAATCAAGAAAGATTCAGCGTTAGGATTAATGGAGATTTCGCTGCCGTTTGCCGGGGCTGCGCCGATAGGGAAACTACCTGGATTTCACCGGAGTTAATCCGGTTGTATGAGCGTTTACACTCTGCTGGATGGGCGCACTCTTTTGAAACCTGGTGGGGCGATGAATTGGCCGGGGGTATCCTCGGGCTGGCGATTCGGGGGGTGTTTATCGGTGAATCGATGTTCTATAACATACCCGAAGGCTCGAAGGTGGCTATGGTGAAATTAGTTGAGCATTTACGCGACAGGGGTTTCTGTCTTTTCGATGCCCAGATGCAAAATCCCCATCTAGCCCGCTTTGGAGCCTATACGGTTAACGATAAGGAGTATCAAAAATTACTTAAAGAAGCTCTCGATAAACATTGTAGTTTTCTCTAGTTTATGATAGTGGCGAGGGCGATCGCAATTGCGGCACCGATTAAGGTATTGATCACGTTGACTAATTCGTTGGTGAGCCACTGATAACGAGATTGTAAGGTGGCACCGATGACGCTTTCTAAATTGGTGGCGATGAAAGCGGCTAAAACACACCAGAGCAGGGCGGTAATATTTATCAATCCTAAACCCCAGGCTAGCAGTGAAATGGAAAAGCCTCCTATCATCCCAGCTAAAGTGCCCTCTACACTTACCGCACCCTCTGTACCCCTGGGTACAGGTTGCAGGGTGGTGATCAAAAAAGTTCTCTTTCCGAAAGCTTTGCCTACTTCACTGGCGGTGGTGTCGGCTAATTTAGTGGCGAAACCCGCTACATAACCGATGATGAAAAGATGAGGCCAGGGTGTAAATAGAGATAAAAGGGCGCATATAGAAGATATTAAGGCCGAACCCCAAACATTTTCCGGGCCTCTCATACCAGAGCGTTTTTCTGCTATCCCCTGTGCTTCTTTTTGGGCGAAGCCGATACGTGTAACCGCCGAGCCAATGAAGAAGTAAAATAAAACCACTAGATAGCCGCGCCATCCTAGACTCCCCCAGATGATGACTCCCAATAACCAGGCGTTGAGATAGCCCGGCGGGGTGAGTAATTTTTTCGGTAAGAGGAAAGCTATCCCTAAAAGAATCGTGTTGAGTATGAGGGCGATTATCCAGGGGTTAGAAATATCCATAGCCATAATCGTTATTTAGCGGCGGGTTTTTTATTTCCTAATCCTAGCTCACGTCTGAGTAGTTGTATGGATTTATCCCCGATATAACTGGGGCTGCAAATGATTTGAGGGATACGGATCAGATCGGCTTGACAGTCGTTAATTATCCGTTTGACGATATTGTAACTCGATCTATCGCTGATGATCGTCTGCGATGTCCTCACCAGAATCTTCATTTTTTCCGTCTCCCCGATATGGGCCGACATCACTAAAATATCGTCTCCCCTGAGACTGTGGATGAGAATTTCTGCCACTTTGATAATTCCCGGGCTGACGCTGACGATACCGAGTCGGCTATCGGAGGGGAGTTGTTTCACTAAACTTAATTCTTGACTGTAATCGTAGATGTCGATGGGGATTACCCGGATAGAAAATGGGGTGGCGATCGCTTCCGCCACGTTGATAAAATAACGACTGGTGACTACTGTGGCTGATTTCGTCTGTGCTAATACCGCTTCTAATTCTTCTAGAGGTACTAATTCAACGGGGATGTTTAACGATTGCTCTAGTTCTTTCAGCATCAATTCTCCCGCCCCCAAGTCGCTGTGAGGAATCGTAATAAGAACCTTTGCACTACAGCGCAAGCGCCAATCTATTTCTGCTAGAAGTAATTCTTTTATTTGAGAAAGGGTTAATTCGTGGCTTAAAAGTTGGTCGAGACTTTGACAGATGAGCCTGCCTACTTCTGGATATTGGGATAGAAGAGGAGAGTTAAAGGAGTTTTTGCTCTCGTGCCCCTGGGCCCTAACGTAAATGCCCGAGCCAGCATAGGATTCTACTAGGCCATCGTCTTCTAATTGTTGATAGATTTTACTGATGGTGTTGCGGTGTAGTCCGGTAATCATCGCTAATTGTCGGGTGCTGGGTAGGCGATGCCCGGGGGGATATTGGCGGGAAGCGATAGCGAAGCGAATCTGATCTAATAATTGCCGTGAGGCTGGTATGTCGCTATCTGCTTGAATTTGAAATCGCATATCTATTAATTTATATAAAAATTTTTCTATACGTATTATTGTATCAGGCTATCAACCAAGCTTAATAATAAAGAAATTCGGCTTTTGATCATAAAAAATACAGCTTTAACAAGCTTAAAATATCAATATTTTATTAATGTCCCGATAATTAAAGAATCTCCTAGTTATCATCAAGAAGATCTTTTTTTATAGATGTTTCCGTTTAGATGTATTTAAGCTATATACATCTAAATAAATAATGATAGTATTTTTAAAACAATCACTGACGCCCTGATTAATATAGGATTATATGCTATAATTGAGATAACCTTTTGTCTAGTATAAAAACACAAATTTAAGGGTTTTTACGTGGTTTACAAATTAAACTCAAATACATTTTAATAATAATAAAAAATACGTCAAGTATACTTTATGAACCGTCGCATTATCGGATTGACCGGGGGTATAGCCTGCGGTAAAACTACCGTTTCTAATTATCTGGCCCGCCATCACCTCCTGCCTGTACTCGATGCTGATATTTACGCCAGAGAAGCAGTAAAGGCAGGCTCACCAATTTTAAGCGAGATAGTTTTACGGTACGGGGAATCTATATTGAGGGAGGATGGGAATCTCGATCGCAAAAAGTTAGGCGAGATCATCTTTAACGATGCAGGCGAGAAGCTTTGGCTCGAATCCCGCGTACATCCGTATGTGAGGGAGTGTTTCAGCGATGGGTTGAACCGTCTCAGCGATGATATTCTCGTCTTCGTGATTCCCCTGCTATTTGAAGCCAAGCTCACGGATATAGTCACTGAAATATGGGTGGTATGTTGTTCAGAGTCGTTGCAGATACAGAGGCTAATGGCCAGGGATGGGCTAACGGTAGAGCAGGCAAAAAGTAGGATTAAAAATCAGTTACCGTTAGAGGAAAAGGCGGCGCGGGCGGATGTGGTATTGAATAATGTGGGGGATACAAATAGTTTATATCAAGACATCGATCGTTATTTAAAAAAAGTTACGATAATCTAGTCTGCGAATCGATCGCACCCTCAACTATGCCATCTAAAGCCTGTGATAATTGTCAAATATTTGTAAATATTCGTTACAGAATCCAACACGATGAAAGTCTGAGCTGGCGGTTAGTCTGTCCCGATTGCTGGACTATCCTTAGTCAAAACAACCCCTATTATCGTTACGGTGGCACTTGGAAAGCGAAACGAAGTTAGAGGGGGCGGCGGAATAATATTGGCCCCCAGTTTGAAGAGCGATCAAAATAAAATAATACAAACAGACTAAGGTTGATAGGCGAAAGTATCCCGCCAGATTTCCAATAAACGATAACCCTCGCTCATCAGCAGCGAACGACATTCTAGCCTGTCGTCAGCCGACAAATGACTGTGTTCGTAGTAAATAATTGACGGTTTAATTTTTTTAAAGTTTATCTGTTTGATAATTTCATAGTCATAACCTTCTGTATCTATACTTAAGAGAGCTAATTGTTTGATTTTATGTTTTGCCAATAAACTCTCTAGAGTCATACAAGGCAAAGACTCTTTAACGATATAATCTTCAAGATTCGGAACGCCGAATTTCTTATGTTTAAGAATAATATTTAAGTTAAAAGAACCTAGATGCTTTGTCCAATAGGGTAACTCATCATTGGGGTCTTTAATACAATAAAAGTCTTTAACTCCGTCTAGATCAGCAATTGCGGCTTTTTCACAGATAATATTCTCATATTCTTGATAATTCTTCTGCAATTGTTCAAAAATTTCATTAACTGGCTCTACTAAAATCCCCGACCAGCGGTATTTTTGTAGGTAAACCGCCAAAGGTTCCTCGGCGATACCATCATTGGCACCTATTTTTATAAAAAAGAAATCATCTTTCAATTTTTTGGCTAACTTTGTTACAGTATATTCTATAGTTAACCTTTGATCATTGGGATTGATAAATAACCTGAAACTCATAGGTAATAAGTGATACAAGTTTCTTAGGGTTTTGAAAGAATCGGGATTTTTTTGTACTTTATCGAACAGAGATTGTAAAGGTTTTATTTTTTGAACATTCATAATAGGTGAAATATCAAGAATAGAGTGTGTGGAATTACTAAAAAGTATAGGATAAAATTACCTAATATAATATCACCAGATGCTCGCTAGATTGTCAAAAGTTAAAAACAGAAAAAACCCCCGCACTAAGTACGAGGGTTTTTCCGTCCATATCTAGAGATTAGTCTAGATCGGGCATTGCTAATACTGGTTCAGTCTCACGATCGATCCCTTTCTCGAAACCTGCAGCAGCAGCGCGAGCGCGTCCCGCGTGCCAAAGGTGTCCGACTAAGAAGAAGAAGGCGAGAGTGAAGTGAGAGGTAGCCAACCAAGCGCGGGGAGATACATAGTTGAAAGAGTTAACGTCAGTGATAACTCCACCCACAGAGTTCAGAGAACCTAAAGGAGCGTGGGTCATGTACTCGGCAGCGCGGCGTACCTGCCAGGGTTGAACGTCGTTTCTGATCTTGTCTAGGTCAAGACCGTTGGGGCCGCGAAGGGGTTCTAACCAGGGGCCACGGAAATCCCAGAAACGCATAGTTTCACCACCGAAGATGATCTCACCAGTAGGAGAGCGCATCAGGTATTTACCTAGACCAGTGGGGCCTTGAGCGGAAGCTACGTTAGCACCTAAGCGCTGGTCACGTACCAAGAAAGTGAAAGCTTGAGATTGAGAAGCTTCCATACCGGTGGGGCCGTAAAATTCACTGGGGTAAGCGGTGTTATTGAACCACACGTAAACCGCAGCGATGAAGCCCATCATGGAGAGAGCACCTAAGCTGTAGGAGAGGTAAGCTTCACCAGACCAAACGAAAGCGCGACGCGCCCAGGCGAAAGGCTTGGTGAGGATGTGCCAGATACCGCCAGCGATACAGATCAGACCGATCCAGATGTGTCCGCCGATGATGTCTTCCATGTTGTTGACGCTGATAATCCAACCTTCGCCACCGAAAGGAGCCTTCAGTAAGTAACCGAAGATTACGGCGGGGTTGAGGGTGGGGTTGGTGATCACGCGAACGTCACCGCCACCGGGTGCCCAGGTATCGTAAACGCCACCGAAGAACATAGCTTTAAACACCAGCAGTAAGGCACCGCAACCTAAGAGGATGAGGTGATAACCGATGATGTTGGTCATCTGGTTTTTGTCTTTCCAGTCGTAACCGAAGAAGCTGGAATACTCTTCTAATGTTTCAGGGCCTCTGAGAGCGTGGTATAAACCACCGAAACCTAAAACCGCAGAGGAAATTAAGTGTAAAACACCTGCTACGAAGTAGGGGAAGGTATCGACTACTTCACCGCCAGGCCCGACACCGAAACCGAGGGTAGCCAGGTGGGGAAGGAGAATCAAACCCTGTTCGTACATGGGTTTTTCAGGGATGAAGTGGGCGGTTTCAAACAGTGTCATAGCACCGGCCCAGAAAACGATCAAACCAGCGTGAGCAACGTGAGCGCCTAAGAGTTTACCGGAGAGGTTGATCAGACGGGCATTACCCGCCCACCAGGCGAAACCGGTAGATTCTTGGTCACGGCCGCTGGCAACAGACATATTAGAGAGCGTTACCACGGGGCAGAACCTCCTCAGGGAATGTGAATTTTTCGTGGGGTTGGTCTTGAGGAGCCATCCAAGCTCTCA
>CAZUVR010000106.1:0-9730 GCA_964623815.1 uncultured bacterium | reverse complement strand
AAGGAAAAGTTAAATTCTACGCTTCCAAATAAATTGGTCTCGATAACTCATAGATAGAAGTTTGATGTTAAAGCTTATTATATCCAAATTAAGCCTTTTCCTTGCTTCTGTGTTTCATTTCCTCCTGCCCCCTGCCTTCTGCCTCCTGCCCCCCACCTCAAAACCTGAGCGAAAAGATAACTGGACAAGTCAGGCTACTTGACAGATATGGAGCGGAAGTTTTACAGTTTCCCTTAAGAAGTTAGTCTTCCTCAAGGGTTTAAAATAGTCTTTTAACTCTATCTCAACTCGTTCCGTAGTTATGAAATAAAGACATTGACTTATTGATTTTATATATAGAGAGATAATTATGGTGGCGGTAAATCAATTAGATAGTACAGAAAACGTAAAGAGTGCAAAATATGTTTTGATCAGTCCGTGCCGGGATGAAGCAGCCTATATAAAGATAACCATAGACTCGATCGCCGCCCAAACTGTTCTCCCGACAAAATGGGTTATCGTCGATGACGGTTCCACCGATAGCACCCCGGAAATTCTGGCGGAAGCCGCCCGCAAATACCCGTTTATCCAGGTAGTTACCCTTCCGAACCGACGGGATAGATTGGTGGGCGCGGGGGTCATAGAAACTTTTTACCAGGGTTTAAAAGTGGTCCCTCTTGAAAATTACGATTACCTGTGTAAGCTCGATATGGACTTACAAATACCCCATAATTACTTTGAATCGATGATATCGAGGATGGAAGAGAATAAACGGATCGGTACTTGTAGCGGCAAGCCCTATTTTAAAGATAAAAATGGAAATTTAATCTCCGAAAAATGCGGTGATGAAACCTCGGTGGGTATGATCAAATTTTACCGCCGAGAATGTTTCCAGGAGATAGGCGGTTTCGTTCAACAGGTGATGTGGGACGGTATCGACTGTCACCAATGCCGCCGACGGGGTTGGATCGCCTGTAGTTGGGATGAACCCGAATTGCGATTCATTCATTTGCGCCCGATGGGTTCGAGTCACAAGGGAATACTTAAAGGCCGTATGCGGCACGGGTACGGACAGTACTTCATGGGTACGGGTCCCTTATACATGATCGTGAGTGCCTTGTATCGTATGACACGCCCACCCTATATAATTGGTGGTTTTGCCATGTTGATCGGTTACTTTAAAAGTTGGATCAATGGAGAGCAAAGATACGATGATGAAGAATTCCGCTCCTTCCTGCAAAAGTACCAGTGGAACTGTCTGATCAAGGGGAAATCCCGCGCTACTCAAGAACTGAACGCGCAACAGGCGAGGCTGAAAGAACCGTTACCCCTGACCCTAGCCTATTTTATCAATCAGTATCCTAAAGTCAGTCATAGTTTCATCCGCCGTGAAATCGCGGGTATAGAAGCGGAGGGAATCCCCGTAAAGCGCTTTTCTATCCGTTCCCTCTCGTCCGAATTAGTTGATCCCCAAGACAAGTTAGAAGACGGCAAAACTCGATACATACTAAAAGATGGGAGCGTGAGGTTAGCGACTTCTCTACTGTACGTGGCCCTCACCCGACCGGTTCGCTTCTTCCAGGCTCTGCAGTTCGCCGTCAAGTTAGGTACTTACTGTGAAAAAGGCGCTTTGTATCATCTAGCCTATTTAGCTGAGGCCTGCGTTCTCCTGAGGTGGTTCGCTGAGGGGGATGTAACTCACGTTCACGTCCATTTTATGAGCAACGCGGCTACCGTGATGCTGCTATGTCAGATACTCGGGGGCCCTACCTTCAGTTGTACGGTTCACATCCCGCCGGAAAACAATGAAGAGGCCAGAGCGATCGCCCTGAGGGAAAAGATCGATCACGCCTCTTTCGTCGTCGCCATCAGCGAATTTTGTCAAGGGCAATTACAACGCTGGTGCCCGCCCGAACAGTGGGACAAGATCCGTATCGTTCATTGTGGGGTGGACAGAGAATTTTTCTCCCTGCCTCCCGTTCCCATACCGGACGGGCAGAGGTTGGTGTGTGTGGCCAGACTGGAAGAGAAGAAGGGTATTCTACTTCTCTTAGATGCGGTGGTGCGATTGAAAGAGGAGGGACGAAGCTTCAAGCTGGTGTTAGTGGGCGACGGAACCCTAAGAGATGAGATCGAGTCCCGAATTAGCAAGTTCGGTCTTCAAGATTACGTGCATCTGACTGGTTGGGCCAGTAGTTCTGAGGTGCGGGAACAGATCCTAGCTTCCCGGGCTTTGGTACTGCCGAGCTATATTGAAGGTTTACCGGTAGCGATCATGGAAAGTTTGGCGCTACGCAGACCGGTGATCAGTACTACGATCGCTGCCATACCCGAATTAGTAAAGACAGGGGTTTCCGGCTGGCTCATACCTCCAGGTTCGTTAGATGCTTTAACCGAAGCTCTACGCCAGGTGCTTGATTCTTCTACCGATGAGCTAGAAAAAATGGGCATGAACGGTTTTGAAGAGGTGGCTAAAAATTATAATGCGGCTACCGAGGCAGCTAAACTGGCGGTTTTATTTCAAGATAGCGATTTGAGACGCGGTAATACCTAAACTCCCTCTACGCGGTTACCGGGTAAAAATAAAACTAACCCGGTAATTTCATTTCAAGGTTTCTGGATACCTCCTTGATACTCACAATAAAAGCCTCCATCCTGCCAGTAGGGTAAATCTACATCCTTTAAATTAACGACTGCCCAACAGGGCGGCGAAATCACCTGAGCCACCACTGACCAAATCAAACTCCGGATAACATCGAGGGCGGTTTTCAGTTTAGATTCCGTATTGCCGGGAACACCTCTTTCTCGCGGTATATCCATCTCTACAGCCATACCCCGAGAATTGAGATGAATTCTCGCCATCCATTCAGCTCTAGGTAAATGGGAAGCGGAAGTGATAACTTTGACTTTATGCGCTCCCCAGCTCTTTAATATCGGTACGGAGAAGAGGAAATTACTGAAGGTGGTGTTAGCACATTTTTCCAACCAGACGCGATCGATCGGCTGTCGGGCACGCTGGAAGAGGATTAATATACAGGGATCTTGCGAACCCTGCGATACGAGTATGGGCACCCCCGGATATTGATCGGCAATGCTCGCGGCGTACATCTCGCGGCGAATACTACCACCGAGGACTAAAATAGCGTCGATCGGCTTCTTAGCATTTCCAGGGGCGATGACAGCCAGGTTAATCACTAAGCTAAGAATGATAAACCCGACTAAGCCTAGAGAGAAAAATTTTATCCCTTGTCGTCTTAGTTTTCGGGTAAGAATTTGATGTAACTCCTGTTTAGGTTTACTCACTAGCGTTAAAAGCAGAGTAACTGTACCGATTCAATATATTCTTCAGATTTTAACTGTATTAAACGTTCTCCCGCCCCATCAGTGCCGGAGCGCTTAATACCCTCTAGAGATTTTAATAGATTACGTTGATTGGTTCGGATTACGATCTGACTCCCGCCAGTAGCAGCCCCCATAAAGCACAAGCTATCTTTTTTAGCCACGAATTGTAACCCAGGTGAACCTAAATCGCCTAACTTGCCCATGCGTAATTCAGACACGGCCAAGCGTTTTCCATAACCAGAGCGCGTCACCAAGATCACCTCATCTCGACTGCTCAAGGCCAGACAACCGCTGATGTTTTCCCTGAGTACGAGCTTGATGGCGTTGTTCCCTTGACTACTACGCCCGCTGAGGGGAATTTGTTCGTCGGTAATGCTGACGCGGAGAATCCTACCGCTATCGGTGCTGAGAATTAAATTCTGTCCTTCCTGACAGAAACAGGCGTAACTTAAGCAATCGTCTTCTTTTAGTTTTATTAACGATAAACCTCTATTGCCTATCTCTTCTAAATCAGCCCGGTGAAGTCTTTTGAGCTTACCTCCCGCACTTAATAAAATTAAGTTTTCTAATTTATGGTTTTCTTGGAGTAAGAACTGTTTAACAACCGTTTTAGCTTGATTCTGTGCTGTTTTCGTTAGCAATCCCCAGAGGGATTGACCAGGTTTAGGGGGTATTTCTTGCAACGAAATAGGGTAAGCTTTGCCAGTATCTAAAATTACTATTAACTCTTGTTGTTCTTTTATTTTTTCACCATAAATAACATCTTTTGTCAAGTCTTTATCTGCCGGTGTTGTCCAGTAAATTTGTCCTTCGTAATTGAGGCAGAGTAAAGCATTTTCCGGGGGAGGGGCGGGAGTAAAGAGGGTGAGTTTCGGTTGTGTCTGCGAGCTATTTTTCTCGACGGTAACAGGCTCTTTCTTGGTTTCCTGTTTGGCTGAGGCAGGGCTTTTTTTAGCTTCTCCAGTAACGGTTTTTACGGGTGCGGCGACGCTGATAATCTTGGTGCGTCGGGGGTCGGCGAATTTACGTTTTAAAGCCCTGAGTTCTTTTTTGAGGGCTTTGAGCAATTCATGGCGGTTATTGAGTAAAGTTTCTAACTCTTCGATCCGGTTTTGTAGTTCTTTTTGTTCCCCCTGTAACTTTTGTTTTTCCAATCCTGTCAGACGGCGCAGGGGCATGGCGAGGATGGAATCGGCCTGCTCGCCGCTACAGCCTAGTTCTTCTTGAAAGCGCAGTTTGGCGATCGTGCCATCGGCGGAGTTACGGAGGATGTCGATCACCTCGTCGAGCTTATCTAAAGCCGTCAGTAAACCCTCGACTAGATGTAATCTCCCTGATGTTTGTTGCAGTTCATCGCTGTACTGACGGGTGAGAGTTTCCTCCCTAAAAGAGAGGAATTCTTGTAATAATTCTTTTAAAGATAATTGACGGGGTTGATTATTAACTAACGCTAGAAAAATAGCGCCGAAGTTAGTTTGTAGAGCGGTGTGTTGATAGAGGGAGTTGAGTACGGTTTGGGAATTGACATCTTTTTTCAGTTCTATGACGACACGTAAACCCTGACGATCGCTCTCATCCCTTATATCGGCTATGCCCTCGATCTTGCCCGCATTGACTAATTCGGCGATTTTTTCTATCCAAGCTGCTTTATTAACCTGATAGGGTAATTCGGTGACGACGATGGCGGTGACTTCTTTGCGTCTTCGCCCTTCCCTATAGAGGGTTTCCACCTTACTGACTCCCCGAATGGTTATTAAGCCTTTGCCGGTGCTGTAAGTATCTCTGATCCCAGCCGAATCGATAATTTGCCCCCCACCGGGAAAATCCGGGCCCGGGATAATTTCCCAGAGTTTTTCTTGAGGTAAATCCGGGGCATCGATGAGGGCGATCAACCCGTCTACTATTTCTCCTAGGTTATGGGGCGGTATATTGGTAGCCATGCCTACGGCTATCCCCGAACAACCATTAAGGATTAAAAAGGGTAACTGGGCAGGTAAGACTACGGGTTCTTCTTGGGAATTGTCAAAGTTATTGGTAAAATTTACGATCGAGTCGCTTATCCCTTCTAGTAAAGATGTGTCGGCGATGGCTGCGAGGCGTGTTTCTGTGTAGCGCATCGCCGCCGGGGGATCGTTATCGATCGAGCCAAAGTTACCGTGACCAGATAATAGGGGGTAACGGCTGGAGAAATCCTGTACCATCCGCACCAGGGCTTCATATACCGATTGATCGCCGTGAGGGTGGTATTTACCTAGCACATCACCCACTACCCGGGCACATTTGCGGAAGGGTCGATCGGGTGTCAGTCCCAATTCGTGCATCGCGTATAATATCCTTCTGTGGACGGGTTTCAGTCCATCCCTTACGTCTGGTAAAGCCCGACCGACGATGACGCTCATGGCATACTCTAGATAAGAGCGTTCCATTTCTTGGTGTAACGGTGTGGGTATAATTTGACCAGTTGCCAAAAAGTTTAACTGTTTTGCCATGTGCGTCCTGTTCCTAACTATTTATTGATAGAAAATCCCTATGACAACCGTTTTGATTGTAGAAGACGACCCGATTAATTTTCGAGTTTTCGCCAAGATTTTGACTAAACGCGCCGGGTTAGATGTCAAAGGTACGGAAGATGTGGAAGAGGTGATCCGTATAGCCCAAGCTAAAGAGGCGGATGTGATCTTGATGGATGTTTCCCTTTCCGGTAGCGTTTATCAGGGTGAGGCGATGGACGGAATTAAGATTACCCAGATCCTCAAATCTAACCCCGATACTGCGGCCCTGCCGGTGATTCTCGTTACCGCTCACGCTATGGAAGGAGATAAGGAAAATTTCCTCAAGCAAAGTGGTGCCGATGCTTACGTTTCCAAACCGGTGATCGATCATCAAGCCTTCGTGGATCAGATTCTACAATTGGTTTCAGAACCCGCTTGAGCTTGCTAGAAAACTCCTCCGACCTTGCCGTCTTCTATTAGTATATATGTTTTTACCTGCTCCCACTCTCAACGGCGGGTTGATTTTCCAGTTGAAGTAAGAGAGCTTTCATGCTCGGGAGACTTAAAAACTTTTCCGTATCTTGAATGAGATTTTTCCCCCAAAGATTTTCCTCTAAAAATTTAATGCCGCTATAGCGACTGTCGAGATTTAAAGCCGTCTTGCCCATCTTCAGAGCCTCATCGGTTTTGCCCTGTTTGTAAAGACCCACCGCGATCGCCAGCATCGGTTCCGCCTGTTCTTTATCTATCTTTAGAGCTTTCTGCCATTGTTCGATCGCCCCAGCCGTATTACCCTGTTCGTACTTGATCAAACCAATATTATTAATGGCGGGCCAGAAATCTTTATTGACCTTGATAGCTTTCTCATAAGCCGTAATCGCTTCGGGATAACGCTCCAATCGCAGTAAAGAATTACCTAGATCGAAGAGAGCGGGAGCGGTGTCTGGTTTTATCTTCAGTCCATCTTCTATATGAGTGATAGCCGATTTATAATCACCTTTTTGAAAATAGGCACTTCCGAGACTGAATTTAATATTAGCTTCTTTAGGTTGTAAATTTTGAGCTTTTAAGAGCGCCTCTATACCAGGTTCTATCTGATTCTGTTGTAAATATAAACTTCCTAAAATGAACCAGGTTTGATAGATTTGAGGAGCTAATTGGGTAGATAATTTCGCTCTGGAAATGGCCGCATCTAAACGCTGAAAGCGAGCTAACTGAATCGCATCCTCGGCCATTTCTATGCCCGCCTGTTCTAGTTGTTCTAGTTGCAGGTCTACACTATAGGGTAGTACGGCCTGACTGAAAGCGGGGAACACCGGACTCCATAAACCGATACAAGTTAATACGGATAGTATGTATTTTGGTTTGAACACGAGGTTGTTTCTAATGATTCTTTTTAAGTTAGGTTTGTCCATTGCCTTACGGAAATGCTCAGTTAATGAGTCTCCTATTCACTATATCCTAAAGCGAGTAGGGGGAAGTGAGGGGTAGGTTCTCACTTCTTCCTCATCTTCACCCTCTACTTACCGTCCTATTTCTGGGGCTTTCAGAGAATAAAGAGATTTATCTCCTTCTAATAGAGCGGTTTGTTCTGCTAAAGCCGGAACAGAATCGCGCACCAGGGCGGTTAGCTCGTTAGTAGTGGGATCGTAAATAGAGGTAACTAGCTTAGGATATAAACCAATACCGATGATAGGGACTAATAAACAGGCGATGATAAATACCTCTCTCGGTTCGGCATCGATGAGGGCCTGATGTTCTTCGAGTTCTTTATTTTCCGGCCCGTAGAGCATTTCTCGCAACATCGAGAGCAGATAGATAGGAGTCAGGATAACACCGATCGCCGCCAAGAAGATCATGATGATCTTGAATGTGGGGTTATAAGCGTCGCTGGTGGCGAAGCCGATAAACACCATCAATTCCGCTACGAAGCCGCTCATCCCTGGTAGGGCGAGAGAGGCAAGGCTGCAAGTCGTCCACATGGCGAAAACTTTTTTCATCTTGCCGCCGATGCCGCCCATCTCGTCTAACATCAGGGTATGAGTGCGATCGTAAGTACAGCCTACCATAAAGAATAAACTAGCTCCGATCAAACCGTGAGAAATCATCTGTAACATCGTCCCACTCATCCCGATAGAAGTAAAGGAGGCCATCCCTATCAGTACGAATCCCATGTGAGATATAGACGAGTAAGCGATTTTGCGTTTGAGATTCCTCTGGGCGAAGGATGTGAAGGCAGCGTAAATGATGTTCACCACCCCTAATATGACTAACACGGGAGCGAAAACTACGTGAGCATCAGGCAACATTCCCACATTCATCCGCAACAGGGCGTATCCTCCCATTTTTAAGAGGATACCGGCGAGAAGCATATGAGCCGGGGCGGTAGCTTCACCGTGAGCATCCGGTAGCCAGGTATGCAGGGGGAAGATGGGTAATTTCACCCCGTAGGCGATGAGGAAACCCCCGTACAATAACAACTGCATTTTGAAGGGGAAATCCTTCCCCGCGATGGTACTCATGTCGAAGCTAACCGTATCTCCGTAGAAGGCCATCGCTAGAGCGCCGACGAGGATAAAAAGGGAGCCTCCAGCGGTATAAAGGATAAATTTAGTAGCGGCGTAGAGACGGCGTTTGCCACCCCAGATGGAGAGGATTAAGTAAACCGGAACTAATTCTAATTCCCAGACGAGGAAGAATAGTAACATATCCTGTACGGCGAATACCGCTATCTGTCCGCCGTACATGGCCAGCATCAGGAAGTAGAAGAGTTTCGGTTTGAAGGTTACGGGCCAGGCCGCGAGGATGGCAAGGGTAGTGATGAAACCGGTTAGGATTATCAGGGGCATCGATAGACCATCCGCTCCCACCGACCATCTTAAGTCTATTTCCGGTAGCCAGGGATAACTTTCTACGAGTTGTAGATTGGGGTTACTCAGGTCATAACCAGTATAAAAAGCGTAGATAATAAGAGCAAAGTCGATTAAACCGACGGTAAGCGCGAACCATCTGACCGTTTTCCCGTCTTTATCAGGTATAAAGGGTACTGCTAGGGCGGCGAGTATGGGAAAAAGTATGATTGTTGTTAACCAGGGAAAGTTAGTTAGATTCATCAGTAGTTTTTTAATTGCCGATTGATCAAGTTAAAGCAATCGGTGTGATTGCTCTGACCCTTACAAAAATCAATCTAGCAAGATTTTTTTTAAATCTGCGATTCTGTCATATTATGTTTAGTTTTTCATTTCTTTGGATATAGCCCATGACGGGACAGAGGGGTTAAAGCCCCTCTACCCCAGGTTCTATATCTTGCTTTTAAACTACTTTTAATAATTGTTTCGATGGTTTTTTCCCTGCTTTAAGAAAGGGTGAGTGTCCCGCTTCTTCGGGATATAAATTTTCTAGGAAGTAATCGACGGTGCTTTGGGCTAACCAGCCTTTTAAAACCGCCATCGTTCCCAATCTTACCCACATTCGCCGCTCTTGTTGTTCGGTGACGATCGCTTTTATCTGCTCCTCGTTCAATAGGCCGGCTTCTTTGAGATAAAAGCCTAGGGGCAGTTTGTGTTTTTGTTTGATCAGGGTTTTCCATCTCCCGGCGAAAAACTCTACGGTTTCCTGCTTGAGCCAACCTTTACCAGCTAATATCTCACCCAATTTTCTCTCAGGTGTGATCGCTTGCTCTTTTAAGGCTTCTTCCAATTGGCTCGCTGTGATCAGGTACGCCGTTTGTAGTATTTCCCCCAGTTTTTGGGCTTCTATGGGTTTTTGGGCGATAAGGTGGAGGTGTGTCATAAATCAGTTTTATAGCGGTGTTTTAGCTGCTTCGTTAACTAGTTTTAGTATGCCCAAAAATTGGGCACAGTTATAAGGCCTGGCTAGTATTTTTTATAGTATAGTCGTATCAAACACCGCTTAAC
>CAZUVR010000105.1:0-9997 GCA_964623815.1 uncultured bacterium | reverse complement strand
TTCTTAGTATTTTATGGTGGACTTTTTACCTTGACACAAATTATTTTACAGTCCCCAAAAAAGTCCATTACCGAACGTCCTTGACGACGACAAGTTTGTATCACCGTCAATAAATTGGCAGTATCTTGGAATCGGTCCATAGAGCGGGAACCTCCACTGACTTTTCTTTTTGTTACTGCTAAACGTAACGTTCGTTCTGCTAAATTATTATCGGGTGGTATCTCTGGGTGGTCTAAAAAATACCACCACTGATGAGCTTTCTGTTGTAACGATCGCAAAAGCTTACCAGCTTCTCGTCCTGCTTTACCAATCCATTCACTGATGGAGGACTCGACTTTTGCTTTAAATTCAGAAGCCCAACTCAAGAATCCTAAAAGGTTTTGTGTTTGTTGGAATAAGGCATAGTTTTCAAAGGCTTCATCTATCAAGTTGATAAATTTTAAGCCAATTTCTTGGTTATTTAAGCCTGGAAGTTTGATGAGCTTCTTGCAATGACGGCGTAAATGCGCCAGACATTTTTGTTGGGCTTTGACATCATACCCATTATAAGCGCTATAGTCATCGGAACTTAGTACAGCGTCATAACTTGAACCCAAGATAGATTCTAATTCGGCACGAGAACGAGTATCGGCCGCATGAAACAAGGCGAAGTCAGTATTGGCAAAAATCCATAACCATTCTTTTACCCCTTTGACTATCCAAGGAGTTTCATCTGCATGGATATTTGGCTGCGTTTGTTGTATCCACTCTTTGAGTAGGTTAATACTTTGAGCTACTGCACTATCTATTCGTTCGTTTGTGTTTACTATAGTTCCCACCCCGATTTCTACTTTACCCAGTTCCCACAACAGTTCTTGTTGCTTTTCATAAGGTAAATGCCCGTAATTATTTATCCATCCCAAAAAAGCTTGCAGCCTAATTCCTAGGTCTTGTCCCGGAACTAGAGCGGCTGACCAGTCTGCTGTTTGTGTTTCCCCACACTGGCGGCAAATACACGTATATCTTTGATATTCTACGATTTCGATGGGCTTCTCCACCAACTGTGCTACTTGCTGTGTTTCAATTTTGATCGGTTCGGCAGAAAATTCCCTTTGACCACAGCAACTGCACACTTGAGGTCGTAAAATCTCAAACCTATCTACTCTACTAAACCCCTTTCTCGTTTTTCCAGGATGCCCTGGTTGTCCTCCTGGTTTCCGTTTTGTCGCCTCACTCCCGCTGGGTTTATCCTCCTGTTTTTTCTCTGATTTTTTGAGGACATCTCCCGCTGGGGGTTTCGATGATGTTTGGCTGTCTAAATCTCTACTAACCTTGAGTTTTTCTACCTCTTGTTCTAGTTCTACCCCATCTGGATTTTAGCTGCTCTATAGCTAGCGCCTGCTCTATAATAATGTCCACCAGTTGTTCGGTGGCCAACTGTCCAAGGATTTCACGGTCTAGTTTTAGAGGCAGGTCTTTTTCCATATTTTTGATCCTGTTCCGAGGATGTCACACTTGTCAATACCCCCAGACCTGAATCCTTACCCAGTTGCTATAAAATCCTGTTAATACCGAAATAGCCGAAATTCCCCAAACAAAAAGCATGATGTAAAGATTCATTGTCAAAACTTCTGGTAAAAAAGAGCTTTCTAGAATAGAACCTACAATAAATTCTTCCCATAATGCTGTTAAGAAAAAGCTGACTGCCAAACCACAATATATATACGCTAATTTAGCAAGCCAATAATTGATTGATGACACTCCTAACTCCTTAGCAATACCCAAAAAGAAAAGAGAAAAAAATAAAAGTATTACCATTAATATTTCTGTAAGTAGTGGATGAATTGGCCAAGGAGAAATTTCATAAAGCCTTACTGCTGGACGATGACAAAGGATAACAAAAATAATTAAAAAAAATAGTATTAATGAAGGAGCTATAAATATTAGACAAAGTATTACTGCTATTATAGTAGTGGCTATATTAGCGATAAACATCGCCTCAAATGATGAGTGAAAAGAGAAACCTTTTTTAAAACTAATTTTACTAAACCATAAGCATTTTAAAAAAATTACCCCTAACAGCGATGAAAGCGGCCAAGCGAATAATAATACTAATTCCGCTATTGGCTGACAAGCAAAAACTAAATTAATTGTCATCATAGGTTTGATTTGTTTTTGTCTCTTAGATTCACTTAACAATAAAAAATAAAGCTTAATTGCATACATTGTTTAGTAATGTATCTAAATATTTAACTAAGTTTGTGACTATTCCCTTAACAGCTATTTATAGTTAAATCTTAACTCAGCTAATAAGTTATATTCAAGTAATAATTACTAATCTTAGTAAAGAGGAAAGAGGAAAGAGGATCGGATCATTTCCTTGAGGGTTGGCAACAACTAAAGCCTGCCTGCGTTTAGTTCCGGTTAAGTCAGAAAAGGGAAATGGGACAATAACGACATCACCCTTTACAAATTCTGCCACGCTTCTTCTTCTTCCGGTTTTAGCCAATCTTTTTGTAGTGATAATTCACTCAGGAAAGTTATTTCTAACTTGTCTTGCCGGTGCTTATTCTGTAAGAACTGCAAAAAATCCAACACTTCTTCTAACAGAGGTTCTGGTGTTTTGTCAATTTCTTGTAACAGTTGTTCTTTAATTGTCATGATCCGTTAGACGATACTAAATGGTACTGGCTTTCGATGTGATCTAGCTTAACGCGATCGGTTACTATAAGTAATTCCTCGACACTCGTCGGTCGGATTAGTGGACACGAATGGTGGGTCAGCGCGTTGCTAACTTAGCACTTATTTCAACTATCTGTTCAATAAAAAACAATTGGCGTTTAAAATAATAATCAAATAGTCTCTAGTCTTCAAGGTTGTATAAATTATATACACCCTTTTTTCTCCCAATTTATTACTAACAAAAAAGTTTTTCTAGTTTTGGGTTATCCCCATTTTCAGCCCCTCGCACTAGCGAGTTGAACTTCAAAATGTAAAACTAATAATTCTGCTTCCTTTAAAATAGCCATCGCGTATTCTCGCCCTTGATTATCTGAGAATTCCACTAAATATTGTTGCTCGTTATTATCTTGATATATTTCCACTATCGTCCCGACTTGTCCCGAAGGTAAACTTTCTATGGACTGGTATTCTGGCTCAACTAAAGTTAATCTCTCTTTATCAACCGGAAGAGTTAAGGCAACACTATCTAAAATACAAATGTTCTTCATTTTTCTACTTTATAAAAGCTGAGATAAGACGGGGATGGGGTTTGTTGCTACTAATCGTGATAATGGGTCAACTATCCAAAGGTTCTCTAAACAATCCATCTTTTTCCTCTCTTAAATTAACCTTTGATTGTTTAATTTTTTATTGTTTTTATCTTCACTTTATAAATAGCTTCTAAGTTTAACTTATAACCAAATATTCAGAAAAACCATCTTTTTAGATATTTTGATGGGCTTGATTTTAAAAATTAATCTTTCACTACATGGAAAAATTACCCAAAAAAACTTTGTGTTATGCCAAATTTTTAGTTGGAAAAAATGTTGAAGAATTCTTTAAGTTTGTTAATCCATTAACTAAAATTTAGGGGCATGTCTTTTCTGACTTAACTTATACCATTATAGAGCAACGCCGATAGTACATTATGATACTGCCCCTATCATTACTTCATTTTGAACACTTCTTCGACATCCCTATTCAACTGGGTTCCAAAACGATTTCTCTGTTCTGGTTAGTAAAAATGTTGCTGGCCTTGCTGGCAACTGTTATTTTTACTGGATGGTTCAAATTTTTCTTGAGGCGACGGTTACTATCCCGCCTGAATATTGCTCCTTCTATCAAGGAGCAGATTACCATTATCTGTAGCTATGGTCTGGGCGCTATAATAGCCATTCTGATTATGGATCTTAGTGGATTCAAGCTGGGATCTTTAGGCTTACTGGCTGGAGGATTGGGGGTCGGTATTGGACTAGGCCTGCAGGAAATTGCCATGAATCTGATCAGCGGTATCACTCTTTTACTGGAGCGTAAACAGCAACCCGGAGACTACATAGAGTTAACCAATCTTTCGGGCTATATCAAAGCCATCGATTTGCGTACTACGATCGTTCACACCCTAGATGGGGCAGATGCGATCATCCCTAACAGTGATCTGGTACAAAAAAAGGTTCTTAATTGGACTTATGTTAACTCCAAAGGGCGACTGCATCTACCTGTCAGCGTTTTCATTCATAACGATCCGCTCTTAGTCACGGAGGTACTTCTGCAATCAGCCTTCTCGGTGCCGGCAGTGCTGCGAGATCCCATTCCCAAAGTGCTTTTCAAGGACTTTAACAATCAGTGTTTCAATTTTGAGCTATTGGTTTGGATTAGTCGATTTGATGGGGATCAGATGGATGTGGTCAAGAGTTCACTGTACTACACGATCGCGTTGAATTTTCGCGGGAGGGGAATTACGTTGCTCGACTGCGCCATTCTAGCCGTTACCCCGCCTACCCCTCTGCAACCGAGTGCATTATCCCAAACGGATCTGCTGATGAATCTGATGAAGCAAGTGAAATATTTTCAGAACTGCTCCGAGATGGAACTATTGCACTGGCTGGAAATGGGCTACCGAAATGATTTGAGTCCCGGAGAAATCCTCTACAATGAAGCGGAGATAGTTAACAATTTTTATATTCTGCTCTCCGGTTCGTTGCAAACTTACTGGGAGGGAGGACAGAAGCTTTATAAGGTTTATCATCCCGAGGATTTTTTTGCCGAGCTTTATCTGGTTGAGAATATACCCTCCCTATTTACGGTCAAAAGTCTGGAATCTAGTACCCTGTTTGTTATCCCTAAAAACTGCTTCCAGACTTTACTGAGTAGCCGTCCTCCCTTTGCCAACCTCCTGTTAGAGCAACTCGATCAGCGATTGCAGACTTTAGAGCAGAAAAAGCAGGAACTGAGTCAGTTGGGGTTGACGATTGAGGTTGAGGATCATCAAACTCTTCGCATTTGGGTGGAAAAGCACTTAAAAGAAGTGTTCAATTTATGAAAGAAGCAATACCATGTAGTGAAGCTCTAGTTCTGATAGTCATCCCCAAAAAACGATTTCACTACATGGAAAACACTACTCATCTGGCAGTGCGACCAAACGAGCAACGTCCTCAAATCAGGACTGGAGTTCGATCTCTCCGGTCCGCCAAGTCTTGTTAAACCAAGACTCCAACGGACCGTAGAGACGCAGGATCGTGAACCAGCCCTTGCCAGGAATCGTCTGCACCCAATTCTTTTCCATGCCCGGCGGAGGCTTTGGTCCGAACCAGACATCCACCGAACCGTCAGCATTGGTTTTGAAGCCCTCGTCCTGGCTACTCACGCTGGGTGCTTTCTGGTCGGTCTGCAACATTGAGCGTGTCTGGGTGTCATACACGATCACCGACCAGAAGTTTTTGACGGGGATGTTCGGCGGCAGGCTCAGCTTGTAGGTTTTGCCGCCGTCTAAGGGGTTGCCCTTAGAATCCTGAGAAGCCCACGGATACTGGGAACCCTCGCCGACAATTTTCATTTCCATAGCAGGTGATACGCCGGTGGCGAAATAGTAATAGAAAATAGCTCCATCTAGGTTGGCAACACCCGGAGAGACTTCAAACTTATAGCCACCGAAGAACGGCAAACGCCAAGAGCTGTTGGGGTAGAAGAAGGCTTCCCTCTCCCGAATCTTAAGGGCGAGGGTTCGCGCCGTCACCGCCCCGATGTTGGCAGCGTCAGTGAGAATCTTCTTCATGCGCTCATCGGGGTTGAAGGGTTTGCCCTTGATGATGCCAATCGAGGCGAATAGTCCCAGGGTGGTAGGGTCGGAGCCGGTCGGAGGTTCTTCCTGAATCACCTGGTTCAGCAACCCCCAGAAGGAGTAGTCACCCGGGGCGACGAAGTTTGCAGGCACCCCAGACGCATTGACAAAATTCATCGCCGGCGGCGTGGCTGCATCAGACAATTGATAGATCTTCAGATTCTTCTTGACCGATTCCACGCCTGGTTTAGTGGAACCATCTACGAGAAAGGAGCGGAAGAACATCCAGTTGCCATAGGTTTTCGGTTTGATAACTACATAGCCTTGCGGGATGACACCCTGATACTCCGGCGGAAGTAACAAGTATTTCCCACCTGCGCCCTTGTCCGCTCCCGTGATGCCAATGTCGGCCACCCAACGATACCAGAAGTCATTGATGCCACCAAGCACCTTCGGGGGTACTTCGACCACCAGAGGACCCTTCTTTGTATCGAGCCAGATAAAGCTGTAGACCGTGTTGTCGTTGGCAGTCAGCTCCACGGTTTTCGGATCGACTAAATTCTCCCAAATCACGTTGGTTTGGTTTTCGGGCCCGAACTTCCGCAGTGAATCGCGCATGCCAGCCTGGTTAACGATGGGGATGGCCAGTAGATAGGCTTGCAACGCACGCGAGCGGTCAAGGTTGTCGTAGATCTTCTCGAGCGTGTCCGGCAGGGGAAAGCCGTCCCTCAAATTCAGCGTGCCGATCGAGGTATCGAGTTGGTTCGGCGTGGCTACACCTGGTGCTATCTGCGTCGTCATCCTGAATGTCTGGGCCCCGGCCGTCGTGGCAAGGACTAACACAAGAGTGGCTACAACGGCGGCCACAGCCACCCATATCCTTCTTATTTGGCTATGTACAATCATTTCTAATTCTTTTTGTACTCTGTGAAAGATTATTTGGAATTTTATCACTCTATCTCTTAAATGCTCTCTATTCTTAAGACAAAAAGACATATAGTTACCGTACTTTCGTTCGGCGGTTATTGTTTATTTTTTCCCTCTATCTGTAGTGGCGTGCAAACAAAAATGGCTCTTGTCAAAAAGTTGCCAAGAACCCATATCTTGTCCTAACAGATGTTGAAGATAAAGCCCGAGTATGAGAATAAAATCACCTATCCTTATTGATTAGGAGGATTAAGTATAAATTGTTCAGTTGCTAAAAAGGCTCTTTTTAATAAATCCATCGCTTTTTCTCCTTAAGTAAATTCTTAATATTTGTCGGCGAATAATTGTTGGTAAAGCGAAAAGTTCCGATATTCTTCGAGGCGCAGAGACCATTCCCGCCACGAAGATTCTAAGTCCTCCTCTTCCAACGTGAAAAGCTGTACCGTATCCGGCGTGATAACGGCAATCAGTCCTTGAACGATCTCTACACCGTACAGGTATTGATAAGCCGCCCTGTAAGCGGCAATTTGAAGCTTGGCATCGGTCAGCCACTGTATTCTTTTGGGGCGGTGACTGGTTTTAAAGTCAAACAGGGTTAAGCTGTCCCTCCAATAAGCCAGTAAGTCCAGTGTTCCGGCGTAATGGAATTTAGGGTGGTAGATCTGTTTCTCACTCGCCACCACGGAACCTACAGCACTCAGTATCTTCTGTGCCTCGTCCCAAAACTCATTTACATCGGGTGGGCATTCCATATCCTCGCCCTTGAATCTGGCTTCAATCAGTCGGTGAATAACTTTCCCTCGGTCAGCCGCCGCCCTGCGTAAGTTCTCCGCTTCAGAACCGTTGCGCTCGTACCACTTCTGCAATCCCTGTTTCTGCGAGAGCGGTTTGGTTGCGGCTAATACGGTGGTGACGCTAGGGAAAAGGCCGCAAGGAGTCACGTAGAACTTGCCCCCTGCGGGTAGTGTGATTATTTTCATATTTTTTTAGGCGTAATAATTGGTTTGAGTTTTATGTGATTAATTTCTTGAGACAAATTCAATGAATTTCCGCATTCGGGTTTCAAATTCAAGGGTGAAGCTCGTTTAGTCCATAAATACCTCACACTTATCTGCGTTAAAATTGAGCTACATAGTCTTTAATGGCGATCTTTAACCTATGGCAAGCGATTCCAAAGGGGCTACAACATCTCTAAAATTGTTGCTTCATGAAGTTGAAGCAACCCCTCCGGAGTATTGGGCGGATTTGCTAGAAATTTTGCGTCAGTTTCGGCAGACAATTCCATCAGACATCTCACCGATTGTCGATGCCGAGCAATTACGAAAAAATCAAGCTGCGATCTCTCTTTTAGATTCCTGGCTTGATGAAGATGAAGATGCTACCGAACATCAACAGGCTTGGGACTTTTTGAAAACCGCTCTTGATGAAGATAGTTTGTCCGACCGTCCCTTATTCGGGTGAGTCGTTTGATTTTATTGGATTCTGGCCGCTCCCGCTTCTCTTCGGTGCGCCGTATAGATAATGATCGTGTTCGGCTGAAGGGTCTTCTTCTGTCTGGTAAGTTCCCGCCATTTCTTCGGGTAAATCCCATGCGTTCTTGTCGGTTGTTCTCTCCGTCTCCGGAGTGAAAATTATCTGTATGGTGTAACGGGTCTTCGGTTCCAAATTAAGGGTTTCTTCGGAATAAAGTGCTTATGGTACTTTCGGGATTGATTGTATAGATACTTTTTCGGAACTTGTCCTTTCTTTGATACGCATCAAGCCGCAAACCAATGCAAATTTTCTCCAAGGGGCTAACGGCTATGAAGCTTAGGGAGCAAGCTCTTTAACTGTTCTGCCACTCCGTAAGGTGTGGAATTTTTCAGGAATCGTTGCAACACCTAATCTTGACATTACAGATAATGTTATGGTATCCATCTTAATAATACATTATTCCGATAAATTTACTGTACTTAATGTGGTTTATCCGAATCATTTCAGGTTTAATCCTCTCATTGATACGAATTCCCTATGAACAGCTATTTAGTCAGATTAGTCAGAACACTTGGGCTTCCAACGATGGCTATTTCCCTATCGCTCACCGCAGCGTCTCTGAACCTATCGGCGCAAGCGTCTACATTTAGCCCGTTTTCTTTTAAAACTAACGTTACCGCCAGTCCGAACCTATCTTCTAACCCCAACCTTCTCAATGATCCGAGGAGGGATATACGCCTAGATTCAGTAGAAGTCGGTGGTCAGACCATCACTAATTTTGAGCTAGTCAGCACAGGCAAAGTTCTCCAGAATGATACCTATGTTAGTACCGTAGATGGGAATACTTACGGTATCCTTCATTCAGGTCACGGGCCCGATACCGAGAACGACCCTTTAATCGGAGAAGGGCCCGCAAAACCCAACCCAACAAACCTTGACATCGCTGAGAGTTTGGGTAATTTAAACCTCAATAGTCTTCTAGTTACCAGAGAGAATGGAAATACGGCTAGCATCGAAGTATCTTTCAGTAATCCCGTAAATACCTTCTTTTTCTGGGAGCGGGGGGGAACACCAGGTGGCCAGATTGCCGGAGATAGCGATTTACTCGTCGAAGCCCTGAGCGATGATGGCAATACCATTCTCGCTAGCTATAAAATTTTGAGGACAAATTACACGAAAGCTGACTACAACATCAGTACGATCGTCCCTCCCGTCCTCAACAACGGGCCTTTCAATATCGGGTCACTCGGGATTACACTCGGTAACACCACCACGAAAACATTACGATTGACCAGCACCGACAACAATCTCGGTGCGGCTAATGGTGATAACGGGCCGGATTTCAAGGTAGTAGCCGCTAATGTTGCCAGCATCCCCGAACCTCTAACTATATTTGGCTCGGGAATTGCGGTCACTTTTGGTACCGTTTTCAAACGAAAGCTCGCCGGCAAAAATTAATCTCATCAATTCTTGATTTTTTTACTCAACTGAAGCTAAGGGAGACAAATGGCGCAATATGTAATTGAGGCATAACAATTCGAGTGGAGCGTATAATTCGCTTGCCACTCAAAAGCCTTTATTTAAAATAGGGTCTCCCATCGCTAGAAATAGTCCTAAAGAGACACAACTTTGGGTAGATGAACAATCTAGAGTAATGTTTTCTCAAGCTATTAAAATTTAATGAGACTTAAACCAAAAAAATAAAGGAGTAATAGGTTGATGAACCCACTACTCCAAGATAGAAAATTATCGTGTTACCGTTATGGCTGTTGTTTCAATCTCCTGAGATTTAGCACTCGCCATGAGCAACTCGATCTCATCAGGAGACAGACCATCGAT
>CAZUVR010000104.1:0-10035 GCA_964623815.1 uncultured bacterium | reverse complement strand
AAAATTAAAAAATAAAGGCAATTCTGTTAACGTCGTTTAAATGCTTGACAGCTTAGCCCGGGCAAATTCTCATCGCCAGACCCCGAGGGATAGAGCGATCGCCCGAGCGGGATTGGACACGGAAGAACTCTTGAGTCAGGGATACATCGATCTTGACGACCTCGCCTCGGGGAGCGACATCGACGATTTCGACATCGAGGATCTTCTTTAGAACTTATCGGGTTGAGCTTCCGGAGACTCTCTTGTTGTCGTCAAATCGCAGGTAATAGCAGAAACTCTCTTTAGAGGAGCAAACCACGCCCTCCGGCAACAAGTTGAGTCCGATATAGATACCTCCGGAAAACACGAGGCCCATCAGCAGAGCCGCCCAAGTCCAAGAATTGATGAGGTTAGCCCACATCTTCACCGTCTGCCATCGTTGTCGGCGTTGTTGAGCTGATAGGGCGAGTTTCTGCTCCCGTAATTTTAGATGCTCCCTGTCTTCGCTCAGGGCGATCAGAAGTCGCTGTCGGATGATTCCGTCGATGATTCTGGCAAGCTCGTCAGGGGTGGGGACTTGCTCAGTTGGTAATCCCTCCACCTCGTCTGTAGTAGTTCCGACATGGATTCCTCGTTTCCCAAGCCCGCCGATGCCTCCCGCCATAACCGCTCGAAGTTCTGTTTCAGTTCGCCGGTGGCTATCATCTCCTTCAGTCGCATGATGGCAACCTGCGGGATGACCTTGCCCATGATCTCACCGTGTTGCAGACCCATCTTAAAGCCCGTTTCTACCGCTTCTTGTTCTAGTAGACGGAGGTGTTCGGCTAATTCGGGGGTTATGGTAGCGGTTTCGGGTGTTTCTAAATCTTGCCCTTTAAAATATTCGGCTAGATCATCGTAGGAGTTAGCCACCCCCTCATCAAACATCTTTCTGGCTTGAGCGAACCTCTCCCGTTCCGGTGCTGAATAATTGCGTTTTTTAGCCGATAACCCGCAAACCTTGAGGGTTTCATCCACATCCTCAACGTTCAGTCCGTACTCACGTCCAAAGTCTTCACGAGTATACATAATGCTCTCTCCTCTCCTTTATGTAAATTGGCTCAATATGTCGTCTTCATCCTGAAAGTCTTCGCCATCTAAAAACTCTCCGGAACCGGAACCGTTTTGATGACCGTGAAAACTCTTCGGTTCGTCGTGTCTTGGCAACGCCGAAACATCCTTATTCAAGGAGAAGGACTCTTCTAAATATTGGATGTGGAGGAATGCCACTAAGTTAAGCATCCTAGACAGCCTGAAACTCCTATAATCCCGTAGTGATCGCAGCTTTATTTAAACCTTAACTTAGCGGCATTCGGATGTGGAGTTTTAGTTGGTAAACGGCGGAGCGGGCTATCTGCCGCAGCTTTTGGGGCGGGACATCGGCACAGGATTGATAGGCGAAAGGCAACCAGAAGGCGGCGGCCGGGCGTAAGATCCGATCGTTCCTGGTCATATCGGCCGCGTCGGAGGCGATGTATTTGAGGAGGATGCCGTACTTGGTCATCTTTTGGGGTTGGTAGCGGAATACGAAATTAACTTGCTCTGGCATGGCTATCCTCCTAATTGCGGTTTATGTCTTTCAATCGGGGTAGGGGGCGGTTCAGCAGTTTGTAGAACAACCCGTAAACATCAGCGAGGCGATGGGAGAGGGAATTATCGACCACGGTATCGCCGAAAATATCTACGATGCGCTCCTCTAAGGAGTCACACCAATTGAGCCGGGCATTAAACCCCTTGAGGAACTCCGTCAGCTCTTTCCTGAAATAATGTGACGTACCACCACTGATGATGAACTCGTCAATGGAGATACCAGACGGCAGATTCTGCAATAGCCAATTCCGTAACAGGGCGACGTATTCCGCCCTCGCGTCGGCTATGGCCTCGCCTATCTCGACTATTTCCTTCTGCCTCAATTCGATTCGATGGCTACGGGCGAGAGTTTGTAGTGCTTTCCGCCCTGGTAGTGAACGTGTACTACAGATAACCCGGATCAGCACTTCGGGTTTCTGCCCGGAGGTGAAGCTTTGAACTTTCGTGATCATTTTGGCGAAGCCGAAATCACCCGTCGCTCCCTTAGTCAGCTCACCCTTTTCGATGATGAGTACGGAAGAGTTGCGATAACCGAGCATGACAACCGCGAGGGTCAATTCTTTCGGGTTTCTCGGCTTCTGGCCAGGGATGTCGGAAGTTCTTCCCCTGGCGAAGATACCGCCCCCTTCCGGTAGTGCCGTCAGAGATTCTAAGGTTACGGATAGTTGTTGTCCCCGGAAAGTGAAGTCGCTCAGGGCGGCTGTTACCTCCGACTCGAACTTCTCCTTATCCTTGAATTCGTTCCAGGGGAGGAGAATACCGAGGCACAGGCTTAATTGAGTCCCGAGGGATTTCTTTTTCGCCACGCTTCCGACGAGGGCTAGGGTTTGGGGGATGGCGGCATCGACTTTGAGCGAGTCCAAACAGTGATCTGTGTGGAAATGGTTTTTGGCGAGGAATCCCACGGCGTAACAGGTATCACCGAATTTTACCCAAGCCGAATCTTCCGGGTTGGCCCCTCCTATCTTATATTTTTCATAATTGTCGATGCTTTTTTGCGGCACTATTACGGTATGTGGTTGGAGCAAGATCAGTTCTGGCTTCAGGTAAGTCGAACCGGTACAGAAGATGGCGCGTCCGCAAGATGCACCGAAATCGGCGGCGATAGTCACATCTGCCATAAGCTTATTTGATAAACGTTAATTGAAGAGTTAATTCGCCCTCTTACCCGATAAAGGGGGATCGATATTTACGGAGCTTGCTAACTTTTAATAATAGGTAAACCCATATATATCAAGAATTTATATTTTCCCTCTACGGTAAGTGAAGCACAATTGATACTTCTACAAGCATTGTAGGGAGGCACTCGTATCGAATGCACCTCTTTCATCTATTTTGATGAAAAGTTCTTTATTTAATGGTCTAACTAAAATTCGTGTGTCTCTGCAAATCCGTTAACATAGCCATCCGGTATAGAGGCCGAATTATGGCCTCTACTATTCCCGCGCATAGGAAGCCCGGCTAAAAAGCGGAGGTAAATTGTTGCTGCCGTATCCGCGTTTTCCATTAAGAGCAGATGGCCCGCACCAGGTAATCGCTCGACTGTAGCGTGGGGATGGCACTCCTGCAACCGCTCGGCTCCCCGAATGTTGTAAATCTTGTCCTCCTCTCCCCAAATCGCTAGGGTCGGAACCGTCGGCAATTGGGCTTCGCAGGTCACGTCATCGTAAAGATTCACAATATCCCACACCTGTTGATAGTGCCGATTGCGCTCGATATAGTCTTTTATTTTCCGTTCTTTAACCGGAGCGGGGATTTGTGGCGGCTTCACAAAGAGCAAACTCAGTTCCCTATCGAATTGTCCTGGGGTAATAGGGATAAATGGATTGATTCCTTGTAAGATTGCCGTTCTGACTGGTTGCGCCCAACCGACGATGCCGAGTGGCGAACCGATGAAGGTGAGGCTACGAACCTGTTGAGGATACTGTTGTGCGTAGAGTGCCGCGATCCCACCTCCCATCGAGCTACCCGCAATATCGAGTGTTTGAACGCCTAACCGCTGCGTAAACTCATGTAATAAAGAAACCTGACGACTGAGCGCATAGGCTTCTATGGCGAACCCCTCGCTGGCTCCGTAACCAGGTAGATCCGGCGCAACAGCTTTGTATCCAGCCGCAGCAAGCCTACAGGAAATGCCGTTCCATTGTTCTTTGTCCGCGAATAGCCCGTGTAACAGGAGAACTGTCGGCCCCTGCCCGACGCTGTTGTAATAGAGCTTCCCGTTGCCGAGGGAGATAGAAAGGGTGGTGGTCGAGCAGGCCGATTGGGAAGGTTGACGCTCCCCTACTAGCGATGTCGGGGGTTTTCGGGCGTAACCCGGATGAGCGAATCCGGCGAGTAGCAAAATAATGGGTAAAAATTTGGCGATCACCGTTTTCATCAGAAAAATCGCTAACGAACTCTTGGTTGAAGAATTATAACCTTCCATGAATGTTAGGATTTATGCTAATCGGGCTTAACTTCAATTCTGTCCATCACATCATTGTCCCATATCAATATATAAATATTGCGTAGCGTTGTTATTCAACGACGCTCCTCTGTCCAAGACTTACAAGGTTATTATCGATTAAAAAAATAGGTATCCCTGGCAATTATGATATGAGCTTAGGGTTCGGGAGAAATAATTCATTTATGGGAAAAATGGCTCAAGGAGTTGAAGTTCATGTTCAACAGACAACACCATTCATAACCGGGCATTGGCGAAAATTACTGCCCGATTGGAAGTCCGTACCTCAAACTATTGCGATCGTGTTTCTTCAATCCCTTTATCCTCTAGATGGTCAAGGGGATTCCATTGAGGGCGAAAAAAACCGACTGCTCGATCTCTTCCTACAATTCGGAGGAGCTTTCTACTCATTAAGCCAACAGCGGGGTTTCGCGGCGGAGATCATTTCTCCCAAAGACGGCACAGCGATATACTCCAAGAGGGGCGAATTCACATTCGATCTTGTCGCTATGGTTCACCAGTCCTTGGGATTAAGTTTCTCCTCCACCGAAAAAGGCTGCAAGGTTTTGACCCATCCCGAATGGGGGACGAGCTTTTATCCCGGACTTTTTCTGTCCGAGGCAACGCAAGCCGACGTTCAAGGGATTTTGAACGAGATTGATTGGGTTCGGAATAATTGCAGGTGTTAGTATTGCATGGTAAAACTCTGACTCAGAGATAAAGTCAGCATCATTTTCATCTCGACTCGTACAACGAGCGAGACATACTGACTCCCAATTGAGCCATTACAAATTACCTTCTGGATTCGCACAACCAGAAGTAATCCTGACTCTTTATCGAGCCATCAGGAATCGTCGCCTCGGTTCGCACACCCAAGACCAAGCCTGACTCTCAATTGAGCCATCAGGAATTGCCGCCCTGGTTCGCACACCCAAGACTAACCTCAGCTCTCAATCAAGTCGTCAAGAATTACCATCCTGGCTCGCACAACCAGTAGTAAACTCGACTTTCAACGGAGCCATTATAATTTTTGTCCCGGCTCGCACAACCAGGAGTAATACCGAAAATAGTTTTAAAATCACCGTAATTCCTATACTGGCTCGCACAACCAGTAGCGAATCGGGTAATTTTTCCAACGACGTTAGAAAGTTTTTGCCGGCAGAGTTGGGGTGGAGCGAACATCACTCGCTCCGGGTTTAATCCCTTAATGAGGGCTGCAAATCCTCGGGATTAAGATTGTTGCTCGTTTTTATGGTGTCAGGGCGGAGTATCCAGCACGAGCAAAGCTGCCAGGCGATGATGATGAGTCATCGTTAGGTGATGAACCCTCTTGAAACCGCCCCCGTCAAAGGGTTATTTGTATAGTAGCCCTTTGCCCCGGTGATGGCACTTCATTTATCTATATTGATGAAAAATTACTGAAATAATGTAAAACTATAATTTAATGAAATTTGACATTCTGCAAGAGGGCCGCCGGTAATCAGGGTTAGAAAGCCTTCCCCTTAACAACAAATCCCTATATTTATACATCTTTATTGCCCTCGGTTGTTACTCTCAAATCCTTAACCTTAAAAGGTTTTAGCCTATTTCAGATTTCGAGAGCGGTGTTCGGGACGGCAACATAAGAACGACTCAATACCCGATTATGATCCCTTTTACAGTCTTAATAATTATTTAATGTTTTACCCATTGAGCCGATGGAAAGATTACTCGTTTAACCTGAAGCCCGAATTTAGTGACATCGGAGATTTTGGAAGAGAGTGGTTATAATCCGGGTCGAAATGCCTTTCTACTAACAACACCTGCCTATATTTATATATGTTTGCTGTCCCGGGTTGTGACGCTCAAATCCTTCACCTTAAAAGCTTTTAGCCTCTCCCCCGATTGAAGCTCGGTGTTTTGAATGGCACAATAGGAATGAGTTGATACGGGCTTACGATCTCGTCTAAAGTCTTAAGAATAATTTAATACTTTGCCGGTTGAGCCGATGGAAAAATTACCCTTAAATTCCCGTCCCTTAAAAGCTTTTAGCCGATGAGAGAATTCTAGATTGGTCTCTTGACGGGCAAAATACCAAGGACTCGATGCGGGGTTATGATCACCTCTACAGTCTTAATAATTATTTAATGTTTTGCCCGATGTAATTTACCTTGAGCCGATGGAAAAATTACCAGTTTAAAGTAGAGCCGGAACTTGATGGAATCGGATATTGTGGAAGAGAGCGATTGATAATCGGGGAAAGAAATCTTTTGCCATAACAACATACGCCTATATTTTATATATTTATTGCCGCCTGCTGTTATCTTCAAAACCTCCCCCATAAAGCTTTTAGGGCATCGGGACAATTTATTTCTCATCAAGCCCACTCACCTTTGACCGGGGGCGAAAATTACGGGTTAAGCCCATGCCAACGATCGAACGATGCTTGATTCAAACCTCGTGATTAACAACACGCGCCTATATCTTATATATTTACTGCGGCCCGTTGTTACCTTCAAAACATCACCCCTAAAAGCTTAGAGTCGATTTCAGAATCCCAAATAAATTCTTTGACGGCCACTATAGAAAGAACTTGAGCGGGCGTTATGAGTTTATCTGAATTTTTAATAATAATTTAATCTTTTTCCCTATCAGAACTTATCCTCATCGGAGGTGAAAATAACGGGTTTAAGAAAATACCACATCTCGACGGGGCTCAGTTCCATTCCCGCCCTTAACAACACTCCACCATATTTATATATTTATATCGCCCCTTATTGTTATGGTAAAAACCATACCGAATAAGGATTTTAACTCATTAGAGACCAGAGGATAAATCCTGTGGGGCAGAAGCTAAAACATATTGACAGATCCATTGACCCGCTCTCTTTGAGCTTGTCTATGGTCTGGTTGAAATTCTTAACGATTATTTAATATCCACCTTCGCGGGACTGTTTTCATCCCAATGAGCCAATTAGATAAGCGGCTCTTAACTAACCGCTCCATTATTAAGAAAAGTTAACAAAGGTAGCCTATGCTGATTTATCTATGCCAGATTCTACCTTTAACTCGAAAAATAGGAAAGTGGAGATTTAATTATCTTCTCTGGCTATCTTAAGAGCAAAATCAATAACTGTTCGACTTAAACGAATATTACAGCTTAACATCCTGTGGATAGCTTCTTTAATAGAGAGGGGATAACCCTCCTGTTTAGCCCTTAGTAAAATGCCGATAGATCCCGTTAAAGATAAACCACTTAATCGAGCAATTCTTCTTCCCTTTGCTTCATCAATACAAACCGTTTCTATATTTCTATCTAAAGCTAGTTGAATTACTGAAGCTTCTCCTATGTCTAGAGAGTTAACCAATAACGTAGAAATATTTGTTGGGGCTGTTTGTTTACTTAACCAAATTGCATTTCGGAATTCTTCAAATCCTAATTTTTCATAACCTTTTTCCACCTCTTGGCAAACTTCAAAGGGTACGAAAACTTCAGAGTATAAATCTTGTAATATCTTTAGCTCCCCTAAAGCGGCAACCAAAGCAATTAAAGGTGATGTATTAATGACAATTTTATCGGTCTTAGGCATTTTCTAGATCTGATAATAATTCCTCTTCTGTTAGGTCAATGACTGCTACATTATAATCATTCAATTTTAATAAAAAGCTAACCCTATCAATACCTAATAATCTAGCGGCCATTCCTGATGACAATTGTTTCATTTCAAAAAGTTTAACTGCCATCGCCCACTTGGCCGCTAATTCAAACTCTTCTTTAGTTTTTCCTAAAGCATCGGGGAAATTATCAGGATACTCTATCGTAATTTGTCGGCTCATGGTGACTTTTGTTTCCAAAGGAGTAATAATCAATTATTTTAGAGTAAACCGATCCTAACTTTAGAAAAACCGATTGGAGTGAATGTCGATCGGGGTCAATGCCGAAGTGTTTATTTTAATTTACACGGTAATCTCTTTGATGGGAGCGTTCGGGAGATAATAATGTTCCTCCGGTCAAACTCGTTTATTCCCTCCGAGGAAGGTTACGGTCTTAAATGGATTTTTGCCATCCTAAAAAGTAGACCCGTCCAAAAGTGCGAATATTTACGGGTGTTGTTAAGGGGGAAAGTACCTATTATGCCTTGGTATAAGCAAAGATTATCCGGTCTCGCTAAAAAATTTGCATCCCGAAGTACGTGATAAAGCCATCGAAATCCCTAATGCTCTGCTCGATGAGGGTTACGAAGAGGGAAAAGCTATTGCTATTGCTACCGGACAAGCCGAAAAGTGGGCCCAACATCGCTATAAACCAGTAAGAAAGGATGAGGAAAATAGTAAAGTTTGACTTGTCCGGGTCATCCAATATCAAATACCGAGTTAACAACCGGGCTTACCCCACGTCGATAAAATGATGAACTCTCAATTGATTTTTGCCTTAAAATTTCTCTCGGCTTTCGGTTGTGGACTGACGGCGGGGGTTTTCTTCGCTTTCTCTACCTTCGTAATGCCCGCCTTAGCAAGAATCGAGCCATCGGCAGGAATTTCGGCGATGCAATCTATTAACGTAATGGCAGTCAACCCTTTTTTCATGACCGCTCTTTTCGGTACGGCTCTTACCTGTCTTGCTCTGATTATCGTTACCCTTTTCGGCTCCTATCAAACTAATGTTTACTGGCTCGTTGGTAGTTTAGTTTATCTCGTGGGTACGATTATTGTGACGATCGCTTTTAACGTACCGCTTAACGATACCTTAGCCGTAGTCAATTCTGAAACGGAATCTGGTAGGGAGCTATGGACGAAATATTTAGTAGACTGGACTAAATGGAACCACGTCCGCACAATTTCATCCTTAATAGCATCGATTTTATTTACATTGAGCTTTTATCGTTAGAATTCTAGATGCTCGTTACCCGTTACGTTTTTTAGAGTTTTAGGGGGAAAAAACCATGAAACTATTAGATATAGTGGCTTTAATCGTTGATTTACCAGCTCAGTGCCTGTATCGTGGACAGGTGGGAACGATCGTAGAGGTCTATGAACCGAATGTTTTTGAGGTGGAATTCAGTGATATTAGCGGGAGAGCTTACGCGATAGAAACCTTAAAAGAAGATGATTTAATGCTATTACACCACTGCCCGATCTCTCAAGAAAAGATAACCGTCTAACCTCGAAAGGTATTGAATGAGCCAACCCATAAAGGAGGAGAGTAACCAATGAGCAACCGAGAATACGATGTAATTCTTTATGGCGCTAGTGGCTTTGTTGGTAAACAAACGGTGCGGTATTTTCAGGAACATACCCGCCCCGGAGAGGTTCGTTGGGCCATTGCCGGACGTAACCGAGAAAAACTAGAAGCCATCGCCTTAGAAGTGGGCATAGATGTGGATATTCTCGTAGCCGATAGTAGAGATGAAACCGCTATCGATGCCCTAGTTTCTAAAACAAGAGTATTACTTAATACTGCCGGCCCCTTTGCCCTATACGGCGATAACATTGTTGATGCTTGTGTGCGTTTTGGAACTCATTACGTCGATATTACTGGTGAGACACCCTGGGTAAAACGTCTGATCGATCGCTATCACGAAAAGGCGGTAGCAGAAGGAACCCGCATCATCCCGGGGTGTGGCTTTGATTCCGTACCCTCGGATTTGGGGACGTACTTAGTCGTGAACTATTTACGGGAACAATTGGGAACGAGCTGTAAAAACGTAAAAGCCTACTATACTGCCTCAGGCGGTTTTAACGGCGGTACTCTCGCCTCTGGTTTTAATCTCTACGACTCGGGGCAAATAGCGGAGGTGGGTGATCCTTTTCTACTTGACGGCCCGGTAGAACACTCTCCAGAAGAAATACAAAAGAATCGAGATCCTTTATTCCCCGAATACGACGGGGACATCAACTCTTGGATTGCACCATTTTTCATGGGGCCGATTAATAGTCGTGTGGTTAGCGGTACTTAAACAAAAGTAAAGACGAAAAAGCTATATAATGTTGCTATAACAAGT
>CAZUVR010000103.1:0-10717 GCA_964623815.1 uncultured bacterium | reverse complement strand
TTTAGCTAGAGTCTTTATTCTACTTACCTTTCAACCTCTTTGTCACCCCTTGAGTTTTGTTACAAATATTTTTAATTAGATTAAGTATATATAACTAAGTAAGAAATCCACCCATAAAGGTATTAACAGGCTAGCTAAGACTGCCATTATTAAAACTCCTATTAATGTCCAGATTAATACCCATATCAATGACCAGACTTGTAGAGCATTTTTGTTTTCCAGGTTCTCAAGTCGTTGCTCTAAGGAATTGAGCGTATAGCAATCCGATCTGATTTGTGAGAATTTATCAGGGTCAAAACCTGACACCGTCTGAAATTCTTCTCATGACTGACTTAGGATTGCTATATCACTTAAAACTCTTATTTCTTTTTTGAGGTCGTCTTGCTCTATATTCACAACAGTGAAAGGGAATAGGGAATAGGTCATCAGACGCTCATTTCCTCAGTGCCTGTTCCCAAATCCTGAAACTCAAGGTAGCTGAGCGTGCCTTCGGCATGGCTCCCCTGACGGCAAAGGACAGAACCTCTCCACACAACGGATGAACATCTCTACCCCCATACCTAACACCGTTTCATCGAAATCGAAACGGGGGTGATGATGGGGATAATTCAGCCCCAGGCTGGCATTAGCCGAACCTAAAAAGAAATAACACCCTGGTACTTCCTGCAAGAAAAAGGACATATCCTCACCGCCCATAGTTTGACATTCTGGAACGATACCTACAGGAGTTTCTATTACTTCCATCGCCACATCTCTCACCAGCTCCGCCATAGCTGGATCATTAATCACCGCAGGATAAAGCTCTATATAATCGAGTTCGTAATCCGCCCCGTGCGAATCGCAGATACCTTTAACTATCGCTTCGATCCTCCCGCGGAAATATCCCCCTAATTCCGCTTTGAAATAACGTACCGTCCCCCTGAAGAAAGCGCTATCCGCTATCACGTTCGGAGCGCTTCCCGCGTGCATTTCTCCTACCGTCACCACGGCCGAATCTATGGGGTTGATATTACGAGATACGATCGTTTGTAGGGCGTTAATTATCTGAGCTGTTATCACCACCGAATCGATCGTCTGCTGGGGTAATGCACCGTGACCGCCTTTCCCCTTTATCTTCACCGTAAAACACTCCACCGCCGCCATTAAAGCGCCGCTCCTGACTCCCACCGTACCCAGAGGTAGATTGTTCCAGATATGCAGCCCGACGATTCCATCTACATCTGGATTCTTTAATACACCCGCCTCGATCATCGGCTTGGCTCCCCCTGGACTTTCTTCGGCGGGTTGGAAAATAATCTTCACCGTACCCGCAAAACTATGCCGATGACTGACTAAATAAGCGGCCGTGCCCAACGCTATCGCGGTATGACCATCGTGACCGCAGGCGTGCATTTTGCCGTCGTGTTGAGAGCGATAGGGCACCTCGTTCTCTTCCTGAATCGGTAGGGCATCCATATCGGCGCGGATGGCTAATACAGGCCCCGGCTCCCTACCTTCGATCGTCGCTACTATCCCGGTCTGAGCGATATTATCCCTATACTCGATCCCCAACTTATCCAGACTTTGTTTAATCAGCTCTGCGGTGAGATGTTCCTTAAACCCCAGCTCGGGACGTTGGTGTAATTGTCGCCGCCAGGCTACTAACTGGGGCTGTAGGGAACGGATTTCTAATCTGATTGACGATCGCTCTATCGATGGTACTGACCCTAGCATATCTCTCCTGACTCTATCCTGTTTATCTAGTCTAGCGGGTTTTCCCGTTACCAAAATGGTAACGCTCGCCCTCCTCCTTTCACCTGCCGCCATACTGGAATAAACTTCATTGCCTTTACCGCCTATGGCTTTTCAGGATGCTCGTGATTACCAAATTTCTTTTCTGAGTCTCTTCCTTTTCCTCGGTGTCACCGCCCGGGATTGGACTTTACACCCATCCCTCGTTTTAACCCTGTTTGTTACCTGTTCGGGGTTTCAGCTTTTCTTCTTTTACTTGACGGGCTGGCTCTTTGGGAAAGCAGACACACACATCCCATTTTATCGATCCTATGTCAAATTTAACACGAGTTTTGAGAAATTGTCAATTACATCGCTAAAAAGTAGCTTAATTACTGTCTTGGGGTTGAGCCTAATATTGAGAGCAAATAATTACGAAACGATGATACTTGCTGGGGGGTTAGCAATAGCAAGTAAATTTATTTTCTCTTATAAAAATAAACATTTTTTCAATCCAGGCAACTTCGGGATTATCAGCGCCCTGGTGTTGACGGGGGACGCTTGGGTATCGCCCGGACAGTGGGGGGCGGATTGGAGTTATGTATTGCTATTCGTAGCTTTGGCGGGGATGATACTACTGCGGGTGGGAAGATGGGAAACATCGATCGTATTCCTCGCCGTATACGGGGGCTTACAGGCTCTCAGGGATTGCTGGCTGGGATGGACACTGGATATATGGGGACATCAGTTGAGTAGCGGGAGCCTATTACTCTTCAGCTTCTTTATGATCACCGATCCCCGCTCTACCCCCGATGCTTTCAACGGGCGGATAATCTGGTCGATCGCGTTGGGGCTTCTTACCTTTACCCTACAACAGACCCTATATATCTCTACCGCCCCCTTTTGGGCTTTATTCATCCTCTCACCCCTAACCCTCATCATAGACAGGCTATGGCCCGGAGAAAGTTTTCAGTGGAGACGTGCGTTAGTCGGCAATCCCCTCGCTTCTCCCCTAACTCCTAATTCCTAACCCCCAACTCCCTCCATACAGTATGAAAAAAGTAATTGTTGCCTTAATAACGTTAATCTTCGGCTTGCTGATAGCCCGTCCCGCCTTGGCATTCTGTGGGTTTTACGTGGCTAAAGCCGATGCGAGTTTATATAATCGAGCCTCTCAGGTGATCATCGCCAGAGACGGAAATCGAACCGTATTAACCATGTCTAACGACTATCAAGGCGAGATAAAAGACTTCGCCCTAGTCGTACCGGTGCCTACCGTTATCAAAGAGGAACAGGTGAAAATAGGCGATAGTAAAATTATCGAGAGAGTAGATAGCTTTACCGCCCCCCGATTAGTAGAGTACTTCGATGAAAATCCCTGCGATCGAAATCGTATTACTTACGAAGATTCCCTAGGTCGCAATGCAGTCCCGGCACCTGCATCCGCCCCGAGACAGAGGAGGAACGAGTCTTTAGGAGTAACGGTAGAGGCGAAATTTTCCGTAGGAGAATACGACATCCTCATACTAAGTGCGAAGGAATCGGACGGGCTGGAAACTTGGTTAAGACAGAATGGTTATCGCATACCCCAAGGTGCTGGATCTTTACTGCAGCCCTACATCCGGCAGAAATTAAAATTCTTCGTCGCTAAAGTGAACCTGAAAGAGTTTAATAAAACCGGCTTTCAATCCTTACGCCCCCTTATGATCGCCTATGAATCGCCCCGCTTCATGTTACCCATACGCCTCGGGATGATGAACAGTAAAGGAGAACAGGATTTACTGGTGTATTTGCTCTCTCCCACTGGACAGGTAGAATTGACTAATTATCGATCGGTCAAGATCCCCTCCGACAAAGAAATCCCTGAATTCGTACAAAAGGATTTCAAGAATTTCTATACAAGTCTGTTTCAGAAAAGTTATGAGAGGGAGAACAAGAAAGTAGGCTTCCTCGAATACGCCTGGGATATGAGTAGTTGTGACCCTTGTTCCGCCGAGCCTCTATCACTGCAGGAGTTAAAGCAAGCTGGTGTCTTTTGGGCGGGGGATGGAGGTAAGCGGGTTTTCATAACTCGAATTCACGTCCGCTACAGCCGGGATAAATTCCCCGAAGATTTGCAATTCCAGCAAACCGCCAATGGGGAGTTTTTCCAAGGGCGCTATATCATCCGCCATCCCTATCGGGGCGAGATGAAGTGTAATGCCCGGGTGAGCTATCAGCAGGGAGTACGTCAGCGGCAGGAAAAAGAAGCCCAAAACTTAGCCCGTCTTACTGGCTGGGATGTGAATAATATCAGAGGGAAAATCGATTTCCAGCCCGTTGAATCCGTGCCCTGGTGGCGGCAACTATTCAATTGGGCGAATTGAGCCGGGAGTTAAAAGTTGGGTATTGGGGAGATTTAATTCTCCAAATCCCAATTCCCAATTCCTAATTCCTCATAACAGCCCCTTTCTCGATAGTCTTTGAGTTGAATTTGGTTTTTATCTTTAGAAGTTTTTACCCATTTATTGATCGTTTAATAATGGTGACTAATTGTCTGAGCTTTACAGGTTTACCCAGAAAATCATTAGCTCCGGCCTGCAGACAACGTTCTTGATCGCCCTCTGTCACTAAAGCGGTTAGGGCAATAATGGGAACCTCCTTCAGCGCCTGATGGCGACGGATTTCTTTAATGGCTTCTAGTCCGTCCATTTCTGGCATTTGAATATCCATCAGAATCAAGTCCGGTGTTTGGGATCGGGCTAGATTGACTGCCTCCCGTCCGTTGTAAGCTTTAATGATCCGATAGTCTTGAGATTTTAAATAGGCTTCAAAAGTGGCGATATTTGCCTGATGATCGTCTACTAAGAGGATTAAGGGCGATATAAAATTGGTAGGAGTGAGACGGTCAGGGAACATCATTTCCTCATCGGCTCTCAGAGAAGGCTCTGGCTGGAAAGGCCTTTGAGGGGCGCGGTCACAGGGCAGATAGATGCTAAAATCACTACCCTTACCCACTTCGCTATTGAGTGTTACCTGTCCCCCGTGCAATTCTACTATTTGTTTGACGAGAGCCAACCCTAAACCGGTGCCGCTATATTGACGATTGTGAGCGCTATTAACCTGAACGAAAGGGCGAAATAGTTTAGGGATGTCTTCGGGACTTATGCCGATACCCGTGTCGCTCACTGTAATGCGGAGATATTCAGTCCCATCGGTCGAAGGGAGCGCCCGCGAAACGGTTAACGTTATCTTTCCCCCTGAAGGGGTAAATTTCACCGCGTTGGAGAGCAAGTTAATTAGCACCTGACGGATGCGAAGCTCATCTACGAATAAATTAGGCAAATTAGGAGGCAGTTTTGTGTCTATCTGAACACCCTTTTTCAATGCCTGTTGTTTAATGAAGGTGAGGCTGGAAGAGCAGATATTGTAAATAGAAACAGAGGCAGATTCTAAATTTACCTGCCCCGATTCTATTTTTGCCACATCAAGAATATCGTCAATCAGGGACAGTAAATGAAAGGAACTGTTTTCAATAGTTTTTAAAGCCATAGCCTGTTCTTGGTTGATGGGGCCGAAGATGCCATCTTGAAGTGATTCGTTCAGACCGAGAATCGAGTTAAGAGGTGTTCTTAACTCGTGACTCATATTGGCGAGAAATTCATCCTTGAGGCGAGTAAGGCGATTGAGTTCTTCAGTTTTCGCCTTTAAGGAAATTTCCACCTGCTTGCGCTCACTAATATCTTGAAAAGTTCCCAACACTCCGATAATGTTCTTATCTAGATCTCGCAGGGGCAGTTTATTGGTTTCTACCCAGCGTTGTTCTCCAGTGGGCAGGGTGATCGTTTCTTCGATACCTAATTTAGGAACTCCCGACTGTATTACTTGGCGATCATCTTCCGTATACTTTAACACCTCGTCTGGTGTGAAACTGAAATCGAAGTTTCTCTTACCTATAACTTCTTGAGATGCGGCTAAACCCATTAGTCGGGCAAAGACATGATTACAGCCGAGTAAGACCGATTCTCTATTTTTCCAGAAAACCGCAAGAGGGAAAGTATCTAAGACTGTTTGTAAGAATTGTTGAGATTCTCTCAGGGCAATTTCTGTTTCTTTGAGATGAGTGATATTAAAGGAAATACCCACCATTCTCAGGGGTCTGTCCAGGCTATCTCTGATTACGGTACCATAGGATTTAATGTAGTACATTCTGCCGTCTCCATGAATTACCCGATAAATAACCTCATAGGGTGATGAACGACCGCATCTATTGGCGTAATTATTCTCACTATTTATCGCGTTTTGCACGAGGGATTGAAGAAGATTCCTATCTTCAGGATGAACGGTATTTATGAAAACTTCGTAACTCGGGGGGGATGATAGAGGAATATCGTGTAGTTCGTAGAGCCTTTTATCCCAAAAAACGGTATCAGTGGCGATAGTCCATTCCCAATAACCCATATCCCCTGAGTGTAAAGCTAAAGTTAAGCGCTCTGATAAGTCCCGTAGTCGAGCCTCTCGCTCTTCTAGTTCGGCAGTGCGCTGTTTAACCCTCTCCTCTAGTTCTTGATTCAGGCGATAAAGCTGTTCTTCAGTTTGCTTCTGAGCGTTAATATCCGTTATCGTGCCTACATAGCCGACGATCTCACCGTCGGGGCTTTTCTCCGCCTCTGCCTGCCCATAAACCCAAGTGACCTGACCATCAGGACGCTGAAAACGATATTGCATGGCGAAAGGACGTTTCTCTCTGGCGCTCTTACACCATTCGACAACGATGGAGGCTTTATCTTCGCAGTGTAAACCTTTTTCCCATCCCTGACCGAAAGCTTCTTCGGGGGTGAGTCCGGCGATCTCACACCAGCGATCATTCACGTAAATACAATTTCCCTCGGTGTCAGTGCGGAAAATCCCCACAGGAGCTATTTTGATAGCATATTCTAACCGCTCTAGATTGACTTCCGTTCTTTTGTCAGGGGTTATATCCATTCTCGTCATTGATAATAACTATTGGTTTCTTCGTTAGTTAACGTTGTAGGGGATTTCTTTAACTTGATGGGTATTCCCGCCCCCGTCATCTGAGGAGACGGGTTAGGAGTTGAAGATTATTAGTGAAGAAAGTACGCCATAGGGCAACTATTGAACCGGTAGCCACCACCGCGCCGATGATTCCTACTAGTACAAAAACCAGTTTATTCTGTAATCCTTTTAGTTCGGTTATGTCAGTCTCGATCTTTTCGCTCTTCACCGCCATTTTGCCTTGTTCTAGCTCTATCTTGTTCACCTTCTCGTCAAGTTTGTCAACGCGGGCGCGCAGCGTGCCGAAGGCGTCGTCTATCTTCTTTCCGGGATTGGTGAATAGCTCTTTAATATCGTAGGTTACGGTTATCGGTGTCTGACTCATGATGCTATATTCCTAAGTATTAGTAGAATGAATACCCAGTCTCACCGCCAGGGTCACAATTATTATCGCAGATTAAAAAAGATGTGGAATTCGCTTAAAAGGTTGTAACGATTAAATACGCCCTTAATTTACGGCGAGATAATTTAAAGGGTCATCGGCTTAAACACCCGATAGAAAAGTGGCCGTGACGAATTTTGGTGGCTGATTTTTTATCGCCCTCACCGGTAGAGGCTTTTGGAACCATTTCAAGAGTGTAGATACGGGCGATCCCCTTCGTTGATTAACGTCAGTTCGGGATAAGATTCACCCGTGGATTCTGGAATTGGGAATTCGGAGGCGCGGGGCTTCTAATCCTTCATCCGGCGCTTCCTAACCTGAGCTATGCATAAGATTGATCGCTTCCCAATTCCTAATTCCTAACCCCTAATTCCCCGACCTATATAAAGATTCCTTACCCCGAATTCAGGTTTGATACTAAATCCTGTTCTCAAAGACTACTTATAGAGAGAGTGATTAGTGGCGAGTGACGAGTGACGAGTGATCAACCGCTAGCCACTAGCCACTAGCCACTAGCCACTAGCCACTAGCCACTGGTCACTTCCAAAGAAAGGAACCTATGATAAGCGGATTTCGTATGACATCCAATTAGGGGTTGAGGTGGATGTTACCATCTCACCACCACCTCTTGTACTCTGATCCAAAACGCGATTTTGATCCTCTATTCTGGTATTGGCGATCGTTACGAACATTGATCAGGGAACGTCTCGATTTACTAGAAAAGTATGATGTCTCCAAAAGCTTTGTTTTGAGATAAATACCTGGTTAAATGATAGATTATGGCGATTTTTAGTAAAAATAATAAATTAACATGGTTCATCCCACTTCAAAAAATTGGCAACTTGTTGAGAAAAATTTGCGGAACTAGTGTAGTAATTAATGAATCCAATTACTCCTAATTCTTGTAATATTTCTGAGTTAAATCCTGTGATTTCATCCGCTATTAAGATTACAGGAATAGTTTGAGTGTCAACTTGAGAACGTAAACGTTTAAGGAAAGTGAAAAAATTCATGCCATAAGTAGAAAGATCGAACAAGATGGCATCAGGCTTATCTTGAGCGGCAGAGTTTAAGGCAAGTAATGGAGATGTTGTACTCCTAACTTGCCATCCTCCGAAATCGGTTAAGTAGGCTTGCATTATCTCTTGTATATTGGTATCACCATTAATCAATAAAATCCTTTTGGTAATTGTTGCCATCATGTCTTAAGCCTTATTATGTTGTTTTATTGTTTTCTAAAAGTAGACTAAACAACAAAAGTGGGGATTTGGTAAGGATAAATTTTTATTCAAATAGTAAGTTAGTCATCCCAACCCAGTATTTCAGCGATCTCGGCAATCAAGGTAGTGGGTTCAACTGGTTTAGAAATTACTCCCTTAACTCCCATCCGGGCAAATTTAGCACGATCGCTGGGTAAGACTTTGGCAGTGAGCAAAACCACCGGAATCGAGCGAGTGTTTAAATTAGCCTGAAGTTTCTCATAGAGGACAATGCCATTCATTCCCGGCATAGAGACATCTAATAAAATGGTATCAGCCCCTTCATCTTCTAAAATGCGTAAGCACTCTTCTCCAGAATTGGCAGTCAAAGCTTGCCAACCCCCTAAGTCTTCTAAGCAGGCTTGTATTAGTTCCCGGAGGTATTCTTCATCATCAACGATTAGAATTTTTTTATTGCTCATAAATCACCCTCCTCTGAAACGGGTAGGGTAAAGAAAAAAGTGCTACCTTCGCCCAATATACTTTCAACCCAGATTTTTCCCCCATGTCGTTCAATAATGCTGCGACAAATGGATAATCCTAAACCCGTTCCCCCTTTTTCACGGGAATCAGAAGCATCCACTTGCTGAAATCGCTCAAAAATCGTTTCCAATTTATCATCAGGAATACCACGTCCGTGATCGCTTATCTGGAAAAGAGCGTAGCTCCCTTCATATTGGGCCTTAAGGTGGATAAGCGAATCAGCCGGAGAAAACTTGAGAGCATTACTTAATAAGTTGGTTAGAGTTTGAATAATGCTATCTGGATTCGCCCAAACAAAGACATCATTAGTGTCTATCTTAACTATTATGTTCTGCTGAAGTGCGATCGCCTGTATGCTATCAACCGCTCGCTGCATCAAATCGATCGCTTTACAAACGGTTTTCTCTAATGTCATCCGCCCTGATTCTAATCGTTCCAGATCTAAAATATCGTTGACTAAATTGACCAATCGCTTCGTGTCATTAAAAGCAATATCAAGCATTCTTTTTGCCTTCTCAGGTTTTTTGGCATAAACACCCGTCTGCAACAACCCTAATGACATTTGAATACCGCTTAAGGGAGTACGAAGTTCATGACTGACAATACCAATAAATTCATCCTTAACCTTTTCAATTTTTTGCCGTTCCGTAATATCTTCACCAATACTAATGATACTTATAGAATTACCATTGGAGTCTTTTAATATAGTATTATTCCAGGCAATAAGCCGTTCTTCTTTGGATTTAGTTAAAATAACACTTTTATGGTAGGGATTGGCATTATATTTTAAAACTTCTAAAAACGTTGCTTTAAGCGATTCCTGATTAGAAAATGGCAGGAAGTTTTCAAACCAGTTTTTCCCTAGTACTTCCGATTCTTGATAACCTGAAAGGTTTAAGAAAAAAGGATTAACGTAATTGACGTTGCCCGCTAAATCCAGCCCTACAACGATCAACTGTACATTCTCTAACAGCGATCGCCAACGTCGTTCAGCTTCTCGTAAAACGGCTTCCGTCTGTTTTCGTTCCTGCAATTCAATTTGAAGTTGAGAATAAAGTTGAGATTGTTGAAGAGCAATAGATAATTTACCGGTAATTTGTTCCAATAATTCAATTTCTTCAATTTTCCAATTATAGGAAGTAGCATTGTGATACATCCCCAAAAGTCCCCAGAGGGATTCGTTGACAAAAATGGGAGCAATAGCATAAGCTCGGGCTTGAAATTGCTCTAGTAAATCAATATGGCAGGATTGGAGACCGGCCGTATAAATATTATTAACCGTTATAGTTTCGTGATTCTTGAATCGACCCCCTTTCTCCTCTTGAAGATAAGTATCCTCCCAAAGTTTACAAACATTGGAATCTACTAGTTTAACCCAATCTTCTCCAACGGATTCAGCAATAAAATTACCACTCCAATCCGCATTAAATTGATAGATTACTACCCGATCCACATTTAGAAAATTTCTAATTTCTGAAGTGGCTGTATTAAGAATAATGTTGAAATCTAAAGATAGGCGAATTGCTTGATTAATATTCGACAATAAATGCTTCTGTCGAATCTGTTTTTGTAAAGCCTCTTCCATTTGTTTGCGTTCTGTAATATCAAATAAGCTCGTCCGACTCATTAAAAAGTTGCCAACTTTATCTTTAATCGCGGTTGAGTTAATATTTAACCAACGACTTAAGCCATTTATATTAAGTAGCTGAAGCTCTAAATTGTCGATGTAACCTCGTTGAATAAATTGAGGAAAATTATCTTGAAAATTTAAGAGACTTTGAGGGGTGAGAAAATCACTAAAATTCTTCTTATGGACGACTTCCTCACG
>CAZUVR010000102.1:0-10749 GCA_964623815.1 uncultured bacterium | reverse complement strand
ACCCACACGAAGTATCTACTATTCTCAGTCAGAGCGATACGGTGAGGGAATGGCGGGCTGGAGTTCCGGAGTTACGAAGTTGGGATGATTACATCAACGGGGCTAAGTCTTATTTGACGGCTGTTCAAGGGGCTGCGTCTGTTAGGCTTCAACAACAGGAGGAACTTGGTTAATTATTATATTAAGCATAATTAATTGAAAATTTTATTATTTTGTCATTCAACTGAATTCAGTAGTAAATTAGTTTTCTTAAGTAAAAATGTTTTTCGTTCGATAAACTTTTATAAATTTAGCTTGAGATTATGTAGTCCGATCATATATTTTTAAATACGGGTTTTACTCAATCAACATATCTTTGAAAGCGAACTATAAAAACGCTTCCTTTACCTACTTGGCTACTAACGCTGATGTCCCCCCCGTGAGATTGGGCGAGAGCCTTAGCAATAGCTAGCCCTAAACCAGAACCTCCTCTTTGCCTGGAACGAGCGCTATCAACCCGATAAAAACGATCAAAAATATGTTTTTGATCTTCTACTGAAATACCAATACCAGTATCGATAATCTTAATAATAGCTTCCTGTTGCCCGCTCTCTAAAATAACTTCTACTTTGCCTTGCGGCGGAGTATATTGAATGCCATTAATTATCAAGTTGTAGAGTAGACGATATACCTGTTCTAAATCACCTTCAATATAAATTCTTTGTTCACTCGGTTCGCCTACATATAAATCAATTTCAGCTTTAACGGCTAGAGCGGCTAACTCTTCCACTAAATCATTAATAATATCGTTTAAACAGCATATTTCTATTTTTTTAGCTATGGAGCGGCGCTCTAACCGAGATAACAATAAAAGATCATTTACCAAAACCGTTAAACGCTGATTTTGCCGGGTAAGGCTTGCTAGTGATTCTCTTGTTTGTAAAGTATCTATTAGAGGTTGCCTGATGACAAATTCTAGAGTTGCGCCCATCGCCGCTAAGGGAGTTTTGAGTTCATGAGCCGCATCGGCCGTAAATTGTTGAATCTGACGATAAGATTCATAAATCGGCTTCATAGCCAAACCCGCCAACCACCAACTTGATAATCCGACACTTATCATACCTACTGGCAAACCTAGAAATAGTATCCAGCGTACAGTAGACATATACTCGTCGAATTCTTTTAAACTTCGACCGACTTGTACGTAGCCCCAATCTTGTTGATCTACCGTGTGTAGCAACAACGTGACCTCATGATAACGATTTTCTTCCGAATATATAATGCTTTCAGCTTTTTCGAGTTGCGAAAAGTTTTTAGGCGGGGGCGGATTTCCTGCAAATGCGACGAGGCATTTTTCTAAGTTAAGTAAGCGTAAATAATATTGTCCATCACCGATAAATTTGAAAAGATGCTTTTTAGGTGAGTTAATTCTATAAAAGCGAGTCGAAGAATATATCTCACAATTCTTACCTTGGCTAATTGGTGAATTTAAAAAACAGGGGGAATTATGCACACAAAGATCTGGCAATAATCTTTTTACCGTTATATCAAATTTACCCGATCGCTCAAGCTTCAATTCCAAACCGTTATGGATAGTTTTAGCGAGCGATTCCAACTCCCGATCTAAATTATTTATATGAGCGTGGGCGATCGCTTGATAAACTCCATAACCTAGCAAGCTAAAAATAATACCCATTACTCCAGAATACCAAACGGCTAAATAAACGCGAGTCCGGTTAAACAGTTTATTTTGTTGCATTATTGAAACGATAGCCCACTCCGTATATAGTGTCTATAAGATTTTCACAATTAATAGAAGCTAGTTTCCGTCTTAACAGACGCATTTGAGCGGCTACCACGTTACTAACAGATTCGGATTCAATGTCCCAAACTTGGTTACGTAATTGCTCAGTGGTCATAATTTGGTTTGGATGCCTCGTTAAATACTCTAATAATTGAAATTCTTTCGTTGTTAAAGGTATTGGTGAAGAGTTTTTAGTGCTTATAGTCCTATTATCACAATTTAAAATTAATGTTCCTATTTGAACTATTTGTGACTGATACTGTGGAGAACGTCGTCTTAATGCTCTCAGCCTAGCCAGCAATTCTTCTACATTAAAAGGTTTAACTAAGTAATCATCAGCGCCTGAATCTAGTCCCCGTATTTTATCTTCTAGACGCTCCTTAGCCGTGAGCATGAGAATTGGTAAATATGAGCCTTCTCCCCTGATGGTTTTGCATAAGTCTAAACCCGATAAAGACGGTAACATCCAGTCAATAATAGCGATGTTGTACTCCCAATCTTTTGATTTAAAAAATTCTAGAGCTTCCACACCATCCTTTGCCCAATCTACTACATATTTTTCTTGTATTAAAATGTTTTTAATGGCTAAGCCAAGATCTTCTTCATCTTCAACTAATAAAATTCTCATAAACTTTTTTTGTTGCTTTAAGGATATATAAAAGTTAAAGTATATCTAATTTTAGTGGTTCTACCGAACCTGTGAGGTAAGAAATCGAATGTTCTTCCGAACCGATGTCAATACCCGCCGCCTGCGGGTAAATTGGTTCTAGCCTAGCGTTTTTGCCTTTCTTAACTTGATTGGGAGAAGATTTTGGTCTTTTCATAACTGAAGTTCCCCCATACAAAAATACTAGCAAATGGGTGAAGACCTTGCTGTCTATGGTTTGTGAGAGATAATGAAAATATTGCTACTGGGTACACTTTTGCATTTAAAATGGCTGTACCGTTGACTGTATCTAAAGTAGAGCGATTCCGTAGAGTTGAGTGTAGAGATGATCGCTAATTTTACTATAACCGATTATGTCATTAATTTATCCTTACCTCTTACCTCTGTAGCCATGTTGGTTCCTTGTTTTCCCCTGGAAACAAGGTAGGATAAGAAAATGTACCGATGAGGGCAAATTTGGCTCAAACTCCGTCGGCGTAAAGATTTCAAAGATTTGTGTCGGGTAGGGCATTATTATCACACTACTAGAATTCAAGTGGTGTAAAGCTTTAAGCCTCAACTAGTACCTTTATATGGGGGAACTTCAGTGTTGAGAAAGCACCAGTTGTCGCACCGCGGAGGTTCCTAACACTAAGGGCAGGATGATCGTAGCAATACCTCCGGCGAATACGAAGGTCATAGCAACCAAAACTGAACGATTGTGGAAAGAACTGGCAAAATAGGCAGGAAGCATGACTGAAATGCAACAGGGGGCGAATAAGGCGATCATCCCCGCTACGAATGCGGCGATAAAGGAACCTCCAAAAAAAATACTGCTGTCCATTGCTTGATTCTCCAGGTTCGTTCAAGAAAGGTATTGTTAGGTGCTCTATTTCGATATAGAGTCTTGCCCATGTTGGTGATGCCCGTTATTATCGATGGGGCCATTTTTGGGTTGACAACCATGATTCATCGTATTGGTATGGTTTTCCATCGTTCCTTGATGCCCTTCCGTCATCGGGGGCATACCGTCTTTCATGCATGTATGATTAGTTTCATCTTGTTTACAGGTGGACGGGGGTACGGAGTTAGACGGGGGCGCTGAGTCGGGTGTTTTATCCCCAGCTAATAAAGGGCCGGATGTGAAAAGGACGAGAAAAAGAGTGGTAACGACACCTGCAGTAATTTTCATAGAGAACTCCTGTTATTAAATTAACAATCTCAACTATCTATCTATGCCTATTTACTACAATGAGCGGTCTTTATGAAATTAGGATGAAATATATACTCACGCTTTAAATATGTTTACTTGTACAAACTTAAAACCTGCTCATCCAAAATAAGCTAATGCATCGCTAAAGAATAGGAAATATTCATTAATATTTTATTGGCTACGACATCAAGTTGAACTTTTATATATGGTGCTTCTTTAAAACCTTTGTGGCTCCCTATCGCTTTGTATTGGGATTAGTTTAGGTCTATTAAAACGCAAACGTGAGCCAGAAAAAATCCTTAAAATCTCTATTTCATCCTGTTTTCATTTTTGTATGTTAAAGTTACTTCGTGACCTTAAGTAATCTAAAATTATGAGAAAGTGTATTTTTATAAATCGGCTAACTTTACTGTTTGCGGTTTTTAATCTCTCAATTTTGGCACTCTCCTGTAATAGCGGCAATTCTAAAATAAATCAGGGTCTCGAAACTTCCTTTAGTGGAACTGATACCGGGATGGAATCACCTCAAGGTCACGGAGACCATGATATGTTAATGGATTTAGGGCCGGCGGATAAAAATTATGATTTAAGGTTTATAGATTCTATGGTCTTACATCATCAAGGGGCGATCGATATGGCTCAACAAGTTCTGCAAAAATCTCAGCGCCCCGAAATGAAAAAGCTCGCTAAAGATATTATTATCGCCCAAACGAAAGAAATTAAGGAGATGGAACAGTGGCGGAAATCGTGGTATCCGAAAGCCGGGGATACCCGACTGATGTGGCACTCCGAAATGAATCACTCCATGTCTATGAGTGAAAAAGATAAACAGACTTTGATGATGACCGTCAATTTAGGCAAAGGTGATAAAGATTTTGACCGGAGGTTTATTAACGCCATGATCCCACACCATGAAGGCGCTCTCGTTATGGCCAGTGATGCCCTGCAAAAATCGGCCCGCCCCGAAATTCAAAAATTATCTCAAGATATTCTGGCTTCTCAGGAGAAAGAAATTCAGCAAATGAAAGGATGGAATAAGCAGTGGTACAAATAAGGACAAAGATTACAGCGATTTATTAAATTAAGTGGCTTCAGAGTAGTTGGTTTATTTTAATTTAAATAGTAAGTAACTTTTTCTTTTCTTCTGTTTTAAAAATAAATAAGAGTAATACTATTAAAAAATTTAAAATCTAATATAAATTAGCCTTGAATAAAATAAAAAAAAGTTTAATCGGATAAAATAAACGAGCAATATAATGCAGTTAATTATGAATACGCTGTTAGAAAATTCAAGAAGATAAAACAAGGCGAAATTGCCCCTTGACTCTCCAGTGAACTGAAGGATCTAAGGTGGATAGTATGGCATTTATGGAGATGGATAAATTATGGACAGACTAGATTTAAAAGTTGCGGGCATGAGTTGTGCTAGTTGTGCCAATAGCATTGAAAAAACGGTTGCATCTGTAACCGGGGTTTCTTCCTGTATCGTAAATTTTGCGACGGAACAAGCAATGGTTAACTATGACCCCCGAGAAACGAACAGCCAAGCGATAATAAAAACCATCGATAATATAGGTTATTCCGCCTATCCCCTCCCTCAAGTGGAGGATGAAAAAGAACGAGAACGAACTAAGCAAAAAAGAGAAGAAAGAAAGCTCTTAAATAAAGTTATTATCGGCTCGGTCTTCAGCATTTTACTGATTATAGGCACTTTAGAACACGTTGGTCTCGAACTATCGCCCCCGTTTAGTTTTTTAGCCGATCCCTGGGTGCAGCTCTTACTGGCCACACCCGTACAATTTTGGGTTGGATTAAATTTTCATAGGGTTGCCTGGTCAGCTTTCCGCCGCCGGGCTGCGGACATGAACACCCTCATCTCTTTAGGAACCAACGTAGCTTATTTCTTTTCTATTTGGGCGACTTTCAACCCGCAATTTTTCTTAGCTCAGGGATTACGAGCTGACGTATATTACGAAGCCTCTACCGTAATTATTACCTTAACTTTATTAGGGCGTTATCTAGAGAATCGAGCTAAAGGACAAACTTCAGAGGCGATTCACAAATTGATGGGATTAGCGCCGAAAACCGCTAAGGTGATCCGAAACGGTCAAGAAATTGATATTCCCATCGATGCAGTAATCGCGGGAGATACGATTATCGTCCGTCCCGGAGAAAAAATTCCCGTGGATGGAGAGATCATTACGGGTAGTTCGACGATCGATGAGTCGATGATCACGGGGGAAAGTATCCCCGTCGAGAAAAAGCCGGGTGACGAAGTTATCGGAGCTACTATAAATAGGAGCGGGAGTTTCCAATTCAAAGCCACAAGGGTCGGAAAAGATACGGCCCTGGCGCAGATCATCAGACTGGTACAACAAGCTCAAGGCTCGAAAGCACCGATTCAAAAATTAGCCGATCGCGTGACCGGCTGGTTCGTGCCGACGGTAATAGCTCTGGCGATAGCAACTTTCGTCGTCTGGTTTAATATTATGGGCAATCCTACTCTTGCCATGCTCACCCTCGTAGGCGTTTTGATCATCGCCTGCCCCTGCGCTCTGGGATTGGCAACCCCGACATCTGTGACGGTGGGTATCGGCAAGGGAGCGGAAAACGGCGTTTTAATTAAAGACGCGGGTAGTTTAGAACTGACCGGAAGATTAAAAACGATCGTTCTCGATAAAACCGGCACCATCACTGGGGGTAAACCTACCGTGACCGAATTTCTGACGATCCGGGGTGTGGGTGGAGAAATGAATCTTCTAAGATTGGCCGCGGCGGTGGAAAAGTTATCGGAACATCCTTTAGCCGAAGCGGTGGTTAAATACGCACAGGAGCAAACCAGAGAGATTAAATTTCCCGAGGTGAGAGATTTCCGCGCCGTCGCCGGTAGCGGGGTAGAAGGCAGGGTCAATAACCAACTCGTTCAAATAGGCACCGGGCAATGGATGGATGAATCGGGGATCGATACTTCCGCCCTACAAGCCCCTAAAACTTCGCTGGAAAATCAAGCTCAAACGGTCATTTTCTTGGCGGTAGACGGACGTTTAGAGGGATTAATGGCGATCTCCGATGCGGTTAAGCCTTCCTCCGCCGAAGTGATCAGGCAGCTCAAAAAGATGGGGCTAGAGATAGTCATGTTGACCGGGGATAACCTGCACACGGCGGAAGCGATCGCAGATCAGGTAGGTATCAAACGGGTTCTGGCTCAAGTACGTCCCGACCAGAAAGCTAACGCAATCGCCCGATTACAAGGGGAAGGGAAATTAGTAGCTATGGTGGGTGATGGAATTAATGATGCCCCCGCACTAGCTCAGTCCGATGTAGGGTTCGCTATCGGTACGGGGACGGATGTGGCCATGGCGGCCGGGGATATTACCCTGATGTCGGGAGATTTAGGGGGTATCGTTACCGCCATCCGCCTCAGTCGGGCCACCATGCACAATATCCGACAGAATTTGTTTTTCGCTTTCGCTTACAACGTTGCCGGTATCCCGATAGCGGCGGGGGTCTTATTCCCCTTCTTCGGTTGGTTACTCAGCCCGATCGTGGCGGGGGCGGCGATGGCTTTAAGTTCGGTATCGGTGGTGACTAACGCCTTACGCCTGAGCCGTTTTCAAGCCAACGTTTAATTTGTTCGTTTACAAAATCTTAGAGGTTAACTATGAACAAAGCACGTTTTCTATCTTATTATCTGCTCGCTTTCGGGCTACTGTTAGCGGTGCCTGCAAGTGCGATCGCATCGCCCCACATGAATGATAACCGCTCGCAAAGTGACCCTTTCCGCCCGCTCGAACAACCTTTGAGCCTGAAAGTAGGTGTTACTTTGGGGGGTTTAGCATTAATAGGAGCCGAGTTATGGTGGTTCATGGGTAAGAAAGCGAAAGTTCAACAAGCCCGAATTACGCAGGGGTTACAAGAATTGAACGTAACCGTACAGGGGGGTTATCAGCCAGATTATTTAATGCTTGAATCGGGAACACCCGTTAAGTTAAATTTTTTGCGGAAGGACGCTAATAGTTGTTTGGAACAGCTATTAATCCCCGATTTCGGTATAGATGTTGAACTCCCTCTCAACGAAGTCAAGAGTGTGGAGTTCACCCCAGAAAAACCAGGAGAATATGGGTTTACCTGCGGCATGAGAATGTATCGAGGAAGGATGAAGGTACGGGAAAAAATGCAGGAAGATAACAAGGTCTTTTCACAGGTGAAAACCTCTCCGCCATAGGGTTATCGTGATGTGTAAAAAACTCGTTCTAAATTTTCATTGGCAATTATGCGTCTTAATTTAAAATCATGAAAAAAATAATACTCTGTCTCGGAATAACATTAATTATAAGCCTACCGGTTTCAGCGCAAACCTCTTCAGAAAATAGGGATAAAAATGCTAAATTAGAGCCGGTTCCCGCTAACATTCCAAGTTGGATGCATAACAGGCAAAGGAATCATATCTATCGCAAACGGGGAGTATATAACGACGCTATTTATAATGTTAAACCCCTGGCTCTAGATCTCAACGCAATTGCGGTGGGTCATGCCTTCGCTTACGAAGACATAGTAACGGGACAGGAAAAAGAATTAGAAACGAAAACATTCGACAAGATTAATCGGGTGTTAAAAAATCCGCCCCAATTTATGCCGGACGAAGGGAATGTATCTCCCACATTCGGCAGGAAGTACGGAGTATTGGAGCAAGTTTTTGACTGGGCCCACATATTCCACGCCCAAACGGTGGATGTGTTGGCGAGTACGGAATTAACCCCGGAAGAAAAAGAAGCGGAGATCGATCGCCTATATCAGTTCTACCTTAAAAGCGTCCCCTACGCTATCACGGGACTACCGATGAACATGGGTTATCTAGACTCCCAACCCTACTCGAAAGCCTTCCGGGAGAAATATCCGCGAGTTAACGGGCTTTTCTGGGGTTATCACTGGTTACAGGGTTCAATGTACGACTTACTGTATGAAAAAACCCTAGATGAACAGCGCAAGGAATATGAAAAAGTAGGGCGGCAGTATCACGAGAAAGAATTATATCGAACAGATCGAGCTTTTATGCCCATGTTCGCCGAATTAAGCCCCCGCTTCGCCGCTCGTTTTCCCTATATCGCCAACACATTCGACAATCTCCATATGTTGCACGATATGGTTAATGACGTTCTCGCTTCTGACTGGATGACCGAGGAGCAGAAAGAAGAACAGATTACCCGCGCCATCTGGTTGGTCATGGCAGCCAATCATGAGGGGATGCAACCTGGTAAAAACTATGGCGGTGATGGATTGCATGATCATCGATTTATGGATGGTATCCCCGGAATGGGGCTGATGCCGGAAAACGTCACCCACGAGGGACACGACCATAACTCGAATCCAAAGGGTCAAAATACTCACTCTGGACACAACCATAACTCGAATCCAGGGGGTCAAAATACCCACTCTGGACACGACCATAATCACGAGCATCCCCCCAAACAACCACAAGACAATCACGAAGGGCACGACCATAATCACGAACATCAACATACTTCCCCATCAGGAGAGAAAACGAAGTGAAAACATCTTTATTGATCGCGGCTTTAACGATCTTTGCTTTTAATAAGCCTGCCCTAGCAGTGGATCATAATAATCTCGATGCTGGTCATCCCCTTTCTTTTGATGATGCCGAAAGTATCGGTTTCGGGGAACAATCCTTAGAATTAGGTACGGGGGTGGCTTTTCCCCAGAATAAAAGCGTGGGCGGACAATTTAGCGTCGAATATCTCAACGGTGTTATCCTCAACGGTCATATCGTTATCGGTATCGATCCGGTAGTAGGAGGGCGAACCGATAATGACGATACCAACTTTGATATAGGAGATTTATCCCTCGGCTTCTTTTACAACTTCAATCGGGAGTACGATAATGTACCGGCTTTCGCAGTCCGCACCGATATGGCTTTACCTACTGGAAGCGACAGCGCCGGGGTAGATTTCCGGATTCGGGGTATTGCGAGTAAGACCGTGGGGCAGTTCGATCGATTACACCTCAATCTCGATCTCAATTTTAAAACCGCTGCCGATACGGGGGAACCATCGGTCATCCCTGGATTAATTCTAGGTTATTCCCGCCCCATCGGTTATCCGGAGAGGTTTGATCGAACTTTTCTAGCGGAGATAGGGGTTTTAGCCTCTCAAGAGAGCGATGGCGGCGCGGTAGTTCGCACCGGGATAGGGATGCGTCAGCAAATCGGGTTACAGAGCGTTTTGGATTTCGGACTCGAAGGGGATATTAATACGGGTTCCGGCAACGATAGCGAATTACGATTAAAGGTAGGTTATTCGATCGGCTTCTAGGAAGTGATTTTTCACAGTTCCTCACTCTGAAATTATTACGGGCTCCCTGGATTGCTCTGTCCGGGCTGTGGTTCAAGTTCCTTATGGAGCGACCCTACTGGCCTTTATGAATTATTAAACGTTGACCATATAGCTGTTTTCTGATTAATCCATCTCTAGTAATGCCGAAAAAAAAGAGGGAAATGATTTTCCCCCCTTCTCTAAACTCAAGCCAGCTCACGGATTTTCTCAATAACCGATAAGGCTCGGTCATCTCTCGGAATGAATACCCGTACTTTCCAGCGGATCACCTCGCTGATACATCCCAACGCCTTTAAAAGCATGACCTCGGCTTCACCACGAACACCCGTGATTTCCAGACGCTGATTACCCATCACGGAACTAGACCTTAATTGCCAACCTCCTCTTAATGGCATGACCTGTCTGCGCTCGATCACAGCCCGTAAGACCTCATCCGTCGCCAAGCTCGGAGTATCGCCAATACCAAGATTACGAAAGACCGAACCGATACTCTCAGAATTGACCAGTCTCCCGAGTAGCTTCTCGCCGTCATCGGTTTGTAGCCTGAACACTTTCATGTTTTCGGCATCAAGGCGATTCCAGATAGGCAATAACAAACCGATGATCAAGTAGAAACAATCCACCTCAAATTGAGAAGCGGTATCGACCTCCGCCTGCCATAATTCCGACCACCGTTTCTGAGAGATTTCATGCCAAGTAGAAGGACGTTGTGTGGAGAGAGGACGAAAAACGGCGCACAGCGTATAATAATAATTAT
>CAZUVR010000101.1:0-11168 GCA_964623815.1 uncultured bacterium | reverse complement strand
ACAGGACTCAGGCTAGATAAGCAAGATAGCTCACCACTACTACCGAATCACTACCATCTGGGTGAAGGTATAGATACTATTACTGATTTCGTCCCTGGCACCGACTATATTTTAGTTAGCGCCAGTGGCTTCGGCGGTGGTTTAGTCTCCGGGGATATAATCAGCGCGGCGCAATTTGTTGTAGGTAGCTCGGCAACTACTTCTAATCATAGGTTTATCTATAAAGCAGGTACTAATTCGGGAGCGCTTTTGTTCGATCTCGATGGCACTAGGCCTAGCACCGCCCTACAATTCGCCAGCTTCAGCTCGAATATAGCTCTCCCCTTCGAGGATATATTGGTGGTTTGACGATCGCTTCCCTGACATTAGCGATGTCAGGTATTTAGGAACACCAAAGGCTAGAAAACGCTAAAGAATCGATAAATACTCACGGAGAAGTCAAAATGGACTGCTAAAATTAAGCTGAATTAATTTAGACCTTTATAATATCAGATGCGAATATTAGCCCTTGTTCCGGGAGGAATTACCGAACAGATCCTCTTCTTCCCAACCCTGGAAACCTTAAAACAGAAGTATCCGGAAGCCATCATCGACGTATTGGTAGAACCACGCTCCAAATCCGCTTATCGAATTTGCCCCCTCATCCACGAGGTTCTCTTGTTCGATTTTAGGGATCAGAGCGGACTAGCAGACTATCTCAACGTTCTGGGCATCATTAGGGATAGAGAGTATGATATAGCCATTAATCTAGCTCAAAACTGGACTTTATCTTTTCTACTCTGGCTTAATGGCATTCCCGTGAGAGTCGCTTACGGTAAATCATCTTCCTGGTTCGTGTCTAATCCGGTAACTCCTAAAAATGATTCCTATTTAGCGACTAAATACCACCATATCCTAGAGGGATTGGATATACAAACCCCTTGCCCGCCTTTAAAAATCTCTCTGCCCAAAGAAGATATTGAATGGGCGCAAAACCAACAGAAACGTTTAGATATAGAACAGGGGTATATTATCATTCAAGGTGATTCGGGAGAGAACGAATACCCCGTTTCTTCCTGGACGGAAATCATCGAAGATATTAAACGAAAACAACCCGGTCTATCGATCGTACTCCTACCGGGCGTAGTCGATCCTACTTGGATCGGTCAAATGCAACAAAAAAACCCAGATGTCAAGGATATAGAGCCTCCCGACATCGGCAAATTAGCCGCCTTGATAGCCGGAGCGAATTTATTATTATGCGGGGATAGTGTAGCTCTACAATTAGCCGTAGCCGTAGGTACATATACGGTAGCTTTATTCGGTGATACCTCGAAGGATAATTTATTACCTCCAAATCAAGAGCGTTATATCGGGATTCAATCTTCTAGTAATAAACTAGGAGATATTAAGCCGGATCTAATCTTGAAACAGATGTGGAAAAATTAAATATAAATAATGTATAAATATTGAAAACTGTTTTCAATATTTATACATTCACATTTATTATTGCCATTTTTTTGAAGGTTTTAACTCTAATTCTCCTTGAGAATTAACCTGATAATTTGCCCCCACATAACCAGACCAATAATACATCAATTGATGTATGTATCGGTCTAATTCCGCTTCATCACGTATTCGAGGACGATAAAAGTCTTTAATTTCTTCCTCGAATCCCAATTCTTCTAAGCGATTGTGTAACTTCTTCCTCTCACCGCTAGTAAACGCTTGTACCGCTATCGGATCTTGCAAAAACTCCCATATCATCGATCCAGGAATACCACCTATAGTTATGATTCCCGAAGATAGAAGTAGCGCTAGACCTCCCAATAATCCGACGATGCCACTTGAAACTAACAAAAATATCCAAGCTAGCTTTTGTGAATTTTTACTTTTCTTTTGAGTAGGATTACCCAGGTTAAAAGTTCTTTTTTTAAAAGACTTAGAACGACTTTTCATATACTTTTAGGTTTTAGTTAATTCTTGTTCGATTACAGAAATTAAATCTGATGAATCAGGTGTTGTACTACTACGATAACGAGCTACTATTTCACCTTGACGACTGATAACAAATTTTTCAAAATTCCACTGAACGGGATTACCCTGACTCAGGCGATTATATAGGGGGTGTTGCTGAGCGCCCACGGCGTGAATTTTATCGAATAGAGGAAAGCTCACCCCGTAATTAAGGCTGCAGAACTTGGTGATTTGTTCGTTAGAGCCTGGCTCTTGGGCACCGAAATCATTACAGGGAAAAGCTAATATTTCTAAACCGCGAGATTTATATTTCTGATATAAAGTCTCTAAACCTCTGTATTGAGACGTATAACCACAATAGGAGGCGACGTTAACAATTAATAAAACTTTACCGAGATAATCTTTTAAAGGTTTATCCCGTAAATCTATTGTTTTAACTGTTAGATCGGTAATTGGATCGTTCATATATACTGAAAACTACTTAGATTTTCAGTAAAAGTAGCATAACTTAAGTATCAAACTCGATTAGAGTCTTTGAATGTATGATCGCGGCGATGATGACTAATTCTTCTCTCATCTGATAAATAATGCGATAGGTATAAGCTGACTTTTCGAGGATTGAGTGGTCGGCGAATTCAGCAATAGGTTTGCCCTTACTAGGACATTGTTGCAATAATCGGGTAATATCGATGATTTTCCTGACTACTGCCGCCGCATAGGAGGGTGAATCTCTAGCGATGTACGTCGCTATGGCCTCCACATCGGCTATTGCTTTCTGTGACCAAACTACTCGATAAGCCATTTATTTAAAAGACCCTCGACTTCTTCCTGCTTTAGGGTATTTTCTAGATTAGCATCATTTAAACTCTGTCTCACTTTCTCCAACACATACAGATGATACTGTATATCTTCTATGGAACAATCATCTGGTAGCTGATTTAAGATAGAGGCGATTTTTTCTTTTGTACTATTCATAAAATTTATAAGTTTAAATTATTGATTTTTCCGAGTTTTCGGCGGCGAGTAAATTTGCCATATCAAAAAATGATAAATCATCCCTCACAAAAAAGGGGGATAAGTTAACGTTAATAAATATTACTGTCCTCTATCCGCTGAAGGGTTTTTAAAAAACTACCTTGAGTCTCGGGTAGTATGGTGATCCACATTTCCCCGGAGAACTGTAGATTTTGGGCTATGTGATTGACTAATCGCCGGTCTTTCTCTCGGCTATTAAATTCCCAAGCCCCGACGCGGGGCACGATGGCGAGAACGTAGAAAGGCACCTCAGGGAATATATTCACCACTTTGCGTACCAGATAAGCAGATTTGACTTCCGGATAAGATGCTAATTGTCGGCGGATACTTTTAACCCTATCGGGGGGTAGATTGTGGGCCAGAAAGCGATCGCTTTGGCTCACATGACTCCTTTCCTGTTGAGCCTGCAATACTTGCCCGTAGTGCTTTTCTGCTTTTTGTCTGAGCAGGTGTACCTCTTCCGTTTTTCCCTGTCGGCTGAGAAAGTCACAAATTAATTGACAGGCGTTGATATAAATATAAGGGTCTTTAGACATGGCTCTCTCTAGATAATCTCGTCCTCCTGCTTCCCCCTGGGTTAATAATATCTCTCCCAATAAATAATTAGCCCCTACGTGAAAACTATCCGTTTCTAACAAAGCCTTTAATAGGGGGATGGCAGCGGCTTCGCTTTCCACATAGTGGGTTAACCGGGCTTGCTCCCACGCCTCATCGATCGATAAACCAGAACTCTTCGCCTGACAGTTCAAGATTTGCAGGCGTAGTTGATCTGTTTGAAACTGGTTGTGTTTTTCCTTCCATTGAAATCTAACCGCCGTTTGCCATTGCAGATTTAACTGTTGGGTAAGGGGGTGTAAATTCTCCCCTAAAAGAGCTGCGGCGCTTTCGACGACGGGTTTGAGCAGTATGGGGGCGGTTTGCGGATCGACACCGAGAGCATTCAATCTATCTCTCAAACAGGGGTGAGTATCGGCGAAATCTGTTTTTATATTCAAAGACGATTCTAACCATTCCCTAGCGCGAGTTAATTCTAAATTTTCCTGCAATACTTGGCCCAGTTGATGGAATGGTTGCCCAGGCGGTTCCGGTTGGGCTTTTACCTGCTCATAAATTTCCTGCCAAAATTCCCGATCGATCCACTGAGATTTGACACTGACGTTGATCAGAGCGCCAGCGGTGGCTATCTTACCGGTTAATTGTACGGCACAGCGATCGGCTTCGTATTCATCTGCCCGGGCCAAGACAAAAGAATAGGCGTTAAAAAAGGGAATATACCAGTTAAAAAATACCGAGTAGAGCCAGAACCCGCCCTCCTGTTGGTTTCCTTTCATCTTCTCCAATAACAACAGCCAGGTTTGCCTTACCTGATATACCCACCCCTTAAATCGGCTGTGATTCCCGGAGAGATGACCAAATTCGTGAGCTAAAACCGCTTCAAACTGCTCTAATGACAGAGCTTGTAACAGGGGCAGGCCGATAATTAAATAATTCTCATTCCAACCCAACAGCCCCAAACGGGGCACCTGAACTACCGCCGCGTTAAAGTCCGACGTTAATTTCACGTAATTAAACGGGGGGCAATCAAGGGCTTTTTTCAGCTTATCGATGAGGTCGAATAGTTGAGGGACTTCTTCTCTCGTCAACAATAAACCGGACGGCGGGGGAAAACGTAGGGTTAGAGTATCCCAGAGAGATTTAAAAGTAACCGCTACCGGTATAAACAAGAGGAACAGGAACTTTATCATAAAATAATTAGCCTGTCCCGTAGAAGTCATCACCGTAAAGAGGAGAATGATCGAGGCGACTAACGCCAACAAGATCAGGAGAATATAACCGTAACCCCCCAAAGCTAATAATCCTACTTGAAGCTTATATTTGGTGGGGTTACGTTGGGCTACACGTTCTAAGCGGCTTACTAAAATTTGAAACTGTTCGTATGTCATGAGGTTTGAACCTCGTTCGGACGGTGATTACTCTCAGTATAACTATTCTTTCGGCTTGGCTTTATAGGTAGAAGCTACGTGTAATTCTTTTAACTGTTTTGCTTCTACAGAAGAGGGAGCCGATGTTAATAAACAACTTGCTTGTTGAGTTTTCGGAAATGCGATAACATCCCGAATAGATTCTTCTTTAGCTAACAGCATTACCAACCGATCTAAACCATAGGCGATCCCACCGTGAGGCGGAGTACCGTATTCAAAAGCCTCTAATAAAAAGCCGAATTTATTATAAGCTTCTTCCATCGATAAACCGATCGTAGCGAATACTTTCTCCTGTATGTCCCTCTGATAGATCCGCAGACTACCACCGCCTATTTCTATGCCGTTAAAAACCATATCGTAGGCTAAAGCTCTGGCTTGAGGGAGATTTTCTATATCATCCGGATGGGGTGAGGTAAAGGGATGGTGTAGGGCTTCGAGACGCTTTTCTTCGGCGTTCCATTCAAACATGGGAAAGTCAGTGATCCAGAGGAGAGCGATCTTATCTTCGTCGATTAAACCTAATTGCTGTCCCAAAACTAATCTTAATCTAGAGAGGGATTTATTGACCGTTTCCGTATCCCCCGCGCCGAATAATAATAAGTCGCCCGGTTTGGCACCTGTTTTTTCAATCAGGGCTTGTTTTTCAGTTTCGCCGAGATTATCTTTGATAGCGCCGATCGTATCTAGTTCGTAACTTTCCCGCACCCTAATATAAGCGATTCCTTTGGCTCCGGCTTCTGTGGCTTCTTTAAATAAATCTCCGCCGGGTTTTATCCTGACGTTAGAAATAGCTTCGTTACCCCCAGGTATACATATAGCTTTGACGACTCCCCCGCTACTTATGGCACTGGAAAATACTTTAAATCCAGAATCTTTGAAGATTTCGTTGACGTTAATTAGTTCTAGACTAAAACGGGTATCAGGACGATCGCAGCCGTATTTCTCCATCGATTCCTGATAGGTTAATCGGGGAAGGGGACGGGGTATATCGACATTTTTGATAGTTTTAAATATATGACAGATTAAAGCCTCGTTGAGATTTAAAATCTCGTCAAAAGACAGGAAACTCATTTCCATATCTAGCTGAGTGAATTCCGGTTGTCTATCGGCTCTCAAATCTTCGTCTCGGAAACAACGGGCGATCTGATAGTATCTATCCATACCAGATACCATCAATAATTGTTTGAATAGCTGGGGTGATTGGGGCAGAGCGTACCATTGTCCAGGGTTAACCCGGGAGGGTACGAGATAATCTCTCGCTCCTTCTGGGGTGGAGCGGGTTAAAATCGGTGTCTCGACTTCGATAAAGTTTTCTTGGTCTTCTAAAAATCTCCGCATCGCCTTGACTACCTGATGACGGAGTTGGAGATTCTGACTCATTTTCTCTCGTCTGAGGTCTAGATAGCGGTATTTCAATCGCACTTCTTCCCGTACCGATTCCGCTTCGGCGCTGGAAATGACGAAGGGTAATTGTTTGCTGACACCGTTGAGAATTTCGATACTTTCGGCGTAGATTTCAATTTTTCCCGTAGCGATGCGGGGGTTTAAAGATATGTCCGGACGTTGGCTGACTTTACCGGTTACTTTAATAACGTACTCATTTCTAACGTTTTCTGCGGCTTTGTAGGATGAGGGAGTGCGCTGGGGATCGCTGACGATCTGTACTATCCCAGTTCTATCTCTCAAGTCGATGAAGATTACACCGCCATGATCCCGATGACGATCGACCCATCCGTATAATGTTACTATCTTCCCTATTTCTTGCTCTCTCAGCTCACCGCAGTAATGACTTCTCATATTACTTATGTTACAACTTGTAGTATGTTAGCATAGCCTAACAAAATTTTGACGCATTGCTTATTATCTAGCATTTACAGCACTTTTCAAATCGTGCGAATACACCGAAGGTTTACCCCCCGACTCCCAACTCTCAACTCCCGATTCCCGCCGCATCAGGATCACAGCGAATTTCGACCATGAAACCATCGGGGTCATAAAAATATATACCGCGTCCAGTGGGTCTGGTAACGGGTCCGTGATCGATCGCTACACTATTACTTTTTAGCACTTCTACGGCGCGATCGAACTCTCCCGGCTCTATATCGAAGGCCAGGTGATTGGCGCGGGTAAAAGCTCGTTTCGGGTCATTGTCGGGAGGGTATAAATCCGGCTCCCAAAATAGATCGATAACCGTACCGTCGGGGGTGACGAAGTTGGCTACCTTACCCTGTTGTACCAGATCTTTGAGGGTTTCGGGAACGCGATCGCCGGTTAATTCTTCCAGCCCCAAGATTCCGCCGTAAAAGTGCTTAGAAGCCTCCATATCCTTAACATTGAAGGCGATATGATGGACTTTTTTTAAATGTCCTCTGCCGAGAGTTTCCGCCATGATTAAATATTCGTCTACTGCTTAAAATTGTAGTTAAAACTATTATCGAATAGTAGTTTCAATTTGTACTCACCGAAGCGAATAAACGATGATCGCGATCGGCTGCAAACTCTAAACAGGCTCTGATGTCCGTTTCGGTCAGGCTAACACCACCCGGCAACCGGCGAGACGGTTAAAACAACTTTCCTGAAAATGCTATATTTAAAGCAAGTAAAGCCGTACTTAAAATTGCGATGACGTTGGATTTATCCCGAGGGGCTTTATCCGTAGAAGGATTAACCCAGTATATTAAATCTCTGCTCGAAGACGATCGCTATCTAAAAAACCTCACCGTTACCGGGGAAGTAACGAGCGTCAGTAATCACCCCCGGGGTATATTTTTCACCCTAGCTGACCCAGATGATAAGGCCAGTATCAGATGTGCTATCTGGTCTAATAATATGTCTAAAATCCTGCAATTTCCGGCCCGCGGAGAACAGGTAATAGTTCAAGGCTCCCTGAAACTCTTCGCTAAAAGGGGCGAGTATCAATTAAGCGTCTCCCAATGTTTGCCAGGTGGCGAGGGTTTACAGGCTTTAAGATTGCAACAGTTACGGAGTCGGCTACAAACCGAGGGCTTATTCGACACGAGTAGAAAGCGGCCCCTACCCTATCACCCTCAAATTATAGGCGTGGTAAGTTCCCCCACCGCCGCAGCCTGGGGCGATATTCAGCGCACTTTAATCGAGCGTTATCCAGGATTGAGAGTTCTATTCTCCCCCGCTACCGTTCAAGGAGCGGAGGCCCCTCACTCCATCGTTAAAGCCATAGGGCGAGTCGCCCGGGATGGTAGAGCCGAGGTGTTAATTCTCGCCCGGGGCGGCGGGGCGAGCGAGGATTTAGCCTGTTTCAACGATGAGAGGGTGGTGAGAGCCATAGCTGAGTGTCCAATTCCGGTTGTTACCGGTATCGGGCATCAACGGGATGAATCTTTGGCGGATTTAGTGGCGGATTACTGCGCCCATACCCCCACCGCCGCCGCGGAAATCGTCGTCCCCTCCCTATATCAATTAATGGCCGAACAGCGCAATCGGGTGGAACGTTTGCGCCATTGTTTAGAGTATAGAATGGAGGGGGAGGTCGATCGCATCCGACAGTTAAAACAGCGTTTATACCGTTTCCCGAACGAATCCCGACAGTTATTAAACTACGCCAATAGGTGCGAACTTCTCCGGGAGAAGTTGATCGCCCTCGACCCGACGGCGGTTTTAAAAAGGGGTTATGCTGTGGTTAGGGATGAGAGCGGCAAAATTATCAAGGAGTCATCCGCATTAGACGCGGGGGATATTATTAATATTGATTTAGGTCAGGGTAAAGTGAGGGCACGGGTAGAGAGTAATGAGTAATATAGGGGATTATGAGGCTAAAGTGGCACAAGTGGAGAAAATCATCGCCGAGATAGAGAGCGGCAGATTGCCCCTAGAGGAAGTCTTCCGTAAATTTGCGATCGCGGTAGAGGAGTTAGGAAGTTGTGAGGCTATATTATCTCAAGGTAAAGAACGCATGAATTTATTAATTGAATCTTTAACCATAGACGACGAGCCATTTTAATAGTAAGACTTTTAGCCCTCACACACCGATCACGACTCTCGATTCCCACGATAAAGAGTCTGAATCCACTCCCATTCCCGAGTTAATCCCTCCACTAAAGACACCTGCGGGGCGTAGCTCAAAATTCTCCCTGCTTTGCTCACATCAGCTGCCGTATGTCGGGCATCACCCCGGGCTCTTTCCTGGAAATTGCGCTTAATAGGTTTACCGATTACCGTTTCCATCTTATCGAGAACATCGGCCAGAACCACCCTACTGCCACCGCCGATATTAAATACTTCTCCTATAGCCCCGTCAACTTCCGCCGCTGCCAGATTCGCCGTTACTGCGTCGCTGATAAAAGTAAAATCCCGGGTTTGTCTTCCATCTCCGTAAATACCTATCGGCTCATCGAAAATCGCCGCTTTAAAAAACTTATGAAAAGCCATATCGGGGCGCTGACGGGGGCCGTATACGGTGAAGTAGCGCAGGGCGGTGACGGGCACGCCAAAATTTTGATGATAGAGCCAGCAGAGTCTTTCAGCGGCTAATTTAGTGATGCCGTAGGGGGAAACCGGTTGAGGGCAGATAGTTTCGGGGGTAGGCATGGTTTCGGCATTACCGTAGATAGATGATGTGGAGGCGAAAACCAATCTTTTCAAATTAGGTGCCTCTTTGGCCGCTTCTAGAATAATTTGAGTGGCGTTGATATTTCTCTCTGTATACAGGCGGAATCCTTCCCCCCAACTCGCTCTAACTCCTGCTTGAGCTGCTTGATGATATATTACATCCGTATCACCTAACAGACTCTTCCAGTCCAGAGTTTGAATATCGGCTTCGATTAACTCAAAATTTGGGTACTGTTGTAGGATACTGGCGTTAGCTCGTTTGAGTTTGGAGTCGTAATAATCATTAAAATGATCGATTCCCGTAACTTGTTCTCCTAGCTCTAATAAGGTTTGTGCTAGATGCGAACCGATGAATCCGGCAATCCCGGTAACTATTTTCTTAGCCATTGGGCCTCTATTAAGATAATTATCTTGTGTAGATTTTAGTTTTTCGGGGATTGAACCGTTAATATACAACAGTGGGCATGATGTAGGACGAAGTTACTGACGCTACCTAGTATTAACTCACCCAAACCCGAGCGCCCCCTTCTGCCTAAGACGATCAAATCGGCGGGCCATTCCTTGGCTACTTGGCAGATGGTTCGAGCCGGATTGCCGTAAGATTGTTGATATTCGACTTTAATACCTTTTTCCTTAGCGGTATTGGCTTTGGACTGTAACATTTGTACACCGCTTTTCTCCAAATCTTGCCACTGTCTACGCCAAGTTTCTACGGTTAAGTCGTTACCCGCCGCAGGGTACAATTCCCATAAGTCGGCAGATACCGCTAGAGGGCTATAATCTTCCTCCGAAGAAAGTACGTGCAACAAAAGTAAGCTAGCATGATCGCTAGTTGCTATAGAAAGGGCTGCATTAAATACGGTTTCCGCCATTTCTGACATATCCAGCGCTACCAAAATTTTACTATACATCTCTCTTTCCTCTCTCGCCGTTATATTATGCCTTATCGTACTAGTGTTGATAGTATCAAAACATCGATCGAGCTTTACAGTCAAGCAAAAACTCTCTGGTTAGATACGGAAGTTGCCGAACCTAAATCAAAGAAAGCTCGACTCTCCCTTATTTCTATTCTCGATGACTCCACAGATTTAACGGGTGAATTTGTTACTATTCTTGATGTATTAGATCAACCAACATTAGTAAGTTTATTCGTTGAGAAAATCATGCTCAACCCCGATATTAAAAAAGTTTTTCATAACGCAGCTTTCGATCGTAAATTTTTAGGAGGCAATAAAGCGAAGAATATTGTTTGTACCTTAAAGTTAGCTCAAGAAATTCCCTACTATCTAGCTCCACTGCCAAATTACAAACTTAGCACCCTCGCCGAACAGTTGTGTTGTTTTCCTCCCGTAGATAAGTCTTTACAATCCAGCGATTGGGGGATTCGTCCTCTTTCTGAAGCCCAGCTAAATTATGCTAAACTTGACGCTGTTTATACGGCACAGGTTTACGGCAGGTTATTACAATTATCTCTCTTAGTCAGCCCCGATCCCCATCAGGAAAATATCGCATCTCTCACTCAACGGTATTACGATATTTTTCAGGAATGGAAAGTTTTAGATACGGAGATCGAACATCTCAGGGAAAGAATTAAAGAGGCGATGAAAG
>CAZUVR010000100.1:0-11203 GCA_964623815.1 uncultured bacterium | reverse complement strand
ATAACGCCCAATTAGCAAAGCATTAAGCCCCATCACTACTATCGAATCACCACCAAGGAAATTAAAGACCAGTCTATTTTGGAGCAAATACTCTAAGGCGGCAGGCGAAGATTAAGATGACCTAAAATAACTCCTAATTGCACTGCGAGCATTCCGACCACGATACTACCGAGCCAGTATAGTAAAGCTACCGTATCATTACCCCGAGCCATTTGAATGAAGGTATCTAACCCATAAGCGGAAAAGGTTGTATATGCCCCGCAAAAACCAGTAGCGATAATCAATCTAATTTCTGGTGAAATATTCGTGAATCTTTTTTCGTTTAAAGTATAAAACAAGGCGATGATAAAACACCCAGTTATATTGACAAAAAATGTAGCGTAGAAAGCCGAATCATTTCCCAGCCAATCCTTAGTAATTTCCGTAATAAAATATCTACTTAAAGCACCTGGTATGGCACCTAAAGCGATCGCCGTTGCCAACCTCAATCCTTGATACAAATTAACCTCCAAACAAAATCAAACGATCGGCTAAAAACCCTCCGACTCCGATCCCGATAACTCCTAAAACCGCACTTCCGAGCCAATAAAATATGGTCGCTCCTTTTTTATTATTCCGCCAGAGAGTTAAGGTGTCGTATCCATAAGTAGAAAAAGTAGTATAGGAACCTAAAAAACCAACTCTTACTAATAAATCTATCGACAGAGGAAAATTTTCAATGCCGAAGGCACGCGGAGCTACCGTCCTAAATAAAGGGAACAGAAAACCCATCAATAAGCAACCAGTAAAGTTAATAATGAAAGTGCCGTAAGGAAAATCTGAACCGAAAGCTCTTTTACAATATTCGTTCAGATAATAGCGGCTCAACGCTCCTGGTATCGCACCTGCGGATATGACAAAAATGTCAAGTAATGTAATATTTTTTAACACTAGTCTGAACCTATAAAGTTTGGTAGAGGTTGGTTAAATCTATGGGTTTCTCGACTTTCCCATTGAGAAATCTAATAATTTTATCTTGGATATTTTTATGACCATAGTTGCTAATTTTATAGACAAATATTACTTCGTCTAAAAATTAGCTTTGTACGCTTTTTTACGTACTGGATGAACTAATACATCCTCTATCCGATGAGCCGGAGCATTTCGGACTACTTTTTCTGTATAAAGTTTCAGGATATTGAGACTGGCATTTACGTCGGCATTGATGGTGAGATTATTAGCGGTTTTAAACAAACCTCTTTTAACTCTCCTACCAGCGTAGGTTTCGTGCTGACAAACCGGTTCATTATCTAAATAAGAACACTTGGAGGTGTAAGCTTCTGAAATGACTACTACGTCAATACCCGCCATCTCACCCTTATACTGTAACTGCTGAATCAGTCTTTGATGGGGAATACAAACAAACTTTTGGTTATTAACCTTCCCCAGATTGGGACTGTGTTTAAATCCTTCGTTCCATCCCACTACTAAAACGCCGATGTTTTGACTGACTAAGTCGTTAATGATAGCCCGACTAGTGTTGTGGAGGTAGTAGTCCACTTTATTGTTTCTTTTGAGAAAGAGCTTGTCTATTCTCTTAGAACTAAATTGATTTGGCGGTAGTTGAGATTGTAGAAAGGCGTTGCGTTTATTGGCGTATTGGTTAGCGGACTTTAAAGCTTTCCCATCGTATATAACTGGCTGTAACCCTTTTTGGTTATAGGTAACAGTCGCTAGATTATTGATTCCGATGTCGAGAGCCGCTACTCTTAATGGCGGTAATTTCGGGATGTCTTTATCTGATGAGTAGATTAACTCAATCACATAATAACCCTTCTTGGGAACTATCCTGATTTCATCAATACTCCTTAAAGAGGTGCTGATATATATTTGGGTTCCTGATGGATTAACTATTCCTTCTTTAAGGAGTTTTTTACTAAAAGCTTGCCCGTTATAACTGACTAGATAACGTCCATCTTCTCGCCCGTTTTTACGATTACCTTTGTAACCGGGAATTTTGGGCGCACCACTAAAGTTACCGGGCTGTTTTTGATAAGATTTTATCGCCGCCCAATAACTCGTCCAATTTCTCAGTAATAGCCTTAATGTTCCTTGGGCTACTTTGGCGGGCAAGGCTTTATAATCAGCAGATTCTTTTAACGAATGATACACTTCTATGGCATTGGTAGGATTGCCTTTAAAAAAGTTTTGACGGTAAATATAATTGGCGGCATTGTATAAATTTTTGCTGGCGAAAGATAATTTATCGCACTCCTTCCAGTATTGATGACTCCTTTTAATCAAATGTTTTTGTACTAGTTGCATACTCGAAACTTATACAGTATATATACAACAATAGATAAAAAACACAAAACAGTCAAGTAGAAATTTTGGCGAGTAAATGACTACGTTTAGGAATATTTGTCTACATTACCGTTGAAGTTTTACAATACCTTTCTAAAATCATTCCACTACCTTCAGGGCGAAAATAAAGACGATAATTTCTAATAAATAGAGAAATTTTATTTCTCCTTAAGATTCTCTAGTATTACTAAAAACCCCACTAATATGACATTAGGGGGGAATTTATAGGAAAAATCGAGCTAAATTAACCGAATTTATAATGTTTCCTCACAGGGCTGAGAATTTTCCACGTGCAGGACATACCAGCGGGAAAAGTTACTAAATCTCCTTTCTTTACTCTAGTAGGCTCTCCTCCGTCGGGGGTGACTATAACATCACCCTCTAATAGATAGCAGGTTTCCGAATCATCGTAAGTCCAAGGAAATTCAGAAATTTCTTTCGTCCAAATTGGCCAACTCGATACTTTTAATTGCTGAAGCCTATCTTCACTGGGGTTTGACTGTACCTGAATAGTCGTTATAGCGGAATTTGACATTTTTATGAAATTCTAGCAACACTTATATATGATAGTTCTATGGAAGATACTAGTAATATTCTGGTCAAGGAAAAAGTTAAATCCGTCTGGGCCCGTCACGAAACTTTTCATCCCCGCTACGGCTGGCTGAAGAAAGGTTTTGACCTCGCCGCGAAAAATCTTAAAATTTTTACCGATGAAGACGCTCCAGTAAAATTGGGAGTCGGTAAAAATATGGTTAAGGCTATCCGCTATTGGTGTAGTGCTTTTAAAGTTCTCTCAAACGATAAACCTACACATTTCGGTAGCTCTCTTCTTTCCGATAAAGGTTATGATCCTTATTTAGAAAATCCTGCCTCTCTCTGGTTACTACATTGGTATCTCCTCAAACCTACTTGCGAGGCTACCGCCTGGTATTACGTTTTTAATCGTTTTCGGGGTGTGGAATTCTCGGTAGAAGATTTAAGCAAGGGTTTACAAGATTATCAGCGGGAGTTGAATCAATCGACAGCCCTATCTTCGATAGATAAGGATATTACCTGTCTTTTAAGGATGTATGTAGAGCCGAAATCCTTGAGCGGATTGATAGAAGATTCGATCGATTGCCCTTTTAAAGAATTGGGACTAATTCAAAGTACCGGTAACGACTCTCGGCGTTATACTTTTCGGATCGGGTTTAAGGCTAGTTTACCACCTGAGATCGTTGTGATAGCTTGTTTAGAGTACGCCGGGTGGAGCGAGCGCAATAGAAAAACTATCTCCATTTCCCGTTTACTTTACGATGAGGGCTGTCCAGGGATAGTGTTTAAACTGAGCGAGCAGGCTTTATGTGATGCGATCGAGAAAGTTGCCCATAAGTACAATAATATTAACTTGTCCGATACCGCTGGTTTAATTCAAGTCTCTTTCAATTTAAACCCGCAAGATTTGGCTGAAAATATTTTAACCGGATATTACTCAGGCTTAACCCGTAACCGATAGATTTTCTTGTTTGGCACACTTGCCTATCTGAGAATCTATTTTGAGAATATGATTGGTTAACCAATCGGTGAGAATATCGTACATCTTCCTCGCAATTTCTTCGCTAGCCCCACTTTGACGGTATTCTTGACTTAACTGAGTAAATATTTCCCCGAATTTTTGGTGAGCCTGTTTATTGGCTTCAGCGGCGGGGCAGCGATGTTTCTCGGCACAATCCTCCTCATGTTTAAAATGCCACTCGGCGTAGTATTGTAAAAATATCAGCAGTTTTTTCACGGCCATGGGCCCTTTGCCCTGCTCGATCGCGTCGGCTAAATCGTTGACCGCCATGATCAGCTCTTTATGTTGCACGTCGATCGATTTAACTCCTGTTAAGAAAGACTCATTCCAGACGAATTTTTGCATAGTGTTTGGTAGAACTCTAGATCCAACCTAACAAGAGAAAGATTATATTTCCTCAGAGAAATTACTTAGCAATTTACATAAGCCCAGGTAATACACTGGTAACTTTTGACAGTAAATTTTTAGGATAGATAGGTTAAATTCGTTGTTTAATTAAATTAAACTTTAATAATTTAACAAGATGGGTTCGTTAATTTCTCAATACATAAGTATCAAGCGTCGTTATGCCCGTTCTATAAACTTAGAGCGAGACATCAATGATGTGGAGAAATTAGATGGCTACATACCTACTGATCGAGCTTTAAATGCCCTCAGGCGTATAATTACCGGTATGCAATCCCGGGAGGGTAATCGGGCATGGACTCTTACCAGTGTTTACGGTACGGGTAAATCCGCTTTCGCTCACTACATCGCTTCCTTATCGGCAGGGAAAAATAATAATTTAGGGAAAAAAGCTTTAGAAATAACTCAAAAAGCTTTAGGTGATGAGAGTACAGTTTTAACTAGACATTTTCCGAAAAAAGGTTATATTCGTGCTATCGCTACGTCCGCCAGAGAGCCTATCAGTCATACTATTATCCGCGCTCTTAATGCGGGTGCTGATAACTATTGGAAGGAAGGGCAAGCTATTAAAATACCGGTAGTTAGAACAATTAGAGATTTAATATTAGAAACAGATAAAGCTATCAGTAGTCAAAAGGTTATTAGTTTAATTCTAGATTTAGCTTCAGCTTCAAAAACTGGAATATTTATTATTATTGACGAATTAGGTAAAAGCCTTGAATACTCGGCTTACAATCATAGTAATGAAGATATGTACCTGTTACAGCAAATTTGTGAACTCCCTAAAAATAGTGACTATCCTATCTATTTTTTAGGAATATTACATCAAGGTTTTGCTGAATACGGCCAGCAGATGGGAACCATTCAGCGCAATGAATGGACGAAGATTCAAGGACGATTTGAAGATATACCCTTTGCCGATTCGCCTTCTTCTATGATGGCATTGATAGGAAGTGCGATCGATCAATCTAAAGCACTCCTCTTTCAAGAAGAAATTACTACTCGGGCTAGGAATTGGTTTAACAGTTTAGGTGAAATTATTAAGGGGGAAGAAATCAGCGAGAGCCTTTTGGAGAGTATTTATCCCCTTCATCCCGTGACGGCTTTAGCCCTACCCATACTATGCCAACGTTACGCCCAGAACGATCGCTCTCTGTTTACTTTTCTTACCAGTAATGAGCCTTACGGGTTTCAAGATTATCTGCAAACCACAGAAATCAATGAGATGAATTTACCCTGTTTAAAGTTAGACCAGGTATATGACTATTTTATAGAAGCAGTGGGGACAGGATTAACTTCCCGCCCCAATCTACAGCGCTGGGTAGAAATTCAGGAACTAATTAGAGATGCTAGAAGTTTAGATGATAACAGTCTTAAGGTTTTAAAGGTTATTGGGATTTTAAATCTAGTTACAACTACCGGGGCCTATCGGGCGACTCGTCAGCTTGTGAGTTTAGCTTTATGCGATCGTCCCGATGATGATCGTTTAAACTATTGGCGAGGAATTATCGACCAACTTTTAAATAAAGGGATTATCACTCACTTCCGCCAGTTGGATGAGTTGAGAATCTGGCAGGGTTCAGACTTTAATATAGATAGGGAGTTGAGCGAGGCGATCGAGAAACAACAAGAATCTCTCACCCAATTATTATCTAAGTTACGCCCCCTCAGTCCTATCATCGCTCAACGTCACAGTTATAGAACTGGTACTTTACGTTATTTGGAAAGGGTTTATTTAGGTGATGGATATAGTTTAGAAGGCTTGTGTTTAGATAATATTGATAGTGATGGCTTGATCGCTTATTGGATAGAGGGAGAAATTACGTCAGTTATACCTTCTGAAACGATCGAGGGGAAACCTTTTATTTTTGTTAAAGTAGCTCAACCGGATAAGCTACGAACTATAGTTAGAGAGTACGCGGCTTTGAAAAAAATTCAAGAATCAGCGCCTCAATTACAAACTGATGGAGTGGCGAGAAAGGAAATAGCTTATCGTGTCGGCTTGTGTGAGCAAATTCTTGACGATGTATTGAGTCAAGCTTTCGATTTTTCCCTGAATCCTAATACCGTTTGGGTGCAAGGGGAAGAGGTAAGTATTCACAGTATTTCTGAGTTTAATGCTACTCTTTCTCAGGTTTGCGATCGGGTTTACTCTAAAACCCCCATACTCTGGAATGAGTTGATCAATCGGCGCAAGTTGACGAGTCAAGGGGCAAAGGCAAGGCGGGAATTAATTATGGCGATGATCGATCGTTCTCATCAGGAAAGGTTGGGTTTATCTGGTTATGGAGCCGAGGTAACTATGTATTATTCTTTACTAGAAACAACGAATATTCATCGGCAAGATGTAAATAATTCTTGGGGGTTTTACCCGCCCCTAGAAGGTTCGGAGATGGGAGATGTGTGGCGGGCGATAGAGGATTTTTGCCTGAGTGCCAAGGAGAAACCGCATACATTAGACAAGCTCTATGAGTTATTAAGTAATCCTCCTTATGGGGTCAAGCAGGGCATGATTCCCGTGTTAATCGCTGCGGTGATTCTTTATCACCGGGATGATGTGGGGGTTTATCAGGAAGGAACTTATATTCCTATTTTGGGGGCGGAACATTTTGAGTTACTCGTGAGAGAGCCTGCCCGTTTTGCTGTGAAGTATTTTCAGGTGGCGGGTTTACGCTCTGAGGTGTTTAAGGAGTTAGAGTCTATTCTCAAGCAATCTAATCTTAAGAATAGTGAATCGTTACGCAATGCTAAGTTATTAACGGTGGTAACTCCTCTCTATCAATTCGTGAAAAGGTTGCCTCTTTATACTAAGCAGACTAAGGACTTAAGCGAGGAGGCGCTGGCTCTCATTAGGGCGCTAGAAGAGACGATCGAACCGGATGAGTTGATTTTTACTTATATCCCTATTGCCTGTAAATTGGAGCCGATTCAATATGATGATAGGGCGGATGAGGCGATAGCTCTTACTTTACGTCAGCGTTTAGTATCGGCTTTGAAGGAGATTCACGGGGCTTATGATAAGTTACTGAGTAGGTGCCAAGGGTTGCTTTATGAGGCTTTTGGGGTGCGTGATAGCCTGCGTCAGGATTTGGCGATTAGGGCGAGGAGCTTGACAGATAGATGTGTAGAAAGAGGTTTAAAGGCTTTTATCTCTGCGGTGAGTGATGGGGAGAAGGGCGATCGGGATTGGCTGGAAGCTGTTGTCATGGTTATCGGGGATAAGCCCCCGGCTTCTTGGAAAGATGAGGATCTGATGGCGTTTGAGGTTAAACTGTCGGATTTGGCGAGGCGTTTCTGCAATTTGGAGGCTTTACAAAATGAGGTGCCGGTTATGGGTGAAGGGGTAGAGGCAAGGCGAATTACTCTGACTCGTGAGGATGGAGGGGAAGTTCATCGCCTGGTTTGGATGGATAGGAATAGGGGGGAAGATGTGGATAGGTTGGTCGGGGATATTATGAGTATCTGGGGTCAAGCGGATGAGTCTCTCAAACAAGCGGTATTGGCTAAGTTAATAGAGGAAACTTTTAAGGGATAATTATCGTATGAAAATTCACCCCCGCGAAATTTATGATCTGTTGTTAGAATCGAGCCGCAGGGATGTTCAAGTAGAAGAGGTTATTATCGGGCTAACTTGGACTTTTTGCCGTTCGGAGGGGATAGGCTTGTGTATGAGTCCAGGTCAACCCACTCGTACTTTATCTTGGTCGGGAACTCTCGTAGGAAGGACGATCGCGGAGCTGGCTCCTTGGATACGCTCTTGGGATAGTTATCAAGCGACGATCGCTATGGCAGCGATCAATTCGGTGATTAACAGTACCTCGATTTTACCGTCTCAGGCTTTACCCCTGTCCCCCCAAGGTTCTGCTAATCTAGCGGTGTTCGAGTATTTTCTGCCGATGGTACGGGGTCAGCGAGTGGTGATTATCGGGCGCTATCCGGGTCTGTCTGAGTACGAACGAGAAGCAGATCTTACTGTATTGGAGCGTCAACCGGGTGCGGGGGATTTACCGGATACGGCTTGTGAATATCTGTTACCCGAGGCGGATTGGGTTTTCTTAACTGCAACTTCGATCGCTAATAAGACTTTTCCCCGTTTGGTAGAACTGGCTCAAAACGCTAACTTAGTATTGATGGGTGCTACGGTTCCCTGGTTGCCCGAGTTAGCCTCTATGGGTATCGATTATCTGGCGGGAGTCACTGTTACCGATCCGATCGCTTTGATGCAGACGATCGCTGAGGGCGGGGGAACTCGCATTTTTGAGCGCGGAGTCGGGTATCGTCTTTTGAAATTGTCTGTAGTATAACTATTATCAGTATATATCTACTATTTAATCACGAGCCAGAGAACTTAAGGCCTGTTCATGTATGAGCTTTAGTCTGTTAGTTAATTCCGCGTTTAACTTAACGGTAGCCCGTTTGATCGAATTCGGATTGATATATTCAGCCACATCGATCGTCTCACCGATCTCTACATTAACTCTAGAGTGCCACTGGGGGTAGGGTCGATCGTACCAAACACTCACGGGTAAAATTTTAATACCCGAACCGGGTTTTAAAGTCTCAACTTCTAAAGCGATACGGGCTACACCCGCTTTTAGGGGATGTACTGCTTCATCGCGGAAAATACCACCTTCGGGAAAGATAACCACCATCTCGCCTTCGGTGAGTAAGTCGATACTGTGGGCGACGCTACTGAGTCCGGGATGGTCGGTATTGATAGGGAAACCCCCTAAACGACGCACAAACCAACCCTGTAAACCCTTCATTTCGTTAGCCGACACCATGAAGCGCAAATCGCGGCCGCTGACTAACCTACCCACAGCGTAGGGGATGATTAAAGCATCCCAGCGCGATCGATGTAAGGGGGCGACTATAACCGGGCCCTCTAAAGGAATATTTTCCCTACCACTGACATTAACCTCATCAAAGTAGCTGGGGATAACACCATAACAACCCAAGGGATAGACTAGGCGAGTTAACCAAGGATTAATACGCGACTCTATTACTATGGTTTTTTTGGGTACGAGAGATGCTTCAGTAGGAGAAACCTGTGTCATTGTAGGAATTAATTCTTTTGTCCTACTTACTAATGTAATCGGAAAATTATCTCTGGTGAGCGATATGGGGACAGTTAGCGAACTGTCTTATCAACTTCCCGAGCGATGTTGGTGATTATTTTAAAACCAATATATAAAACTTTCTATTCCCACCCTCTTCGCTCTCTCTGGTAATCGGCCCCAGGTGAAAAGTGCCCCGAAACCTAGCCGTAGAGTAATTTGAATCTTAATATCGTCCCCGCCAGTATAAAGGTAATCAGGTTGGGGATGATTATCTGCATATTATTAATACAGATGCCGTACACTAACCATAAAAATACACCAGTACTGAAACAGAGGAACATTACTAGAGAGATGTCTTTAGCCGATCGCGTTTTCCAAGTGTGGATTACTTGCGGTAGAAAAGATATGGTTGTTAATATGCCAGCGATCGTACCTATTATATTTACTGAGTTCATGCTTTTTCCGATTCAACACTTCCCCCACTGTAACAAAAGTTTACGGTTTGAGAGGAATGGCTCTGATCAATAAAACAATTAAGGAGGAAAGAATACCGACGACAATAGGTAAGATTAAGTATTTAACACCTTGAACGTTGGATAAACTCGTTTTAATTGATTCTTGCGCCGTTTCAGTTTCTTTGGATCTGGTTTTCAATTCCCTCACATCTTCTTTAATATTTCTGACCTCTACTTCGATAGTACCGAGTTTAACTTTTATCTCTGAAGAGTCTTTTTGTAGCTCGTTTAATTGACCCCGAATTTCTTTTAATATTTCACCTACATCAGAGGTAATAACTAGAGGTGTTTGGCTCATGATAGTGCTGTCCTAGTTAAAAGTGCTATGTTATTTATTTAAAAAATTAAGTGGATTTTATCTATTTAAAAATCACCCCACACGATCGGGCGGACTGAGTATATTGCGCCAGTAAAAAGCCTCTTGACGTAAGATTACAGCATCAACCCGCTCGAAATCATCCCTAACGGGATAGAAAGAATCGTAGTTATAACAGTAACGGAGATAATCGAGGGGAGTTTCATCTAGTTCCGGAAGATACGCACCGTGATAACGCAGTAGGTGGTCGAGAAAGCCATATTCCTGCTCTCCAGCCTGAAGAGAATTTAACATCTCGGCTTTGCTAATTTGCCGTACCGCAGAGGTGAATATATGGCCCGTACTCCAAATATTATTATCTTGGGAATATACATAGGTGAATTCTAATTCACTACAGGGAGTATCGTCGCTCTCGTCATTCTGCTCGTTTCCATTGAGGCTACATCCACAATCATACTCTTCTATCCATCTATCCGCCGAGAAAACTTTTAAATTAGTCCAACCACTGGTGCCTTGATGGGTGAGAATAATACTCTTAGTATTTAACAGGTAGGCGAGGGTAAAAATTATATATTCGTAGCCGAATGCCCACCAAACCGTCCAACTATGACCCTTGTACTGCCACAGGCAACGTCTAGGATCTGCTAGGTCTACATATTTAGAAGAAAAAATATCTCGCTCGCACTGCGCCCCGAAATGCTCGGCGAGAGCCGTACTAACTTTATCTATCGGTGCCTCGATCAAGCTAACGCCGAAACGGTTCCAAAAACCACTCTGAAGGCCGAAACCTCTTTTATCGGCTAAAGCGTTGACCATTTTAAAAACTATATTCTAGAGGTGAAAGAGAGGCGGAGGGCGGCGACTATTCCTGTAAGTATAGCTCCTGCCAATAAAACTATGAAAGCCCACAGTTGACTTGTTTGGGTTCCTTCAAGTTTATCGAGCCTTTTTCCTTGGGTTGTGCAACAAAAAGCTGTGGGAGTAGTCTATAAAGGAATGCCGCTAAGTT
>CAZUVR010000099.1:0-11287 GCA_964623815.1 uncultured bacterium | reverse complement strand
AGCAAATTCCCCCCCGCCAACGGAGAAACAATCCTCGGGTTGTCAAAAAACCCCGCTCCAAGTTTTCTGCTAAAAAGCCTATTCATCGTACTACCTCCTCCCCAGTTGCACCTCTGATTTTTTCTATTTCCAACACTGCTTAATCCTTAATCGAGAAGTATTGGTCTACGATCGGTAAGCCATCATAAATCATGGCGGCGGTGATTTGTCCGCGATATTCTACCATCTTCAAACGCGCTTGACTTTCCTCCGTCCTCATCAAAGCGGAATTAAGAAACAGAAGTAAGGGTTTAAAAGAGGGGAGCCAATCCTTTAAAGAACCATCTTTAAACATGGGTAACTCTACAACGAAGTTAACCAGGAAAGAATAGGGTACGACTTTAAAAACTCGATTTTGAGCGTCTAAAAACAATAAAGGATGAACCATCTCGGGGCTGACGAATTCCTTTCCGTACCAATTGAGGGTTTTTAATAATCCATCCATCGGGTGCCCAGTGGAAAGCTCGTAGCCCCGCCATCGGCCCCGCAGAAAATCTATATGTATGGATTCGAGGTTATCGAATAATAATAGCGCTTCTGGTATAGTAGTTGAACCAGACTCTATAATTGATAGGAGAGGGGCTAATTTTTCCATAACTGTAATATTTATCTAGCCATAGTTTATCTAAAAATTTCACCTTATTCAATTATCTTAGAGCCTATTTATAAAGTCACACTTAAGATGATTTCACCCAATTTGATCCCCCATTATCCCCCTTAACAAGGGGGACTTTGATGATTTTCCCCCCCTTTGAAAGGGGGGCTAGGGGATCATATTTTCTTTATAAATGATCTCTTCGGACAGAACATATTAGTGCTACAGTAACCAAAACAAGATTAAGTAAAGGTAGAAAGAGACTCTGATGGCGATATTTCTGGGAACTAATAATAATGATACTCTCTTAGCCGGTAACAATTTCGCCAATAATATATTTATACCTGGGTTAGGATTCGACCTTGTAAACGGTGGCGCAGGAGAGGATATTCTTATTCTTGACTATTCGGGTAACAGCTACTCTGGTAATACGCTCTACCCGGCGGGAATTCGTTCGAGCCTTGCTGAATCTGAAGCGGGTGCATTTTTAGGCTCATACATAGCTTATAAAAATGCTAGCGGTACTTCTGACAGAGTTAATTTTTTTAATATGGAACGTTTCCAGATCACGGGCACGAATTGGAGCGATATTATCATCACTGGTTGGGGAAATGATTCGATCAATGCCGGTGCGGGAAACGATAGTATTGATGCTGGCGGTGGTATTGACGCGATCGATGGCGGTGGGGGTACGGACACCCTCTTTTATTTAGATGCGGGGGATGAATTTCTTAATTTAACTATTAATAATACGGGGTTTTCGATCACCCTCTCCAACGATACGAGAGTAATCGGAATCGAACAATTTCAAAACGTAGATAGCGGTTGGGGAAACGATACAATCGCCTTTAGCGACGTTCTTGACCACGAGATAAATACGGGAGCGGGCAATGATACGGTCAGCACCGGGGGCGGTAACGATAGTATTAACGGGGGGATTGGCAACGACACCATCAATCCAGGCTTAGGAGAAGATAGCGTCGATGGCGATATTGGCGATGATCTCTTGCTGATCGACTATTCGAGTAACACCTATGGAGGAAGTTCTGCCTATCTCGCAGGTATCGAATCTTACATTTCTGCTGGTGATGCCTCAGGGTGGAATGGCTATTTCCTCGCCTACAAAAATAGTGCTGGGGGTAATGACGCAGTTTACTTCTCCCATATCGAACGATTTCAAGTCAGGGGTACGGCTTACAACGACAGTTTTATTCAGGGGGGATACGATTTCATCATCGACGGCGGTAACGGTGTCGATACGATCGTCTTCACCGATATGAGCAATGAAACGAATAATCTGGTTATTAATAACTCCGGCGCGGCTCTTACCCTGAGCGAAGGTAGTACGATAATATCTGTAGAACAGTTTCAAAACCTGACTACCGGTACGGGAAACGATACGATCGCTTTTAGCGACGTTCTTGACCACGAGATAAATACGGGTGACGGCAACGATACGATTCGCACCGGGGGCGGCAACGACACCATTAACGGAGGAACTGGGAACGATACCATCAACGGCGGCACTGGAAGAGACATCGTCGATGGTGACGAAGGCGATGATCTGTTAGTGATCGACTATTCGAGCAATGCTTATCAGGGCTCTGTCAGGTATCGCGCCGGTTTAAATATTTATCTATCTAACAACGATGCCGCCGGCTGGGACGGCTACTTCTCGGCTTACAAGGATACTATCGGAGGTATCGACGAAGTTTATTTCTCGAATATCGAACGGTTTCAAATCACGGCTACGGCTTTCGGCGATCGCTTTGAGCGGATATTTCAGGGTTTCAGTATCAACGGCGGTAACGGTGTGGATACGATTGTCTCAGCGGATATGAGCAATGAAACGAATAACCTGGTCATCAACAATACTGGTGCGACTATTACCCTGAGCGACGGTAATACGATCGTATCTGTAGAACAGTTTCACAATATCATAGCAGGTTGGGGAAACGATACGATCGCTTTTACGGACACTCTCAACCACACCATCGATGCGGGCGCGGGTAACGATACAGTCAGCACCGGAGCTGGTAACGATAGCATTAACGGGGGAATCGGTAACGATACCATCAACCCCGGCTCAGGGACAGACACCTTCGATGGTGGTGTCGGCATAGATCTGTTAGTGATCGACTATTCGAGTAACGCATACGTAGGAACTACTAGCGTTCCCGCCGGCATTCAAACAAGCATTACTGGTAATAGTACCATCGGCTGGAACGGAAATTTCTCCGTCTTTAAGGATAGTCGGAGGGGTATCGACCAAGTCAACTTCTCCAATATCGAACGATTTCAAGTTACGGGCACGGCTTACCCTGACAGATTCCTTCAGGGAGGTTACGGTTTCAGCATCGACGGCGGTGGCGGTGTGGATACGATCGTCTCAGCCGACATGAGCGCGGAAACGAACAATCTAACGCTCAACAACGGAGGTGCTTCCCTATCCCTTAGAGATGGTAGCTTCATCCGCAATATGGAACAGTTCCAGAACCTGACTACAGGGAGCGGAAACGATACGATCGCGTTCACAGACACTCTCAACCACGTCATCAATGCTGGCGCGGGCAACGATACGGTCAACACCGGGAGCGGAAACGATACCCTCAACGGGGGTACTGGCAACGACACCCTCAATTCTGGTAGTGGAAGAGATATAGTCGATGGCGGCGGCGGCAATGATCTTTTAGTGGTTGACTATTCAACTAACACCTACGCAGGAACCAGTAGCTTTCCCGCCGGCGTTCAAAGCACCATCGCAGGCAATAGTAGCGCGGGATGGTACGGCTCTTTCTTAATCTACAAGAGCAGTAGCGGCCTCTCCGACCAAGTTTATTTTTCTAATATCGAACGATTTCAAATCACCGGCACGGCTTCTGGTGACAGATTATTACAGGGTGGGTACGGTTTCAACATCGACGGCGGTGACGGTGTGGATACGATCGTCTCAGCCGACATGAGCCCGGAAACGAATAACCTGACGATCAACAATACCGGTGGGGCGATCGTCCTGAGAGACGGGAGCTTTACCCGCAATGTGGAACAGTTCCAGAACCTGACTACGGGCAGCGGAAACGATACGATCGTATTTACCGCTACTCTTAACCACAGTATTAATACCGGCGCGGGCAATGATTCGATCGCCACTGGAGTCGGTAACGATAGCATCAACGCAGGCATCGGCAACGATACCGTCAATGCCGGTTCTGGAAAAGACAGCGTCGATGGCGGCGGCGGCAGTGATTTGTTGTTACTCGACTATTCCACCAACACCTATAGAGGAACCGCCGCTTTCCCCGCCGGGCTTAATATTTATATCTATACCAACGGGGCTGGAGGTTGGAACGGTTATACTACTGCCTACAAGGATAACGCTGGTGGTTCGGATGTGGTCAAATTTTCCAACATCGAACGCTTTCAAATCACTGGCACCGCTTACGCCGACAGTTTCGATCAGGCGGGATACGGTTTCGGCATCGACGGCGGTAGCGGCGTGGATACGGTGATTAACTTCAATATGAACAGAGAAATCAATAACCTGGTGATCAACAACGGGGGTGGGCCTATCAGCCTGAGTGACGGTAGCGTGATTACCAACGTGGAACAATTCCAGAACCTGACTACCGGGAGCGGAAACGATACGATCGTCTTTACGGACGTTCTTAACCACAGGATTGATGTGGCGGCGGGCAATGACCTAGTCAGTACCGGGAGTGGTGCCGATACCATCAACGGGGGTACGGGTAACGACACCATCAATCCAGGCTTAGGAGAGAATATGGTAGAAGGTGGAAGCGGCAATGATCTTCTTATCCTCAATTATTCTGCTAACACCTACCCAGGTAATACATTCTCATTCTATACTCCGGGATTGAAAACTGAATTAACTCTCGGCAGGAGGGGGGGCTGGACAGGCAATTATTATGTTTATAAAGATGCTAATGGAGCTTGGGATCGAGTAGATTTCTACGATATCGAACGTTTCCAGATTACGGGTACTAACTATAACGACATTATATTAGGCGGTAGCAATAACGATACCATTACGGGTGGGGCGGGCATGGATACTTTAGATGGGGGCGGCGGGATAGATACCGTCTCTTATGCGGGTTCAGCCTTTGCCGTTAACGTTAACTTGACCCTTGGCACCCCGAGCGGGGGCGATGCGGCCCGAGATGTGATTTCTAATTTTGAAAATTTAATCGGCTCCGCTAATAACGACACCTTAACTGGTAGCGATAGGGACAATATCATCAGTGGCTCTGCTGGGGCGGATTCTCTCGATGGTGGGGCGGGTATAGATACTCTATCCTACGAAACCTCTAGCGCCGCGGTTAATGTTAACTTAACTACCAATAGATTCAGCGACGGCGATGCGGCAGGAGATCAAGGGTTCAATTTTGAAAACCTCATCGGTTCGGCTTTTAACGACACCTTGACCGGTAGCGGCGGTGATAATATCGTGAGCGGCTCTGCTGGGGCGGATTCTCTCGATGGCGGAGCAGGTATCGATACTCTATCCTACGAAACCTCTAGCGCCGCGGTTAACGTCAATCTGGCTACCAATCGGGTCAGCGGCGGTGATGGCACAGGAGATGTGATCTCTAATTTTGAAAACCTCGCCGGTTCAGTCTTTAACGATACCTTAACCGGTAACAACGCGGTTAATATAGTTAACGGCGGTGGAGGCAATGACCTGATCCAAGGTGGTGCGGGAAGGGATGTTTTAGATGGCGGAGCTGGTAATGACACCCTATCCTACGATGCTTCAACCGCTGCCGTTAACGTCAACCTCGCTATCAGTACCCCCAATCCCGGAGATGTTACGGCTGATGTGATCTTTAACTTTGAAAACCTTATCGGTTCGAGATTCAACGATACCTTGCTCGGGGACATAAACAATAACATTATCAACGGCGGTGTCGGTGCCGATTCTCTCGATGGTGGGGCAGGTAACGATACCCTTTCTTACGAAACCTCGACGGCCGCCGTCAGCGTCAATCTTACTACCAATACCGCGACAGGGGGAGACGCTACGGGCGATGTTATTTCTAATTTCGAGAATCTCACTGGTTCAGGGTTTAATGATAGCCTGGCTGGTAATGCTAGCAGTAACGCTATCGCGGGTGGGGCGGGTAATGATTTTCTCTCCGGCGCTCTCGGCAGCGATACTCTCACCGGGGGGGCTGGTGTCGATCGCTTTCTCTATACAAACTTAAACGATTCACCCCTATCCGGGTTCGATGTTATCACCGATTTTAACGCTTTATCGAGTAACGATCTGTTGCTAGTCGCGGCAGCTCGAACCAGCTTTACCAATGTGGGCGCAGTAACCAGTCTATCGGCTCCGAATATTGCCGCCAGACTAACGATCGCTAACTTCAGCGTTAATGGCGCCGCTCTATTTAGCATCGGTAGCCGCACTTTCCTAGCTATCAACGATGCTACCCCAGGCTTCAATGAGGCTACCGATGCCATCATCGAGATAGGTCGATTAACCGGAACTCTGGGTTTAAGTAATTTCGTCGTCGATACCACAGGCATTACCTCTAATTCGGAAAACCCCCCCGGTTCAAATTCCAACGACATCTTAAGGGGTGGCGGCGGGCATAATATAATTAACGGCTTGGACGGTAATGACCTCATTCAAGGTGGTGGGGGAGAGGATACTCTAAATGGCGGAAACGGCGTGGATACCTTGTCCTATGACAATTCGCCCCAGGGTGTTAACGTCAACTTGGGTACCAATACCGCTACTGGCGGGGATGCTACGGGTGACGTTATTTCTAACTTCGAGAATGTTATCGGTTCTGGTTTTAACGACAGTCTGACGGGGGGTAGCGGTAATAATATTCTTATCGGCGGCGCGGGTAATGATACTCTCACTGGCAGCGGCGCTAGCGATACACTAACTGGGGGCGCGGGGAGCGATCGCTTTGTTTATACCAACTTAGCCGACTCAACTCTATCCAGTTTCGATGTTATCACCGATTTTAACGCCACCGGGGGTAACGATCTTTTCCTCCTCGGTAAGACTCGAACCGGGTTTTCTAATCTGGGGGCGGTAACGGCGCTTACCGATGGAAATATTACCGCCAGCTTGAACGCGAATAATTTCGCGCCTGATGGGGCGGCTCAATTCAGTTTTGGGAACCGTACTTTCGTGGCTATTAACGATGCTAGGGCGGGCTTCGATGCGGGCACCGATGCCATCATCGAGGTGATTGGTTTGACGGGAAATCTTTCCCTGGCTAATTTCGTGGGGGTTTAAGTATCAGTAGCTAGTAGCCGATACTAAATCCGCAAACGATAGTAACCTTTTACAAACGGGGGAGTAGGGAGTAGGCAGTCGGGAGTCGATATAAATATCCCCGATTCCCGACTCCCGACTCCCAATTTCCAGTCTTCATAAGTAGTCTTTGAGAACAGGATTTAGTATCATAAGCAGATTTCGTATCAATCTCCTACTCAATTAAAAGCCTCCTAACTTTATGGTTAGGAGGTTTCAGGGTTGGCTTTTGTAAACTTGAGCTTCTTAGCTTAGAATAACCATTCTAAGACCGCCTCTTCCTTAGTATTGGTATTGCGGGAGGGGGTTTCGCGGGTAAACTTCATATGGATGGAGCGGGTTTGTTCACCGTCGGCGGCTACCGCCATGATCGGGTAATCGATCAAGCCATCCTGGAAGGACATTTGATAGCGGAATGTGCCATCGGGACTTAATTTAATCGGACGGCCGCCGATCGTTACCGTTGCATCTGGTTCTGTCGCACCGTAGACGATTAACTCAGCGTCAGCGATTAACCAGAACTTGCGGGGGCGGGCTGGGGGTAGGGAAGCACCACCCATCATACCGATACCCGACATAGTTTCCATACCGATACCCGACATGCTGGTTAAACCAGAAGCTGTAGGTACTCCGGGGGCACCCACACCGGGAACTGCCCACATACCCGCCCCAGAGGGGAAGATGTAGGAGCTGAGAACTTCCTGGGGCACGATCGATCCAGGTACGTGTTGCATTGAACCGAAGAGAGAACCTGCAACTCTCTGAGCTTCCACTCCCTGAACCATAGCGAAGATTTCATCGTAGATGGGGGCAGAAGGATCGTAACCGGGGGTGTTAGAAGCGTATTGAGCTGCCTTTTTGCTCGGGGGCACGAGTTCGTAAACGGTTTTGCCGACTAATTCTTCTTCCCAGTCGATGGTGACGAAAACATCTTCGATCCAGTCGGAGGGGTAAACGGGAGGGATACGGACGGAAACGGAACGGGCGAGGACTAACCAGCGGCCGTCAGCGCAACGATAACCGATGTCGATCGCGTAGTCTCGATCGCTCACGGGTATGGGCATATACCACTCGCGGGCTAATTCATCGCAGAGATATTCTTGTACGCTGTGAGGGGTTTGGTATTCGATATTCACATCAGTGACATCATAAAGGCGCAGGGCCAACTGTTGTCCGCCCTGACGGCGTAACTCTTCTTTGTGTTCGTTGGGTACATCCCAATAGGCGTAAGCCCATTGAGGATCGCGGGGCATTAAAACGATTCTACTCTCACCATAACCACCAGGAAAGTCGCCTAAACCTTCATCTACCGAGGCTAGGGTATCTCCCATCTGATCTTCTTGGCCTAAATCGAATTTAGATGCTTCCACTTGTACTGTCTCCTGAATGATGTTACTGGGTTGGGTTGAGGGAATTCCTCGGGTGTTCATCGCTTTGCGGATAGCTTCGATCAATTCTGATTTCCGCATCCTGCTGTAAAGTGATATGGCGTACTCGCTGGCAACTTTGCGGAGTTGCCGCAGGGTCATTTCTTGTAAGGGGGGGCGTTCTTGTGCCATTGGATTCACACTCTCCGATTAAGATGGCGGCAAATTGCTCCTTGAGTTGATGAATTAGTAAGTAAAAACTTACCGATTCATTTTTCGATGCCTAAGGCACGCGAAGCTATCGCTGGGATCACTTGCTTACTCTTATGAAACAAGACTTTACCCCAAATGGTCAAGGGTTTTATATATTGATTTCCTGACAATACTGTTAATCCTTGATTTACAAAGATCGCAAAGTCATGAAATCTTGACAATTTACTCTAACCTCTTACTCCTCACTTCTATTTCCTGACTATTTATTCAAGAGGCACAAGAAAATGTAACCTATTAAAAGCAAGTAGAAAAAGGATAAAGAGATTGGCCACCCGCGTTATCATCGTTCGTCACGGACAAAGTAATTACAACGCCCAGCAGAAGATCCAAGGTCGTAGTGATGCCTCAGTTTTGACCGAAAAAGGGCAGAAAGACGCAGAAACAGTAGGCAAGAACCTAAGCGGGATACCCATAGAGGCGATTTATTGCAGCCCCTTACAGAGAGCGAAAAGCACCGCCGAGATAATCGGGCGCACTTTGGGCGACGCTCCACCCATACAGGCGACAGAAAAGCTATTAGAGATAAACCTGCCCCTATGGGAGAACATGGTCAAGCAGGAAGTGAAAGACCAATATCCAGAGGAGTATCGTTGTTGGCACGATCGACCACAAGAATTTAAAATGATCCTCGAAGACGGAACCGAATATTACTCTGTTTTAGAACTATATAAACAAGCTCAAGAATTCTGGCGGGAGACATTACCGAAACATCAGGGGCAAACGATTTTAATTGTCGCCCACAACGGCATCAATCGCTGTTTACTCCTCAGCGCCCTGGGTATTGCTCCCTCGGTGTATCACAGTATCCAACAATCGAACTGTTGTATTAATATCCTCAACTTCACTGGTGATTTCGGTGAGCCAGTACAGATAGAATCTCTCAACCAAACCGCACATATGGGTGTACCCCTACCGCCGCCGCGCCCCTCCTATAAGGGATTGCGTCTGTTGCTCGTGCGTCACGGGGAAACCCAATGGAATCGGGATTCAAGGTTTCAAGGTATCCGCGATATTCCCCTCAACGATAACGGCAGGGGGCAGGCGGCTAAAGCGGGGGAATTCCTCAAAGATGTACAGATTGATTTCGCCGTTAGTAGCCCTCTCGCCCGTCCGAAGGAAACAGCAGAAATCATCTTGCGACATCATCCGGGAGTTAGTTTAGATTTAGAAACCGACTTGACGGAAATCTGTCACGGTTTATGGGAAGGTAAATTAGAGAGCGAAATCGAAGCTGATTTTCCGGGACTTTTACAAGAGTGGAAGACGGCACCAGAAACGGTACAGATGCCGGAAGGGGAGAATTTACAGCAAGTATGGGATAGGGCTATAGCCTGTTGGCAGGAAATTCTGAATAAATATTATGAAGAGGGCACACCGAAAACCGGTTTGGTGGTGGCTCATGATGCTATTAATAAAGTTATTCTCTGTTATTTGTTGGGGTTAAAACCGGCTAATTTTTGGAATGTGAAACAGGGTAATGGTGCGGTGAGCGTCATCGATTACGATAAGAATCCCGATTCTGCTCCGGTGTTACAGGCGATTAATATTACTTCCCATTTAGGGGGGGTATTGGATAAGACTGCGGCAGGTGCTTTATAAGTGCGTATATGGGGGCGGTGATACCGTTACCCCCATATATAATGGATTAGTACCCGTCTTTCCCCATCTGCGATAATACTTATAACCCCAGTGGTTAGACTGGGTATCAAATCACTGATAACTGGGAGTGTAACACTCATGGCTCAATCACCTATAACCGTCACCTACGACATCACGGAACTACTGCAGCAGATAAACGGTAAGATCGATAAACTCAGCGATAAGGTGACGGCTATAGAGATAGGACAAGCCGAAATCAAGGCTGACGTTAGGGCTATTAAAGAGGATGTAAAAGAGCTTAAAGAGAAGACCAAAGAGATTGATAACTTAAAAGAGAGCATTTCCAATCTCACGGGGGTGAATTCCTTCATCAAACCCCTTGCGGTTGGTATCCTTTCTGCTCTTGTAGTTGTCTTGATTAGAGCTATCCCCTATAAGTTTTAATCCCCCGAAACCGAACGATCCTGACACTGTCTCACGATTCAAAAAACCTCGTAAAGTTAACAAAAGTGCTAATATTCTCCGCCTCGATACGCGAACGGGCAATGTATTTTTCTTGGCAGGAAATGAAAATATTATTGAGATTTATCCTAATGGAAATTGGAGGTATATAGAATGAATAAGCCAGATTTTAGCGCAATGAGCCAAAAAGAATTACATGATTATTTCATGGCTCATCGGCATGATGAAGAAGCATTTTATGCTTATGTTGATAAATTACACTCAGAAGGAAATTGGGTAGAAATGCCTACTTTAAAATCTTTGGACGACTTAACTCAATATCCTGATTTTATGAAACGTTTTCCCCATATTTCTTGATCCTAGTGCTATTTGTTCTAGTCGCTGATGAGTGCGATCGTTCTTGACGGTCAAGGTGAACAAAACATCAGTGTTAAATATTTACGCAAAAGGCATTCATAACTTTAAATAAAGTTGTAATGAATGCCTTGAGAACTTGATTATTACTATTTCTTAATAGCTATTATTCGCTACATACGCTTTTAAATTAGCACCATGATTCAAGCTATTAAGATTTTTGCTTTATTAAAGGCATCGTACACATTTACTCAATCCAGCATCGATTAAACATTGCACTGGATTAGGTGAAAATGCACACTTAGC
>CAZUVR010000098.1:0-11849 GCA_964623815.1 uncultured bacterium | reverse complement strand
ACATGATTTCTCGAAACGGAATCAGCTCCACCACACAGTTACTGTACGCGATCGCTGACATCCCCATAACTAACTCTGGAGTCCAAAGAGTTTCACAAACAGTTATATCAGCCAACTTCATCACCCTTAACCAGTGAGAGCGGCTGATACCAGGTAAAATCGAATCATCGAGCCCGGGTGTATACCATTGACCTTCCCGCCAGCCCCAGAGATTTCCCGTAGTAGTTTCTAACCAATTCCCCGATTCATCACAGAGGATTGCATCCTTAGCCCCTAATTTTTGCGCCTCCTGATAGGCTAACCAGCCACCTAGATAATTTCCTGTCTTGTATTGAGGAGCGTATCGCCGATGAATAGGATCATGGCTGATCCAACCCATAACCCCTTCTTGTTGATATTGCTCTAAATTTAGCGGTAAATCCCGCCCCGTGATCCATTCCTTACCATCAGGAAAAATACTAATCCTTATGACGGAAAAAGTTTCAGATAAAATTTTCGTACCTTCTCGAATTTTTTGCCATTGAGGTAATGTCCAACTAAAAGATTGAAGGCTATATAAAAGCCGATCGCAGTGTTGTTGAAAATAAGTTAAAGGATGATCGATGCTGCCTTCATAAATCCTCATAGTAGTAAAAACCGATGCACCGTAAAGCAAACCGACGTGATTAATACTTAAAGATATTTCCTTGTCGTTAGATAATTTTCCGTCATACCAAAACATAAATTAATCCATCATAATCGGATCGACATCGATCGTCATACTAACCCCCGGATGTACGAAACTCCTCAACTGTGGCAATTTATCCAATACCTCCCCATTATCCTCGCCGCACTTTAATAAAATCTGCCAGCGATAACGACGCGCCACCCGCATTATACTAGCAGGAGCTGGCCCCAATATTTCCACAAAAGAACCAATTAAATCACCGCAGGCTCGCCCCACCGCTTCGGCGCATTCTTGAACTTCTTCGGCGTTTAGTCCGCTAAATCTCAGCAGAACTAAACGCCCATAGGGAGGATAATTCAACTCCTGACGCTGATCTAATTCTAATTCGACGAAACCCTCGTAATCATGAATCTGCACAGCCCTAATTACTGGATGTTCGGGGGTATAGGTTTGAATGATAACCCTACCCCTTTCTTCTCCCCTGCCAGCTCTCCCAGCTACTTGAGTCAGGGTTTGAAAAGCTCTTTCGGCGGCCCGATAATCAGAATGATATAAAAGTCCGTCCGCCGCCACTACACCTACAAGGACGACTCCCGATATATCTAAGCCCTTTGTCAGCATTTGTGTTCCCACTAATAAATCTGCTTCACCTTTAGCGAATCGATCTAGTAAAGTACGGTGAGAGCCTTTCGTGCTGGTGGTATCGCTATCGAAGCGGATAGCTCGTAAACTCGGGAAGCTCCGCCCCAATTCTTCCATCACTTTTTGTGTGCCGCTACCGAAAAACTTTAGGTAGGGTGAATTACATTCAGGGCAGGCTCGGGGATGGATACGATTATAGTTACAGTAGTGACAGCGTAGTAATTCCGAAGTTTTTTCATCTCCGTAGTGATAGGAGAGAGATACATCGCAATGCGGGCACTCCAACACGTAACCGCAACTCCGGCACGAAACAAATGTACTGTGACCCCGGCGATTGATAAATAAAATGCCCTGCTTTTTAGTTTCTACGAGTTGTCCTAAAGCTTCCTGTAAGTTTCGGCTGAACAAAGAACGATTTCCCGCCTGTAATTCCCTTCTCATATCGACAACAGTTATGGCGGGCAGGGGGCGATTATTAACTCTTCGGGGTAAAGAGAGATAATGATTATCTGCTGCCGATTGTGACCAAGTTTCTAACGAGGGTGTAGCCGAGCCTAATATAAGGGGGCAATCGATTAATTGGGCCCGCCATTGGGCTACTGTACGGGCGTGATAATTCGGTATTAATTGAGTTTGCTTGAAACTACTATCGTGTTCTTCATCGAGTATGATCAAGCCTAGATGGGGTAAGGGAGCGAAAACGGCCGATCGAGTTCCGATAACCACTTGCGGTTCTCCGGTGAGCATTTGCCGCCAAGTATCGTAACGCTCTCCATCGGATAAGCCGCTGTGGTAGACCCTAACTATATCACCGAATCGCGCTTTAAAGCGATCGGTCAACTGGGGGGTTAAACCGATTTCCGGCACTAATACGAGAGCAGATTTACCCTCGGCTAAAATTGGGTATATGGCTTGTAGATAAACTTCCGTTTTTCCCGAACCCGTAACGCCGTGTAACAGAACTTGATTGTATCCCTTGAGCTGGTTAATTCTTTGCAAGGCGTGGTTTTGAGCTGGTGTTAATTCTTTAGAAGTGTCTCTGGCCATTTCTGGAGACGATAATAAACGCAATTGTTCCCGCTCAGAAATAATTACATAGCCGTTTTTAGCCAGAGTATTGATAGCTCCGGTGCCAGTTATTTCGGCTAATTTTTTTAATTCCTCTAAGCTTAACTCTCCGCCGTGACGGCGTAATAAGCCTAGTATTTTGCCGCCCTGGCTGCTCACATCTGGGGGAACAGTATCCACCAGCATCGTGACGAATTTTTGCTGTTTGATATTAGTCGTCTTCGGTGCTTCTAAATAGCTCTCGGCCCAGCCTTTCCTGATTAACTCTTGTATAGCTTGATAGGCTCCTTTAACGTGCCTCTGTAAATATTGCAGGGTGTAATCGCTATCTTTCTGAGCCTGTAATATTTTTATCACCTGTAAAGCTTTGGAGCTACAAAAAACCTCGAAACCGCTGGGTAAGGATTCTGGCTTTAAACGGATACGCCGGCGGGATTTACGCAATAATCCCGGGGGTAAAGCAATACGGATGACGGTGGTTAAATCGGCACAGAAATAACCTGCGACTCGATTGAGTAACTCCCAGTAGTGGGGCGGGAAGAAACCAGAGGAGATGATGTCAGAGATCGATCGAACTCTTTCGGCAGGTAAATCGGCGGGTAATGTATCGAGTCTTCTTACCGCTATTCCCCCTACCGTCTGAGTCCCGAAAGGTACACTAAGAATATCACCCTCTTTTACTTCTAGCTCGAAGGGAGCTTGATAGACAAATAATTTTTCCTCTCCAGACTCCGTGTCTTGCTCTAAAGGCACGTCTACTAATACCTGCCACCACCTCTGATGATTTCCATAGGATGATGTCGTTTCCGCTACGGTTAGAGTACAAAGAGAGTTACACATGAACGAAAGCCTATATAGGTGCGTTTAGTAAATTATAAGACAAGGACAAATACAAAAATATTATTAAGAACAAGACTTTATCCTGGGTTAATTTGGTGACAGTGTACTTAAATAACCTGACCCATCCTCTTTATTTCAACCGTTAGAATCCAAATCCATATATATAATCCGCTTTCTTATGCCTTCCTTAAAATTTCTTCATAACTTCGACCCTATTAATTAAGAAAAGGTTTAAAAATGGGGTGTTTAAGAAAAAAGATGTAACAATCTACCAATCAGGAAAAATCCTAAATTTAGGCAACCTGTTATAAAATCCCTCATCGACGATAAGCCATATATGAAAAGCTCTAAACTCACAGAAAAAAACCAAGCCAATCAGCAGCAAATTATAGAGGAGGGCAATAGTTTAGAAATAGAAAATTCTATAATCGGCGAATCGGTAGATATAGAATTTTCGGAAGACTTAGAGGGTGCAGAGAACAGTTACGGAGCTGGCTACAGTAAAACCGCCTCTGACGATACGGTAGGGGCATTTTTTAAAGAGATGGCACGCTACCCCTTATTAAATCCAGAAGAAGAGGTAGAGTTAGCCTACAGCGTGAAATTTCTGATGGAAGCAGAAGAGTGTAGGCAAAATTTACAAGAGAACCTCAAAAGACAGCCCACAAAAACCGAATGGGCAATCGCGTTAAATTTAGAAAACGAACGTCAATTAGAAAACCGCCTTTATAGAGGTAGAACTGCAAAAAGAAAAATGATCCGCTCTAATTTAAGATTAGTAGTTTCGATAGCGAAACGTTATTTAAATCGGGGTGTACCGTTTTTAGATTTAATTCAAGAAGGAGCGATCGGACTCAATAGAGCAGCGGAAAAGTTCGATCCCAATAAAGGTTATAAATTTTCTACATACGCTTATTGGTGGATACGTCAAGCAATTACTAGAACCATAGCTAATGATGCCCGGACTATCAGATTACCGATTCATATAGTTGAAAAACTGAATAAACTGAAAAAAGCTCAGAGGGTATTAAAGCAAAAATTACAGCGTAATCCTAACGAAAAAGAATTAGCCCAAGAGCTAGAAATTACACCAGAACAATTACGGCAACTATTACAGTTACGTCGTCAATCCCTATCCTTGAATCACCGCGTCGGTAAAGGCGAGGATACGGAGCTAGTAGATTTACTAGAAGACGATGATTTACAACTCCCGGAAGACAGGATGAATGAGATGATGATGCGTCAGGAAATCTCAGCAGTCTTAAGCGATGTCCTAACCGAGAGAGAAAAGGATGTTATATCTCTGCGTTACGGTTTAGCCACCAGTCAGCCTTACACGTTAGAGGAAGTAGGGGGAATGTTCAATCTTTCCCGTGAGCGTGTGCGCCAGATACAAAGTAAAGCGATGCGGAAACTGCGCCGCCCCCAAGTTGCCCGCCGTCTCAAAGGCTGGTTAAACTAAATTTTAGTTTAAATTACAAAATCATCATCCTCTCTAACGGAGGATTTTTTTTATGCCCTGGCTACTCGACTCTAATATCTGTTTTCTCAATCACGGCTCTTACGGCGCTACACCTACGGAAGTTTTGCAATATCAGCAAGCTATGAGGGAGAGGATGGAGAAGCAACCTTTACAGTTTTTGGGTAGGGATTTAGAGGGCTTATTGGACGAAGCGAGGGGATGCTTGGCGGATTTTGTAGGGGTAGATAGGGATGATTTAGTCTTCGTGCCTAACGCCACTGTAGCGGTAAATTCGGTGTTAAGGTCTTTAGTATTCGAGACGGGTGATGAAATTCTCCTTACTGACCATATATATAACGCCTGTGGCAACGCGGTAAATTATCTCGTCGATAGATATGGGGTGAAAGTAGTCAGGGTGAAAGTGCCTTTCCCTCTGAAGTCATCGGCGGAGATAATCGGGGCTATTTTAGAGAAAGTTTCTTCTAAGACTAAATTAGCTTTATTAGATCATGTCACCAGTGCTACGGCTTTAATATTCCCCATAGAGGAATTAGTCAGGCGGTTAAAAGATTTAGGAGTAGATACTTTAGTAGATGGTGCCCACGCTCCCGGTTTTTTGCCTTTGGATGTGGGTAAGATTGGGGCGGCTTATTACACGGGTAACTGTCATAAGTGGTTGTGTGCCGCCAAAGGCGCGGCTTTCCTCTATGTGAGCAAGGAGAAACAGGATTTAATCAGGCCCTTATCTATCAGTCATGGGGCTAATTCACCGAGGATCGATCGCTCGCGTTTTCAGTTAGAATTTTCCTGGACGGGTACTGATGATCCTACGGCCTATCTATCGGTTCCGAAAGCGATTGAGTTTATTAACTCTCTCTACGAGGGTGGCTTCTTAGAATTAGTCCAACGCAATCGCGCTTTAGCTCTGACGGGGAGAAAGATAATCTGTGAAGCCTTAGATATTCCCTCTCCTTGCCCGGAGTCTCTCATCGGCGCGATGGCTTCTATACCCCTGGGGAAAATCGGTTTATCGGCCCAAGAGTTAAACCTGAAATTATGGCAGGAATATAATATAGAAGTACCGATCGTCCCCTGGTACGATGGAGAAGTATTCGTAAGAATCTCTGCCCAATATTATAACTACGCGGGACAGTACCGGTATTTAGCTGAGTGTTTGAGCAAGGTAATATGAAACTTTTTACTATTGGTCATTCCAACCTGAATATCGATGAGTTTATCAGGCTATTACAATTACACCAGATAACGGCGGTGGCAGATGTGCGATCGTCTCCCTATAGTCAATATCTCCCTCATTTCAATCAATCTCCCCTCAAAGAAAAATTACTTTCATCTGGCATCCGCTATGTATTTCTAGGAGAAGAGTTAGGAGCCAGGCCCAAAGATTTAAGCTGTTACGTCAACGGCAAAGCAATCTATGAAAGAATCGCGGCTACCGAACTTTTTCAGCGGGGTATAGAGAGGATTTTAAAAGGTATTCAAACCTATAAAGTGGCTTTAATGTGTGCCGAAAAAGATCCTATCACCTGTCACCGCACTATCCTGGTTTGCGAGAAACTGAAAAAATATAATCTAGATATAAGCCACATTCTCAGTGATGGTACTTTAGAGAGTCATGAAAGATTAGAAAATAGATTACTAATACTTCACAAATTTAAAGCCAAGGAAGATAATAACATCGTGCAACTAGATTTGTTTTCAAACCCACAGCCACAAGACGAAAGTAAATTATTAGAGATAGCTTATCAACGCCAAGGGGATAAAATAGCTTATCAAGTTACTAAAAATAACAACTATGACTCAGAAGATTAACCTATATACCATAGGCTTCACAAAAAAAAATGCTAAAGATTTTTTCGAGCGGCTTATGTCGGCGGGAGTGACAAAAATCATCGATGTGAGGCTAAATAACGTTTCTCAGCTTGCGGGGTTTACTAAAAAGCCAGATTTAGAGTATTTTCTAAAATCTATAGGTGACATTGAATATATTCATAGATTAGATTTAGCGCCGACAAAAGACATTTTAGATAAATATAAAAAGCAAAAAGGAGATTGGCAGATATATGAAAAACAATTTTTAAATTTGATGGAACAGAGACGTATAGAAACGAAAATTACCCCAAAAATCTTAGAAAATGCTTGTTTATTGTGTTCCGAACCGACAGCGCATCACTGCCACCGCCGTTTAGTAGCCGAATATTTACAAGAAAAATTGGGCAATCTAAAGATAAATCATCTTTAGTTACTCATGTGCTTATGGTTCAAATCATTTGCCTCGCCAATTCTTGGAAATATAACGGAAGATGTATAGCTGGGATAGATGTAAGTACGGGTAAGTGGGTTCGTCCGGTTTCCCATCACCCGCATGGAGAAATCGAGGAATCCATGTGGCAATCTTTGGGTAAAGAACCGGCTCTATTAGATATTTTAGAAATTCCCCTGGAGGGTAAGGGAAATGACTTCGGCTTTGCCTGCGAGAATCTCTATATTTCAAAAGGGCAATGGCGATTTATGGGAGAAGCGAAAATTAGTGATATATTGCCTTATCGTCATAGAGGAAGGCGTATACTTCATAACGATCGCAAATACGTCACAGTCCCATTTTTACAGAAAAAAGCTTTTTCCCAGAGGCATACTTTACAGCTTGTCTACGCTACAAAATTAATCATCACCGAGCTTTCCAGTTACACCAGCAATAGTCAATGGAAGGGCACTTTAATCACTCCCGATAATCAAATATTAGAGGGAGCCAGTATTACCGATCCCGTACTCGTGGGAAAATTAGAGAAGGGTTATCTGCTGGAAAATCCCTGTTTGGTGACGGTGAGTTTGGGCTTACCTTATAAACCTAGAGGATGGGAAGGGGAAGAGCCTTGCTGGAAACTGATAGCTGGAGTTATCGAGTTAGAAGAGATAGATTTAATCCTGCTAGAGATGGATAGAATCGGCTGGAGTGTAGAAGATGGGAAGAGCTATTTAAAAGCCACTTACGATAAAGTTTCCCGCAGTCAGTTATCGGGTGAAGAGATAAGAGAGTTTTTGGCTCATCTGAAGACGATAGCTTCGCTTTGAAATTGTTCCAAGTCGTCTAGTTGCCAGCAGAGGCAATCGGTGACTTTACCCGCCGTGACGGAGAGGATGAGGTAAGAGTATTGGGGCCAGGCTAGAGAGCGATCGAACTCGGAGGCGTTAGCGGTATGATCGGGATGGGAATGGTAGATACCGATAATGTCAATCCCTTTTTCTCTACTCTCTTTTTGTAATTGTAAAAGAATCAGAGGAGAGATACTGAAGCGGTTATTCCTTTCGCTCTCGGGTTGCCAATCGTTGGGGGTTTCTCTTACCTCCATCACTTGTTTGCCCTCCTCTGCCATCTTCCCTAGAAGTATACCGCAGCATTCGATAGGGTAGCTGTTTTCCGCGTAGTGGCAGATTTTTTTATAATCGTCGGTGCTGAGAATGAGCATAATTATTTATCTCCATATATATTACACAGGTTCTGTAATTTCCTTTGAATACGCTGACGCATAGCCACAGGTGTAATTACATAACAATCCTCACCGTAGACGATAATCTCTCTGATAAACCAAAAAGGATTAGATACCTTTCGGGTTATTGTCCTATGATTTTCAAACCTTTCATCTTTAATATCCCCATCTCTAGGCTCGTAAGCCCTAACTAAGCCTCCAGTTAATTGTAATTGCACTTTGATATAATCCAAGCCCGATCGCCACTCGCCGCCCCTATCGACGATCGCCTCTATACGATCGAGCCTCAAACAGCGATTGTGGATTAATTCGGGGAAATCTTTTCTATCCTGTTCACTCACGTCATCGGTTTCCTCGCACCAAATATTTACATAAAAGCGTTTTTCATAGAAAGTAATCTCGGCATAGTGTACGGTAAATTCCAACTGTGCGCCTTGAGAGTTCGCGTACAGTAATGTAAAAGGCTGACGGTTATTGATGTAACTTTCTAGAGTCGGGCGTAGAGTGCGATCGTGCTGGCTGCTCTTGGCTAAAAGTTTCTGCCTTAAAGGTGTTTCCAGCTTGCCCTTATCTAAAATCAAGCTCGTTAAAGTTTTCGCCTCTCCAACCTTCCCCGTATCCGTTAGTAGAGCTATAGCCTGCTCTAGAGCTTTAACTTGAGAAGAATCGAGGCTGAAAGCTTCTCCTACTTCTAATTTATGTTCTGCGATCGCGGCTATCAATCCCGATGGGCTGGGAGCTTGACCCCAAAAGATACCGAAGCGCCTAGCTAGTTCTTCTAGCTTCTCCTTCGTCCCCGGCGGAATGGATAGTGTAATTGTTTCTTTTTTACGGGACACTTGTTTGTATTTACAAAATATAAAATTAATGCTATTTTGATTTTAGTGTAAATATTATTTTTACAAAATGCCTCAAGCCCAAAGTTAAATTTTTTACCTATAGAGAGTAATGAGCCTATGCCTCAATACACTATTATCCTAAAACCTGTTTATTCGGCTCCTGCTGAAAACATTTCACGAGAGATAACACTACCTCAAGGCTGGAGACTAAGCTGGCATCAATTAGAAACTTGGAAAGCTCTCCATGATCCTAATATAGATGTAATCTTTAACACTGCCCTAACCGGAGACGGTAAAAGCTTAGGCTCTTATCTCAGCTCTTTATTGACGTACTTTCCGGTTATGGGGTTATATCCTACTAATGAATTAGCGAGGGATCAACAGGGTCAAATAGAAACTTATATCAAGGCTTTCGCGCCGCAGCGCGAGCCGAGGGTTAATCGTTTGAGCGGGCCCATTTTAGAATTATACGCGGAGAGGGAAGACCTATCGAAGGGAGTTGCCTTAGATACTCGCTCCTATCAATCGGAGATATTACTTACCAATCCGGACATCTTTCACTATCTCCATCGGGGCGCTTATCTTACCCAATACGATAACCCGGATAAACTCTGGAATCGGATTGATAAATATTTTGGGTTATTCGTCTTCGATGAGTTTCACATTTTCAACGCGCCGCAGATTGCGAGTGTTATCAATACTCTCCTACTGATTCGGCGCGGTAATAGCCATCATCGCTATCTATTCCTATCCGCTACTCCCGATGAGGAGTTAATCAATCGCTTGAGTAAAGCCGGTTTTAATATTTGCCATATTAACCCAGTGGCGGAGGGTAAGTATAAGTTTCCCGATACCCCAGAAGAAGAGGAGAAATTAGGGGCCGGGGACTGGCGGTTAATTTCCCGAAGGGTTAATTTATCTTTCGTGCCGTTGGAATCTAGTTTTCAATCTTCCGAGGCTTGGTTAAAGGAGAATAGGGAGTTAATTCTAAGTTATTTCCAAACCTATCCCCATAGTAAGGGGGCGATTATATTAAATTCGATCGCATCAGTTAAAAGACTTGTTCCCCTCTTCCGGGAGTTATTTAGTCCCCACGGCCTGACGGTGGGAGAGAATACTGGGCTTTCCGGGAGTCGGGATAAGTTAGAATCTCTGGCTTGTGATTTGGTATTTGGTACGAGTACGATCGATGTAGGGGTGGATTTTAAGATTAACTTCCTGGGCGTTGCTGAATTTAGGTATGATTAGGAAAAATGGCAAGCCTTCAGAGGAAAATAATTTCTGTGATTTGAATAAGGAACTGGAACATCTTCAAATTTTAGGTAGTGAATTAGTAATCGAATTGAATGTCTTAGCATTTGTTCAGACTTAGAATAATAAAGAGTTTTTCGATGTAACCTAGGTAAATAATGTCTTAGCCTAGTATTTTCTCCCTCTACTCTAGTCATATATGTTTTGCTAATAATCTGATCTCCATCGGGAATAAAATTAGGGTAAACTTTCCATCCATCTGTTACATAAAAATGGCATTTCCACTGACCAACAACTGACCATAAAGGAGCAAAAGTTTTGGCACTATGATCCCCTAAAACCCATCCTAAAATACCTGTTTTAAAGTGGTCTACTGCTGTCCATAACCAGATTTTGTTTTTTTTGAGCCAACAAATGTTTCTAATTCATCTAATTCTCCTACATCGGGAATTGTTTGTGGTTCATAATAATCAGGTAAGAGTTCTCCTACTTGTTTAACCCAATTCATAATTGTCGTATGATGGACATTTTTAACTCTTTCTATAGCTCGAAAACCCAGACCATTAACATACATTTTTAGACACTCCCGTTTCATTTCTTCTGAATAACCTTTCTGGGGTTCATAAACCTCTATAAATTGTCTTCCACAGTTCACACAAATATAGTTATGTTTTCCTTTTTTATGACCATTTTTATTGATATGATTAGACTGACATTCAGGACATTGCATAATTTCCGAGCTTGATAAGGGTTATTTTTTGGCGCTCGCCTTCCTCCTTAATCATACCCTGAATCAGCAATGCCACTTCCTGATATTCGAGTCGAGCGACGCCGGTAATTTCATTCAGCGTCTCGGGCGTTTAGGTCGTCATGACGGTTACGATGGTCATAGTTTCGAGCGTTTTATCGCCTATGCTCTAGTGGTCTGTCAGGCAAAATTTGACTAATAAAGGAAGGAGAGTAAAATGAGATAAATACTGATTAAGCTACTATGCCAGCCAAACGATATATTGTCTCCTTAACTTCAGAAGAACGTCAAACTCTAGAACAACTAACTAGAAGAGGTAAAGCGGCAGCGGCTAAAATTAATCATGCTCGTATTCTCCTAAAAGCGGATATAAATAACCCTGATGGTTCATGGAAAGATCAAGCTATTAGTAATGCGTTGAACATCAGTATAAAAACAATTGAGAGAGTAAGGCAACGTTTTGTTGAAGAAGGCTTAGAAAGTGCTGTCACTCGGCGTTCAAGTCCTGCATTGAAATTAGGAAAGATAGACGGGGAAACAGAAGCTCACTTAATTGCACTCGCCTGTTCTGAAGCACCGGCAGGGTCTAGCCGTTGGACATTAAGATTACTGGCAGAGCAAATGGTAATTTTGGGGTACATAGAAAGTGTTTCCTATGAAACTGTACGACAAGTGTTAAAAAAAACGAACTTAAACCTTGGTTAAAGGAATCTTGGGTGATTCCACCAACTGCTAATGCGGAGTTCGTTTGCCAGATGGAAGAAGTTTTAGAGCTTTATACTCTTGAATATGATCCTGAGTATCCCTTGGTTTGTTTTGATGAAAC
>CAZUVR010000097.1:0-12030 GCA_964623815.1 uncultured bacterium | reverse complement strand
CTTGAATGGCCAGGCCCCGATCCAGAAATAACTCGATATATGGAGATAGAAAGGGGTAGGGACATAAATTTTAGAGGTACGGCTAAACCGAGCGATCGAACCGTAAACGAGTACAAAGAACGTCTAGTTCTTCCAACTCCGCTAGAAGTCAATACTCATATTATCACCTTTACAGAAGGGCAGGAAGTGGATGCAGAAGTAAAAAAGATCGATCGTAAAAATATTTTTAAAAATGACAAACCTCAACTTAAGATAACTATCACGTATGAGGTTAAAGGCTCTAGTTGTCCTTCTACAGAAGAAGTTAATAAACGAGCGGTCAACTTGGAAGTAGGAGATAGGGTAAAAGTCAAGATTGAGAAAGTGAGCGGTACGGCAGTTAGGAAAGTTAAGCGAGTTCAATAATTCAAAGATTAACTACCGAAATTTAACCTAGTTCGTTATGCCCACTTTTGCGCGGATTAAAAACCCTAAAAGTTATGAGCCAGTAGTTATCACCTTATCGATAGTAGATTAGAACCTAATGGAAGTCGTAAAATTTAAAATTGAAAGGTCATTCCTGAGAGCGAACCAATGCAAATTACGTTAAATTTACCTGATAATCTCGGTCAAACCGAAACTTTTAATCAAAGTGACTGGCTTCGTGAGATTGCCATCGCCCTGTTTCAGCAAGAACGTATTTCTCTCGGCCGTGCGGGCAAAATAGCTGGTATGGAGGTGATGGAGTTTCAAAAGTTACTGTCGGATAGGGGTATTTGCATCCATTATGATATAGAAGAGCTTGAGCAGGATATTCAGCATCTGCAAAATCGCGGTTGGTTATGATCGTCGTCAGCGATACTTCTGCGCTCTCCAATCTCGCCCTTGTCAATTATCTAAGGAAAAGCCCATATTGCCCCGCCACCATCGAGCTATTTCCGAGATTAATATCTATGATAGAGAAAAGTCATAAAACTTTATAAATATTCATGCTCATATCACAAGCAAAACAAACCCGATGGAAAAACTTTATAAAAGAAAGCATATTATTCGGTAATGAGCCAAATTCTGAATTATTCGCCATACTCGCCGTCTATTTCGTTCAGGGAATCCTCGGATTAGCGCGTCTAGCCGTCAGTTTCTTCCTCAAAGATGAACTAAAACTCAGCCCCGCCGAAATGGGAGCCTTAATAGGAGTTGCGGCCCTACCCTGGATTATCAAACCGCTATTCGGTTTCCTCTCCGACGGCTTACCCATTCTCGGCTATCGCCGCCGCCCCTATCTAATGTTGTCGGGAGTCTTAGGCTGTTTATCCTGGGTGGCTCTGGCTACAGTTGTTAACGCCCCCTGGCAGGCTACCGCCGTATTACTGCTTACTTCTATGTCAGTTGCCATCAGCGATGTTATCGTAGACTCCATAGTTGTCGAGCGGGCACGTGAGGAAAGTTTAGGGCGGGCAGGCTCTCTACAATCCCTTACTTGGGGAATCTCTGCTCTCGGCGGTATCATCACCGCTTATCTCAGCGGCTGGTTATTAGAACATTTCAGTACCCGTCAAGTTTTCTCGATTACGGCTTTATTCCCCCTCATCGTTACAGCCGTGGCTTTAATGATTCACGAAACCAGAGTTACCGACGATTCAGCTACCGGTAAACAGGAAATCAAACAACAGGTTAAGCAACTTTGGGGGGCTATTACTCAGAAATCGATTTTACTACCGATGGCGTTTATCTTCCTCTGGCAGGCTACCCCGAGCGCCGATTCTGCTTTCTTCTATTTCACCACTAACGAGTTAGGCTTTGAGCCGGAGTTTTTAGGTAGAGTTCGTCTCGTTACTAGTCTCGCTTCTCTGCTCGGGGTATGGCTCTATCAAAAATATTTAAAAGCTATTTCTTTCCGCAAGATTCTAGGCTGGAGTACGGTTATATCTTCCGCCCTGGGTATGACTACTCTACTATTAGTAACCCATACTAATCGATCGCTAGGTATAGATGACCATTGGTTCAGCCTCGGCGATAGTTTGATCCTCACCGTCATGGGACAGATAGCCTTTCTCCCCATATTAGTGCTATCCGCCCGTTTATGCCCCGTAGGTATAGAAGCCTCTCTATTCGCTCTGCTGATGTCGGTATGGAATCTCTCCGGATTGGCATCTCAAGAGTTGGGCGCTTTACTCACCCACTGGCTCGGAGTTACCGAAACCGACTTTACCAATCTCTGGTTACTGGTAATCATCACCAATCTCTCCACTCTCCTACCCCTGCCTCTAATCCGATGGATACCCGAACAAGACCCTCAATCTCACGGTAATATCAATCTACCCCCGGCGGAAGTGTACGAACACCACGCCACCGGAGCCATGATAGAACAGTCGTTCATACCTGAATTAGTACCCGAGTTCGTTGATTCAAGAGCAGGCGATCGAGATTCGTTATAATACTTAATATTTCGATACAAATATGCTGACAAACGAGATCAAGACAAATAAATCATACGATCGTTTAGATTGGCAGAGAGGCTATGAATCCCAACCCAACGAATACAGTTATTGGGTAGAGAATATCGAGGGGAAAATTCCTCAAGACTTAGAAGGCACCCTATTCAGAAACGGCCCTGGCTTACTCGATATAGGCGGTGTCTCCATCCGTCACCCCTTCGACGGTGATGGGATGGTATCGGCTATCACTTTTAAAGGGGGGCAGGTACACTATAAAAATCGCTTCGTAGCTACAGAGGGGTATCTAGCGGAGAAAGCCGCCGGGAAAGCCCTCTATCGCGGTGTCTTCGGCACCCAAAAATTAGGCGGCTGGCTTAGTAATATCTTCGATACCAAGCTCAAAAACATCGCCAATACCAATGTTATCTACTGGGGCGGGAAACTTCTGGCACTTTGGGAAGCCGCATCACCCTACCGTCTCAATCCTTCTACTTTAGAAACGATCGGCCTCGACGATCTCGATGGTATCCTGAAAGATAACGATTCTTTTTCAGCCCATCCCCGCATCGATCCCGAACCTCTCTGTTTAGTTAACTTCGCTCTCAAGCCTGGGCTATCGACCAAGATAATCCTCTACGAAATCAGCCCCGATGGAAAGTTACTCCATCAGCACAGCCATACTGTGCCTGGATTTTCGTTCATTCACGATTTTGTTATTACCCCTGAGTATGCTATTTTCTTCCAGAATCCCGTCTCTTTTAACCCATTCCCTTTCCTTTTAGGATTGAGGGGGGCGGGTGAATGCGTACAATATCAACCCAAACAACCGACGCAAATAATCCTTATTCCCCGTCGCCCCCCCTATGAAGCAATCAAAATATTAGAGACTCCTTCAGGTTTCGTCTTCCATCACGCCAACGCTTTTCAAACTGATAGGGAGGAAATATTAATCGATTCTATTTGCTATGAAACTCTACCGCAAATCAACCCTGAAATAGATTACAAAGATGTAGATTTCGATAAACTATCCCCTGGGCAATTATGGCGCTTCAAAATAGATTTAACCAGCGAGAAAGTAAGCCGAGAATTATTAGAGGAGCGTTGTTGTGAATTCCCTACCCTTAACCCCGAGAAGGTGGGCAGGGATTATCGTTATTTATATATAGGTGCCGCCCACAACGCCATCGGTAATGCTCCCCTACAAGCCGTGCTGAAAATTGATTTACAAACCGGTGAGCGTCAACTTCACTCTTTTGCTCCTAAAGGTTACGTCACCGAGCCTCTATTTATCCCGCGCCCGCAACCGGAAACCGAAGACGATGGCTGGGTTATATTACTAGTCTACAATGCTGAACATCATCGCTCGGATGTGGTGATATTAGATGCCAAAAATATTCAAGGTCAACCCCAAGCTATCATTCATCTAAAGCATCATATCCCCTACGGATTACACGGTAGCTGGACACCCCAAGTTTTCATCTAATTATATAAGTTAAAACCCTCTCTAACTAGAAAGGGTTTTAATCGTTGTTTAACTATTAATAATAGTGACGAGATTGACTGGAATTACTCCAAAATTACATCAAACCTAATTGAGCGAGGATGCCTTTGCCGGTTAGTAGCTCGGTTAATACACCGATTACGAAACCTAACATAGCTAAGCGACCATTCCAGTTTTCAGCGAAAGCGGTGAATCCGAATTTGTTTTCTTGCTTTTCCATGATAGTTACTTCCTTTATAGGATAAAAGCGTTTAAGTCAAGTACCATGTCTTTAATGTAACTGAAAATTTAATAGATTGCAACATATCTTTATAACTTTTTTCCAAAATAAAGTTTATTCTTGTATAAATGCCCCCTGGGGGGATATATTAGATAAATAATGCTATAGTTTGATATAAGTAAAGTTTCGTAACAAATATTAAAGCTCTTGCTAGATACCTCCCTACTACCCACTAGAACCGCAACCACGGCCCCTGATAAGATAAGCGCCCCAGGGTGGGATCGACTTCAGATAATATTTTTAGCGGCAGGATTTCTCGTTTGCGTGCCCGTATTCGTTCAAGCACCGCTGGTGAGGTACTATCCCTTAGCCAGTTTATTACTTACCCTGGCTTGGTTGGCATTGGGAAAATACCTGATGAAAAAGCCGAAAACGGAAATATGGGGAGATTTGATCATCGGCTTCAGTTGGTGTTGGTTGGCGGGGTCGATATACTGGGGGTGGTTACGCTACGAGCCTTTAATTCATCTACCGGTGGAAGCCATCGGCTTACCCTTCGCCCTGTGGGGATTGGCGCGAGGTAGGGGGAAAGTGGGTAATATGTTTTATTTAGGGTCTTTAGTAGGAACGGTCATAACAGATATTTATTTTTACTTAACAGGAGTAATCCCCTTTTGGCGACAGTTAATGAGGGTAGAATTAGAGCCGGAATTAGTCAGAACAATTTTCCAATCGGCGTTAGCACAAATACAAAATCCCTGGGGTATTAGTTGGGCGATCGTGTTATTAAATTTATTATTAGGTGTGGGGATATATTCCCTACAAAAACGGGTATCCTATTCTTGGGCATTTAGTGGAGCAGTTTTGAGTACAATTTTAGTAGACGGGCTATTCTGGTTAGTCGCCTCGATCGCCTAAGCTCAATTATTGTTAAGACTAAGTTCTCTTGATCTCCCATAGCGGTTAACTATTAATCGTTAAAATGAATTATCTACCTGTTACTGCTCATGCACCTGTGGAGAAACTAGGACAAAACCCCTACCTACTATTGCAGACCGAAAAAGGTCAGCGCTATTTCCCCCTAGTAGGGCGAAATTACTGGACGATTGGCCGAAGTAGGGACAACGATCTAGTAATTAAGGATCATTGTATCTCTAGAAATCACGCTATTTTACAATCAACGGAGACAGGAGAATTTTATTTAATCGATTTAGGTAGTAGAAATGGTACTTTTGTAGATGGGAGGCGGGTAGCCATACCCGTCACACTACGATCATCTAATATAATAACTTTCGGCAAAACCGAAGTAGAATTTCACCACCCGCCGACGAAAAAGGGCCCGCGCAGTTCTAGAGATATAGATAGGGATACTCTAACATCTGTCTTACACGAGCGTCGTCTAACTTCGGTAATGGTTGTGGACATGAGGAACTTCACCAAATTAACGAGACAGTTAGATGAGAAAATGCTGTCTTCTTTAATCGGTAGCTGGTTCCGTCACGCGGGCAATATTATCCGCGATTCTGGCAGTTGGGTGGATAAGTACATCGGCGATGCCATCATGGCTATCTGGTTTCACGGACAGGATACGGTGAGCCAGGATGATATTATGAGAATCTTTCAAGCCATCAGCCAACTACACAGCATGACTCAAGCCTTGAGCGAAGAGTATCCCCTGCCTTTTCAATTGCGTATCGGGGCGGGCTTGAATACTGGTTACGCGATGGTGGGTAATACCGGCAGTGGCGAACACCCGGACTATACCGCGATCGGCGATACGGTGAACGCGGCTTTCAGATTAGAATCAGCTACTAAAGAAATCGGTTTAGATTTAGCCATCGGTGAGACGACTTATAATTACGTGACTCACCTCGATCGCGTGGGGCAGGTTTTCCAACAGCACGAAGTCAGCCTCAAAGGTTACGAAAGCCCTACCATTACCTACGGCACGAATTATGAAGATTTAGATAACTTTCTCGCCACTCACATCGAAGAATTGATTAAATTGACGGATTTTTAATTGCGGGAGTTGGGAATCGGGAGTCGGGAATCGGGGAAATTTTCTCGACTCCCTACTCACTACTCCCTACTCCCGGAAAAAAGGTTCGGTTTTCAATCTAGCACTCTCGCTCTAAGAGTGCTAAATTGACAGATGGAACCACTTATAACGGGATAGATTATGGTCAAGATTATCGCTTTTAGAGACGAATCAAGACGCGCCTTAGAGAGAGGAGTCAACCAGCTCGCCAACGCGGTCAAAATCACTCTAGGCCCCAAAGGTCGTAACGTTTTATTAGAAAAGAAATACGGAGCGCCACAGATAGTTAATGATGGTATCACCGTCGCCAAAGAAATCGAACTAGAAGATCCGTTAGAAAATACGGGAGCGCGACTGATCCAGGAAGTAGCCTCAAAAACCAAAGATTTAGCCGGAGATGGCACCACTACCGCCACCGTATTAGCTCAAGCCCTGATCAAAGAGGGATTAAAAAATGTCACCGCCGGAGCTAATCCCGTAGCTTTACGCAAAGGATTAGAAAAAACCACAGCTTTTCTAGTAGCTCAAATCGAATCTCTCGCCAAACCTATCGCCGGAGATGCGATAGCGCAAGTGGCTACCGTATCCTCTGGAAACGATGAAGAGGTAGGTCAAATGATCGCCCTAGCAATGGATAAAGTCACCACCGACGGAGTGATCACGGTAGAAGAATCGAAATCACTCACCACCGAGTTAGAAGTAGTGGAAGGGATGCAGATCGATCGCGGTTACATGTCACCCTACTTCATCACCGATGGCGAGCGCCAGATAGCCGAGTACGATAACCCGCTAATCTTAATCACCGATAAGAAGATTAGCGCGATCGCCGATCTAGTGCCCGTATTAGAAACCGTAGCCCGTTTAGGCCGCGCTCTAATCATCATCGCCGAAGACGTAGAAGGGGAAGCCCTAGCTACCTTAGTAGTAAATAAAGCCAGAGGTGTACTGAACGTAGCCGCGATTAAAGCCCCCAGCTTTGGTGATAGACGCAAAGCCGTATTACAAGACATCGCCATCATCACCGGGGGACGTTTAATCTCCGAAGAAGTAGGTTTGAGTCTCGACGCGGTAAGTGTGGATATGCTCGGACAGGCAGCTAAAATAACGATCGAGAAAGACAATACCATCATCGTAGCCACCGGCGATAACAGAAGCAAAGCCGACGTACAGAAGCGCATCGCCCAACTGAAGAACGAATTAAGCCTTACCGATTCCGATTTCGATAAGGAAAAATTACAGGAGAGAATCGCCAAATTAGCTGGGGGTGTAGCGGTTATCAAAGTGGGTGCGGCTACCGAAACCGAACTCAAAGACAGAAAATTGCGTATTGAAGACGCTCTTAACGCCACCAAGGCGGCGGTAGAAGAAGGCATCGTGCCCGGAGGTGGTACTACCCTGATCCGCCTAGCGGCTAAAATCGCCGATTTTAAAGATAGTCTGAGCAACCCTGAAGAGAAACTAGCCGCCGATATTCTCGCTAAAGCCTTAGAAGCCCCCTTGCGTCAATTAGCCGATAACTCAGGCGCAGAAGGTTCAGTAGTGGTAGAAGGTGTTAAAGAAGCCGATGCTAACGTGGGTTACAACGCCCTCACTGGTAAATATGAGGACTTGATCGCCGTCGGTATTATCGACCCAGCTAAAGTAGTACGTTCATCCCTGCAAAACGCCGTATCGATCGCCGGTATGGTGTTAACTACCGAAGCTCTAGTGGTAGAGAAACCCGTCAAAGAAGCCCCTGCTCCCGATATGGGTGGCATGGGTGGCATGGGCGGCATGGGCGGCATGGGTGGCATGGGCATGATGTAAGCCAGGAGTGAGTCAAGAGTAGTGAGGAGTGAGTGGTAATAATTCCGATTCTCTACTACCTACTCCCGACTCCCCAAATCTATCGCCTACGCCTCCAACGAGAAACCCCGGCGATAGCGAGGATGATCAACCCCATCATCGCCGAGGGTTCTGGAACAGTTTCAATACCTTGCACTTCAAAAGCCCCTATATCCACCTCGGTGCCGCTAACGCGATTGTATCCCGCTCCCCGTTGATCGTAAATTAGAAAATTGGGAAGGATTGAGGTATTTCCAGCATCGATAGCTATACTCCCGGGGAGGAGAGCTTGGGTAAGAGTCGGGCCACCGTTATCCTGTAGGGGGCCGAGATTCGGATCTCCGGAGAGTAAGGGGTTACAGCTACCGTCTTCGATTAGATTATTAATATTTTCATTAATATCCCCACGATTGACGCAATCTCCCCCACTGACAGTGTTGGCGATAATTGTATTGCCAATGTCGATCAGCCCCGAGTAGTTGTTATCACCATCGTTAAAAATACCGCCACCTTCTTGGGCCGAGTTACCGGATATGGTGGTATTGATTATAATAGCCTGGCTAAGATCGCCGTTAAAAAGACCACCGCCGTATCTACTCGTATTTTCGTAGATAGTAACGTTCGCAAGCCTCAAAGATCCTGCATCATTATCTATTGCCCCTCCGTCATCCCCGGCAACGTTGCCCGAAAGAGTACTGTCAAGGATGATTAAATCCCCAGTATATAGTGACGAGTAAGCATTTTCTATCACACCCCCATCATCACCGGCTTGATTTCCCGAAAGGGTACTACTTTGAATCAACACCGCTCCCCCGTCGTTATCGATCGCGCCGCCGTCATCGTTAACCGCCTGATTATTGGATAGGGTGCTATTGAAGATAGATAAGTAGCCGTTGAAGTTATTGATCGCGCCCGCATTTTCATCTGCTATATTGCCCGTAATGATGCTTTCGGTGATCGTCAAATTGCCGTAATCATTAAAAATAGCGCCCCCATCAATATTGGCGTTATTACCGGAAAGGACGCTGTTGCTAATGGTAAGCGTCGAATCAATAATATTGATGGCTCCGCCGTAATCACTGAAACCATTAGTGAGCGTTAAACCGTCTATAATGACATCTCCCGCGTTATCGAGGGTGAATATTCTTGACAAATCATTGCCAGATATAGATAGGAGACTAGCCCCCGGGCCTTGAATCGTTAATGCCTCGGTAATATATAGCTCTCCGGATGAAAGGGAAATGGTTCCTGATATGCCATCAAACTCGATCGTATCTACGTCAGGATCGGCGTTAGCGAAGTCGATAGCTTCTCGTAAGCTTCCTACACCAGAATCAAAAGTGTTAGTAACTAAAAAACTAGGCATATTTTAAGGACTCCTTGACGCACAAGCTGAATAATTTTTTATTCTAAGTATAGAAACTATATCTTATTTGTAAATAAAATTTTGGGGATTTAACTCTGTTTATCGCCATCAATACATGAAAATATGATTAATCCTAATCAAGAAAATGCACCTTTACGCAGCATTCACACGAGCAATTTTCCCGATCTTTTGCAACAATTAGGGATTTCTCTAGTGGTATCCACTTACCAAGCTGGTAAAGTCATCGTCGTCCGGAGCGATGGTAATACTCTCAACACTCATTTCCGGGTTTTCCCCAAGCCGATGGGCCTGGCGGTGAACTACGGCAAGATTGCCATCGGCTGTGCCTACCAGATATGGGAACTACGCAATATGCCCGCTGCGGCTGCTAGAATCGAACCCGCAGGCAAACACGATAGCTGCTTTATTCCCCGGCGCATCCACGTAACCGGAGACATCGATATTCACGAGATGAGCTGGGGCGAGGATGAGAGATTATGGTTCGTCAATACCCGTTTTTCCTGTCTCTGTACTCTCGATAACGATCACAGTTTTGTGCCCCGTTGGCAGCCGAAGTTCATTAGTGCTTTAGTACCAGAAGATCGCTGTCATCTCAACGGTTTGGGTATGGTTGAGGGTAAACCCCAATACGTCACGGCTCTAGGGATGACGGATACTCTCAACGGCTGGCGAGAGAATAAGGCGACGGGAGGAATATTAATCGATGTGGATGGGGGAGATTATATTGCTACGGGCTTATCCATGCCCCATTCTCCCAGATGGTACAGAGAGGGCCTCTGGGTGCTAGAGTCGGGTAATGGTAGTGTGGCGAAGGTGGATCTCAATACCGGTAAATTGGAAACGATCTCTCTCCTGCCCGGATTTACCCGGGGTATAGATTTTTGCGGCAATATCGCCTTCATCGGTCTGTCCCAAGTCAGGGAAACGGCGGTTTTCAGCGGGATTCCCCTAACTCAGCGCTTGAAAGAGCGTACCTGTGGCGTATGGGTAGTGAATATGGACACGGGAAAAACGATCGCTTTCCTCCGTTTTGAAGACGCGGTGCAAGAAATCTTCTCGGTGCAGGTAATACCCCGATCGAAATTCCCGGAAATTATCGATCATGATACTGCCCTGCTCGGTAGCGTGTATTCTCTACCAGATGAGGCCCTTAGACTCGTACCGGACGATCGTAAAAGTGTTGTTATCCAGGACAAACGCAAAAAATCAAAATATCGATCATAATTCGTCCGTTAGCTTGAGTGGCTTCGATGTTAACCGCATAGGGTGCTTCTTTTTTGCCAGGTCGTAGGGGTATTACCACAGTCAGTAACCCGTATTGGTTAATAGTGTCGTTCTGTAGTATGAGACAGACTTTTGATCTGCTACGCTCAAGGGCGATCGACCCCCTACGGGCCAGGTTAATCTGTTGATAAGTTTAAGGGACGGTTAATTATTCGGTGGTGATTCAAAAGTAGTGATAGCGGCTTAATACTTTGCTAGTTGGGCATTGTAGTGATGGATTTTAGAGTTATTTCGGCAATTATTTTGATGGATGAAATATTTTACACAATCTTTACTGGATAAGCAATACGGCTCACCACTACTACCGAATCACTACCTCGATTTTAAATATGAAGCAATTAACATGATATTAGGCGCGTCGATAAAATATATAAATTTAATAATTCACCATCTCAATAAGAGCATTATTAATAATTTCATCACTGACTCCGTGACGTTTTAAAATTGTAACCAACTCAGAAACAGGATCATTTTCTAATTTTTCCAAATCAGCTCTTAGCCCCTGCCCAATATAGGCTCTTATTAAAGGCTGATAACCAGAAAAACCTAAAATAGGTGCAACTCTTTTTAAATCCTCGATTACGTCTTCTGGAATACGAAGGGTCACAGATTGCATCGGACGGTCTTTTCTTAATCTTTGTTTTAAAGTATCAATTTTCATAATAGTTTCTTTCCTGTCGAGTCGCTAATCTAGCAGAAATTATTCGGATCATTTCATCTTCTTGCTCAATGTGAACTATAAATAAGAGATTCCAACTTCGATCCATTCCTATAATCGCATCTCTAGACTCGCTATTGCGGCTAGCATCAACTATTACTAAAAAAGGATCGAAAAAAGCTTCAGCCGCTTGCTCAAAAGTTATACCTTTATGTTTTTGAGCATTTTGTTTGGCTTTGGCTTCACTCCAAATAAAAGTAATCCCATTGAGTATGAATTTAATATCCATACTTAACAAGATAAATAAACGTATGTACGTTGTCAATACGCCAAGCTTAATTCGACACCGGCCGGAGATACACCAACCCCACCGACTCGATCCGCTCCGGCTCCGTGATAATCTCCCGCTCCAAATCTTGTAAACGCTTTTGCCAGTGACGTAGTTTAAATCGAAAATTCGCTACCAGGTTAGGTAAGTATAGTTAATCGTTTACTGATAACTCAACCCAGCAGGGAATTAATTCCCTGCCTCATAGCTCAATTCGGTTGAAACCGAATCAAGGGTAAGACCTAAAATACAAGGTAATCCAGTCGGTTTTTAACCGACTTCTGCTATGAGACCGGGATTAAAATCACGGTCTGGTTTTTTGACACTCCCCTGCCTAAAGGCGAGGGGATTCTTGGCTCATAGAGATTACTTG
>CAZUVR010000096.1:8979-12431 GCA_964623815.1 uncultured bacterium | reverse complement strand
AGGAAAACACTATGCCGTTATATAATGAAGGAAGAAATATCAGATCACCCTCTCGCTCGCTTCGCGTGCCTTCGCCATCGCTCCTCCTATGCCCAAAAAAACCCCTGTCTCGAAACCCCAATCTCCTGCACCTTCTATCTCTCCCGCCGCGTTGGGCATTATCGCCGATTTCTTTAAAGTTCTCTCGGAAGTCACCCGACTGCAGATAGTATGTGCCCTCAAATCGGGACCGAAAAATGTCAGCCAGATCATGGAGATTACGGGGTTAGGACAGGCTAACGTCTCCAAACACCTGAAAATCCTCACCGATGCCCGTTTGCTCTCCCGAACACAACACGGGGTTAACGTCATTTACGAGATCTCTAATCCCGTGATTTTTCCCCTCTGCGATCTCGTTTGCGATTCCCTAAAAGTCCAGTTGCAACAGCAACATCAAGAACTGGAATACTTAAACGAGTTGAGTCCTTCTCGCGCTAATTAAATCGGATCTATGCTTTTATCCTCGGGCATATTGTTATCGAGCGCAATACACATTACTATATAGTGATATAATGAATTGATTGATAGGGCTTCAGCACTATGTAGCTTAATATGTTCTATCTCCTATCCAGACAAAAATTTGATTTCTATAAGAGGTTTTATGTTATTCCGCCAATTGTTTGACCCAGAAACTAGTACCTACACTTATCTCGTTGCCGATGTCGAAACCGGAGAGGCGGTTTTAGTCGATCCCGTCCTCGAATGGGTTGATAGAGATCTGCAATTACTTCGAGAATTGGGTTTAAAGTTGCGTTACTGTTTGGAAACCCACGTTCACGCTGATCACGTCACGGCAACGGGCAGATTAAGAGAGTTAACGGGGTGTGAGGGTATCGTTCCCGAAAATGCTCACGTTGCCTGTGCCGATCGAACTCTCAATCATGGGGAAGTATTAAGGGTAGGTAGTATCGAGATTAAAGCGATTACCACCCTTGGGCATACGGATAGCCATAATTCCTATTTAATCAACGGCGATGCCGAAGGCACCCTGCGCGCTCGCGTATTAACGGGAGATTCCCTATTATTCCGGGGCTGTGGGCGTACTGATTTCCAGAGTGGCAACGCAGGAACGATGTATGACCACGTTAGTGAAAGACTTTTCACCCTGCCAGATGACACTTTAGTATATGCTGGGCATGACTACAAGGGATTTACCGTCTCCACTATCGGTGAGGAAAAACAATTTAATCCTCGTTTTCTCGGTCAAACCCGCGATAGTTTCATTAAATTAATGAATAGTTTACACCTACCCGATCCCAAGAAAATTGCCGAAGCAGTCCCCGCTAATCAACGTTGTGGGCAAATAGCGTAACTTTTTTTTTCAACACCCTACCAGCTTAGACCATGAATACAGCAACTAACGAATTACAAGCCGTAAATCCTTCTACCTTAAAACAATTATTAGAGAATCGAAGCATTACCTTACTAGATGTGCGGGAACCCTCGGAATACAGAGAAGAACATATTGAGGCGGCAATACTTCTACCGCTATCGACGCTCGATGACCAACCGGTATCGATCGATCCTTCTGGAAAACTCGTCCTCTACTGCCGTAGCGGCAATAGATCGAGGCAGGCCGCAGGGAAATTACAGGCGCTCGGCTACCGCAACCTATCCCATTTAGAAGGCGGGATAACGGCGTGGAAAAAAGCGGGCTATGACACAAAAATCGATAAAAATGCACCTATTAGTATTATGCGTCAGGTGCAGATCGTGGCTGGTTCGCTAGTATTGACGGGAACACTTCTCGGCGCGTTCGTTTCTCCTTGGTTCCTGTTACTGAGCGGTTTCGTAGGAAGTGGCTTGATGTTCGCAGGAATCAGCAATACCTGCGCTCTAGCAATGTTATTGGCTAAGTTGCCCTACAATAGGCGTTAAGTCATTCCCTGAGAACATAGCCCACACTGCGTACCGTATGAATTAAGCGCTTCTCGTTATTTTCTTCCAACTTGAGGCGCAAATAACGGATATAGACCTCGATGATATTAGAATCGCCCATAAAATCGTAACCCCATACCTGTTCTAGAATCTGGCTTTTCGTCAGTACCTGTCGGGGGTGACTCAAAAGGTATTCTAAGAGATCGAATTCCTTCGCCGTTAATTCGATCGCCCTCTTCTCCTGAAATACCTCACGGGTGCGGCGATTTAAACTTAATCCTGAGAATACTAACACATCTTGCTCGGTGTCTTGGGTACGGCGCAGATGGGCGCGAATTCTCGCTAGCAATTCTTCAATACTGAAAGGTTTCACTACATAGTCATCCGCTCCCGCATCTAAACCCGCCACCCGATCACCGATCTCATCTTTAGCAGTCAAAAAGATCACTGGAACCGAACACCCCGTAGAACGGAGACGGCGACAAATTTCCAAGCCCGACATACCCGGTAACATCCAATCTAAAATCACCAAATCGGGGGGACACTCCCGTAACAAAGATAGCCCAGTCATGCCATCGTGAGCCACGCTAATCTCATAACCCTCGCTACTCAGTTCTAATTCGATAAATCGAGCTAATCTGACTTCATCTTCTACTAAAAGAATACGCGCTGTCATCTGTGCCCCCCTACGATAGGAAATTTAAGAATAAAGGTGCTACCTTGGCCTAATTCCGAGCGAACCGAAATTTTACCCCCCATTTTTTCTACCGAGCGTTTAACGAGAGATAATCCTAAACCCGCTCCCCCAGTTTCCCGGGCCCGGGAGGTATCGACGCGGTAAAAGGGGTCAAAGATACGGGCTTGTTCTGATATGGAAATACCACAACCTCGATCGATCACCTCAACTACCGCCATATTATCTACAACCGTTAGCTTTATCTTGATCGGTTGGCTCGGGTTTGAGTATTGCATGGCATTCTCTAGTAAATGGTTTAATGCCTGCATGAGCTGGTTCGGCTCTACTTCAATGCAAATCTCCGAGGAGGGAATTTCTAAAAGAATCAGTCGCTGCTCGAATTTTTGGGTCATTTGGGCCATTTCCTTGAGCAATTTATTTAAACTGACTATCTCCATCGGCAGAGGCATGGCGTTTTCTTGCGAGCGGGTCAATTCCAACCAGTTCTGAAGTAACTCGATCATCCTTTCCGCCTCTTCAACCGCCATATCGAGGGATTCTTTCTGAAAACGGTTTAAATTATCGCTCCTCTGTTGAGTTCTCTGTAAGAATCCATAGATCATGCTCAGAGGTGTACGCAACTCGTGCGCTAAGTCATTGGCTAACTGTCTCTGCTGTTCTCTCGTTTCAGAAAATTTCGTTAGAATTCTGTTCCAATTTCGCGCCAGAGTTTTGATTTCCGTGGGCATTTTCGTCAATTCAAGAGGGTAGAGCTGAAGGCGGGAGCCATAGATAGAGGCTATCCGTCGCAAAGGAGAGAGCGCTCGATGTACTGAGATACAGGCTAAGCTCGTAGTGA
>CAZUVR010000096.1:0-8879 GCA_964623815.1 uncultured bacterium | reverse complement strand
CGTCGCAAAGGAGAGAGCGCTCGATGTACTGAGATACAGGCTAAGCTCGTAGTGAGGGCGATCGATACCAGACACATGTTATTTATATACTCTAGCAACCTCTCTAAATTCGGCCCATCTTCTAAGGCCAGAAATGAGTGTTTCAGTTCTTGAGTCAGCCATAGGGTAAAAATGACGAACCCGGCGATCATAATCACGATAATTTCTAAAGTTAGGCGGAATTGTAGCGAATTTGGGGCAATTCTCTTGTTTATTATTCTCTCTAACCTGTTAAGAAATTGACCCATTTTGAATTGCCAGTAAAAATTTTTGTACGCTAACATTGACATTCCCATTAAACCAATTGTGGGTGAGTCAAGGTTTCAATGGTCAATTCGTTAGCTGCGACTTTATTTTCCCCGAGTTGCCCGATTAATTCTGCAACTAGTCCCGTCCATCCCGTCTGATGGCTCGCACCAATTCCCGCTCCATTATCGCCGTGAAAATACTCGTAGAATAATATTAAATTACTCCAGTAGGGATCGGTGTTAAATATTTCCGTACCCCCATAAACAGGGCGTTTACCTGATGTGTTTTTTAGGAAAATCTGCGTCAATCGCTGCGATAATTCTCCTGCTACTTGCGAGAGAGTCATCATCTGCCCAGAATCAGTGGGACATTCGACCAAAAAATCATCGCCTAGATAATGATGAAATTTTTGTAAAGCTTCGATAAGTAGGAAATTGATCGGGAACCAAACTGGCCCCCGCCAATTAGAATTTCCCCCGAATAAGCCGCTACTAGATTCCGCCGGCTCGTAATCAACCCGGAAGCGCATTCCTTCGGTTTCAAATATGTAAGGATGGGTTTGATGATACTTGGAAAGGGAACGGATACCGTAGTCACCCAGAAACTCGCTTTCATTTAACATTTTCTGCAAGAGGCGGGGTAGCTTATCACAAGCGACGATCGCCAGTAACCTTCTTGCCCCCATGCCTGGTGTTTCCATACAGGCCACATTGCGGCGCAAGTCGGGACGGTTTTTGATGAACCACTCTAACCTTTTCTTAAATCCGGGTAACATATCTAAGGTTTCGGGTTCGATGGTTTCGATCGCTAAAAGGGGGATTAAGCCCACCAAGGAGCGTACTTTTAATTTTAAATGCCGGTCATCGGGGCAGTGGAGTACATCGTAGAAAAACCCGTCTTCTTCGTCCCAGAGGCTAGCTGACCTATCACCGCCGATATGATTCATGGCGTTGGCGATATAAAGAAAATGTTCAAAAAATTTGCTGGCGATGTCTTCGTATACCGGGTTAGTTTTAGCCAATTCCAGAGCTATAGCCAACATATTCAGACAGTACATCCCCATCCAACTTGTGCCATCGGATTGATCGATATGTCCTCCCGTGGGTAGGGTGGCACTGCGATCGAACACGCCGATATTATCTAAACCTAGGAATCCCCCTTGAAAGACGTTATTTCCCTCCGCGTCTTTGCGATTTACCCACCAGTTAAAGTTCAGCATCAACTTCTGAAAAACTCGCTCTAAGAACTGGCGATCGCACCTACCGTAGATTTTCTCTTCGGTTTTATAAACCCGCCAAGTAGCCCAAGCATGAACCGGAGGGTTAACATCCCCGAAAGCCCATTCATAGGCGGGTATCTGCCCGTTCGGGTGCATATACCATTCCCGCGTCATCACGTCTAATTGATATTTGGCGAAGCCCGGATCGATAGTGGCGAGGGGTAGGGCGTGAAAAGCTAAATCCCAAGCGGCAAACCAGGGATATTCCCATTTATCGGGCATCGACAGAATATCATCGGTATACAGATGTATCCATTCTCGATTCCTGCCTTTTTTCCTTTCCTCTGGCGGGGGTACGGTTGCTCTGTCTCCCTTTAGCCAATCATCAATTATGTAGTGATAAAATTGTTTACTCCATAACATCCCCGCAAACGCTTGACGTTGAACAGTCCGGCTATCGGGGGAGAGGGGAAAGGGGGTAACTCTGGCATAGAATTCATCCGCCTCTTCTTTTCTTCTGTGAAAGATAGCCTCAAACTCTGACCCGAAAGGAAATTCCCCCTCATTTATATTAATCGGGTCTATATCGGTCAAGCGCAATTGAACGATTTTTGTTTCCTGGGGTTGTATATTTAATTTATAGAGAAAGGCTGCTTTGGTACCTATTTTTTCTGGATTGACAGCCTCTTTTTTACCATTAACAATATAGTCATTAATACTATCTTTTACATAGGGGGAAGCATTGGGAAATCCGAATAATTTTTCCGTGTTAGTTTCATTCTCTGTGAATAAAATTTCATCCGCACATTGAGCGTATAACCATCGCTTTCCTAATGTGGTGTGAGATGTTTCTATAGTAGTAACTTTATTAAATAATTCTATACCCTTAAGAACTGGCTTATTATTATCTCCACTCCAAGACCAAGTATTACGAAAGTAGAGAGACGGCAGAATATGTAGAGTTTTATCTTCGTCACCCCGATTAGTAATTTGTATCTGTATTAGTATATCTTCGGTAGAATTTTTAGCATATTCTACAAATATATCAAAATATTTATTATTATTAAATACGCCTGTATTTAGTAGCTCAAATTCAGGATCGTGTCTGTTTCTATGTTTATTTTCTTCGACTAATTGAGTGTAGGGAAAAGCTTTGTGGGGATATTTATAAAGCATTTTCATGTAAGAATGGGTGGGAGTATTGTCAAGATAAAAGTAATACTCTTTAACATCTTCCCCGTGATTGCCTTCATTGCCGGTAAGTCCGAAAAACCGTTCTTTTAAGATAGGGTCTTCCCCGTTCCAGAGAGAGAGGGCGAAGCAGAGCCTTTGATGGTTATCGGAGATGCCCGCGATACCGTCTTCTCCCCAGCGGTAGGCGCGGGAGCGGGCTTGATCGTGACTGAAATAGTCCCAGGCTGTACCGTTAGAGCTATAGTCTTCCCGGACTGTTCCCCACTGGCGATCGCTTAAATAGGGGCCCCACCGCCGCCAATGAGCCTGACGGTTATTGGCTTCTTCTAGCCTAAGTTCTTCTGCGGTTTTAGGTACCATAATGTTTACCACTTATCGTTTTTCTGTATAGAGAGAGAAGTCATACCGAAAGTAGCGAGTATGACTTCTGGCTTTTCGTCGCATTACTTAGCGGACAGAGGAGCGTAAGCGAATGTTGCGTTAGCCATACGGCACCAAATGACGACAGATTTAACGTTAGATAGGTTAACGGAATCGGGGATAGGGTAACGTTGTTGACCAGAAAAACTTTTTAATTTACCCAGGTTGATGACGCGGTTTCCTGTCGCCCCTGGATAATTTTTGGGGGGATTAGCCGTATTATCGAGGAGAACATGAAGATCTGGCCCTTGGTCGCTAGTGCTGAAAGCGGAATCTAATACCAAGAATGAATGACCTCCTTCACGGACGATCATAGCTTTTCCGGTAGCGGGTTTTTCTCCCGCTCTAAAAGAACCGGATACGGCCTTAGTTGCTTGTTTTTGGTACGTTGTTACGACCCCATTAGCGGCTGAAGTATTGATTCTGGTCTGTCCGTATACGTTGGGTGTATGAGTGGCGAGGATGAAAGAAGCGGTTCCGAGTAAAAGCCAGTTATTGAGTTTCATAATCTATGAGTTCCTTGCTCTGATTTGCATACAATCATCATCGGGGATAGTCCCGTTTCTAGAATGAGTTTTTCCTGAGAGGTTTTCGAGAAAATTCTGAAAGATGTATTGGAAAAAATTAACCAGATCGAATGGAATCGACTTATTTTAAGACCTGGCAGGGAATTAATTAAGAGCCTCATAGCTCAAGTCCTTTAAAAACGACTCTTATAAAACTTGAAAATTTCAATTGGTTTTCAACCGATTTTCGCTATTAGACCGTGATTTTAATCACAGTCGGGTTTTGTCTCACACCAGAACATTAAATATGGTCACTTTTCCACAATTCGCAGAGTGTGACCATCAGGGTCTTTGAATAGTAAAGCCTTCGTGAACCCGAGAGTTCTTTCGGGTAATTCAACCTTGTCCCAAGAGATAGACTTGTAGCCCCGTGAACGGAGGTATTCGGCTGTGGCCCCTACCTCCTCAACCACTAACGTTGTCTGCCAATGTAATAAGTCGTCGGGACGGCTATCGGCAGGGAAAGGCTTTCCATCTCTAGGATTGAGATATTCTAAAAATTCGATACCGGGGCCGCGAGAAGCTCTTAAGCCACTGATACGCAATCTGGCCCCGGCAACATTGTTCAGGTGTTCCTGTTCGATTCCATAGTTTTCGCTCTCCCCCGCTAATTTCAAACCTAAAAGATTACGATATAAATGTAAGCTGGTTTCCGTATCCGAGACGACGATGGCGGTATGGTCGATACCCAAAAAAATCCCACCCGTGGAGTTTTGCCACTTCGGAGCGCCTTTACCGTTCGGGAAATGAATAATCTCCAGATTATGCCCGTCCGGATCTCGAAAGTAAAAAGCCTCGATTCCCGCCGCGTTTTTTAAATATTCCGGTAAGCGTTGGGGAGCAGTAGAAACGTACTGGACTTTATTTTCGCGCAAAATCCGATAAGCGCGATCAAGATCGCTGACGACGATAGCGATATGCTGGAAGAAGCGATCGTTACTGCGAGCATCAATCGGGATCGGTCTGCCGCCGGTCGTGAGATAATCGGTTAATTCTAGAATCTCATCCCCTAACCGCATTTTTACTACCCTCATTCTCAGTCCGAACAATCCCTGAAGACTTTCATAAGCACTTCCGTAGACTTCTACATCAGAAATTTTCTCAAACGAAAGAACCTGAGAATAGAAATCGATCGCTCTGTCCATATCCGAAACCGTCATTCCCACCGATTCCACTTCCTCTACTGCTTCTATAGTAGATAATGGGGAGTCTCTAGGGTAGGAAAAAGACCCGCCCCCGTTGCCGAGAAAGAAAAGCCCGACAAGAACGCAGAGCGAGAAGCCTAAAAATCTTAGTATTGATCTTTTCATTTACCTTTCCTCAAGAATCTATCTTCGGCGTTGATTTGATCGCGCTTTCACAACAACAGCGCCGAAAAAGACAGGGAGTTTCATCGTTCGGGCAAAGTTTCCCGCAGATAACCCCAGGCCGCTTCGGATAGCGTGAATAAACCTCGGCAGCGAGTAGCATCCCCAAGGGGGGAGCGAAATAATAAACCCAAAAAGCCGTCCAGATACGAGAAGGGAAAGCCGAAGCGAAAGTACGGGCGGGATTGATACTCATCCCCGAAACTGGAGCCTCGACGATAATGTAAGTGGCTACCAGTAAACCCGCGAACAAACCGGTAAACCTTGCGAAACGGGCGTTATTGCCACTCAATAGCACTGTCAACATCAAACCGAAAGCCATGAGAGATTCCGCCACAAAAGCGATCGCCACTCCCCGTTCTCCCGGAACGGTTACGATATAGCTGACGGGGGGTTCTGTGAATAACATTCCTAAAACCGTTGCCACCAGCACGACTCCAATTACTCCCCCGATAAATTGAGCGAGAACGTAGAAGAAAGCATCGGGCGGCGTTAGTTTCCCCAAACGGAAAAAAGTTAGGGTGACGGCGGGATTGAGGTGCGCCCCGGAACGCTTACCCCAAGGGGAATATATCAGGGCGATCGCGGTTATGCCCATGATCAGACCGATGGGAATCCTGCGGAAAAACGGTTCGGGAAGAAGAGATTTTATCGGTGAGGCGTTGCTCTCGATCGCGGTTACGGCCACGCTCGCTACTACCATAAATATCCCCAGCCCGAACGCTTCGATAAGATACTCCCGCCATCGGGTTTTTAAGAATAGGATCATCTTTTCTACTGCTCTTGATAATTCCAGAGCAGGCCGCCATCGACGAAGAAGGTACTCCCCGTGATGTAGTCTGCAGATGAAGAAGCGAGAAAAGCCACCAGCCCCGCCACATCCCCCGGCTGCCCCAAGCGTCCGAGGGGAATATTTCCTAATAAATTGCCTAATTTTTCGGGGTTGTTAAGTAATTTTGTATTAATTGGAGTCTCGATCGCCCCGGGTGCCACGTTATTAATCGTGATTCCTAGAGGGCCTAATTCTACCGCTAGATTGCGGGTGAACATTTTCAACCCTCCCTTACTAACACAATAGGCGGTGAAATTGGGAAAGGGTAAATCTTCGTGAACGGAACTGATATTAATAATTTTGCCGGTGCGTTTGGTTTCTAGGAGGTGTTTAACCATCGCCTGCGTTGCAAAAAACACTCCCTTGAGATTAACGTTGAGAACGGCATCATAATCAGCCTCGGTTACTTCCCAAAAGGGAGCGTGTTTCTCTATTCCCGCATTGTTGACGAGAATATCGAGTTTTCCGAAATGGTCGATACTATCGGTGATTAGTTGTCTTACCATCTCTACATCGCCAAGATCGGCCCGGAGCTTATAACCGCTACTGTTCGGACAGTTAGCCATGTAACAATTTCGGCCCAAACCTTCAACCTTTGCCAGGGTTTCCTCCGCACCTTCCGGGTTAGAGCGATAATTGATCACCACGTTCGCCCCCTCCTGGGCAAGCTGTAAAACAATTTCCTGACCGATTCCCTGACTACTACCCGTCACGAGGGCGACTTTTCCTTGCAGTCTCATAGTATTTCTCCGTGGTTGTTCGATGTAACGATCATAGTGAAATATCTGCTCGTTTCTTGAATGAGTTTTTACTGAAAGTTTCCCGAGAAAAAATTATGTTTTTGCTGAAATGATTTGACTAACCAACAAACTTAATTTTTCCTGAGAAAACTTTTAAAAAATTGCCTGTATCCTGCCGAAAAAAATCTCATTTTTTCTTTAAAAACTTATCATTTAACTATCGTTCGTTGACTCCATAATGCTCATATACTTGATTAAAAGATTACTCGATTGTGAATAATGATTTGTGTTTAATTTTTGATAGTAAATCCTATGTCTAACAATCATTACGATGTGATTATTATTGGTACCGGCGCGGGTGGGGGAACCTTAGCCCATTATCTCGCCCCGAGCGGTAAAAGAATTCTCGTTTTAGAGAGGGGGTCTTTTCTCCCCCGGGAAAAAGCTAATTGGGACACCGTAGAAGTGTTTCAAAAAGACCGCTATCACACTTCGGAAACCTGGTTCGATCGGGACGGGGAAGAACTCCACCCCGGAACGGGCTACTGGGTTGGTGGCAATACCAAGGTTTACGGGGGTGCGCTCTTTCGCTGGCGGGAAAAGGATTTCGATCGCGTTGTCCATAAAGGCGGCATCTCCCCCGAATGGCCTCTTAAATACCGGGATTTTGCCCCCTACTACACCCGCGCTGAACAGCTATACGATGTTCACGGTCAGAGGGGCGAAGATCCCACGGAGCCGCCTGCTGATGCGCCCTATCCTTTTCCTGCGGTAAGCCACGAACCCCGCATCGAAAGAATTCATCACGATCTTGAAATGAAAGGACTGCACCCTTTTCATCTGCCCCTCGCCCTCAAACTAGATGAAAAAGATCGTCTTTCGAGTCTCTGTATCCGGTGTGATACCTGCGATGGTTTCCCCTGCCTCCTCAATGGTAAAGCGGACTCGGATGTTAATTGCATCCGCCCCTCGACCAAATCTAACGAGAACGTCACTCTGTTAACGGAAGCTAAGGTATTGCTCCTGCACACCGATGAATCGGGACGGGAGGTAAGAAAGGTCGAAGTACAGTGGCGCGGCGAACAGGTATTTTTCTCTGGGGATATAGTGGTGGTATCCTGTGGGGCAATCAATTCGGCGGTTCTGTTGTTACGATCGGCTAATGATAAGCACCCCCACGGCCTCGCCAATAGTTCCGACCAGGTGGGACGGAATTTTATGCGTCACCAAAACGGGGCGATTGTCGGCATAACCAGGGAAAAAAATCCAACCCAATTTCAAAAAACCCTCGCCGTCAATGATTTCTATTGGGGTGAAGCGGGTTTCGATTTTCCGATGGGTCATGTTCAGCTACTGGGCAAGGTGAATAAGGATATGATCGCCCTCGATGCGCCCAAATTCGCGCCAGGATTAGCCTTGGAAGAGGTGGCTCAGCGATCGGTGGATTGGTGGTTAACGGCGGAGGATCTGCCCGATCCGCGCAATCGGGTAAGGGTACAGAACGGCGATATTTATCTCGATTACGAGGACAATAATACCGAAGCTTTCGATCGACTGCTAGCTCGTTGGACGGAGATTTTAAAATCGATCGACTGTGGCGATGCAATTCTACCCTGTTCTCTTTATTTCCGGAAGAGGATTCCCCTGCAGGGAGTAGCCCACCAGTGCGGCACCTGTCGTTTCGGTGAAGATCCCCAAACCTCGGTTTTAGACCTCAATTGTCGTACCCATGATGTAGATAATCTCTACGTGGTCGATGGTAGTTTCTTCCGTTCCAGTGCTGCGGTCAATCCCACTCTTACCATTATCGCCAACGCTCTCCGGGTGGGAGAACATCTGCTCGATCGATTTAATTAAAAGCTAAATTTCCAACTGATGAAATGGTAATCTGACGAGATCCCTCTGTTTCTCTATTTTTTCTCAGATATTTTTCAGGGATTATTAATAAACTTACTCGAACTTCCCGCAACAATCTAAATAGGTTACTTGGCTCTATTTTCAGCCCGGGTGATTGATGGTTAAACAGCCCCCGGCATTACTAAAGGAGAATCAATATGTTTTCGGAGTTAGAGAGAATTTCCAACCGGGGCGCTCGAAGTTTAACGGCATCGTTAGTGTTAGGTTCCGCGATCGCTTTCACCGGGGCTGTTATCATGGGAGTTACTGGTCAGAAGAATGAAACGGCTTACAAAATAGCGGTTTATAGTTCTTTATTAGGCATGGGGGCGGGTGCGCTTGTGGGCGCTTCGGTGA
>CAZUVR010000095.1:6163-12651 GCA_964623815.1 uncultured bacterium | reverse complement strand
ATATCGGTGCTACTTATATAACCTAGTATTTAAATAAGAGAAAACCGAAAGCAGCGGTCGTGAAACAAAACGCTGTGGGACACGTTAAGATAAGTCATCTGTAATATCCTAAAAAAGGTTCTTCTGGATCAAAGGTGATAATCAAAAGCTATGGTGAAAAGCAACCTAAAAAGCGGTCACGCATATTTTCAAAGTTGATAAACCCATAAGCTTGACGCTTAATTAGCTTAAGACGATTATTGATTCCTTCCATTGCACCATTAGTTGTTCGCTTAAAGAAATAGTTGCAAATCGTATCCAAGTGTCTCCCAATTGTGCCAATTACTTCCGTATATATATCCTTCGCTTTACCTAACCATTCTGTGAATTTTAATCTTCCTTCTTCTCGATTTTTTACCTCTTCATAGATTTCTCGAAATGACTCTTTGTACTCATGAGCTTTCCGCAAATGATTAGATTGCTTTAGTACCAGTTCTAGTTTTTCTAACTCTTCCTGTGTCAGGGCAAACGCATCTAAGTTTTGTTAAGTTTAATTGACAAATCTACTATAATGTGAGGCAACCTACCCAGGGATTTTCTAGGCAAACATTTGTATTGTCTGAAGAAAAAAATAAATCTTTAATCAATATAAGTGCTAAGTAGAAGACAGAAAAGTCCTTAAATAGGAAAAATTCGCTAAAATTTAAGATAATTAAGGGTATAAGAATTTTAAAAAATCAAAGTTATTGAAAAAATATTAGTGATGAAACTCAAGCCAAAACTGACCATATCTGACTACTTTGGTGAAATTAAAGACCCAAGGATAGAAAGAACTAAGCGACATAAACTAATTGACATAGTGACAATTACTATCTGTGCTGTAATTAGTAGAGCCGACAGTTTTGTAGAGATAGAAGAATATGGAAAAGCTAAACATAAATGGTTAAAACAATTCTTACAATTGCCTAACGGAATTCCATCGCCTGACACTTTTTCTAGGGTTTTAGCTAGAATAAATACTCAAGAATTTCAGCAATGTTTTCTGAGATGGATTGAATCTATTAGAGAAATTACTGGAGGAGAAATTATAGCAATAGACGGAAAAACATTACGCCATTCTTATGATAAAAATTCTGAAAATTTGCCCATTCATATGGTGAGCGCTTGGGCCACTCAAAATCGTTTAACTTTGGGACAAGTAAAAGTTAAACAAAAATAAAGATGAAATAACAGCAATTCCCGAACTTTTAAAAGTACTTTACCTAAGTGGAGCTGTTGTTACAATAGATGCTATGGGCTGTCAAAAAGAAATTGTTAACGAAATTATTACACAGGGCGCTGACTACATAATTGCTTTAAAAAAGAATCAAGGTGGACTTTACACCCGCGCAGTAGAATTGTTTAAAAAAGCCCAAAAACCACCATAGTCAGCTTATTTAAAGAGTGGGAGTTATTTTGAATCATCCACTCGTGGTAGAGAAGAAACCAGATATTATCAAGTTATCAATAATATTAAAGATGAAATTGATCCACAAGACGAGTGGACAAACCTCAACTCCATTATAAGAGTTGATTATCTGCGAATAGCCAAAAATGGAAAGATGACTTTTGAAGAACTTTATTGTATTAGTAGCCTGTCAAGCGATGCTACTAAATTTGCTCAAGACATTAGAGAACATTGGAAGATTGAAAACCAACTGCATTGGGTTCTTGATGTTCAATTTAATGAAGATGATTCACGAATAAGAAAAGATAATTCTCCTGAAAATTTGGCAATTGTCAGACATATAGCTCTTAATCTTTTAAATCAAGAAAAAACTTTAAAAGTTGGAACTAAAGCCAAAAGAAATCGGGCAGGTTGGGATAATGATTATCTTCTCAAAGTTTTAATCAGATAAGTTTTTTCATCTGTTTAAACACTTTATTCAATTTCAGTTTTTATCTGGTATAACTGAGCTTTTTTCTCATGGATGTTTTATGAAAAAATATCCATAAATTACTCAATTTTTATCTTTTCAGCCCTGTAATGATTTTAGACAATTTCAATAAACTAGATTTAGATGTTACAAACCATTTCAGGCTCATCAAACGCTTTTCTAATTACAGCATACAGCGATTAGATGCGTTAACCCTGAATTCCATTCGGCAGTTGTAAAAATTGTTTTAACCATTTATATTTAGCTTTTCCATACTCTTCTATCTCTACAAAACTATCAGCTCCACTAATTACAGCACAGATAGTAATTGTCATTATGTCAATTAATTGATGTCGCTTTGTCCTTTCTATTCTTGGGTCTTTAATTTCGCTAAAATAGTCAGATATTGTTAATTTTGGCGACCGCTTCATCAAGAATATTTTTCCAATAACTTCTTTTTGAAAATTATTATAGCGTTTACACCTCGCTTGAGGTACAGTCAACCTATGCTTGATAAGCTTTATAAGCTATAGTCGTACCTCACCAGCTTAAGAACCGCTATATAGCTTTAATGATTTGAAAATTTCTCGATTTTTTCTGGTTTAACTACTTTTTTGTCTTCGACTTGGCACTTAATATTAATTAAAGATTTATTTTTCTCTTCAGATAATATAGTCAGTCGCTTAGAAAAGCTCTAGACTCGTTAATACATATTGTCAGGCATTTGTCAATTTAGCTTAACAAAACTTAGATGCGTTTGCCCTGATCTGACTGCCAATCTCTCCTGATGAATTTTCCGTCAACATATCTGCTCGGGGGACTTGACTATCAAAAGCTAATTGCTCTGCTTCAGGTATAGGAATAGTCGCATCTAATTTATCACCCCGAATCAGTTCCTGAGAAACCCGGCTAGATTTAATAGGAGAGTTTTTTCCAAAATCGTCCATTACAAAAATCTCCTGTACTAAAAAATGGGACTCTAACTGAATTATGCCTATTAAAACCAAGATTTGATAGTGTCAATCCCATCCTTGACCGTCGAACCTACGGAGCGAATTAAATTACCCGCAGCGTTCCAGACGTTAGTGCCGAGATAATTTCCTAAGGCATCCCAAGAGTCCTCTATATAATTACCGGTTGCCTCCCAAGTTTGACGAAGAAGTTCTTTTCCATTTTGATAGGTACTACGGAGATAGCCGCGGCCATTATTAAAAAACGTTTCAATATATTTGTTACCTGACTTCCACTCTTGCCGAAGGGTTTCCCAGCCGTTCTCGAAGGTTTTACGCAGGTAGCCGGCACCGTTACTGAAGAAGGTTTCTATTTTCTTACCGCCGCTGAGCCACTCTTCCCGAAGACTTTCCAGACCGTTCTCGAAGGTTTTACACAGGTAGCCGGCACCGTCTCTGGTCGATTGAGGATGGAGAAGGGGGTGGGGTGATTTCGGGGCACGAGGGCAGAGTATGGTCGGTGGCTTTCAGTCCCGATGGCGCAACTTTGGTGAGCGGTTCTGAGGATCTAACTCTCAAGCTATGGGATATGAAAACTCTGCGTTGTCTGGGAACTTTCCAGGGACATGAAAGCTGGGTTAAGACGGTGGCTTTCTCTCCCGACGGGAAAACGATCGCTTCCGGTAGCTTTGATGGAGTGATTAAACTGTGGTCGGTGAATACGGGGGAGTGTTTGAGGAGTTGGCGCGGACACACCGGGACGATAACGACGGTGACATTCGGCCCGGATAGTGGGTTACTGGCTACCTGTAGCTATGACCATAGGGTGAAAATATGGGATGTTGCTTCTGGTGCCTGCGTGAAAAACCTCACCGAACACGATAACGGAGTTTGGTCGGTAGCTTTCAGCCCCGATGGCGAGTATTTGGCGACGGGAGGGGATGATCACGCTACCCGTCTCTGGGATGTGAAAAGCGGCAGGTGTCTTAAAGCCTGGAAGGGGCACAGCAACAGTATTCTATCCCTGGCGTTGCGGGGGGGATTATTGGCGGCCGGCACGAAGATCAGACGGTGAAGATTTGGGAACCGGTTAGCGGGCAGATCGAGCAGGTTTTACGGGGACATCAAAACTGGGTTTTGTCGGTGCAGTTTTCTCCGGGTGATGACGGGGGGATAATTCTTGCCTCCGGTAGTGCCGATCGTACCGTTAAGTTATGGGATTTGTCTACTGGCGCGGTTTTAAAAACTCTGGCGGGCCATCAAGGTTGGGTCTGGTCGGTGCGGTTTAACCCTGATGGCAGTCGGTTAGTGAGTGCGAGTTACGATCATAGTCTTAAACTCTGGGACGTGAAAAGCGGCGAGTGTCTGCAAACTTTTACGGGACACGAGGGCCCGGTTATCTCGGCGTTATTCTACGGGGGAACGATCGTCAGCGGTAGTTTCGATTCTACCGTTAAGTATTGGGATGGGGAGACGGGGCGATGTATCCGCACTTTAGCGGCCCACGATAATAGTATCTGGTCGCTGGGGTTGAGCAGAGATGGAAAGTATCTGGCTACGGGTAGTTTAGATCTTTCGGTCAAGCTGTGGGATTTACAAACAAGGAAATGTTTGAGGACTTTCTTGGGTCACTCGGGGGCGGTAATGTCGGTGGTGTTTACTCACGACGGCAGTAAGTTAATCAGTGGAAGTTTCGATCGCACTATCCGCATCTGGGATATAAACAGTGGTGATTGTTTGCGTACTCTCTACGGTCACGGCGGTTTAATACCCGCCCTGGTGTTCACAGATGATGGAACACTCATCAGCGGGAGTTTCGATGAGACGATCGGTTTTTGGGAACTCGAAACCGGCGAATGTTTACGAACCCTCCGCACTCCCCGCCCCTACGACGGTATGAATATTACTGGTTCGGTTGGTTTGACGGAGGCGCAGAGGGTGACACTGAAGGCTTTGGGTGCGGTGGAGGGTTGAGAGGTAAGTTCGCTATTTCAAGTGTTGCTTTCGAGAGCGAAATATAAATGAACTCTATCCGATGTCCAGGTTGGAACTCCCGTTCCGAAAAAATCCCTATCTTCAGTCCAAATCGGGCAGTTAAAAAGAAGTGCTGTCGCTAAAATCGGCCAGTCATCAAGATCCCTTTGTTTGATGCGTTTTATAGCTTCCGATTCATGTCGGCTGTAGAGCGAAGCCGGCACAATCTCTACAATGTTCGAGAGGCGGGTGAACCCTTCTCCGAGCAGTGCCATATCAAGCCCTTTTGAAGCCGCAATTTTAGGAATATATTTTTCCGCATCCTCAAGGCATACATCTGGAGTTAAAAAGCAAACTCTTTCCGCTACGGAAGCCATTAACTTACTCACTTTCGCCCCGAAAACGCTTCTTATGATGATATTAGCGTCTAGAACGATGAATTTAAGCGTCACAGCTTTGTATCCTTATTCTGATTTGCTCTGTTGGCTTCACGTAGATGACGGAACTCAGACACAATATCCTCTTCAGAAAGTCCTTTTTGGGTTAAGAGAGACTCAAATTGCTCGGCTACTGCCTGTAATGCGGCTATATCCGCGCTTTTACTCTCCTGTTTGACCGGAAAATAAAAACCTACAGTATGCCCGTGACGCACTACCTCGACGGGAGTATCACCATATATGTATTTAGGAAGTTCGCTCCTAAATTCTCGCACCCCGATTTTGTTAATGTCATGCTTATTCATGGCGGTTTATATTATGTACACACTGTGTATACAATATAGCACTATTTATTTGAAAGCTATATCGATGAAACGATCGGTTTCTGGGAACTCGAAACCGGCGAATGTTTACGAACCCTCCGCACTCCCCGCCCCTACGACGGTATGAATATTACCAGTTCGGTTGGTTTGACGGAGGCGCAGAGGGTGACGCTGAAGGCTTTGGGGGCGGTGGAGGATTAATTTCTATCGAAATTAATCTAGTTTACTTTAAAAGTTGGGTAGTGTATCAGAAGTAGTTATTTGAGCGATTGACAGTTTTGTTTTACTGTTGCATTTTCACTACAAAAATAATACTATCAAACCTTGAAACCTAATGATTTTAAAATACTTCTTGTTTTAGACAAACTAAACTGGGAATTTAGAAAATCAGAAATCTTCCAGAAATCATTATCTAGTAGTTGAGCGCCGATCAGACCTCTTATCCCATCAGCCTCTTCACGACCGGCACCGCTGACAATCGACCAGAATGTGACGGCACGATCGGGGGTGGCGAGCCACTTGTTAATCGTCTTCGCCGTCTCTCCCAACCCGAGTTTCACACTATTGAGTAAGAAGTTGGCTAATTCGTAGCTATCAAAGAAACTATTACTATCACCACCATCGCTGAGTAAACCACTACCGGTGAGGGCATTAATGCCATTGAGTAGACTATCCACACTGCCGTTGCCCGCACCGTAGACAATCGCCACAAAAGCCGACACGGCTTTATCATCCGCACCAGTCCACTTGGCAATCACCCCCGCCGCATCAGATAAACCGATTTTGGCGCGATTGAGCAGGAAACTAGCCAACTCGTAGGTGTCAAAGAAGCTATTACTATCACCACCATCGCCGAGTAAACCACTACCGGTGAGGGCATTAATGCCATTGAGTAGACTATCCACACTG
>CAZUVR010000095.1:0-6063 GCA_964623815.1 uncultured bacterium | reverse complement strand
AGGAAACTAGCCAACTCGTAGGTGTCAAAGAAGCTATTACTATCACCACCATCGCTGAGTAAACCACTACCGGTGAGGGCATTAATGCCATTGAGTAGACTATCCACACTGCCGTTGCCCGCACCGTAGACAATCGCCACAAAAGCCGACACGGCTTTATCATCCGCACCAGTCCACTTGGCAATCACCCCCGCCGCATCAGATAAACCGATTTTGGCGCGATTGAGCAGGAAACTAGCCAACTCGTAGGTGTCAAAGAAGCTATTACTATCACCACCATCGCCGAGTAAACCACTACCGGTGAGGGCATTAATGCCGTTGAGTAGACTATCCACACTTCCGTTGCCCGCATCAAAAGCAATGAAGCGGAAAATAGCTACTATATCATCGGTAACTTCTTCAAATAAAGCGCTTGCAACCTCTCTGGCTCTTGTTAAATCATCACCAAATTGTGACTTAGCCGCAGTCCATAAAGCTTTTGCAATCTCTGTAGTGTCGGCATCAAAAACTTCTTCTAATTGTCTTGCTAGTTCCCTTAAATCACCAGATAAGAGATTGTCCCAATAAGCCTTAAGGAGATTCTGAAAAGAGGTCACAGAATCACCTAATTTTTCTAACTCATCGCTAAAAGAATCTGCGGGGGAATCTGGTACACCACGATCGGCAAGTTCTTTCAAGAGTAGATAATCTAAACGATACCACTCACCATCTTTTTTAGTAATATCTGGTACTGGGGTGTTATTTTCGCCTTCTACCCCCTTAATATCCTGACTGTTACTGTTTTGATTACTAGTCCAACTAAAGTGCAACCTATCCCAGTTAGGATCATTTTCAAATTTAGATAAGAAAACTTGATTAATGTTCCTTTGTCCGTACAGCCATTCATACAATCCCATCCCCTCATTATTTCCCATCCCCATATTTGGGCGAATGCCTTCGGTGACATTTTTAACCGAGGGTTTAATTAAATTAATTAAATCTGGGCGTGTTTCGTACAGCAACAAAGTTGGCCAAAAGGAAAGATTAGCTGTAAAAGTATTTTCTCCCTTTCCTACAGTTTTTTTGTTCTGAGCATGGGTTAAATATACGGTTGCCAGCTCACCTAAGGTTGTATTGTTACCCCAGTTAGTAACAGCTTTAATAAATTCCTTTAATAAGGGATTAATAGATTTAGCAATGCTATCTTTACTAGGTCTTGCCCATGAAGGTAATTGATTAAAAATACTATCTACCAGTTTACCAGATATAGCACCTATAGTCATGCTAACAAGATTGACATTTTCAAACAAAGATGCATTAATTTCTCCCCCTTTACCGATTGCAATAGCAAGATTATTAAAAGCTGAATTAACCAAGTTTTTCACTTCATTAACAATTCCTTGTTTAAGCGTTTCAGAAATATCAATATCGACGAAACTACTAATTTTTGACCATGACTGACCAGGTATAGCATCAAACTCAAAACTTTCCTCGAAGCTTAAATCAACTAATAATTTATCTACCTCTTTACCAAGATCATTAGCTAAATTATTGCCAACTTCAACAAGTAGAGGAGCAAAAATACTGGCAGCACTAGCGGCAAAATTAGCAAATGGTTGCATTACAGCCGCCAAACCTAATAGTTTTCCACCCTTTGCCCCGCCAATTTCTGAGCCAATATCTTGAGCAATATTCTTAATAGCATAAAGATCTAAAGGCTGAAGAAGAAAAGTATCACGTCCTAAATAATCTAGACCAGGATTACCTTGAGCATCGTTCAAAACGTTTTTAAAATGTTTGCCATCTGATGATTTCTCCCAATACCAATTAGGATATTCTTGGAAGTTTATAGTTGCCCAATTATTACTATTTAGATATTCGATATATTTTACCAAAATATCGACAGCTAAATTCTTCACTTCTGCCGTTAATCCATCCGCTTTAGTTGCATAATAAAGACCGGATAGAACGCCCACTAAACCATCTCGAGAAACTGGACGTAAAAATCCTTGATACTTAGGTTTTCCCTGGTTATCCACACCAACTTTATAATATTCTTTGCTTTGAGGATGACGGATTAAATCTAGATCACCATCTAAATTTCTATCGGCAAAAAATTGATCACGTAGGGCTTCTAAAAATTGTTTAGTCATAGCTGAATCACCCCGCAAGGAAGCGACCACAGTGGCTAAACCCGTTTTAATCATACTATCACCTAGCCCCCCACTTTGTCCTTCAGGACTATTGGTAGATATTAACCCAAAAGCATCTCGATAACGGTTGATTAAATCAAAGTATACTCTTTGTTCATATCCATATTTTTCTATATCAATATCTCCTGCTTCTAGAGAATTTGACTTAGTACGTGTTGCTAGGGAAATATAATCTTTACCAATCCCTCCATTAACTGAATTACTGCCATCCCCACCATAAATAACATCATCTCCTCCACTTCCTTGTAGAGTATCGTCTCCCCCCATACCTATTAAAATATCCTTAGCTTGGCCGCCTAAGAATGTATCTTTTCCTCTGCCGCCATATACCCAAGTTTCAACATTGACATCGCTTAAGTCAACTATGTTATTACCGTTACCTACTTCTACTTGAATACGAGAGACTTGGCTGAGAGCATACCTGCCCACTAACACCCCATTGAGATTATTAATAACCTCTATATTTTGATTAACTACACGCACTCTAATATTGTCATTGGTTGGATTGTTTTCCCCTGCGCCCCTATCGGGAGGCTCTTTGTCAGCACCACCAATGGTTAAAACTTTATTAGTTAAGTCAACTGTAATAGAGTTATCATTATCGGCGATGGTAAGAGTAGCCGTTTTCGCCATCCCCAGGGTGTAACCGGTTCCCGTGGCTAAGGTGAGGATGACCGTCTCGCTCGCTTCCGCTAATGTATCGTCGATGGCTGCAACGTTGACTAATGCGGTGGCTGACCCCGCATCAAAAGTAACCGTTCCCGTCAGGTTGGGGTAATCGGTTCCCTTCGTCGCCGTACCGGTGAGGCTGTAATTCACCGTCAGCGCTTGGCTGAGATTTCCACTGCGGGTTAAGGTGAAGACTCCCGGATTCGCCGTCTGCCCGGTTAACGTCTCCCCGGCGGTTGCGTCGGTTGCCGCTACCGTAATCGTCGGCGGCAATACGTCATTATCGGCAATGTTAACGGTAGCAGTTTTCGCCGTCCCCAGAGTGTACCCCGTTCCTATAGCTAAAGTCAAAATTGCCGTTTCATTTGTTTCAAATAGAATATCGTCGATCGGTGCTATATTCACTAACGCAGTAGCTGACCCAGCAGCAAAAGTAGCTTTACCGGTCAGGTTGGGGTAATCGGTTCCCTTCGTCGCCGTACCGGTGAGACCATAATTCACCGTCAAGACTTGGCTAAGATTTCCTGTACGAGTTAAGGTGAATACTCCTGGATTCGCCGTTTGTCCTGTTTTAGTTTCTCCTGCGGTTGCATCGGTCGTTTGTACTGTAATGCTCGGTAAGGGGGCTTCATTATCTATAATGGTGCCCGTTGCCTTATTTACAGTCCCCACCGTATAACCGGTGCCAGCACCTAGAGTGATGATGACAGTTTCATCGCCTTCGACTAACGTATCATCTATGGGGGTGATATTTACCAGGGCGGTGGCTGCTCCCGCTGCAAAACTTACTGTTCCCGTTAGGTTGCTATAATCTGTTCCCTTTGTTCCTGTTCCTGTTACGGTGTAGTTGACAGTCAGGGCTTGGCTTAGGTTGCCTGTCCGCGTCAGGGTGAAACGTCCTGGATTGGCTGTGACACCTGGGTTGGTTTCTCCTGCACTGGCATCGGTCGCTGCTATGGTGATTACTGGTAGGACTTCATTATCGGCAATGGTTACTGTGCCCGTGTTGGTTGTACCAATGGTATAACCTGTCCCTGCTGCCAAGGTGACGATGACGGTTTCATTGCCTTCGACTAAGGTATCATCGATGGGCGTGATATTTACTAGGGCGGTGGCTGCTCCCGCTGCAAAACTTACTGTTCCCGTTAGGTTACTATAATCGGTTCCCTTTGTTCCTGTTCCCCCTATGGTGTAATTGACAGTCAGAGCTTGGGTTAGGTTGCCTGTCCGCGTCAGGGTGAAACGTCCTGGATTGGCTGTGACACCTGGGTTGGTTTCTCCTGCACTGGCATCGGTCGCTGCTATGGTGATTACTGGTAATGCTTGCGAGGCGGCAAACTTAAAGTCGAGCGTATAATTAGTATCGGTAAAACCACTAAAATCTGGCTTCACCCCCGCCGAAACCTTCACATAATAAGTCCCAGCCAATAACAATCTTTGAAAACTATCATTTACCGCTCCGGCATTGAATGAGCCAGTGACAAAAGCCCCCGTACTATCTAAAAGTCGAAGATTGGCATCGGCGGCCAGACTACTTAAATTAACCGACAAGTTTCCTCCATTCGCTAGGGTAAATTTGTAATAGTCATCCGTATCTAAATTCCAAACCGCATCATTAAAAGTTGTCGTTGTTGAGTTGACGATAATTGCCCTAGCAGTATCTAGGCTATTACCTGCGTTATCTATGGGGTTAACGGGTAAGGGTGTAGCCTGAAGGCTTAAAGAATAGTTAGTGTCAGTAAAACCGCTAAAGTCTGCTTTTACTCCTGCCGAAACCTTCACATAATAAGTCCCAGCCAATAACAATCTTTGAAAACTATCATTTGCGGCTCCCGCATTAAATGACCCTGTTATAAATGCCCCTGTGCTATCCAAGAGTCGAAGGTTAGCATCTGCCGCTAGTCCAGTCAAATTGGCAGTTAAATTTCCCCCATTGGCTAGGGTAAATTTGTAATAGTCATCAGTATCTAAACCACCTACGAAATCAGTAAAGGTTTTTGCCGTTGCACCTACCGTGACCATTCTTGGTGTTGCTAAAGTATTACCAGCCAAATCAGGCAGAGACTGTTCAACAGGGATTACTTGACCATCAACATTAACAAAACTGTGGTCATTCTCTTGGACAATCCGATATTTCTCTTGCGGACTTAGAGGCAAACCCATCAAGTTAGCCGAAAATAATTCCCCCTCATCTCCAGGCGCATCAGATCCTCGATTAATAAGACTATCTACAAAATGTCCAATCTCTTCTAATAGCGTCCCAGTAACACCCGTTAGAGAATCGCAATCGCCCGAGGCTTGGGAAAGATAATCTGACGATAGATAAATCGTGCGATTTACTTCAGAAAATGCTCCATTTGCGCCATTCATTGAGAAGTTTGGCAGAATTTGAATAATTGGTAACTGGCTAAAATCTCCGAGTACCCAAGTATTGGCTAAGGCTTGTAATTGACTAAAATCTCCACTTACACCAAAAATAGGGGCTATTGTCGCCAGAAAGTTATCATTTTTTGAGGTAACAATTAGTCTGCCATAGGCGTTCTGCAAAGAAATATCAAGATTGTTAGCAATCTCACTATTAAGACCAGATTCATTAGCATTAAACATGACAAACTTTCCTTAAATAAATACAGATTGAATATTTAAAAAAAATAGCAGGAGCATTAAAAAGCTGCTGAGAATTGAAACATAATTTATTTTGTTGACTATAAGTCCGCCCTACTTGTGAAGTATGGGAGCATACTTGTGGAGTATTCTATTTGAAAATGATAACCCAAAATACTCTGATAGAATCAATTATTTTGATAAAAAGAATTAATGTTCATACTTTTTCATACTTTTTCATACTTTCTCTATTGGAGTTATAGCGGTTTTTACAACACTTTTTGGGGTTATGTAACGAAACCCAAATTTTACTGTCGTAGTTAGGTCGTGAAACAAAAAGCTATGGGATACGTTAAGATAAGTCATCTGTAATATCCTAAAAGACTTGATGAATTGTCCTCTATGCGGTCATGAAAAAGCTCATAAACATGGAAAAACGGCACAAGGAATACAGCGTTAGAAGTGTCCCCATTGCAAAAAAACTTTTTCCGAAAACTTCGATACGCTCTAGCTACTTAGCCCACCGTCTTTTGACGCACGACCAAAGCAGCCTTGTCAATTTTGAGAAAAACCTCTCAGAGCCGGGAACCTGTTCCCG
>CAZUVR010000094.1:0-13033 GCA_964623815.1 uncultured bacterium | reverse complement strand
GGGGAAAGACAGATGTTAGCTATGGGTAGAGCGTTGATGTTAGAGCCAGATCTACTCATCCTCGACGAACCATCGGCGGCCCTATCTCCTATTTTAGTGACAGCGGTATTCGAGCAGATCAAAGCGATTAATAGCACAGGTACGGCGATCGTTTTAGTAGAACAGAACGCGAAAAAAGCCTTGATGATGGCTGATCGCGGTTACGTTTTAGAGAGCGGAAAAGATCGTTTTCAGGGCAAAGGTTCCGAGCTATTGAACGATCCGAAAGTGGCCGAATTGTATTTAGGAGCTGCCTATCACGCTTAAAATTAACGCTCGACGAGCGGCAAGAAAATATTAACGGTAGTCTCTTGACCGTAGACGCTTTTAATATATAGTTTTCCTCCCGCCAGGGCGACAATTTTTTTCACTATTTTTAAACCCAGCCCCAATCCCTGCTGTTCGTGGAGATGACGATCGAATTGACGGAAGGAATCGATCGCCGCAATTTGTTCCTCTTTAATACCCCAACCCGAATCTTTCACAGATATGGAAACTTTTTCCTTATCTGCGAGTGCTTTTACGGTAACGCCGGTATTTTTCGGAGAGCATTTCAGGGCGTTATCGACCAACTCCACCAACATAATAGTCAGATATTTTTGGGAAAGAGCTATTTTCGCTTCCTCTATATAAACGATTAAATCTTTTTCTCTATCGTATTGCTCAGCTAAATTTACTAACGCATCTTTAATCTCAGCAACATCGTAAACAACCAACTCTTTTTTCCCTAGTGATCGATCGTGGTTTGATATTTCTAATTCTAGATAAGTTAAAAACTTTTTCGTCAGGTTTTCTAAACGTCGTGCGGAACTATCTAGTAAGGCTAACATCTGCCGCACAAGTTTGGGATTCATGGTTTCAAAATTACAATTGAGTAGATCGATGATTCCGATAATCCCGTTGAGAGGTGTATTGAGTTCGTGGGGGAAACTCATCGCTATATTATCCGTCAATTCCTTAAGATTATTACTCAATATATTAATTGTATCTCTCTGTAATTCTGAAAAACTTTCTATCCGATCGTATTGTTGTTTACTGCGGATACTAGCCCGTAAACGAGCGCGTAGCTCTAAAGAATTAACTGGCTTACTGATGAAATCATCAGCTCCCGCGTTCAAACAGCGGGCGAGATCTTCTTTAGCATTTAATGCCGTAACCATGATGATAGGAATAAAGCCTTTAATAGCCGATTTAATCGTCTGACAGACTTGTATGCCGTCGATACCCGGCATCATTACATCGAGGAGGATAACATCGGGGGTAAAGGTTTCTAAAAGGGTGAGCGCTTCCGCCCCGCCCGGCGCGTAATATATTTGATAATCTTCCTGACTTAAAAAAGTTTCGATAACATCAAAGTTATTAGGTTCATCATCAATAACTAAAACCGAAGGTGCGTTCATAATTTTTCTAAGGAGATAAAAGAGATTTTATTCTAACCACTAGTTCTTTCAGCTTGACCGGTTTGCTCAGATAATCATTGGCACCAGCCTCCAAACAATTATCTCTATCCTCTGGCATCGCTAAAGCGGTAAAAGCGATGATAGGTAATTGAATCGCTGAAAAATTCAGCCTGATTCGTCGGATCGCTTCTAAGCCATCCATTCCTGGCATTTGAATATCCATGAGAATCAGGTTGGGTTTTGTTGATTCTGTCATAGTAACCGCTTCTTCACCGTTTTTTGCCACTAGGACTTTATAACCTCTGGCTCTTAGATAACTAGACACCGTCAGTATATTAGCTTCATTATCTTCCGCTAGTAAGATCGTTGACGATATATTTTTCTCGCTCGTTTCCTCTACGGTTGTGATAATATTATCGGGTTCAACTATCCTGGTAGAATTCGATTCTATCAAAACTGGAAGATGAACGGTAAAGCAACTACCACGGGTCACCTCGCTGTTAACGGTTACTTGACCCCCATGAAGTTCGACGATGCGTTTTACCAGAGCCAAACCCAAACCAGTACCCGCGTATTGACGATTCAATGCGCTATCGATCTGCACGAAAGGCTGAAACAATCTGTCTAAATATTTAGAAGCTATACCAATGCCGGTATCGATGACGGCGATGGTTAAATATTTTTTCCCCGAAGATTCTTTTACTATCTCCACCCTGAGAGTTATCTTTCCGCCTGGATGAGTGAATTTAACCGCATTGTTCAGTAAGTTGAGGAGAACCTGCCGGATACGTCTCTCATCGAGCAGAAGATAGGGCAGAGGTTCGGTAATGAAGAGCTCTACCGCGATATTTTTCTTGAAAGCCTGTTGTTTAATGAAAGCCAAGCTCGATCGACAGAGATTTTCTATATCCGTAGAAACCCTCTCTAATTCCAATTGCCCCGCTTCTATCTTGGCGAGATCGAGAATATCGTTGATCAATTCCAGTAGGTGGAAACCGCTTCGCTCGACTGTTTCTAACGCCCGGTTCTGTTCGGCGGTAAGTGGGCTGAATACTGCCTCCCGTAAGGCTTCGCTCATACCGAGAATGGCGTTCAGAGGAGTGCGTAACTCGTGACTCATATTGGCTAGAAATTCATCTTTGAGACGGGTAGCCCGAGCTAGTTCCGCATTGCGTAAGATTAACTCTTGCTGAGCTTGTTGGCGCTCTCTTAATTCCTCTTGTAGTCGCTCGAAAAGAGTTGCCTGCTGGATGGCGATCGCCAATTGATTCGCTATCTGTTGTAATAATTGCGCTTCCGATTCCTGCCAGATCCGTCTTTCTTTACAGGAGTGAATGACCAAGATGCCCCAGAGTCGATGGTTTTTATCGGAGCATATCCAACGATGACCATCGTTAAAGTTCCCATCTTGTAGGATCGGTGCCACGATCTTAGATCGGATCTGTCCGAGGCGAGAATACTCCACGAGGCAGTCAGTCCAGCGATCGTGCATCACGTCGGGGACGATCCGGGGTTGTCCCCGCCAGTATAGCTCTAGAATTTCTCGATCCCAGACTTCATTTTCCCAATGTAGATCCTTAAGCCGGGTAAATTCTCCGGCTACGTCTTCCTCAACGATTTTACTCCTGCCGTCGGCGAACAGGCGGAAGACGAGAACCCTATCCCCTTGCAGTACATCCCTTACCTCTCGCGTCACGGTAGTAAGAATCTCCTCTATATTGAGAGACTCTCGGATCTGACGGACGATCGCGCCCAAGGTTTGTTTCTGCCTCAACTGGAGAGCTATTTTAGCCTCAGCCTCTTGCCGTACCCGCAGTTCCGTTTGTATCTTGTTATAGAGATGTGCCTGTTGAATAGCAATGGCCAACTGGTTAGCTAATTGGTGGGTGAAATCAATTTCCATCTGTTCCCAATGTCGGGGGCCAGCGCATTGATGAACCCAGAGTAAGCCCCACAATTTTTTTTCACAGAGTAAAGGCATAACTAAATTAGCCCGCACTTGAAGGCGCGTGAGGATGTCGATATAGCCTATCTCAATACCGTCGTCATAAATGTCGTCTACGGCGGAGAATTGACCTTGAGCGTACAGATAGCCGTTCTCAAAATATTCATCTTTCACTACGACAGCGAACACCGAAGTAAAATCTTTCGCTACCGATTCCGCGACAAACTGACCGGCACCCTCCCCGGAATCAAATTGAAAGATACAGACTCGATCGGCTTTCAGTACGCCCCGGATCTCTTCACAGGCGGTATCGAAAATCGTCGGCAGCTCTAGGGATTGACGGATTTTTTGTGTGATCTCCCGTAGCAGAGTCTCTCTTTTTATCTGTTGGCGGATCACCCCCTCTGCCTGTATGCGCTCCCGAATATCTGACATCGTCGCCCTACTGTAAAGATAATTTCCCTCCTCGTCGTTGACGGCGGAAGCATTGAGGATCACTGGCACGATCGAGCCATCTTTACTCAATAATTCATATTCGAGATTCTTCATCCGGCCGATAGATTTAAACAGGGGATAATCTCGGGCGAAAGCCTCCCGGGTGGCGGGGGTGATAAACTCGCTGAAGGGCCTGCCGATCACCTCTTCCCGACTGTAGCCGAGCCATTGTAATTCTGTTTGGTTAACCCGTATATATCGACCTTCCGGATCTAGGGAGTGATAACCGCAAGGAGCCTTATCGTAAAGGTCTTCTACCTCCTTTGCATATCGGGCCAGATTAAGTTCATTCTCTTTCGCCTGCGTCATATCGTAATTTATCCCCGTGATCCTCACGGCTTCCCCCTTCCAGTCCCGCCCGATCAAAGCTAAAGCCTTTACCCAGCGAACTTCTCCATCGGTTCGGCAGACTCGAAATTCTAGGTTATATTCCCTCTGGCCCCGAACTGCCTCCCAAAATAGTTTTTCTGTCCGGCTCCGATCTTCAGGGTGTACTCGGTTCCTCCAATCCTCGTAAGTTAGGGGGCGATCGATTTCCTGCAATCCGTATATTTCGCGTATTCTCTCATCCCAAATCAGTTCCCCTTTAAAATCCCAGTCCCAAATACCGATCGCTCCCGCCTGTAGGGCTAGGTTTAAACGATCGGACAGGTTGGCTAATCTCTCTTCCGCCGATTTTAGAGCAGAAATATCTGTTCCGGAACCGCTCATACGCACCGGGCGGCCCGATTCATCCCGGAGAGCCTGCCCGCGATCGAATATCCAGATATAATGACCGTCCCGGTGACGTATGCGATACTCTATCTCTAAAAATTCGGTTTTTCCAGTCAGATGATCGTTAATGGCCGCCATCAAGGGATATATATCATCGGGGTGGACATATTTCGTCCAGATTTCCCAGGGATTATAGCTCGTTTCCCGATCCAGCCCGCGCATACTCTTCCAGCGCTCGGAAACGAATATATGACCCGTGAGCAGATCCCAATCCCAAAAACCATCGTTAGCCCCCCTGAGAACTAATTGCAATCTTTCTTCACTGGCTTTGAGGGATCGGGTGCGTTCTTCTATCTTCCGTTCCAAATTCTTATTAATTTGCTCTAGTTCACGCCTGGCTCTATCCCGCTCCAATTCGGCGGCGACTCGGGCACCGAAAGCCCGTAACAACTTCCTCGCTTTCTGGTGTTCCCGGATCGGCGTGCGATCTAAAATGCAGATATTACCGATTACTTCTCCCTGTGTATCCTTAATAGCGATGCCCAGATAACTATCCGCTTTTATCTGTCCCAGTAATGTCGCCTGAGGGAATTGTTCTTGCACACCGGTCTCCTGGTAATATTCCCCCTCCCGTAAGGATTTCCCGCAGGGTGCATTGGCGAAGGGGAGCGATGGGGGCGGATCGATGCCGTAAGCCGACCAAAAAGCCACTACTTCTAATTGATCCGCCCGCTTCGATCCTATAAGTACGTGATCCACGTCTAGGGCCGAGGCGATATGAGGCACTACAGCGGGAAAAAAATCTTTCCCGGTGGTGGTCGAGCTTCCTTCGATCAAATTTTCTAATTGTTTCTCTATCCGAATTCGAGCGCTGATGTTCGTTAGGGTTCCCACATATCCTATGATTTCTCCCGAGTGGTTCCGCTCCGCCACTATCTGACCGTATACCCAGATAATCGTTCCATCCTTATGCAATATCCTATACTCCCGCCGGAAGTCCCTTCCTTTCCTTCTACATCGTTCCCATTCCCGAATCACTCCCTCTCTATCCTCGGGATGTAATATTTTTATCCAGCCATCTTTTAGAAGAAGTTCTTGATTTAATCCAGAAATTTCCTCACACCAGGCATTAACAAAAGTACATTGCCCCCGAATATCGTTACGAAAAATCCCTACGGGAGCTACGGCTAATAGAGAGGCGTAGCTTGCTTCTCTGTCTTGTCGATCATTTTCTATCTCTATTTCTTTTAATTCCATAGAATCCCCTTTGAGATAGTTAAAAGTCAATAATCGTAACTTGGTTAAATCCTATGGTGGCAAATTTTCCAAAGCTACTCAACATCAATTATTTTTTTCTTTTATTATTATCTTAGATAATAATAATTTCAATAAGAAAAACCAAGTAATTTTGAGCTGAATTTACAATTATTTGCAATTTTTATGACATTCACTCAGTATAAATAACTATATATAAATCTTGTAAAAGGGAAATTATTTTCAGATGAAAAACTTGAAGGAAAGTTAAAAAAGCCCATTCTGAGAATCAGAGCGAGCTTTGCGGGTAGACAGAGATTGATCTCAATCGAAAACTATTAAAGCCACTCCTAAGCCGACGATCGTTATACCGAGCAATCTACCTGGTTTAATTTCTTCAAGGAGGATATATTTAGCGCCTACAAGAGTAAATACGTAGGTGAGTGCCGTCCCAGGACGGACTAGACTAATATCGGCCCAACTCAGGACGGATACAAAAGAGACAAAGGCCACGGTTTGGCAGAGAATACCTCTAATAATAAAAGTATTGCTCAGTATATGACCGACGTAATTAATAATCTCCTTCGGAGATGAAAGCTTGACTCTACCGATCTGACGAGTGCCGATCGCATTAAATAAATCTCCCCCCGCATCGGCTAAAACTATAATCAACACCGCGCTCCATGTTTTTAAAGCAGAATAACTTAGAGGCATGGCGAATAAAAACACCTTATCCAACCATTTTTTTAAAGTAATGAATCGCCCCTTCCCCGGTCGATCTATTAAGTTTTGAAAAGAATCAGGATTTTCACTGATACTCACCAAGAGAACCCCGAAAGTAATAATAAAAGCTGAAGCCCAACGGATGAGAGAAACTTGTTCCTCTAATATCAGCCACGCAAAAAGAGCATTAAATACGTAATTAGAAGCATGGATCGGCAAAATATAGCTTAAGTCTAAACGGGATACGGCGACGAAATACAGAAACAAAGATACTATTAAAGTGGCTACTCCCAACCAGATCCAGGGATTGGTGAGTAAATAGCCGATTAAACTAGTCAATCCAGTAAAACTCAAAGGATCGGCAACGCCGAAAGCTTTCATCCCCCGACTGAGCCAAATATCCCCTAGTACTTGCGTAATAACCAGGGCAGATAACAAGAGAAAAATTTTCACTGAGCTTAACCTTGGATGACGGGGGTAGGTTGATGACGAGGCATTAACCGTAAACATCCTAAAGCTATACTAGACAATTGCGGCATAAGTTGGGGTTGTAATAATTCGATCGGAAACTGACTCATTCTCTTCTGATTTTCCTTAAGACAGGTAGAAAAGAATAAATCAGGGGTAAGATTATCCATAAATCCCCCGGCACCCGCTACGGTGAAACGAGCTTCCTCACCCTCGCCCCCACTGGCGTTAAAAATATGTAATAACTCCTGTAATGCGGCTTTGTACCCCCAGAGAGTATTAAAAGCCCGTAGAGGTAAAAAGCTTTGCCCCTGGTTAATCTGTAAATAGGTGAACCAATTAACGAAGAAAACTATATGACGAGCTTCTTCGTCTAAAATGGGGTCGAAAATATGGAAGAAAGCTTCAGGAAGATACTGGGCTTGACGGGCGATGCCGAACATTCCGAAGGCGAAAAAAGAATCGAGACACTCAGCGAAACCAAAGTTAACGAAAGCTCTTTGAATATCGGATGGTAGAGGAGTTACTGGGGGTTCTTCGATGTTAATATCGTAGCGATCGATCAGATAACGGATCAATCTGCCGTGTCTACTCTCCTCCTGGGCCTGTAAATCCACCGCTTTACGAATGAGAGGATCATCGATCGTATCGGCGAAAGCCTGTACCATCCTGCCCGCATTACGTTCGGTTTTCAGCGCCTCTAACCAGAAGGGAATACCGCGTAATCTCTCCAACATTACCCCGTCTAATTCGGGCCAGGGCATAGTTTCCGGCTCGTAGTCGAGATGACTATCTAGAAAACTTTGACAGAATAATTCCTTGTGGGCCTGGCTGCCTAATTTCATAAACTCTCCTCACACTTTATATATTAGATACAAGTCGATTGATTGCTTAGATGGGATAATTGTTCTCGGTAGAACAATCACCCCCATACTTTACTATTATTCCGTTTTCACTTTTTGTGCAGTCGAAGCCGATACAGTAGTGGAAACCATAGCCGCCATCAACTGTTCGGGGGACACGCTAAAAGGTAGACGATGAATATCGGAATTCGGATTACAAGTAATCTCCGCCGCCTGACGTAATCCAGACAGGGAAACATCTTTAAGTCCCAAATCCTCCAAACTTCTCGGTAAACCGATTTGTTCATAGAATTGCAGTAATTGTTGTCTGGCGGTAAAAGCTAATTGATTATTCTGAACTATTTCTTCGAGACGTAACTGTACGAGTATCCCGTAGGCGACTTTTTCGCCGTGTAAGACATTGTGAGCGCTGGCAATGTGAGTCAGTCCATTATGGACTGCGTGGGCGGCTACGGTGCGGCAATTGGCACCACCTAAACCGCCAATCACACCCGCTAGTAATACGGTAGCGTCTACCACTTCCCGCCATTCTTCTGAGCCTGGATTATTGAGGGCGGAGAGGGATTTTTGTAGGAGAATATCCCGCAGAACTCTGGCCTGTTGAACTGCGGCGATGGTTAGGGTAGCGCCGGAATGACCGCTACTCACCGAGGCTTCGTACCATTTAGCCAGAGCGTCGCCTATCCCCGCTACTAAAGTTCTTTGGGGGGCGGAGGCTATCAGGCTATAGTCCAATATCAATAAGTCTGGACAACGGGATAGAGGGACATCGTACAGGAAAGCCCCCGCATCGGTATAGATGTTAGAGAGAGCCGACCAAGCGGCACAGGTAGCCCCGGATGTGGGGACGGTGACGACGGATAAATCGTTCTGATGGGCGAGCAGTTTGGCGGTATCCAAGGCTTTACCCCCGCCCATCCCGATGATAAAGTCTGCCTTATGCTCCTTGACAGATTTACTTAATTGTGATAATGAATTTTCCGAACAATCCGGAAGATAGGATTGATGGGAAGGAGAGAAACCGGATTCTTTCAGGGGCAGAGCGAGAAGGGAAACAGTGCGCCCGCTACCCACGATTAAAGGACGTTTACCGAAGCCGCGCATTAAATCTATAGCGGGGGTCAAGATATTTTCCCCTCGAATCACTTGAGCGGGGGAAACTAACAAGGGAGCGGAAGTAATCACACTGTTGGGCATGGTGGTTTTAGGATTTAGGTAAAAGAGCAAACTTGTCGGGATACAGTTCTATATCGAGGTTATCGAGATCGCGGGATTGTAGGGAGCCTTTAACGGAGCCGAGATAGACGGGGGTACTAACGCCGGGCTTGTCGTGGATTAAAGTGCGGGCGCGGATAATAAAATTACTGTTACCCCCTGCCCCCAGTCTACCGGGAGAAAAAAGCTTATTGGCGGCCTGTTTGAGAGTGGCGGACACTTCATCGGGGGTCACGGTATCGGCAAGGCTAATCACCGCTTGATTGGCTCCGTTATCATAGACAAGGGAGTATTTAGTCGCTCCCGGTACCTCAGGGTTATTCAACAATCCTAACCCCAGTCCGAAAAGCCCCACCGTTAACACCGCCATGAAACTGGTAATCCCGACCAGACGGAAACGAAAGCCCCAACCGGCGAGAAAGGCGATCGCGGTAAAAACGAGGCAAACCAGGGTAAAAATCCCTGACCATTGGGTGTACTGAGAAAAATAAAGAGGGATATTCATTACTTTAATTTACAATAATTCCATGAAAACGGTCAGCATAAATAATTTAACCTATCCTATCGTTGAAACATTCCATTCCGTCCAGGGTGAAGGGGCTTGGACAGGAGTAAACGCTTTATTTATCCGTCTGGCTGGCTGTGACGTGGGTTGTCCCTGGTGCGATCAGAAAGAGTCCTGGAGCGCTAAGGGTTATCCCCGACTCTCGCTCTCGGAGTTACTTATACCGGTAGAGCAAACAAAACCCGCGATCGTGGTTATTACCGGCGGAGAACCCCTATTACACGATCTTACACCCCTGACCCGCGAGTTGAAGTCAAGGGACTTGCGAGTTCATATAGAAACTTCGGGGGCGCATCGTTTCAGCGGGGCTTTCGATTGGGTGACGTTTTCCCCCAAATCTTATAAGCATCCCCACCCGAGTATTTATCCCCAAGTAAGCGAGTTAAAAGTAGTTATAGACACAGAAGAGGATTTGGACTGGGCTGAATCCGAAGCCCAGAAAATCCCCCCCGACGCGCTCAAATATTTACAACCCCAGTGGGCTAATCTCCGTAGTCAAGAGTTAGTGTTTAACTATGTCCTCTCTCACCCCCAGTGGCGGGTTAGTTTACAAACCCATAAGTTTTTAGGAGTACGTTAGTCCCCGATATATGCCTCAAACCGCCCAACCTCCGCTAGAATTTATCCCGCCCGATCTAAATCCTTTAGTATTGAGGGCGGGACAGCTCCTTTTACCCCTCTGGTTAAACTGGAAAACTAATATCACCGATATAGAGGTAGATAATATATCCACTCTCGTCCACCTGTATGAAGATTTTCAACGGGGTAAAAATCGCTTTCTTCTGGCTTTCCGTCATCCTAGTGTCAACGATCCCTATTGTCTCGGTTATCTCTGGTGGAAACTATTGCCTCAAGCAGCGCGAGAAGAAGGAATTCACCTGCAGAAGCCTGTTCACGCTCATTTCATGTACGATCGCGGTATACCCCTCTGGGCGGGGGAAAAAATGAGCTGGCTCTACTCGAAACTTGGGGGTACTTCCATTCAAAGGGGTAAAACCGATCTGGCTGGTTTGAAGTCGGCGCGGAAACTTCTCCTCGATAGTCCATTTCCCCTCGCCGCCGCCCCAGAGGGTGCTACTAACGGTCATAATGAGATCGTCAGCGCGATCGAACCCGGTATTTCTCAATTGGCTTTCTGGTGCGCCGAAGACATCCGCAAGGCCGGGCGCGGTGAAGAGGTTTTTATTCTGCCCTTGGGTATTCAATATTTCTATCTCTCTCCCCCCTGGCAAGAAGTGAGCCATTTATTAACTCAGATAGAAAGCGATTGCGGCTTAACTTGGAGCGGCCCTGATTCTCTCGCTCCCGATATTCTCTATCAAAGACTCTTCCGACTCGGTGAACATTTTTTAGGAGTAATGGAGAATTTCTATCGAGACTTCTATCATCAATCCATCCCCGCTATTACCCCTAATTCGGATAATCCAAATGAAACCCTATCGATTCGTTTAACTAACCTGCTTCAGGTGGCTTTAGGGGTGGCGGAAGAGTATTTTAATCTATCGGGGACAGGTACGGTAATCGATCGCTGTCGTCGTCTCGAACAGGCGAGCTGGGATTATATTTATCGTGAAGCTTTTAAACCTTCTAACTCTATTTCCCCCGTAGAGAGGGGTTTAGCGGATCAACTGGCGAAAGAGGCGGATTTAAAAATCTGGCATATGCGTATTGCCGAAACTTTCGTCGCCGTTACGGGTTATTACGTAAAGGAAAAACCAACGGTAGAAAGGTTTACGGAGACTATTTTACTGCTATGGGATTTAGTAGCCCGTATTAAAGGGGGTAATAGCTTTTTCCGCCCCCTCATCGGTAAGCAGAGGGTGAAGATTACCGTAGGCTCTCCGATTTCCATAACTACCCGTCAAGATCAGTATAAGCGCGATCGTCGATCGGCGGTAGCGAGTCTCACACAAGACTTACAATCGGCACTACAAAGTTTAATTATTCCGGATTAGAGCGGGAGTCGGGAGTCGAGAGTCGGGGATAAAACTTTTGATAAATAAAGATTTGAACATTATTAATGTATTGAAATGATTGGCAAAGTACTGTATTGGGTGTTTTGGCGTTCTTTTAATCTTATCACTAAACTTAAAGTTTAAATCTAACAACTATTGTAAAAACAACGCAAAAAAAAAACTAAAAATATACATAATTTTACTCTAAATATACATAAATTTTACCCCTTGATTTAAGTTAAATATACTTTAAAATCAACATCACCTTAGTAAATTGAGATCAGCAATAATAATAAGTTTTTCAATGTCTCCCATGAAATCCGCTCATCTCCAACTAACATTAGCTCTTTTATCCATCGGTGCAGTTTCTTTAACTGCAAATGTAGCTCAAGCTGCAAATATAGCTAGACCTGCCATCATAGGTACATATACATCGGCAGCAAGAGTTCAAACCTCTGACGCGACAAACGCTCGTCTGGAAACCTTTAATAGTGTTGGCACTGGTTCATTAACTTCTTATACTTCAACTTCTCTAGGCGGCACCTATACCTCCACAGGCGCTACTAGTATATCTAATGCTAATCAGTATGGTGGTGCCAGCGTTCCTAGCATTCCCACTGGTGGTAATAACAGATTTATCACCGTCAATGGTGTAAACCGACAATACACCTTAACACTCAATAGTCCCCAAGCATATTTCGGTATGTGGTGGTCTGCCGGTGATCCGGGAAACAAACTTGATATATACTCTGGCAACACATTGTTAGCTACTTTCTTTACCAGGGACGTTAAAGCTTTAATAGATTCAAAAGCAACTGCAGTCAGAGACGATTTCTACGGTAATCCTAACGCTCCTTATACTAGTGGCGATGGCACTGCTCGAAACCAGAGACGGAATAATAGCGAACCTTACGCTTTTCTAAATTTCTACGGCATGAGCGGGACCACTTTCGATAGAATCGTTTTCACTCAAACCACTAATGCGGGTTTTGAATCCGATAACCATACAGTCTCTGCCGTCAGACAAACGGTAAGCGGGGAGCAATTTAACGCGCAATATCAGGCGGCGGTGCCCGAACCCCTTACTTTCTTGGGTGTGGGTGCAGCGATCGGTTTCGGTACTGTCTTCAAACGGAAATTAAAGAGATCATCGGTATCTTAACCTGAGTTCGGGATAAGATTTAGTTGCGAGAACCGGAATTGGGAAGACCGGGATTGGGAGTTGATAAATTTGGCTGCCACGCACTCAATAAACCCCCAATTCCTAGCTCCTAAACCCCAAACCCCATATATATACCAATTTCCTAACCCAAACTGACGTTAATTAATAACTACTTTCTTCTCACGTAAATAATACGGGAGCGCGGAAGCCCCCATCTTTTAAGTGGGAGAGGAAG
>CAZUVR010000093.1:0-13196 GCA_964623815.1 uncultured bacterium | reverse complement strand
AGGCTCTTATTTAGGTATTATTACTCATTGCATAATTGGGATGCTCCCGTACAACTCACGTTCGTTCTCAAAAACCCAAATTAGTCGTGCAAGAAATAACAGTAAGCGATCAAACCAATGGGCGGGTATATACTTTTGGGGTTTAGGTTCAACAACTTTCCGTAATCCTGCGACTAAGGCCGGTAAAGAGCCGGATGAGTGGTATTGTCTTTACAGTGAGGTGAGAAAGAATATCCCGATATTGCTATAGAAGTCATCGTCAGTAGGGGGGGCATCGATATTTTAGAAGTCTATAAAAGATTAGGCATACAAGAAGACCATACTTTCGCCTCAACTTAAGATGCGTTTACCCTGCCACTTTATATTAGTCTAACTTGAACGCGGGGGGGGCAAGAATCTGCATTTGATCGTCCAAGAAAAACTGAGTGACCGGAAAGTTCGTTATCTGACAACGCCAAGGTTCTACTATTCGCGTGTAGGGATTGTAAACAGCGATCGCCTCCCGTTTACCCTTCTTACGCACTAGCTCGCACTCAATGTGAACTGTTCGCAACCAGACCACTAAGACGCTGTGAACACGAGCGGTAATACTCAAGGTATATCTCTGTTCTAAATCTGCCAGTTTTCGCTTCAATTCTAACTCTGTTGCCTCAATACGGCTTATTTCCTTAGCTAGAGCCTCCCCTTCCAACTTCTTCTTCTGGCACTTGCGCTGAATCTCCTCGATAATGGTCCGGTAATAGTCCCGAAGTCGCCTCTCATCTCGGTTTAACTTGCGCTCCAGACTGTTGCGCCAGGGGGCGATTTCTCTTTCGATTTTCTCTCCCGCTGCCTGTTGGGCGAGCGGCCAGATTAGGGAGACATCTAACTCAACATCTTCAGGAACGTCGCGGCGATCGCTTGCCCAGAGCAGGGCATCGCCTATATCCACTCCGTCCACTCCCGTCACGCCATTGAGCCAAAAAGAAGCCAGCCCCAAACGCTTTTCATCGGCTTCGGCGGTGTAAGCCACGTTGAAGCAGCAATAAGGAGTCCAAGCAGGGGTTATCTTTCCCACCCGCAACAGCCCATTCTGTGGACAGAGGGTATCGGTGACTAATTTCTCAAACCCTGACTGTTTCAAGTATCCCTGATACTCCACGGCAAAACTGACCAGACTCCCCTCTTCTCCAAGCAGAGTTTCGCAACGTTGGAAGATTTCGGAATTGTAACTGACGAAAGCACTTTTCCGGTTAGCTGCTGAGGTGGTGAAGGTTACTGAATCCGGGACTCCCAAGACTTTAGCGACCGATTTGGGCAAAGCGGCTTCAAGACTTTCTTCCCCATTAAATTCAGCGATTCCGTTTTTAACATTAATAACTTGAGCGAGTGCTTCTAATAATTGTGTAGCCATAAGTCTAAATTCCTGTCAACAGTTAGATTTCTAAATCTTCACCAAACAATTGTTCATCGTATTCCTGCACTTGAGCATAGCCCTGTTTAGCTACTAATAATTGTGAACCCAACTCCTCAAAAGCCTGCTCTAATTCTGGTTGAGATTGATTCTTCAGCCACAGGGAAACCACCGCCTCGCTAAAGTCAAATTCCTCGCCCATCTGACCCAAGATGGTATCAATCTCTCCCACCACTAGCTCGAATAAGTTGATCTTTTCGTGCAGAACCTTGAGGATATATTCCTCTAAACTGTTAGCCAGGCAGAAATTGAAGATGTAAACATCCTGCGTCTGTCCGATACGGTGCAGTCGTCCAATGCGCTGCTCGATCCGCATCGGATTCCAGGGCAAGTCGTAGTTGACGATGGTGTTGGCAAACTGGAGATTGCGCCCCTCTCCCCCTGTCTCGGAAGCTAACATGACCGGGACAGATTCCCGAAACTTTTCAATAGCGGCATCCTTGGCTTTGAGGGACAAATCCCCTCGAAATTCCGTATGCTCGATTCCGGCTGCGGCTAGAGCTTTGGCGAGGTAGGATTGAGTGGCGCGGTGGTTGATGAAGACTAAGGTTTTGTTATCTTTAGCTTGCTCGAGCAAGGCGATCAACTGCCTGGTCTTTTCGCTCTCTTTGACCTGGTTCGCCCACTTGCTGAGGAATTTTAACTCGTCGTGTTCAAAGCGTTTCTCTAGGCCTTTGAGGGATTCAACCAAGGCCGCCGGACTGCTTCCAGCCCGCATCAGCAGGGTGTTGCGGGTCAATTTGTCCAGTTCTTGGGGGTGCTGCCGCAGGTAGGCGTTAATCGCTCGGTACATATCTCGTTCGCTTTGTGTGGGCTGACAGACGATGGTACTGGCAAAGCGTTTCGGTAGTTTGACATCTACCCCGGAGCGGGTGTTTCTGACCATGACTTCCCGCATCAGTTGCCGCAACTTCTCCGGATTCTTAGCTACTCGCCCGTCTTTAGACTGCACGTATTCCCGCTTGAATTCGGCTTCTGTCGAGAGCAATCCCGGCTTGAGCAGGGTCAGCAGGTTGTAGAGTTCTACCAGGTTGTTCTGGACGGGGGTGGCGGTTAGGAGCAGGATGAACCGCTTTTTCAAGGCGTTGACTAATTTCCAGTTAAGAGTCTGCCGGTTTTTGAGATGGTGGGCTTCATCGACGATCACTAAGTCCCACTCCCGCCCGGCCACATAGTCCCAGTGGCTCTTGTGTTTGGCGACAGTGATGGAGGAAACGATGTGTTCGTTGAGAGTCCAGAACTCTTCAGGAGCCTCTTGTCGGGCATCGGTGGTGACGGTTTCAATGCCAAATTTCTCGGCTAACTCTGACTGCCACTGGGATACCAGGGTTGCCGGGGTCAACACCAAGAGAGATTTAATCATCCCCCGGGACAGGTATTCTTTGCAGATTAGTCCGGCTTCGATCGTTTTTCCTAACCCCACTTCATCGGCTAAGATGCCCCTTCCCCCGAACTGTTTGATGACTTTCTTGGCGGTTTCAAGTTGGTACCAGTGCTTGTCTATTTCGGTTAGTTCAGGAAGGCATACTAATTCGTCGTAGTCAGCCAGGATGGCTACTTTTAACAAGGCTAGTCGGGCTTCGTAGGCTTCTAGGGGACTCACTTGCCACTTAGTCAGGGCGTTCTGAACGGCTGAAGCTTCAAATTGGAAAGACTGGGAGATTTTTAAGGGACTGTCTTCTTTCACGTTTACCTCTCTTTTTTAACTTTAGCAGGAGGGAGCATCGAAAATTCATTTTATGCGCGGACTCACAGGGTGGTACAATTTACGGAAAACGAGTTATACGTAGAGATCGCTCGATGATAATATTAACCCACTTTCTGTAAAGATTATAATTTCTATAAAAACTCTGGGTACAGGACAAAAAATCGGTGTAGGGCTTGCAAAACTGACCAGGAAAGGGTTTCATACAAAGTTACCACACAATTCTCCCAAACCCTATGAACCAGATTAACTTATTGAAGGAAACTTTAAAACCCCATCTGCAATGGCTTCGTGCCACTTGAACTTTTTAGCCTTGTTCTTAATATCCTTAATAAGAGTAAAAACGGTTAACTTACAGGAAATAGGGGCGGATTTAGGAATGAGGCTCAATTAGGGTCAAATTATAAGAGATTACAACGATTTTTCAAGGATTTACCCCTTGATTATTCCGTAATTGCTCGGCAACGAGCAATTTAACGCTCGGGGAAAAGATCCGCCGCTCAATTATTCGATTTCGCCCGTTTTACTCTACTCTGGCCTAAGAAGGCAACAAGAGCTGTAAACAACATAATGAAGCCCGCCGCTAGGAATAAACCGGTTAAACTGATCTCAAGTAGTACACCAGAAATAGCTTGAGAGAAGGGATCTAGTGCTACCGATGCGAACATGACCAAACTCATCATACGCCCTTGCATTGAGATTGCCGTCTCCCTCTGTAGCCAGACGAGGGCGAGTACACCAACTATGCCGCCGCCAATTCCCATCGAGAGAATAATCATGGCAGCAGTCAGAGTATGAACTACAAAGCCGAGCGCGATAAGTCCGAAACCCAGAAAAGTTGCCAACAAGACTAGGGGAGTTTTAAGCCCTTTGCTCGCACCTAGTTGGCCGGCAATCCAGACTCCCAGTAATGCCCCAACTCCGTAAGCCGCCTGCAAGTATCCGAAGGTAGTGGCATCTCCGGCTAACCGAAGCGTAACTAATTCGGCAACACCAACCACGATCGGTCCCAGGATGGCAAAATTAATCATCGCAATCAGCAATAGACTTACCCGAATGCCAGAATGTTTGAGGGCGTACCCCAGCCCTTCCCGAATTTCATCGATAAGGGTATGAATTTTTAACCCGGAGGAGATCGATCGCTGACGGGTTCGTACCATATAGATACAGCCCACACCGAGGGCAAATAAGAGGGTATCTACGACAAAAGCGGTAGTTAAACCGAATCTACCGATCACCACCCCCGCCAGGGCAGGGCCCAACACATTGCTAATCTGCTCACTCCCTTGCATCCAGGCATTAGCTCGGACTAAGTGGGATTTGCGGACTATACGGGGCAATAACGCCAGGGTGGCAGGATATAAAAAGGCTTCTGAAATACCTGATAGCCCTGAAATTAAAATGATCCCGTACAAGTCGAAGCGATCGTTGATCAGGAAGAAAGTGAGACATCCACTCAGTAGCGTGTTAGCGGAGGTAGCTATTGCGGCGATTGTATTGGGGGGGAAGCGATCGCTAATAGCACCGCCAACCAGCATCAAGAGGCCACGGGGAACGGCTGCCGTCATTAACACCGTACCAAGGGCGATTCCCGAGCCGGTTTTTTGTAGAACCAGCCAGGTTAGGGCGACGAACCAGAACTGAGCCGCACAATAAATGAAGGTTTGTCCGAACCACAGCCAACGAAAATTGATTTGTTTGAGAGGGGAGTTGAACATGATGAGCATTTATGTAACCTCAGTTCGGAATAAGACTTATTGGTGAGGAGGGGAATTGGGAATTGGGGGTTTTTAATATAAACTCAACTCGAAGAACGATGTTAATCGTTTAAAGACATAGCCCAGCGTACTTCCGAGCGCACGGCTTTATGAGAAATCCGAACTTCTAAGGCGGCAAAGAAAACACTAACGAGTAAAGTAAGAGTTCCGAGTAAGAACAGGAAAAAAGCGATATAAGAGAAGATTGCTGTCTGTAATCCTCTAGCTATGGCGATCGCCAACATTGTGAGCAGAAAACAACCGATCGCCCCATAGAGCAGGAGAGCCGTATTCTGAACTAACAAATATCGCCGGGACAGTAGCAGTAATTGTTGATCGAGAAGATGGAGTGCATCGCTATAGACAATTTCCGAGACATCATACTTTTCCAGTAAATCGATGCGTTCCCTGACCAATGTTCGTAAACGATCGCCAATACCGGAATAGCGGATCAAAATCGCATTTTGGATCAGAGTACAAGAGGAAATCATTACGGTGGGTGCAATCACCAATTGAATTGTTTGTACGACTGTTTCGGCATTCATAGATTAGGAAAGGTGAAGGGCAAATAATGATGAACTTATGGGGGCGGGAGCTAAAGACTCTAAATTAAACGCTTACCGCCCGTTCCTAAAATGATTACCTAGGCTTTGGCAATCGGCTCGATATTCAACTCCCTCTGCCATTGGCTCAGGGACTTTTCCCACCCCTCTTCCCATTTCTCGGCAAATAGTGGCTTGGCGATTTTGCCCATCCGGAATCCAACGGCGATGGCTTCTAATAACTCTGGCAAGGTTTCCGGTGCCTTGAGCGTAGCCGATATTAAACTATTAGCCACCAACATCGTTCCTAACGGGTAGGGAAATTGGGCGAGGTGGAAAGCTTGTAAACCGATTTCGTCGCTCAGTGAGGTATCAAATCCAGTCAGGATATGCCAGAGATCATGAGTTTGGCTTAATCTCAGCTCAATATATTCGCCGTCAGATCCGTCCGTCATTCCCGCGTGAAGATTGGGGTCAAAACCCTTTTCTGTCATGGCTTTTGCGTAGATATACCCGAGGGAATCGCCCGGTAAGTTGAGTAGGGCGTTCAAGTCATGAGCCTCCGGAATGTAACGCTCGCGGATCAGCGCCGCACAGGCCGGATCTCGTTTTAAATATTGAGCGGTTAAATCGTAGGCGCGGGTTTCCAACAATCCCCAGGTAAGCTCTCCCACCGTTTCTAAACTATTGTTTCCGAATATCATCGTTAGTGAGGATTTCAAGATGGTCACTCCCGCTAGGAAAGATTTTAAACCTTTGAGGAGGGGGGATAAAGCCTGCTTTTTACCGTTGGCATTGAATTGAGTGGGATCGACTAATTGCATAATAAGTTACTCCAAAAAATATAAATCGTTAAATAGGTTGTGGACTTTTAAAAGAGCCAGTCATTGACTAACCCGTAAACAGACGGGAAATCAATTCGGGCGAGGGACTTGAAATAACGGATTTGGAAGTTTGTTCGTTCTTCTGCCGATGCTAGGAGCATCCCCAATAGTGAGCTTATTAACCCGTACCACCGAGAACAGTGGCGGCGCAGGAGAAGAAAATTAAGGTAGCCGTATCGAAAGAGAGATAACATATGGGCGCGGGTGGCTTGTGCCATTGTCGTGAGATTTGCGGACATAGAATAATTTCCCTGACTAATGGGTTAATATGTGAGATAAGCTCATGTTTTTATAATATGAGCATTATTCATGTTTTGTCAAGCAAAATATGAATAATCCTCACTTATTTAGGAAATGGTCAATCTCTATGTCCCAAAAACCGGTAACTGCAAGGCGAATGCGCCGCGAACCAAGACAAGCCCGCAGCCAGGAGAGGGTCAATCGCATTCTCGACGTAGCGGAAGAACTATTTGCGGGAGAGGGCTACACCGCCACCACCACCAACGCCATCGCCGCCCGTGCCGGAGTGCCGATCGGTTCCCTATACCAGTTTTTCCCCGACAAAACGGCGATCTTACAAGCCTTAGCCCTGCGTTATGCCGAAAAGCTCGATCGGGAGTTGACGAACCTTAATAACGCTGAAATAGCTACTATTTCCTTATCGGAGTACTTAGACAGAATTATCGATACTACCGCTCGTTTCTTTAGCGAACACCCCAGTTACTACGCTATTTTCATGGAAGTTCAAGGAACCGTACCCGAGTTAGAATCGATTGATGAGGCGACTGATGCTAAGTTGATCGAGGATTTTGCCACAGCGTTAGCGGATAGGGATGACAGGTTAAAACCCGAGGATTATCAAGCGATTGCCTACGTACTGGTAAAAGCGATCGGTACTTTACTCTGGTTATCTTTGAGTCAGGAGGAAAGCTTCCGGCTAAGGTTGATAGAAGAAACTAAACGCCTCAGTTTAAGTTACCTACAAAGTTATTTTCCCCCGACCCCAGAGCCGGTTAATCTCGAAACCCAAACAACCTAAATTATATGAGAGAGGGCTTCTTCGCACCAAGCCAGCCATCCCGTTTCGTAGTTTATACCGTTACGCAGGGTGATATATCGATATTTATCCGCTATGGTTAAGGCTTCTGGCTCAGCGAAGAACTTCGCTTCCAAACCACGATAAACTTCTAATCGCTCTAGATGTAACTGTCGGTGTCGCTCTAATTCGGTCACTATCATCTCTTTCGGGACTAAATGACCGGCAAATAATTTGACCAGTAAATCATCTTTGAGAACCCCCATATCACAAGGCCCAGCAATCCACTCGGCTAAATAGGCTTCACCGGCTGATGTCAACCGATACACCTTCTTATCGGGGCGACTCTCTTGATGTACTGTTTGTGCTTCTATTAATTCCCCCGCTTCCAATTTTCCCAGTTCTCGATAAATCTGCTGGAAGGTGGCTTGCCAGAAGAAACCCACCGAACCCTGAAAACGCTTGGCTAGATCGTAGCCACTACAGCTTTTATCTGCTAAGGCGGCCAAAATGGCATGAGAGAGAGCCATGAAAACTCCTACTTGACATATTCAATTAGTTGAATATAAAATCGGATTATTCAACTAATTGAATAATCTATTAATTTATTACTCTACTAGTGTAACATTATGACCTCTCTAGGACAAACACCAGAACAAACAGCGATCGAGGGTTACAATCCCTTTCAGGGAATTAACTGGCAAGAATTGAAACGGGCATACAGAGTATTCTTACAGAACCCTTCCGAGGGAATTTTGCATATATTGGCGGCCGGAAAACACAGTAATTGGCAGAAGTGGGTTGAGAATCGTTTAGCCGGACAGGGTGCTAACTTGCGTCGGACGAGCCTCGATTTTAAAATTTCAGAACTGGCGCAATTACCTCAAGGGACGTTAGGATGGGCTTACGCTAAACATATTCAAGAACAGGGTTTTGACCCCGAAGCTTTTGTAACTCCCGGTGATAGAGATAACTGGTTATCACATCGCTTGAGCCTTTCCCATGATATTCATCACGTCATTACTGGATTCGACGGTACTCCCTCGGGAGAGTTCGCTCTAGCGGTATTCGTTTTGATTCAATATCGAGATTTACTGAATGTTTTCGTGTTATCCCATCTGCCTTTATTTCTGCTGAAAAATCCGAGCCTTGTTCCTGGGACAATGGCTTCGGTGTTAAAAGGATTTAAACAGGGAATTAGCTGTCGTCCTATATTTGCCTATTCTTTTGAAACTAATTGGCATAAACCTCTTGAGGAAGTGCGTAGAGAATTAAATCTTCACTCCTAAATTCAAATTTATTTTATGGGGTGCAACTATCACAACCACCCCGATACAAAAACCATTGCCAATGGCTAGCAAGTTCGGACTCGATCATGATGAAATGGGGAGAGATTGAAGTAGGTTTTCGATCGCATTACAAGCTATACCGACTCCATCTTCAGCTTGTATAATTTGCCCAATTTCTGTGGCTTTTCTCATGTACCGGGGGTTGTCTATCAATTCGCCCAACTCCCCCGCAACTCGTGAGGCCCTATATTGCTTACGGGAAATCGTTCGGGAGGTTCCCAAACGTTGTACTCGTGCCGCGTTATCAGGTTGATCGTGGCTATAGGGCATTATGAGCGTTGGACAACCCGCCCGTAATGCTTGAGCCGTAGTACCGATACCACCCTGATGCACAACCGCGCAGGCACGAGGAAAGATTTGAGAATAGGGCGCGTAATTTACCGAGATCATATTTTTGGGCAGATTGCCGGGAGGAGCATTTTTCCCCATCAACAAAACGGCACGACGATTCAGGTACTCTGCCGCTTTAATACTTTCCTCATAAAAACGGCCGGGAGCCATAACCGCAGCCGAACCTAAAGTAAAAACGAGCGGCGGCTCGCCCGTATCCAAAAATTTCTGAAGTTCTGGTGTAAGACCTGTCTGAGTCTCCTTGCCATCAAAGAATCCAAACCCGGCCTGTACCGTATTTTTCGGCCAATCGGGTTGAGGCTTTGCCAATACAGAAGAGAACAGGGCTAATACAAAATAAGGTGAATATTTATCATCAATGAACGGGCTGCCCTTAAGAGGTGGCAAGCCGAGTTCCTGCCGGAATCCGAGGATCGGCTGCGCCCAAGATTTAGACAACAATCTCGATAATTGAATGATGCCCCGGTTGGCAAGGGAGCCGAACCCCCTCAACCTGGCAAGAAATGGAAGTACGGGCAGGACAGATGGATCGTGAACAGAAAGAAATGCGGCTGGTTGTAGAACGGTAGATACCCAGGGAATCGACAACTTTTCCGCCACCAATCGAGCCGCCACGACTCCTTCTCCAGTAATGATTAAATCTACATTTTTCGTGCATTCGATTAAATCGTCGTAGGTTTTCCGTAAATTGGCACAAATCCAATTTTTAATCACGTATTCCGTACCGGTCTTCAAATCCATCATCCGGGCCATCTCTTCGGGATCGTTCATGGCGAGATTATCCGGACGCATCCGATGAAACTCGAAACCGAGAGCTTCTATTTTTTCTTGATATTCCTTATGGGTTGCAAACACCACATCGTGACCACGCTTTCTTAATCCGAGTGCGAGGGCGATTTTAGGATGTAAATCGCCAAAAGAGCCAATCGTGGTGACAATAATCCTACTCATTTCTTCATCCTTCTTTCAACTAGCTCTCATAGATACATTTTATAAAAAATCTGATGAAATCCACGGAGACATCAGCTATCTGGAGTAACAAGCGGTTGTTAAATGTCCGGTTTTAACATAAATCAAACACCCGGAGTTGCTAAAAGGCGTGTGGCGGCTACCATGCGGGTTCCTTAACCATGTTCCCTCCTCATAGGAACCAAATTCATCCTCAAAAATACCTCCTAGTACAAAAATTTCTTCCCCGCCTGGATGGCTGTGCGGTAAAAATCGGGTGCCTGGTTCCCATTTCACGAGTGCAATTCGCTCCGTTCCGAAGGTATGGAGTGGCATCACTTCCAATCCCTTTACCGCTCCGGGAAACCAGGGCGCTCGCGTCGTATCGATCGTCACTCGCTCTTTATCTTCGGGCTCCATTTGCCAGAGCTTGACCAAAATGGTGCAACCCTCTTCGCTGTATGGTGTATGGGTCGAGCCAACTGGATTGCGTATATAAGTACCAGCCCTATAGTCACCATACTCGTCCGAAAAAACACCCTCCAGGACAAAAAACTCTTCCCCACCACCATGAGTATGTGAGGAGAAATGGCCCTTAGGAGCATAGTGAACGATCGATGTGGCGCGAGCGACTTCCTCACCATCTCGCTCTAGCATCCGCCGTTGTACACCCGGCATGGGTGAATCGAGCCAGGGTAGCTCTTGTGTCGATGTCACGACTCTTTTACTGTAATCCGCGTTTAGTTTCATAATTGTTTTTAGAATAGAGTAGTTACCATGAGCCAAAGGATTCCAGGAAAGGGGAGAATTCTGGCGATGACCAGCACAAGGGAAGACTACCTTCGACGCGATAGCCCTGATGCAAGTAAAATCGTAATAACCGTTCCGCTCCGGGATAAAGACGAATTTCCTCCCCCTCCCAAATTACTTGGGCCGTACCCGTGAGATAAAGTAGGTCGCCTTGCCGGAAATCAATCAACAGTAATCCCGCCCGAGGATTTAACTCTAGATTGCCGAAGGTATTGAAGTGGTTATTCCCGGAGAAATCAGGGATCGTAAGTGTACTCTCATCATCGATTCTGATAAAACCCGGTTTCCCGCCCCGATGGGAAACATCGACTCCACTGGCGAGGTCTTCCTCAGCGAATTGATAAGCGGTAGCGATGAAGAACGTATCTGCTCCTGAAATCAGCTTTCGCTCCTCTTCGGAGAAGCGTTGGAGCGAATAAATTGGTTTCTGGGTGGATGCTTCAAAATCTTGCAATTGAAACCCGCGAGCCTGGATATATTGGGGACAATTGCCGAAGCTCTGCCTTATTTCTATATCAAAGCCATCGGTATCGATCGCCTTTACCCTCCCGTTGAGTCGATTGCGGCGACGGGTTGATAGTTCGATACCTAACAAACCGATGTCGATGCCCTCGGCCAAATTAGTGCCTAAAGGATCGCCGAATAGCGGCTGAGCCTTGACTCGCAAAGTGCGATCGTCGGGAGAGGAGAGAAAGCCCGGATTACCCACTAGGATAGAAGCCCAGGGATGAGCATTCTTATCAAGGGTGCCGACAATCACATAGGATAACCCGGCGAAGAATTGGCGATGTTGATCGGGCATAAACTCACGAATCACCCGCCTTCCTTGTTTATCCATCCTTTCTCGTACACCGATGCGGTCTTGGATTGCCAGTTCTCCCTCATGAAAGGGTGATTGAGTTCGAGTCCAACCAGGAATGTTCATATACTTTCTCTCGATTTGAGGGTTATGGGTTTGCGGGTTAAACTCCGGTCATAGGGATATAACCCGGCAGTTGTTTGACCCGTTCGATCCATGCTAGTACATGGGCATAACCGTTTAGGTCGATCTTGCCATCGCCTGCCAGTGCTACATAGGGAAAGACAGCCACATCGGCGATTGTAGGACGTTCAAACTCCAGCCAGGTACGTGTACTCAAGTGTTGATCGAGCGCGGTTAAGATATACTCGGATTTTTGATGAGCGCGTTCAATGTTGATACTCGTTGCACCGAATAGGTAATACAGACGGGCGTTTTCAGGGCCTTGTCGAACTTCTCCCGCCGTTGTCGATAACCAGCGATTCACCTCCGCTAGAGATAAGGCATCGAGAGGCAACCAATCTTCTCCTCCGTACTGCCGTGCTAGATAGACCAGAATTGCTTGAGCGTCAGCTAATTGAACGTCACCCTCAACTAACACCGGCACTTGACCGAAAGGATTCAGTTTCAGGAATTCGGGAGATTTATGTTCACCCTTCATCAAATCTACTTTGAGCCATTCATAATCGAGGTTGAGGAGTTCGAGAAATAATCGCACTTTGTAACTGTTACCGGATAGTTCGTGACCGTAGAGCTTAATCATCGTTATTCTTCTTCAATTGATAGTGATTGTTCGTTTGCTGAAATGTCAAATCTTGAAATCTGTATGATACTTAGAACCCATCGATTGGTATTTTCAATGGAGTAGATTTTTTACTACCTACTAGTTGGATATTGAGAGGTAAAAAAATTATCCCTTGACCAGTCGCAATAGTTGCTCGATGACCATGTGGAACTGTTCGGCTCCACCTTGAGATCTCGCCACCAACATACCCCCCTGTAAGGAGCTAAAAATTAACGCCGCCATCGCCCCCACTTCACCGGAAAAACGGAAGTTTCCCCCCTGTCGTCCAGCTTCTAAAAGAGTTGCCAGCCGCTCCTGATTGGCTTGATAGAAGGCGCGAACCCGCTCTCTCGAAGGTTCGTTCAAGGTTCCACACTCGGCACCGATCATGGCGTAGAGACAGGCTTTATCTTGATTACCGCTACTCAACGTGGCTTCAAACAAACCGCAGTAGCGTCGCAGTTTCACTTCCTCCGAGTCGCTAGAAGCCAGAATGCTATCTACTATCCGTAGCAAGCGATCGCTGTATCGTTCCAGCAAGGCCATGAGCAAATCTTCCTTTTTTGGAAAATGGGTATGGATGCTTGCTTTCTTAATGCCAACGGCTTCGCTAATATCTTGATAGCTCATACAGTTCACGCCGAGGCGCTGTATGAGATCTTGAGCGACATCAAGGATAAGAGTTTTGGTATCTGTTTGCTTCATGAACATATCCTATCAGTAGGTAGGAAGTCTTGTCAACCTCGATAATCCCGATAATTATGATTGGCGTGATAGG
>CAZUVR010000092.1:0-13280 GCA_964623815.1 uncultured bacterium | reverse complement strand
TTACGATCGCATTAAACTTGTCCCAAGAGATTTTTCCCTAGCTACTTGAAATCTACTTACAAAAAGTATGCTTATTTTATCTTAAGGTGGGGTTTGATATATATCCGAAGATACTGTTTTAAACTGGATGCTTAAACGATCATCTAGATCAGAAGAGTTCTAGAGATTTATATGATCGAGGCAATTGAGGCCATAATCCATAGTGACGAAAAAGCAGATTTTCAACAATTTTTGTATCAACTTAGACATAAAAATAAAACATATTTACTACGTAACGATATTATCAACGAATTCGGTCTGTACTGCGACTCATCTGCTAAATCCTCTGATTTATCCCAACACTCACACCTGCAAAAACTTATTTACTACACGCAAGAGATTATCCTAGACAGCGAGAGTTATTGTTTGGTAGTCAGGTTTAAAATCGGTCATCAACAACCGATCCGGGTTATGGAAGATCTATCTTACGATCTAATGAGCGTGCAAGATCTACTAGATCTTAGAGATAGACTGGTTAATCAATATCATCCAGACGGCGGGGATTTATTAGAATTAGACTTTCGCTCTTTTTATGACTATAGCCCGCTGGTTAGGGACTCTAAAAATATCGGTAACGGCGTACAGTTTTTGAACCGCTATCTAACGAGTAAACTGTTTCAGGGCGAGTTAAAATGGCAACGCTCTACTTTTTCCTTTCTCAGTTTACACCACTATAACGGGATGCAGTTACTGATCAACGATCGCATCCAGGATCAGCAACATCTTTCTGAGCAGGTTAAGACTGCGATCGTTTTTCTCGATAAATTCTCCCCTGAAGAACCTTTTAATAATTTCCGGTTTAAATTTCAAGAGATGGGTTTTGAGCCGGGCTGGGGTAACACTGCGGGGAGGGTTAAGGAGAGTTTAGAGTTATTGGACGCTTTAATAGATTCCCCTGATCATCAAGCTTTAGAAGCTTTTCTATCGAGAATCCCCATGCTTTCTAAAATCGTTCTCGTTTCCCCTCACGGCTGGTTTGGACAGGAGGGAGTGTTAGGAAAACCGGATACTGGGGGGCAAGTAGTTTACGTATTGGATCAGGCCCGCAGTCTAGAAAAACAATTGAAAGAAGATTGGCTATTAGCGGGTATAGATCCAGCTCTCATTAACCCGAAAATTATTATCTTGACCCGTTTAATTCCTAATAGCGACGGCACTCATTGTAATCAACGTTTAGAAAAAGTTTATGGCACAGAAAATGTGTGGATATTACGAGTTCCTTTTCGTGAATTTAACCAGAAAGTTACTCAAAATTGGATTTCAAGATTTGAAATATGGCCCTATTTAGAAACTTATGCGCTCGATTCAGAAAGGGAATTATTGGCGGAGTTTCAAGGTAAACCTGATCTGATCATTGGTAACTATTCCGATGGTAATTTGGTGTCTTTTCTTCTGTCACGTAAGTTAAATGTTACTCAGTGTAATATAGCTCATGCACTAGAAAAACCCAAATATCTATTCAGTAACCTTTATTGGCAGGACTTAGAGCCGAACTATCACTTTTCCTTACAATTTACAGCCGATCTAATCGCTATGAATGCGGCTAATTTTATTATCAGCAGTACCTATCAAGAAATTATCGGCACTCCCGACAGCGTTGGTCAGTATGAATCCTATCAAACTTTTACCATGCCAGGCCTGTATCACGTCGTCACCGGGATAGAACTATTTAGCCCGAAATTTAATGTAGTGCCCCCAGGAGTTAACGAACATTTCTTCTTCCCGTACCATGACTCAAAAAATCGTCTGCTGAACGAACAAGAAAGGCTGAAGGATTTATTATTCACCCTCGAAGATAATACGAAAGTTTACGGGAGATTGGCAGATCCGGATAAACGCCCGATATTCTCTATGGCTAGACTCGATCGTATTAAAAACCTCACTGGTTTAGTTCAGTGTTTCGGAGAAAGTCAGGAATTACAAGAGCGTTGTAATTTGATCCTCATTGCGGGTAAATTGCGTGTAGAAGATAGTAGCGATAAAGAGGAAGCCGATGAAATCGTCAAACTCTATCGCCTGATAGAACAATATAATCTCTACGATAAAATGCGCTGGTTAGGTGTGATGTTGCCGAAAGGTGATAGTGGCGAGATATATCGCATTATTGCCGATCGTCAGGGGATTTTCGTTCAACCTGCTCTGTTTGAAGCTTTTGGCTTAACCATCCTCGAATCCATGATTACCGGGCTACCCACTTTCGCCACGGAATTCGGCGGCCCCCGGGAGATTATTCAAGACGGTTATAACGGCTTTTTAATCAATCCCACCCATATCGAAGAGACAGCAGCGAAGATTAATAAGTTCTTGGATAGTTGTCAGGAAAATCCCCTTTATTGGGACAAAATTTCCGAGCAAGCGATAAATAGGGTTTATACTAATTACACATGGAAAATACATACTAACCGCCTCCTTTCTTTAGCGAGAATTTACGGTTTCTGGAACTATACTTCTCGGGAAAATAGAGAGGAATTACTCCGCTATATTGAATCCTTATTTTATTTGCTCTTTAAACCAAGAGCGCAGGAATTATTACAGCAACATTTGAACAGGTAATTATGAAATATTTATTCGTCACGGATTTAGATAATACTCTCGTCGGTGACAGAATGGGCACGGCCCTTCTTAATCACTATCTCGGTTATAGACGGGATGATTTTTATATAGTCTACGCTACGGGTAGATCCTACGATTCCGCTTCAGCTCTGATGATAGACGAGAAGTTATTAGAGCCAGATTATTGGGTGGTATCGGTAGGCAGTGAAATTTACCACGACGATCGTTTAGATTTAGATTGGGCTACTCATATTTCCTATAATTGGGATCGTCATCGGGTGGAGATGATTGCGAAATCTTTCTCTTTCCTGACACCCCAACCCGAGAAGGAACAAAATCCCTGGAAAGTGAGTTTCTTCGTCTCGGATGGGGTAAGGGCGGAACAAATTCACACATTAGACGAGGAATTGAAACGAAGCCATCTCTCGACGCAGGTGATTTATAGTAGTGGTAAGGATTTAGATATTCTTCCGGCGCGGGGTAATAAGGGTAATGCGATCGCTTATTTGCAATCCCGGCTATCGGTAGATCCTAATTTTACGATCGTCTGTGGTGATTCTGGGAACGATATTAGTTTATTCCAATTAGCCAGTAAGGGTGTGATCGTTAGTAATGCCCAAGACGAGTTACTTAACTGGTACAATCAGAGTCGAAAAGATTCTCTTTACCTCTCTCAATCTCCCTACGCCCACGGAATTCTCGAAGCTTTAAAACACTATCAGTTTTTGCCTTGACATACTCCCGGTGTCTATAGGCATCGGGATTCTACTTTTATGATCCTTTCTATGTTTTACTGTTATCTGTCAATCAAATAATAGCTTTCAAATCAGTGAGAATTTTACCCAGTTTCTTCTCCACACACTCATGAGTGTATTCATCATCTGGATGGGGTGGTTGACCAATAGCTTGAAAATGAGGACGCTCCCCGTACATTTGTCCCCATTTCATATCAACCTGTCTGACGAATTCATAAATTCGATTAGGGTTAGCCAGTAAATTTTCCAGTATTTCTATTAAAACTACAAAAGGATTGTCGAGGTGTTGAGAAACTAGTAACTCATTCTCATCTACTAAATCCTCTAGTGTCGCTTTTAAAGCACCCATACTATCAACGACATTTTGTTTTATCCACAATTTAAGTTTTGTTTTGGCTTGTAAAAGTTTCGGCACAGGTGATTCTCCTTTAAGGAAATCTCCCCCCTCTTTAGCTATCAAATCGGCCAGGGAAAAAGTTCTACCCCTTAAAGCATCCCTTAATAATTCAGCGTCTTTATCTTCTTCTTGTGAACTCATATATTAACGGTAAAAATTGAAGCAAGTGATCGTTTCCTTAATTTTATAACGCCCCACCCCCAAGGTTTATTAATATTTACTACCTAACCCGAACGTGCTTTTTGGTAAAATTATGTTAAGTTAACTTTACATCGATCGACCTAGAATGGTTAGCGGTGGGTAACAACGGTGTCTCTATAGTTTCTCTCACCTATAAAATTAACTTCAGCCAACTTCTACTATTATTTAATGTCCCTTGATATTATGATACAATTCGTATTACTCTAATAAAAAACACTATACTATTAAAACTAATACAACAGAAAATGTCATGACGGCTTTCCTAGCCAAAACGAAAGATAAAATAGAGTGCAGACCTTATTTAAAATGGGTGGGCGGAAAATCACAATTAAAAGCAGAACTTATTTGTCGTTTACCGATGCGATTCAATCGCTATTTTGATCCGTTTGTTGGGGGCGGAGCCTTATTGTTTACACTTCAACCCCAGCAAGCATTTATATCAGATATTAATCACGATTTAATCAATACATATCAGGTAGTCAAAGACCATATCGACGAATTAATTCATGATTTAAAACAGCATATATACGATAAAGACTATTATTTAAAAGTTCGTAATATTGATAGAAAGCCAGAGTTTTCAAAGTGGAATAATGTACAAAAAGCCAGCCGTTTTATATACCTTAATAAAAGCTGTTTCAACGGTCTGTATAGGGTTAACTCGAAAGGGCATTTTAACGTACCATTCGGACGTTACACCAATCCTACGCTAGTAGACGAGATCAACTTACGGGCTTGCAGTAAGGCGTTGCAAAATTGCCAGATTGGGTTACATTCTTTCTTGGCGATCGAGGATATGCTTTCTAAGGATGATTTCGTCTATTTCGATCCACCATACGTACCACTAAGCGCCACATCCAATTTTACCAGTTATACCCAGGATGGTTTCGGTGATGATATGCAGGTAGCTCTGAAGAATTTATGCGATCGCATCACCGATAGAGGGGTAAATTTCATGCTCTCTAATTCGTCGGCACAATTAATATTCGATTTATACGCTGATTATAAGATAGAACTTGTGTACGCTACGAGAGCGATAAATTCAAAAGGAGATAGAAGAGGTAAAATACCCGAGGTTATAGTTAGGAACTATAAGTAAAATTCGACCCAAGGGGGACGTAAACAAAGAAGCAAAACGAGACGGATAGCTCACGGTGCGACGGTGCACCCGTGTCCTCGTAATAAGATTGGACTTTTTGATAAAATTTTGTCAAGATAACTTTACATGGCTCCCTCTATGACCTCAGAACTATACGACAGAATAGCCCGATTTTATGACGCATCTAGTGCCTTATGGGAAGACATCTGGGGGGAGCATATGCACCACGGTTACTACGGTAAAGCCGGAGGGTATAGGATCGATCGCCGTCAGGCCCAAATTGATTTAATAGAAGAGTTACTACATTGGAGCGGAGTCACTTCGGCCGACTCCATCATTGACTTAGGCTGTGGTATCGGCGGCAGCACCCTCTATTTAGCCGAGAAATATAACGCCCGGCTCTTTGGTGTCACCCTATCCCCGAAACAGGCGGCCCGGGCTACAGAGAGGGCGAAAGAAGCCAACCTAGAGGGGCGGGTATCATTTCAGGTGGCAGACGCGCAGAATCTCCCCTACGAAAACGATAGTTTTGACCTCGTTTGGTCTTTAGAAAGCGGCGAGCATATGCCCGATAAGAGAAAGTTTTTACAGGAATGTTATCGAGTTTTAAAACCGGGCGGGAAGTTAATCTTCGTAACCTGGTGTCATCGCCCTACGGATTCGGTAGCCGGAGAGTTAACCGCAAAAGAAAAACATCTCTTACAAAAAATCTACCGCGTCTATTGCTTACCTTACGTCATCTCCCTGCCCGAATACGAAAACATCGCTGGTGAGTGCGGCTTTAAAGAGATCATAACCGATGATTGGTCTACCGCCGTCGCTCCTTTTTGGGATAGGGTGATTACTTCCGCTTTTGATATTAAAGCCATCCTTGGGTTATTGAATAGCGGCGCGACGACGATTGAAGCCGCCCTATCTTTAGGCTTAATGCGCTCCGGTTACGATACGGGTTTAATTCGTTTCGGCTTGCTCCGAGCTACCAAATAATTTTTCTAGCGCCACAGATAGACTCTCCCCCATAACTATTTTATTCTCATAAGCTACCGTAACACGGGCGATCGTCGGTAAACTATTCTTCGTCGCCACTAAATACAACGGCTCAACGTAGAGTAAAGATTGCTCGATGGGAATCACCAGCAGGTGCCCCTGTAAAACTTTCGAGCCTTCCCGATTCCAAAGGGATATTTGTTGAGAAATTTCCGGCGTTTGATTGATTAAAGCTTCGATTTGATTCGTACCGAAAACGAGACGCTGTTTGGGGAATTGATATAACAGTAAGTTACCATACTCGGTATCGTCCGATCGCGCCGCCAACCAGGCGATTAAATTAGGCCTACCAATCGGCGTATAGGGTTGCATGAGGATGAATTCTTCCTTCTGCGCCTCGGGTAATTTCATAATCAGATAATAAGGTTTTACTAGTTGTCTATCGGTGCCGTAGATTTCGTCTGGTATTTCCCACTGGTCTTCCCGATTATAAAACACCTGCGTGTCTGTCATGTGATAGATTAACAGTCTCTCCGATTGAGTGCTGAAAAAGTCTTCTGGATAACGAATATGGCTTCTCAGGGTGGCGGGCATGGCCGATAAGGGTTTGAAAAGATGGGGGAATATTTTCGCCCAGGTGGAGACGATCGGATCGCTTTCATCGCTAATATAGAAATCAACATCACCGTTATAAGCATCGACCACGACTTTCACCGAATTGCGAATATAATTAAAGCCGTCTTTACCTGGGTCAGAATAGGGATAGTAAGCACTGGTAGTGTAAGCGTCGATAATCCAGTGCAATTTACTGTTTTCATCCCCTACATCGGCGGCTACTAAATAGGGATGCCTTTCAAAATTGAGAAACGGCGCGATAGCATAAATCCGACTTTCTAAATCCCGACGGAATAATAATTTAGTTTCCGGGGTAAAGTCGCGGGTGAATAGCATCTGCCAATCTTTTAGATAGAGGGCCAATAACCATCTCTGCCAACCTAGGCCTATATTAATACCCCCCGTACCATCGTAAATGTTATAAACGTTATCCTCGCCGCTAGGAAAGTCAAATTCTTTCACCTTTGTTGAAGTCATGACGTAATTGTTAGTTAGTTGCCCGTAATAAATTCTCGGCTTACCGATGGGGATACTCGATTGAATCAATTCGCTCGACGTGCGTAGAGCGGATTGATCCTGTGCCGTGCCTATATCTTTGATGAAATAATAGGGTAGCCCCCCTTCGTCTACAAGGTTGACGGGGGAGAGGGTGAAGCCGTAGCCGTGAGTGTAAACTAGATGTTGATTCACCCAGGTTTGGGCGGAAATTGGTACGGCTTGATAGTCTAATTCCCGGGCGGAGATGATTACCTGCTGTCTTTCCGATGATTGTCTCTCTTTATCTGCTAATTGCACCTTGACGTTATAACGATCGATCTCTGCCTCGGGGAATTTATAATAAGACCTTATTTGTTGTAATTGTCTATTTGTTTCTAGTAAGGGTTTAGTATCCCAGAGGCGAATATTATCGATGGTCAGATTATTCCTTTGCAATACTTCTCGATTTAACTTCCCTTGAGGGTCAAATATTTTAGCGTCTATTTTATTTAAGGCAAAAGCCGCCCTAGTATTTTCTATACTACGCTCGATATAGGGTTTTTCTTTAATCAGCTCGTTCGGTTGCACTAGTAATGTTTGCACTAAATTACTAGCTATAAATCCTATCAATAAAACTAATAGGTAAAACCCCAATATTAAAAAATAAATAGAAAAGGGAAACGATGTTTTCGACCTTCTTTGAGGCCGCGATAGCTTCGCGTGCCTTAGGCCTCGACTCGCCCCTGTCAGGGATTTTCCCATCAGCCAGATACCGCTGACACCCGCCAGAATAACCAGGGCAATATCAACGAATTGTTGAACGTGAATATCCGTATAACCAGCTCCGTAAACCACACCTGTAGGGGAATAAAGTAATTGGTATCGTCTGATAATGTGATAGAAAGCCAGGTCGAGCATTAACAATGCCCATAGTCCGTATAGATGACGTAATTGCGAGCGGGAAAAGCCGATAAATTTTCCTTCCGAAATACTGTTACCTGAAAGGAGATAGAGATAGCATACGGCAATGATACTAAAGCTGATTAAACCACCGCTCCAGAATTGTAGTAATTGCCATACGGGTAATTCAAATATATAAAAACCGAGGTCTATACCAAACTGTGGATCATTCTGATTGAAAGGAGTTAGGAAAACGTATTTTAAGATATTCGTCCAATTACCCGCCAGTATCGTCCCCAGAATAACACTGAAAAATATTCCGAGCAAGCGAAAGGTTATATAAGGATAGATTAAGGCTAACACCGTTACCAACAGAATCACTGGTAATACAAAAAAACTAGACCATAGTTCAGGCAGAATTCCTTTAATCCAACTCAATGCTAGAGGGGCATTCAAATTCGGTAAATAAACCGTCGGTGTCCATAATTGAACAGCGGCCCGACCATAATAGATTAATAGAAGTACCAGCCAGGCGTTCAAGCCGAATAAGGTGATTAATAATGGCGGTAAGCTAAGGGGAGGGGCTTGGGGGCTGAGGGTATGATCTAGGGATAATTTATCTATTTTTGCTGGCCATTGTAAACGTCGCCCCAGGCTAATATTAAACGCGAGCCAGCCCAGGCTCAATAAAAAGCCGAACCCGAAGAGTACCGCTTGCGAAGCTAACCTCTTGATGAAGGTACTCAGATAGTCAACCTCCCCAAACCAGAGAATTTCACCTATTAAGTAAACGCTCAAACTGCTTAGTAGGATAACTAACAATAAAACCCCCGAGGTTTTAGTTAAAGAATTCTGTAAATGGTTTGACATCGGTTGGCTTTTAAGCATGGCGGCAAAAAGTAACTTTAATGTGAAAAAAAGAGGATCGATCGTTATTGCCCCTTACACTAAAGATAGCGTAAACAAAATGTAAAATTTATTACAAACCTATGGTCAATTCTCCTCAAGGCTCATCTATTACGATCAGAGAAATCGAAGAATTAGCTATCGGCCTCGTGGCCAAAAATCTCAACCCTGCTATGCTGACAGTGGATTTCCTCAAATTTAGCGGTATCGTGCCGAATGAGTGGGAGATAAACGGTCAACCAGTGTTAAGCCCGAATTATTCTCAAGTTACCTTTCAAAATGGCATTAGTATCGTCGCCCAACCCCGCAGCGTCACTTTCGTAGAAGTCCTCGGAGACCCCAATAATCAGAATATCAGACTGACAGATATAGTAAAAACCTACGTCGATAAACTACCTCTGGCAGAGTATCAAACCTTGAATCTGGCTCCGAAAAGCATCATCCCTCTTCCCGGCGGTGAAGATGCGGCCCGAAAGTATATGACTAATAGCCTTCTTTCTCCCGGCCCCTGGCAAGATTTCGGACAGGGCCTGGTACAGGCCGGCCTTAACCTCACCTATCAACTCGATGGCTGTCAGTTGAACGTGGGAATTAATGAGGCTAGATTACAATTACCCGATAGATTACCGATTCCGGCTTTACTCTTCGCCGGGAGTTTCAATTACGAACTAGAAGAAAATAGCCCCGTGTCTTTAGTCGAGCAGATCAAAAATAAATTAGGCCATCTAACTGATAATCTACAAACTTTCAGGGAATTGGTTAAAGAACGTTTCCTCGCCCAAAAGGCTAGTGTTATACCTTCTGTACTTCCCCTGAGTGGGCCTAAAGAAGGACTTTAATTAGTGATTTGTTAGCTAGTGGCTAATCATACTAAATTTTGCTATCAAAAACTACTTAACGAGATAGTGATAAGAAATCCGCTTATTATACCCTCCTTTACAAAGAAGAGACTAGTGGATAGTGTATACTGGCGAGTAGTTAGTCACTAGTCACTCGCTACTCGCCACTAACCACTATCTCTATAAGTAGTCTTTGAAAATAGGATTTAGTATTACTCCTCGTTGTTGATAGTGCTTAAACCAATTATTAAAGTTAATCTCTGGCTACTGTTAATAATAATCGGTATCCTGTTGGGGGCTTATTCTCGTGATGTTTCACCTCAAACTCTTTTCTATCCCCCAACGACTCCCTTTCATCCTCTGGCGGCATTCTTCACTCACGCTTTTCAATTATCCTGTTGTGTTGCCCCGGTAATTTGTCTATTTACTTTCGCCCTCGCCACTAAATTAGAACCGGGTGAGAAGACTAATGTTTATTTCCTACTTTCTGGGATAACTACAGGTTTATTTCTACTCAATGAAATTTATCGAATTCACATTATTTTACTGATGTTTAGGGTGCCTAAATTATATTCGATCGCCTCATTCGCTCTTATATTATTCTCGTACCTGTGGGTGTGTTGGCGATGGATTAAAACCACTCCTTACTTTAATCTAGCTCTAAGTTTATTTTTGTTGCTCGTAGCCATCTCTATAGATTCCCTTCATCTAACCAATTTTCAAACCGCCTCACTTTTAGAAGGCATACCTAAATTATTGAGCGGCTTTAACTTGGCCTGGTATTTTTGGCGGGTTTGTCAGGAGAGAATTTTCAAACTATTTGACAAAGTTACTGAGGCGAGCAAGTCTGTTCCCAGATAAGTTTTTTCTCCACTCCTTGAGTCTCTCCTGGGGGAGCGGTTCTTTCTTTCATCAGATAAATCTGTAGATTCTCTACCCGTTGCGATGCCGGGTGCTGTCGATTCCATCTATTACATATATAAGCCCCGAGATAAGGACGAACGGAACTACCAATAGCACGATCGAGGTTTATATAATAAGACCGCCATTGCATATTTTTATAGAAATTATTACGATCGCCCTCGCTGGGTTTATCCCAGGAGACGGGCCGCCCATCTTTGAATAGATCGACTTCTCTACCATCCGCCAGACGGGCTACCCCCACATACCAGCCATCGTCTCTGGGAGGAGATGGGGCAAAAATACTCCAGTATTGATCTAATCTGGTGGCTTGCGGTAAAGGTTCGATCGTCTGGAAGATTCTCCGCGATAGAAATCGATCCAGCGATACGATCGCTGGATTGTCAAAATCTTTCCGCGCTACCGACTGAGTGACGAAACTTTTCAGATTCCAGATACTGCTTAACCCCAGTAGAAATAAGGCTAATATATTTAACGGTAAGGAGGGACGAACTATCAGGGGACGAAACTTAAACGGCTTGGTGAAATAACCAGCCAAGCGACGGTTATTCGCTATGATTTCATAGATTTTCGTGCCTAGTTTCATCAGGGGGGGCAGGCGTAATATGGTCGCCAGCCACCAGAATAGAGGCGATAGGCTACAGATATAAGCGATACCATCCCACTTATAATGACGCTCGCCTCGCCAATCCTCCACTACCCAGGAGTTTTTTTCTAGCATATCGGCGTAAATAGAGGGGTTGTCTTGGGCTACTAGTAGAGGCGTGCCCGGTAGAACCAGAAAGGTACGCAGTAAGTAAACGATTTTTTTACAGAAACCACATTCTCTGTCGTAGTTGATTCTTAAACCTTCCCTCTCGGGTGTTTGTATTTTTTTACGTAAAAAATCCCACACAGCACTAGGAATTAGTGCTAGCCAATGACTAATGCTAAGAAATGGAAAAATTCCCAGATGGAAACTCAAACCAAAGCTGATATGTAGGGTGATGAAAGAAACGATCGCCAGACACTTGAAGAAAGTATTGCGAAAGGGGATGAAGATCATCAGGGGCCCCACCCACTCAAAGATCAGAGCAGAAAAGGTAAAGAGCTTCTGCAAGGACAGGGGTAGGGAGAGAAGGAAGCGACCAAAGGCGGTAACGTACTGGTCGTAGCTGAGGGCGTAATATACGGCGGTGCCATCAGGCCACCAGGTTTCGCTTTTAGTTTTAAAAGCTGCCGACCACATATAGATATAACAGATCTGCACCATGAAAGCGAAGGTGGCAGCGGAGAAGATTCTCTTCGGCAAAGGATCGGGATTAGTATTGAGGGCACTGTCGATCGAATAGGTGGCACCCAACGGCAGGAACATCGACCAGAAAAGAATCGCCCTGAGAACATCGTCAGCAGCGAAGAGTATTAAGGGGTTTCGATTGTGGAGGGAGACGATCATCGCCCAGGTAGCGATCGTGGCCAGACGGGTGCGATAGCCTACCAATAATAATAAGGCTATGGCGATCGCAACTCCGAATAGGAGAGTCACGAATAAGGGATTGCCGCTGAGGGAGAAGAACGACCAATAAAAGGGGCTAGGAGAAATTTTTGCAGCTGACCAAAGGGGTAGGATGCCCTCATTGGTGTAGTGGGGGACGAGGGAGGTGAAACGAGTTATTAAGTCCGCCAGTACCACCCCTGCCAAACAAACGCGGAACAGGCCGAGCGATCGTAAATCTAGCCCCAGTATTTCCTCTAATTTTCCTTTACCGATCATTATCTATCTCTTGAAAGAGGCTTAAGATACTCTATCAAATAAGTATTAATTCCGGATAGCGGCCTGGTGTCTCTCGATACGCTTGATGATTCTGCCCACCAATTCTCTCCCCTGTATGGGTTTGGCAATATAATCATCCGCTCCCGCGTTGAAAATGGTTTGCACTGTATCCGCTGAGACGCAGGAAGTGAAGAAAATAATCGGCAAATTGTCCCATACCCTAGCATTCCTGACCACCTGACACAGTTCTATCCCGGTAATCCCTTCCATTTCCACATCCAACAGAAGTAAATCTGGTTTCAGGCTCTCTAAAGTTTCCCAGAATCCTTCCTGTTTTTGTAAGGTGGTAACTTGGAAACCCCAGGGGGATAAAGTTTGCACGAGGAATTCTAAAATCATCTCATCGTCATCAACTGCGAGAACATTCAAAGCCGGAGAAGGCTGTAAATATACCGCATCCCGTACCAGCGCGAGCATATCCATCGGCGGAGTCGATTTAATGGTGAACCGTTTACCCCCCTTACGAGCCGCCTCCAGACGTTGCCCAAAATTCTCTGAGCCGGTCACGACTATAACCGGCACTTGGGGGTAATGATGGGATAGTTTTTCCAGGGAATTTAAACTTTCCCCGTCGAGATCTAGGAGGATAACATCCGGGGTGCTTAACTCATCTTCGCTTTCGGGTAAAGCATTCTCTATATTCCTGGGGACAATAAAAGTCATCCCCCACTTTTTCCCCGATTCTAGTAATGCCTCTTGCCAATCCTTATCTTGAGTGATGAGGAGAATTTTAATTTCATTGACGGGAAATAAATCATTAATAGCCTGATTTTTTTTC
>CAZUVR010000091.1:0-13284 GCA_964623815.1 uncultured bacterium | reverse complement strand
TTTTGGGAATGATACCCTGTTTGGAGGTGCCGGCAATGATTCGTTAGATGGTGATGAACTTGCCATCGTGACAGGTTCGGCAAAAGACGTTCTCTATGGGGGTAATGGCAATGATTTGCTATACGGAGGCGAGGACAATGATACTTTATATGGCGAGTTAGACAACGACTTTCTAGACGGAGAACAAGGGAACGATTTACTAGAAGGGGGTTTCGGTAATGATACGCTAGCAGGTGGAACGGGTAGCGATCGCTTTGTCTTCAACAAGTTATCTGAGGGGATCGATCGGATCGCTGATTTCGCTGTTCTAATTGATAAAATTGAGATTAACAGAGGGGGATTCGGAGCAATATCCAACAACCAATTCTCATACAACAAGAACAACGGCGCGTTGTTTTTCAATAATCAGCAATTTGCTACTTTAGGTAACTTACCTTCCACATTTAATATTAATACTGACCTTATAGTTGTATAAGATGCTGTTTATTTGTCAATAAAAATAGAAATATCGAACATCACCAAGCTCGAAGTTTTTTATCAAGCTTTCGCATAAAAAAGTGGGTATGTTCGGGCCATGGTTGAGGTATCAATCTGTCAGGTCGGACCGAGCGAATTTACGATCGCCCCGTACCCAGAGCAGTATATTATGGACATAACGCTTCTTTTGTTGTATGCCCCCCTTCCCCACCTATCCCCGTCTCGCCAACGCACATGATGATCTTAAAGAGAGCTGCTATTTAGTGTGACCTGTTGATTCGGAATTTAAATAGAAATCAAATTTTCACTACGCAAAAACTTAAAATTTTGCCTAATCTACCATCACCGTTGGCATGCTAGACTAATGCGTAATTAACTTTTAACTACGCAAAAGTCTAAAATTTTAAAATGTCATGATAGTAACAGTAGCCAGTTTTAAAGGAGGGGTCGCTAAGACGACGACGGCCATCCATTTAGCCTGCTACCTTGCCAAGTTCGGGGACACATTATTAATAGATGGAGATCCGAACCGAAGTGCGGGAGGTTGGAGTAAGAGGGGTGATTTGCCCTTTACCGTAGTGGATGAAAGGCAGGCGGCGAAGAAGGCGAAGGAATTTGATCGAATCGTGATCGATACCCAAGCCCGTCCCGAAGCCGAAGATTTGGAGGCGTTATCGGAGGGATGCGATCTATTAGTCATCCCATCAACCCCCGATGCACTGGCTCTCGATGCGCTAATGCTGACGATCGATGCCCTGAAAAAACTCGGAACCGAACATTACAAAATCCTGTTGACGATCGTTCCGCCGAAACCATCACGGGACGGGGAAGATGCTCGGGCAACGCTGACCGAGGCGGGGTTGCCGCTATTTAAAGGAAGTATCAGAAGGTACGCGGCATTTCAAAAAGCTGCGTTGGCGGGAGTTCCTGTTTACTCAGTCCCGGACTCAAACGCTCTCAAGGCGTGGAACGACTATTTAGCGATCGGTAAGGAAATAAAAATAAAATGAGTAAGTTTAAAAGTATTCTGGCGGCAGCCGGGAAAAAGGATGATCTCGATAAATCCCCCGCGATGCCCGAGGTGGAGAAGTTAGTTGATAGAGATGTCAAACGATTAGGTAGGCCCAAAGGTAAACGCAGTAATCCAGACTATACTCAAGTCACGGCTTACATCGGACGTGATACCCACAAGCGGGTAAAGATGGCGTTACTCGAAAGCGAGGACGAGGGGGATTTTTCCGAACTGGTCGATCGGCTTCTAATTGAGTGGTTGAATACGCAAAAGTCTAAAAAGTCAAAAGTCTAGATAGGAATTATTGATTCGGTCAAGAGTTAGTCTAAGCTTTACCCATAGTACGATCGAGCATTTTTGAGAGAGCTTGTGAACGAGTTTCAAAAAAACCCTCGAAATCATCCTTTCTCAGAAATTCTGGCTCTATTAAATGAGAGCGTAAGATTTCATCAATTCTTGTCTTTTCTAACCCCTTAGATTCCAAACGATTTAAATATTCAGAGGGAGCATTACCACCTAAAAAGCGATTCGTTTTCCAACCTAAAGGAGTTTTATTGACGATGCTGTTATATCTAGAACGAGATATATTCATCTTCTTACACCATTTTTGAGGGAAAATATGATGGTTCTCAACTTTATCATCAAAATAAAGAATGGAGGTTATTTTCTCCCCCGTCATGAAATCTAAGGCTCCGTCGCGTCTTAAGAGAGCCGCGATCGCGGCAAAGGTGGAACCTTGAGGATTAACGAAGCCCTGTAAGCGTTCAAGACTAATATAAGCCTCCCTGATGGTAGTGGGGATACCCTTCCCGTTTAGCCAGAGCGGAACTTCAAGCAGATCTTTAGAAGCCATACTTTCCCGATTCCGAGAATAAATTCTACAGGTAGCGCCGCAATAAAACCATTGCTCTAATTTCCCTCTGATTACGTCAAGCTTTGCCGCTTTCCCCAAAATAGCGAATAAAGAAGACATGATGATCAGCTGTAAAGGGTAAGTTAGATCTTCCGCATCGTAAATGGCTTGAGTGTGCAGGAATTTAGCCGCCGCCTCAAACCCATCGGTAACAACATCGGCCCAGCGTTTATATTCGGCAAGGTCAAGGTCAAGAATATCTTGGCGACTTAATCCTATTCGGGTCGATGTATCGCCACCATGAGTTTTTTCTTCGTTTTCTAAACGATGAGAATAACTCGAAACCAATGATAAAGCCTGCAAGAAATCAGTCTCCTTTAACAGGCGTAAAACCTTGTAGCCTCGAAAACGGTTTTCCCTTAGCGCCCAATCTTCCCGCAAGTTATAATTTTGCGCGGAATACTGACAGGTTAAAAGATCGAAGTGGGTTAACTCGCAAGGAACCCCGTGATTAGCCAGAAAAATGTAGGATATCGCTTCTTTTGATATCTCAGAGCGCAAAATATAAAGACCGAGTTGATAATGCTCGAATTTCTTGACCACCTGCTCTTCAAAAAGCCCTATAGTATTTAATTTCTCTTCATCGTAATTCCAATGGAGACTATATCCCGATCTCCATTGAGCGAAATAAAATATTTTGGAAACCGGGAATAACTCCAGTTGGTATTCTTTTTCTGAGGTAGAACAGTCCAGATAAGCTCCGCTAGATAGACGATATTGCTTGTTAGGTTTAAAACTAAATACTGAATTTATGCGTTCGGTTTGGGAGAGGGTGAGTGCTTTTCTAATATCGAAGTAATACCATCGCAGGTCGGGTTTGAAACGCTTACCCCGATTAATAACAACCGGTTTACCCGAGAGAAGGGACATGAACAGGCTGGTGAGTCTTTGTTGTCCATCGATGATCAAGGCTTTTGGAGGGGGAGTTTCTTCTAAGTCCACTCCTTCAATCAATCTCGGCTGAAGTCGCGGTTGAAAATTATCCTGTTGCAAAAACATCATCCAACCGATCGGGCAACCGAGAGAAATAGTATTGATTAGACGGCGAACGCGCTCATCTTCCCAACGCCAATCTCTTTGAAAATTAGGTAATTGTATCTTGCCCCTTTTGATGTCTTCGAGAATATCACGCAGAGGCTCTTTAATAAGATCGAATGTGGAGAGAGAAACCATAAAAATTAAATAAAATTAAGGCTCTCTTGCAAGCTAGCTTTTTATCTTCTAACCCGTCAAGAGAGCAATCTCAATGTTTGTCAATCTGACAAAATATTATTAATTTTTGTATCTTTTACCGACGCTCTAACCAATAACGTAGAAGAAGAACTTGTGAATCCGTAGCGTTCTCTAATAATAAATCTACGATCGCTATTAAGCGTTGATAAGGTTTTCCCGCTATCCGGCGGCTATCTTGTCCCCCCAACCAATGGTATGTCGTAGATTTGGATAGGCCGCAAATATTAGCCAGAGCTTCATAATCCAAATCCCAACGATAGCAAAACTCCGAGGGTGAAAGTAACATTTGATTGATGAGTTCGAGAATCTGTTGGCGTACTTGATAATTATCCATAGGGCTTAGTTTTTATTGATTTTTAAGGTATTTTCGTCAAAAAGTTTAATATCTTCAGAAAAAGCGAAGTCATAGGGGGCGATCGAGTAAGAGGGGCTATTTTCATCGAGCAAGATTAAATAGTGAAGCCCCGTAACGGTACAACTTGCCTCGTGGGTATAAAAAACACCGATAATTCTTCCAAAGTCCGGATCGGGGACTTGATGCCAATAAACCGAGTCTCCGAGTTGAAATTGCTGAGTTGGGAAAATTTCAGGAATAATATCGGGTAAGGATAGGGGTAAAACTGGAAAGGGCATGAGAAGAAATTCCACCTTATGTTGGCTATAGAGTGCATAATGTTATTTATTGTATATATAAAGAGAAGGCACAGCACTAAAAGTTACACAAACGATACATAAAGTTATGGATAAGCTATAGACAAAGTTACGGCACTCTTTAAGAATCATGGAGTGACTGAAATTGACCCGAAAGATATAAAAGAGCGTTTTGGTAAGGCGATACGGCGGCGTAGGCGCGAATTAGATCTATCTCAGGAAACTCTCGCCGAGCTTGCCGGGTTACATCGAACTTATATCTCTAATTTGGAAAGGGGACAGATTAACCCCTCTCTAGAGAATATTGAAAGATTGACAAGTGCTTTAAATATTTCGATCGCTGACCTATTCAGTAAATATGGAATTGAGACGCTAGACGGATAGTTCGTAACCCTGACAAAGGACAATTCCCAAAATAATTCTGACTATATTTAAGTCACTACCCACATTCAACCAAAATACTCATCAGTGGCTAAAAATGGCGTTACTCGAAAACGAGGGCGGGAATTTTTTTGTATAGATCGGCTCACTTCAACTTGAGTAGTTGAATACGCAAAAATCTAAAATTATGAAAGTTTAAATCTTTATCTATCCTTTAGACCCTAACAAATAGACAAAACTATCGACGGGGAATACCGGCGGCTAGCTTAACGGAGTCAAGAAAAAAAGAGTTATACCGAATCCCTTAACCGAACTCCTTTTATAAAGCCGACACTCGGTTTGATCCCGAACCAGATCGCCAGAGATGGACGTTGTGTGGAGAGAGGACGAAAAACGGCGCACAGCGTATAATAATAATTATATAAGCAGTTTGGGGGATGAACTAAGCGTATAAGAGCAGTTGTACGCTGGGAAAACAGCGACTCAACGTATAATAGGGGAAAAATTTATTATTTATCCCTCCAAAATCTCAACGTATAATCAATAGTCCCAACTTAACTACTAAAATCATCTGGGTCGGTTGTTAATGGAGTTGATGAAAGTCGGTCTATCTCCAGCCCGTTTTGAACTGATTAATCTTTACTTTAATTCTGAGTCCGCTGTAGCTAAACCTCTTGCCAAATAAGAGTTACGTCCTTTACGTCATCCTAAAACTAAGGTCGTATATTTATTATTATACGCTGTGCGCCGTTTTTCGTCCTTTCTCCACACAACGTCCGACATGATGGAACTTAAAGCCCGTAGCCTTACGGCAGAGCAAATGCAATCCTACGCATGGTCGCTGTTTAACGATGCTCCCGAACCTCAAGGGTTTCCACAGTTAACGGTACTTAAACAAAAGTTAAGCCCAAATATAACCCAAACTGAGCTTATGAGCGGTAAAGACATCGGTGTTATGGTTTAACCAACGGATAAAACGATAAAACATAGCTGTACGAAACGCCTCTAGAGCATCAACAAAGGTAAGAAGGTCTTTGGTAGCCCAACGCCGCTTTAATCCCCCAGTTAACTGATGCCACAGGATAAAAGTATACGCAGTGAAAACTAAGATCAAATGTCGATAAAGGCTACGTTTACCTCTAGGCGGAGCGGTTATATCTTTAAGTGTCACCAAACGGGTGAGCGGTCATCTCGGCAATCGGTATTCAAGATGTTGAATGTGTGTGACTTAAAATGACGTATTTTCGTTGTTAATAAGCCAAGTTATGATTCACAAATGTGCCATTTTATGGGTAAAGTGACACGGATCTATATGAGAGCTAGACCAGATCGGTTTTAGAGCCAAGCTTTAACGACCTGATAACGGAGGAGTTGCGCGTCACCCACCTTACCGAACCCCAGACAAAGTGGGCATCTGGAGCGATAACGCTTACCTTTACAACTTGGACAATCATTTAAGGAACCTCCGCCACCGGGGGTTATTACTCGATGGGGATGTAATGGAATAATTTCGGTTTCTTTGCCTGTATCCATTGTTGTTATCCTCTCTAAGTTATTTGGAAATTATAGTAGCCCGAATATTTCCGCAGGAAATCATCGGCAGCACCAAGCCGAAGAAATCAGCTAAAGATAAGATAGCGGCGCACCGCGAAGCGGATCTCTTCGAGATCGTTGCCGATTTAGATAAAAAAGAAATTTTAGACTTGAGCGATTGGTTGCGGCGATTAGCCCAGGAGCTTTAGCCAATCACTTACCCCGATCCTCGAAACCCACGTAAAATCAACCTTTCTCCAAAATGTCGTAACTTTGCCGTAACTTTGCCGTAACTTTGCCGTAACTTTGTCGTAATTTTGCCGTAATTTTGCCGACTAAAATAGGTTAAAAATGGCTTGACGATGCTAAATAATCAATAATGCGTAATTTTGCCGTAATCTTGCCGTAATCTTGCCGTAAATTTGCCGTAATTTTGCCGTAATTTTGCCCCCATTATGCCGTAACACTCTCTTTGTGACCTCCCCTTCCACCCATTCAACTGTTGCTAAATCCGCCCCAAAAAAACCATGTACTATCACGCTATTTTTAGGGGGTAAAAAATGCATCAACATCAGACGCATCAAGGTATACAGCCGAAGAAATAGCCACACACATTTTCCGGCTTCAATGGCGAGGATATGAGCGGGCGCGAAGCGTGCCTACGGCATCGCCTGCCCTCACCTGGGAATTCCCGGGTGACAAAATGAGGTCGAATTATCAATTCAAGCGTACTGATTATTCCTAAAAAACGCGCTGTACTATCATGCTATTTTTAAGGGGTCGAATTTTGAGCGGAGGGGGGAAATTCAAGTGCGGGGGAAACACGAAAAAAATCACCGCGTTGAGTACCAGTGATCTAACAGTAGGATTTTAGTTTGCTTCTCGATCTTACTCCGAGGGCGTTTAGGGGCAGCCGCCAAGCTGCCCCTAAACGCCTGACTCTAGGATTTATAATTCTGGCTCTCGATCATAATCGCGGCGGGGACTTTGCCTATTAGGTTGGAGCGGACCGTTCAAGAGATTTATCCCGCTCTCTGTTCTTCTCTAGATTTAAGGTAATTGGTAAAACTAAAAGCGCTTTGCGCTCCTGCTGAGGAGGCAAGATTTACGGCATCGAAACCGAATACTCCGAGAGGTTCCAGCTTGGATTAAAAATTACAACCCTATGCACATATTTCCCGTCCCCATTCACACAGCGGAAGACCCCCGATCCTCGAAACCCTCGTAAAATCAACCTTTCGCTCTACAAAGTATAAAAAGTAGCCAACAAGTAGCCAACAAGTAGCTAACAAGTAGCTAACAAGTAGCCAAAAAGTAGCCAAAAAGTAGCTAAAAAGTAGCTAACAATAGCGCAAAAAGGGGTAGATCATGCCAAATTATCGGTAAGTAGCCAAAAAGTAGCCAAAAAGTAGCTAAAAAGTAGCCAAAAAGTAGCCAAAAAGTAGCCAACCGATATGAATTACCCCGAACGACGATTCCATTCAAAACCGCCCCACACCCCTTTATACCCCCTTACACCCCCTTACACCCCCATCCCTAGTCCTGTACTATCACGCTATTTTTATTGCTCTGTTAAAATGAAAAAAACGTATTTTTTCACGCCCGATGCCTTCCCTTGATAAACGATGGCCTAAATCAAAACTCCGCATCGCTTCCAAGCGGTTAGCCTCGCTTTGTCTACAAAATTTTAAGAGCCAAGATAAGATTTCCCTTCAAAGAGACATCATCGATGGTTGGTCGGCTTTCGTTACGACCCGATTCGATCGCTCTCTACTAGAATCGATGCACTCACTCGACCCGCTCGATCGTTTCTTCTATAAGGTAAGGCTCCACCGCCACCGTCAGGTTAATATTTGGTGCTTCAGAAATTCCTCGGCTCCCTCTTTATCACACATATTGAAGGAGGTCGAGAGATGCTGACCTGTAAGAACATTAACGCCGAAACAGCCAAGTCTTATTTCGAGAAGGGTTTCTACGGTGAGGGTCGCTGGTTCGGTAAAGCCGCCGTCCGTCTCCAACTGACAGGCAATATAGAAGATTTCACCCCCTACCGTAATCTCCTCGACGGTCTTTCGCCATTCCGTAACAAACGTCTCACCGGTCGTTCTCTCGATTCCTTCCAACATAGAGCCGCACTCGATTGTATCTTCAACGCCCCCAAAAGCGTCTCTTTACAAGCACTCATCGCCGGTGACGATCGCGTGGTGAGGGCGCACCGCAACGCCGTCGATAAAACTTTGAGAGTATTAGAAGACCGCTACGCCCATACCAGAACCGCAGTAGGACTTCCCCGGCAAACCGTAGTTAAAAGCGGTAAGTTAGCGATCGCACTGTTCGACCATATCGAGAACCGGGTCTTAGACCCCCATCTCCACACCCACTGCGTCGTGATGAACTTTACGTTGAGGAACGACGGGAAGTGGCGGGCACTCCATAACGACGCAATCTACCGTCATCAAAAGTTACTAGGGTTAACTTATCAACATCATCTAGCCCTAGAACTGGGAGCGATCGGCTATGAAGTAATACCCAAGGGCAGGAGACAGTTCGAGATCGCCGGGATCGATCGCGAACACATCCGACACTTCTCCAAAAGGCGTGAAGCGATCGTCGCCAGGACGGGAGAAAACGCCGGTATTAAAGAGAGGATCGATGCTTGGGAGTATACCCGACCCTATAAGAAGATAGTACCCGCCCATGAACTCAAAGCTAAATGGAAAGAGGAAGCCGCTGGACTCGGTATTGAATTCCCCTTCTCGGAAATAGAACCCGTGAAGTACCCGGTTCCCCCCCTGCCACTGGATGAGGCGATCGAGCATTGTTCCGATGGTGGTGTCGCCTTCTTCGGTGAGGAACTCGAAAACTATATCCTGTCCCGATTACCCGTACCTATCGATCCGGGGGTAATCTCCAAGTCCATATCTAATCATCCGGAACTGGTAAAGATGGGTGATCAGGTACAGAGCCTCTATACCACCCAAAAGGCGATCGTCGGGGAGTTAACCAATATTTCCCTCATGACCCAACTCAAGGGGAAAAATAATCCGCTAATAAACCCCGAATCCGTCTCCCAATCTGCCTTTCCCGATTCTATGGGGAATGGACAACGAGAGGCGATCGTCACCGCCCTCACGACTACCGACAGGGTTATGGGTATCGCCTCCCCCTCCAACTTCCGTCCGGGTATGCTAGGGATAATCGCGCCGATCGCATCAGTAGCCGGTTATCGGGTTAGAGCTTTAACCCCGGATGTTGAAACGGCAAGTCTTTTAAAAGATGAGTTAGGTATCGAAACCAGAACTTTTGATGACCTCTTCCCCTCACAATCCCCTCTTGAAATATGGGCGATCGATCGCGCGGAGATGCTGACGGTATCGAAACTCCGTGAATTATTGGAGCTGTCCGCCACTAGCGGGGTAAGACTTATATTAATGGGGGATACCAAGAGTAAAGCCAAGCGTATATCCTCGGCTGCGGGTTTGTTAGAAAGGGGTAATGCCTTGAGATCCCTAGAAAAAGGCGGGATGACGACCGTATTCACGGATAAATACATCCGCCCGATGGATAGGAACTTGGGTATAGCACTCGATCTATTACGCGGTGGTGATGATTACGGTGCGATCGATAAATTCAAACACACCGGCTCTCTGGTCGAGACGGAAGATGCGGTGGGTGCTGCAGTATCCGACTACTTATCCCTACCGCCGCAAGAAAGAGAAGATACGGCGATATTGGTAAGTACCAAAGAGGAGAAGGGTCGGGCGATCGAGAATCTAACCCGGGGACTGGCCGCCGAGTCGGGGTCGGAAGTCTTCATCCTGAACGCACTCTCTAAGATACCAGCTCACCTGACCCATAGCCGTGAGACCCTACACGGGCTGGATGACCTAGCTTACTTCATCAATGAGGGTGACTGGATAGTGCCGACGAGAAACCGTGATAGACGTAACCTGAAAGGCGGACACTTCTATCGGGTAGTTGATAAGGGCGACAATTCCCTTACCCTTGATGACGGGGAGGGGAATCGGGTGACTGTAGACCCTAGATTCGGTAAGACCGGCTATAGAAACAGGGAGATACCGATTACGATCGGTTCCCGGTTGAGATGGACGAAGGGTAAGTACAGGGGTAAAAGCTTCGTAGTCCGTTCAGTGAATGGCGATCGGGTCTCTATAGAATATCCCGATGGAAAGCGATCGTATATAAGTTTGAAGCGAACTGTGGGGGTGGATGACGATCGGGTACGGGCCGCGCCCTACACGGATAAGTTTGAACCGCGTCCCTTTAGCGGTGGTCAACTATCTTCCCTTAAACGTAGCCGTTTATTGGTGACGGGGGATAGTATCAAGGATTTGCTCCTAGTGGCGGGGGCGGTAAGGAAGAATTTCCGACTCTATACATCAGATAGGGATAAGTTGGCGGAAACCGTCTCTAAGTCCCGTAACAAGAAGAATCCGTATGTGTCTATCAAACGAACCACTTCTGTCGTCCGTTCGATACCGGTGGTCGAGACCCCGACAGTCTCAGGTATCTCTCCTAGAGAGGTGGAAGTCGTTGGTACTCAGCCCATTGGGGGCGAAGCCTACGGCGACCGCACAACCCCGGTAAAAGAAGCCGTCATGCCCGGGGTCTCTCCTGTTAGTACCGAAAGCCCGCCCTATGAGAGTTCCTACGGCAGTGTCATCGAAACCGAACGGGATGTTGGTATCGAAATAGAGAGGGAGGAAGCGCCCGACATCAACATAACTATTCCCGCCCCCGAAGTAGTACCGATGGAACCGGAGTTAGAAGGACGGGCAATTGTAGAGAAATTATTCCCCTTACTCGGTAAATACTGGGATGCGGGAGGGGAAGAAGTGGGAAGCTACGACTTGGATTACGACGATGAACTTATGCTATTCACCTGTCGTAATCGGACGAACCCCCAAGAATACCTCTGTGCCGGAACCGATGGGGGCTGGCGGTACGAGGGTGGTTGGCTGAGTCGGGAATCGGCAGAATACCTTGAGGAAACCTGCATACAACTCCTGTCTGAAATAGAGAGCGAGCTTGATGAAGTAGATGATGTCCGGTCGCTGTAGTCCGCCTTCAACACTTCCCAAACAGTTTTCGCTCTAAGTAACGAATAGATGCTTTACCAGCGCGGTAGACAAACATGGCTACGGGCGCTTTTATAGTACCTTTAATAACCGATCGGGCGATACAGCCCTACTAGCTTTATGTGACCCTTGCAATCCATCCGCCCTACTATGGGAAAAACATTGAAACCCTGGCTCGGTAATACGAGAGCGTCCGGCGCTTAACTACGACATCGAGCCATCAACTTCAACACTTTAATTTCCATGTTGAGGCACAGCGGAAAAGGTGTCAGGGAAAAATTTTTCTCTTACCTATCGGAGTTGAAAAACGACACCCTGCCCCAAAAAACGCCCATTAAAAAATAGCGTGATAGTGCATTGCCCTCCACCGCTGGTTCACCCCAAAAATTGGGTTATTTTAGTACACATGAACTAGCAAAATCTCTCTCCGAATGGATGTGTTCGTTCGGAGAGCGGGTGAAATTGTTAGTACTTTTGAATTAATAGTGAGAGGGAAGGGGGTAAAGCTCTGGGCGGAGTTTTACCCCCGGTCTAGATTTGTCACCCGGGAATTCCCGGGTGATGATCGGATCGGAGTAGAAGGGAGGTTAGCAGCGCCCGGGTGCGCAGTGTGACGGAAGCGCATGGATGGCATAGCCCAACATTAACCACAACCGGCTTTAACTCCAACCAAGTATCCCATTCGGTTTCGTTGCTCTCCACCCATAGGTAAATAATTCATGCTCCCTCGGGAAATCTTAACTTTGAAATCTTGACGACTTTTTAAACTCGGAAATGCTTATTTTTGGGGTGATTTAACCCTGAGCGCCGCCCAGTAAAGAAAACGAGTGTTTCCTTTACTGGGTCAAATGAGCAGAGCAGAGTGAAATGGGCAACCATACAGAAAGTTACGCTAAGGAATTAATAGGCCACTTTTTCTACTACGAGCTGTGCCTTACAAAAAACTGTACTAATTAACCTATAAGTAAAAAGGTTTAGTCTGCGAGGTCAACAAACAGCCATCTTAATTACAGTATTTTCGGTTCTTCTGAGCTATTACAACCCCTCATACTGCTACTCACTCATCAATGACATTAGGGTAGTTCGACACTACCATCTTTACCTTTGCCCAATCATCATCATTTTCATCATTGTTTCTCACGTAAACCTCCCACGGCAATGTAGTCGATTTTGGGCAAATGAAATCGATTCCTGTGACTCCGTCTAAGTCATCAGTATCCTCGCTTGTACCCTCAAATAACTTTAACTCGCCGTATACACGCACATCTCCATTAGTCAGACGTTGAACAAGTGCATTAAACTCAGCACGGCACTCTCCTCCCCATCGACTCTGGAAATTAAGCAAACCCTGCGGCATATCATTAGTAAGAATCACCATTCTTGCTGTATTAAACGGTGGTGGATATTCGTTACTTCCAAATACTTCGTAGTCTTGCCCCTCGAAACTTGCAGTTATTGTAACTTTTCGATCATACGCCATGTTAATTCTCCTTTATTGAAAGATGAATTCGCTTTTTGATAACTATTATCTACGGTTATATTTACAAAGACATATATCTAAAGGATGATAATAATTTTTCAATTTGTCTAATGACTGAACTTTTCCCATACAAAATTACTAACGAATGAGTGAAACCCTTGTGGTATCTCTTTATCCTCTTGGATGAGCCTATCTGAGAGGGCAAGAAAAAATATTCAGAAAAACACATAATGTTTAGGGGATACAAAAGTCGGCTTTTGTTTAATTCTTAACTCAATTCCTTTTCCCACGAAGGCTTTCTTGGCTGTGATTGCTGACAAGAGAGGAAGGGAGCATACCAAATCGACATAAGGTTTACTCTCACACCCTAACCCTCATCGGGCGTGGCTTCCCTTGCCTTTTACGCCCATCATTCGCTCCTATACTTCTACTGGTAATAGTAAAAAAAACAGTAGTTTTCTTTACTGGTTGAGGGTGGTGAGCGCATCACCCCGCATCAGGTTCG
>CAZUVR010000090.1:0-13567 GCA_964623815.1 uncultured bacterium | reverse complement strand
CTGTTTTTTATTTACTCTTAATTTTAACAAATCAACTGCAAATTCAGCAACGCCGCGAAAGTGGGGGTTAAATTTTTGCTGGTGTCGCTTCACCCGAGTTTAGGTTAGAGTGAAGATATATAGAGAAATTTTCTGTCTATGACCAAGGAAGTACCGAGCGCTGAGGAGATAAAAAATATATTCGATCGCATAGCCCCAGTATACGATCGCCTCAATCAACAGCTCAGCCTCGGACAACATCACATCTGGAAATTAATGGCGGTGAAGTGGAGCGGAGTCGAACCCGGGGATTCGGCTCTAGATATATGTTGCGGTAGCGGCGATTTAACTCAGATTCTCGCCCGTAAAGTAGGAGGAAAAGGAAAAGTTATCGGTATCGATTTTTCCCCCGAGCAATTAAAAATAGCCAGCGCCAGAGCCGGGAAAATTTATCCCCCCTTAAATATAGAATGGCTCGAAGGAGACGCTTTAAACTTACCCTTTGACGATAATAGTTTCGACTGTATTACTATGGGCTACGGGTTGCGTAACGTCACCGATATACCCCAGGCGCTCAAGGAAATTCATCGGGTACTGAAACCGGAGGCGAAAGCGGCTATACTCGATTTTCATCACCCTACCGGGATCGTTAAGAGTTTTCAACAATGGTATCTTGATACGATCGTCATCCCCTCGGCCCGGAATATGGGATTAAGGGAAGAATACGCCTATATCAGCCCCAGTCTCGATCGCTTTCCAGGGGGTAGAGAACAGGTAAAATTAAGTTATGAAGCAGGTTTCGCTCAAGCCACCCATTACATCATAGCGGGGGGCTTAATGGGTGTTCTAGTGATTACAAAAGGTTGAAAGAGGCCCAATTGTTGAATTTCTCTACGATTTGGACATTAATAATTCCGCCAATTACGGGGGCGATTATCGGCTATTTCACCAACGATATAGCGATCAAAATGCTCTTTCGCCCCTATAAACCCCTTTATATAGGGAAGCGTCGTCTCCCCTTCACACCGGGCTTAATCCCTGCCAATCAGGGGAGATTAGCGAAAAGGGTATCGGATACGATCATGGGTTCTCTATTAACCCCAGAAGAGTTACAGAATCTGGCTAAGCGTCTGTTACGCACTGACAGGGTACAGAGCGCCATCCTCTGGCTATTACAATTAGCCTTGAAACAGATTAAAGAAGATAAGCAACAAAAAACGGCTAAGATTCTCGCATCTATCTTACAGGATCTGTTTCAGGAGTCCCTACCCCGCTTATTAAAAGTATTCGCCCGGCGGGAAGATTTTTTAGAAGCCCAAATCAATCAAATTTTTGATCAGATTATTCTAGAGTTCCGTCTCAGTGAAAATCAAGCTAAACAATTTTCCGAATGGCTATTAGATAGCGTCGTGCCCCCTGATATTATCCGCATAGCTTTAATCGATTTCCTCACCGATAGAAATATACAGGTAATCGATGAAGGTTTCCGCGAAAAAACTAGCGGCACCTATTGGGTAGTAGCTAATCTATTCGGGGTGAAAAATGCTTTAACCCGTCTGCGAGCTTTCTGTCTCGATGAGAAGGAAAGCGCTAACACCCGATTGAAAGAGTTAATTCTGTCTCTAGAGGTGCGTAATCGCTTACGGGCCTGGTTAGAAAGTCTCTCTTTACAGAATCTGCCTATCTCTACAGTGAGACAACTACGTAAAACTGTCAGAGAGACGGTAAGGAATTATATTCTAGATAACGGTTCCGTATTTCTCCAAGATTTCGGCAACTCTATCGATTGGACATCATTAGCTCTGCTGTTAATTAATCGCTTGCAATCCTCAGAAGTTCTCAATAATTCCCTCGATGTGATCAGCGAAGAATTAGCACTCATTTTAGAGCGTTATTTAGAGGAAGATTTAGAAAAATTAGTCGCCCAGGCCATACCCATACTATCGATCGATCAGGTGATCATCGATCGCGTCAAAGCCACTTCTCCCGCCGACTTGGAAGCAGCCATTCAGGGCATCGTCAAGAGCGAGCTACAGGGAATCGTTAATTTAGGAGGGATTTTAGGTTTCGTGGTGGGCTTATTACAAACGGTGCTGTTCTTACTACAAAAAACCACTTAGAGGGATACCGGGCCCGCCCGGTACCCATCGGTTTCTAAGCCAGAAATTGCGCGAAATCGGGAATATCAGCCGAACATAGGGCTAAATATTTTTTTATCCATTCCTGCGCCTCATTCGATTGGGCTAAGGTCATTTCTTCGTTTTCCGCTGCGATGAATAGCCCTTGATGGTCGAATTGTAATCCATATAACCACCCAGAAGAAGGACGGCTACCAAGCCAGTATTCCTGTACCTTTTCTCGTTCGAGATGGTGGTAACTGTATTGAGCGATGCCGTTACATACGTTCACCACATCTTGAATACTAGAGAGCATAACCTGAATCATGCCTTGTTGTTTCGGGTTGAAATCGAGATCGAAATGAGTTTGATTGCTGTAGTATGCTCTTTCTAATCTAGCTCCTTTGAGGATGGAGCCAGTTAACCAGGAACCTCTGAGATCGGTTTCTTCTAAGTCGGCGCGAATTAGGGAAGTTTTCACTAGGAAAGCCCGGGTTAAATCTGCTGACGCGAAAGAGGTGCGATCGCAATTCGCTTCATTCAAATGTACTCCCTTAAGGTTTGCATCCTTAAAATTTGCCTGGCTGAGATTGGCCTTGGTTAAAAAAGCACCCTGTAAATTAGCCGATTTTAGGCAGGCGAGGGTTAAATTAGCTCCTGTTAACTTAGCTCCTTTCAAACTCGCACCCGTGAGGTTAGCTCCTCCTAAATCGGCACCGGATAAATTCGCTCCATCTAAACAGGCAAAACTCAAATCCGCGCCGTGAAAATTGGCGTTTTCTAACTGCAGCCGGTTTAATACCGCATTTGTTAACTTAGCTCGTCCTAACTGAATATTAGCAAAAGCTTTTTTGCCCTCCGCACATTGAGAGAGAAACTCTTGTACCGAATGATTTAACTGAATTAATGTCACCATAAAGCTTTAGCAGAAATATAGTGAAAAAAAACTTAACTATTTATTAAGTTTTATCACCGATTCTGTACCTCAAAAAGTTAATAACGTTTAGGATCACTACTCATCTCAAATTCATTATAGTATAAAAAGTTTTTATGTAAATAAGATTAACTAACAAGTAATTATTACCTAAGTAAAATTACTTCAGTTTTTACATTAATTTATACAAGTTTGAGATAGTTCGTCTATATTCCAGAAAGCTCCTCCGAGAGCGGAAAATTCAATACCATCAAAACAGTTACGAACCGCTGCCAGAGAGTAGGGATTAACTAAATAGATAAAAGGTAAGTATTCTTGTTCTAAAAGTTGAATTTGGTTGTATATTTGTTTACGTTTTTCCAAATCCAATTCTTGAGAAGCTTTAACATATAAATCGGCTATTTGTTGTTCCCAGGGGGCGACGACGCGGCCCTGTATGGGGGGCACACCGGGCTGAGGCTGTTGATTGAAAGAATGTAAATTACCGTCCACATACCAGATATTGGGAGCGTGAGGGTCATTACCGCCAGTAAAGCCGAGTAGATGAGCTTCCCAATCGAGACTATTACTGAGTTTATCTACTAGAACGCTGAAAGCGATCGGATTAAAGTCAACCTGTATACCAATTTTAGCCAGATCGTTTTTAATCTGCGCCCCCATAGCTTCCCTGATTTTATTACCGGCGTTGGTGATCAGGGTGAAGCGCACCGGATTATTATCAGCATCGACCAATTTACCCTCAGCATTATATTTAAAACCCGCATTGAGAAGTAGTTGCTTGGCTTTTTCGGGATCGTAGTCGTAACCTTTAATATCTTTATTATAGAAAGGAGACTGGATCGACATAAAAGAGTTTTGTTTCTTGCCCAAACCACGATAGATATTATTGATCATTCCCTGACGATCGATCGCGTAAGCTATAGCTTTCCTAAATTCAGGATTATTGAACCAGCGCGATTTAATCGGATCTACCAGGGGTTTTCCGTTGCGACTACCTTTATTAAGATTGAAACTGATAAATTGAGTACCATAGGCGGGGCCGCCGTTAAAGATGGTGAAATTGCCCCTAGATTCTTCGTTTTTCAACAGGGAAAAATAATCGGGAGTCACCCCTACCGAGTCCAATCCCCCGGAACGAAATTGTAACAGAGCAGTGTCGGTAGATTCGACGATCGCCCAAACAATGCGATCGATAAGAGGTAAAGATTTACCTTGAGCGTCTTTTTTCCAATAATAGGGATTTTTTTCGTAAATAATGCGCTGTCCCGTGACATACTCTTTTAACTTATAGGGGCCGTTGACGACGATTTCTTCTGGAGGGGTATCCACATCCCAAAAAGAGAGAAATTCTAACTTACCATCTGGGGATTTTTTCTGCAGGGTTTTTTCTAGGATATGTTTAGGTAGTATAGGTAAGCCAGCCGCATCAAGAAAAGGAGCGAAAGGCTCAGAAATTTGGAACAGAACACGGCGATCGTCGAGCTTGGTAATAACAGGAAAGTCTCCCTTTATCCCGACTCGTAAACTATCACGATAATTGTTAGGAATATCTGGATTCAGATAGAGTTGATTGTAACTGAATACTACATCATCGATGGTCAAAGGTTTACCATCAGACCATTTTAAGTCTTCTCTGAGGGTAAATATAATCTTGAGTTTATCATCGGAGATAGTCCAGGATTCCGCCAGAGCAGGTTCTTTTTCGCCCGTAATGGGGTTTTCGGTTAATAAACCTTCGTAGATTAAACCGAAAACATTAGGAGACTCTTGGGATAAGACAGCGTTAAAAGTTTTCGGATCGCTGAGAACCGATTGTACTAATTGATTCTGATTCCCCGTAGTTCCGCAAGCGAGACAGGAGAAGATTAATAAACCAGTTAAAGCCAAACCCAAAAACCGATGTAATAGTCTCATCAATTACCGCCGTCTAATTTCCCTAATTCATATATAGCGCAGCCGATACAGGCGAGTATTCCAATACTAACCGACCAACTACGCCCCAATCCCCATTCTATGCCCCAATTACACAGACCGCCGAAGGCTAAAAAGGGTAAGATACTAAATACGGAAGCGTAAAAAGCATTTTGAGATTCTCGTGCCGGGCGGGTTTTATCGAATTCTTCCTGAGATGTGTACATAAATCTTTCGGCGAAGTTAAACCAGAGATTTAACATTTCGATAATCCAATTCTTGATCGTACTCAATCCCACGTATAGGGCTAAAGCCCAAAGACAGGCACCGGCGAGCATCGCCGTATCTATGGAAATTTGGAAGGGGATAATATCGGTAAGCATCGAACTCTATGATATAAATACCTATAATTGTAAAGTTTTCAGCATCCCCCAGTGACCAGCGAGTAAAGAGAAACCAGAATAAACTAATTATTTCTCCCGACTCCCAACTTCCAACTCCCCCATATATGAAAATTTTACAGATAGTGCCTTCTTTATCCCTCGTTTACGGCGGCCCGAGCCAGATGGTTTTAAGCTTATCGAAAGCCTTGGCGGAATTAAATAACGATGTGACAATTTTAACCACCGATTCTAACGGCGATACCGGGCAGGCTCCCCTCGATGTACCCCTAGGAGTACCGATAGAACAAGAGGGTTATAAAGTTATTTACTTTCGCTGTGCCCCATTCCGCCGTTATAAGTTCTCCCTCGACCTATTTAATTACCTATCCTCCCACGCCCGTGAATACGATGTAGCGCATATTCACGCCCTATTTTCCCCCGTGAGTAGCGTCTCTGCCGCGATCGCCCGCTCCCGTAATTTACCCTATTTCCTCCGCCCCCTGGGAACTCTAGATCCCGCCGATTTACAAAAGAAACGCTGGCTCAAGCAACTCTACGCCCTATTACTGGAAAAGGCCAATTTAGCGGGGGCGACAGGCATACACTTCACCTCGGAACAGGAGGGGAAAATCTCTCAACGCTTCGGCGTTAAAACTCAAGATTTCGTCATCCCTCTAGGAGTGGATGTATCAGATAGAGAGATTGATGTAAAAAAGATAAGACAACGTTTTAGGATTGAAGACAGTACTACTCTATTGTTGTATATGTCCCGTCTAGATCCGAAGAAGGGTCTAGATTTATTATTACCTGCCCTAGAAAGATTATTAAATGAAGGTGTAGAATTTCATTTTCTTCTCGCCGGGGCCAACCCTCAAGACCCAGAATATGAAAACTACATTCGAGAAACGATCGCCGATTCTCCTCTCGCAGATTGTACCACGATCGCGGGTTTCGTCACCGGCGAAGTTAAGCTAGGTTTATTAAAAAGCGCTGACTTATTCGTATTGCCCTCCCGATATGAAAACTTCGGCATAGCGGTAGCGGAAGCGATGGCTTTAGGTACTGCCGTAGTCATCTCCGACGGCGTTCATATTTACCCCCAAGTTCAAAAATACGAGGCAGGATGGGTAACGCCTCTTGATGTTGACCAGTTGAGTCAGACTCTGAAAACAGCGATCAGCGACGTAAAGGAGAGAGGAATTCGGGGCGCGAATGGAGCTAAATTAGTTGCCGAACAATATAGCCCTAATGCGATCGCCCAGAAAACTGCAGAAATGTATCGAACGGCGATTTAATTTCTGCCGTACCTCCTTCTAAACTCGGCGATTTTTTGAGCTAGACCATCGGAAGACTGTCTCGTGATCAGATAACTTTTAAATTCCTGTCCTTGGCTGAGATAGGCAAAATAACGAGCTTCCAGGAAAGGACGAAAACTTTCATCTTTGGCGACGTGAACTTTAAAAAATGCCAGTAACATAGCATTGCCGTACTTGTCCACCAATTGGGGAGAGGGCAGGGCGAGGTTAGCTACGGAGTTTAAGGCGCTGGTAAAACCGGCATCCAATACGGAAAAATCTACGTGCGCCTGACCTTCGATGACTCCTAAATATTTATCTTCCGATTTAATCCAGGGGAACGATCGCACCTGCTCGAATACTGCGGGGGTAGCGGGGTCGTATGTACCAGCGGCGAGGAAAACTGGAACCGTCACTTCACCCAGCCCCGAGGGGCCGAAGATGCTACTGTTGACGGGATTAGCTCCGAATACCGCCTTCACCCGGGCATCGCGGAAGTTATATTTTTCCTGATTCATATCCAGAGCGCGGCACTGTAAAAGCATGGATGTATTGAGAAAGGCGAATTCCTCGTTACACGCGGTTTTTAGATGCGCGAAATCGATCGTCGCCCCCGCCACTGCCAAACTACTGTAACCACCGAAAGAATGGCCGGCGATTCCCACATCTTCCATATCTAAACGTCCGTCGTAATCTCGATTGTTACGGCGCTCTAATTCATCCATCAGATAGATGACATCTTTAGGACGATCGATAAAGTCCTCGGGGGAAAATGCTCGATTAGATAACCCGGATAAAAGATCCTGCACCTGTTGAAAATCGCTCCCAGGATGCTGGGGTATGGCGACGAAGAAACCATAAGAGGCTAAAAATTCCCCCTGTCTGGCAAAATCTTCGGGGCGGGAAGCCAAACCATGAGAATAGACGATTACGTGAGTTTTTCCGAGCAGCCAGGTGGCGGGGCGATAGGTGTCTACATAAAATTCCCTTTTCCTGCTCGTGTCTTTAATAACGAGCCGCTCTTTCTTCACCGTATACTTACCTGGTGTGGTTAAGTCTGGCAAGAGTGAATAATCTACGGGCGCGGTTTCTTTAATCTCCGCATCCGATAGTAAAACTATGTCGTTTTTGAACTGATTGGTAGCGGAGACGATAACATCGACGGCTCGGGCGAGATTCAAAACCTGTTGGACATCGATCTGCATATCGGTGGGCAATTTGCTTAAAAAGCCCAATAAAGTTAACCCACCTGGCTCGAAGCTAGCCTGTATTAAAGCGGCTCTAATGGCGAATTTGCCGTTAATACGACCGCGAATATTGATAAAGTTACCTAGACGGCCCAGAATATCTTCTCCAAGTTGCGTGTTAAAAATGCGAGACAGTAAGACGGGGTTGAGGGGGATGGGATCTAAAAGCGCTTTGCGAAATTCTTCCTGTTGTTGCGGTGTGGTGTTGCGGAGATAGGTTCTTAAATTACTATCGATCTCACCTGTCTTAGCGAAGGCTTCTAAGGAACTAATATTGAGGGTAAAGCCGACGGGGCCGAAAAAGAAAAAGATTCTTTGGGCTGCGGAGACGGATAGGGTTAGGGTGAGAGAAAGGAAAAACCCTAGGAGTACGCCCCAGGGTAATAAGCGAAATTTTTTTCTCTTTTTCTGCGTTTTCAGCAAGATTTTTTAATCCTCTACGTTCGGCAGTATTTATTTTACCTGAGAGGGAAGACAGCAAAATTATTCAGCCATATTTTCCTCTTCTCCTTCCGCCGAGGGGGGTACTAAAGCCACCGCCACGATCGCATCATCTTCATCGAGCTTCTGTACCCTAACACCAGTAGCCGCACGAGATTGAGTGGTAATAGCATCGACGCTCTGACGGATGATAATGCCGCGAGAGGTGACAATCATCAATTCATCGCTCTGATTGACTACGTGCAGGGCGATTAAGCGATCGCTCTCGCTTTTGAACTTGATCACCTTGACCCCCATACCTGCCCTTCTACGCAGTCTCAGGTGAGTTACGGCGACGCGCTTACCAAATCCGCCGGTAGTAATAGTGAGTACCCAGGGGCCCTCTTTATTAGCCTCTTCGGCCTCTCCAGTTTCTTCCTCGCCCGCGATCATTTCTACATCGAGATTATCGTCTTCCGCATCCTCCTCGCTGGCGATCGTAGCGACGATCTGACTGGGTAAAATATCCATACTGATAATCTCGTCATCTGAGCGTAATTTCATCGCTTTCACCCCTTTAGTAGCCCGACTCAAAGGACGTAGTTGCTGATTGTCGGCTTTAAAGTGAATCGCCATGCCCCTACGGGAACCGATGATAATGCTATCTTCCGCTTTCGCCCTCCTCACCCAACGAAGCTGATCCCCGACTTCTAGGGAAATGGCGATCAAACCGTTAGAGCGAATATTGCTGAAGGCAGATAGGGAGGTTTTCTTAATAAATCCGTTGCGAGTCAGCATGATCAGATAATCATCGTCGGTAAATTCGTCCACCGAAACTATAGAGGTAATTTTTTCTCCTTTGGGTATCTCTAGCAGGGAGGTAATGGGCACGCCTCGGGCGGTACGAGAAGCTGCGGGAATATTATAGGCACTGATGGTGTAAACTTTCCCCTGTTCGGTGAAGAACATCACTTTATCGTGATCGCAACAGGTGATGAAGTGTTCTACCACGTCATCCTCTTTGATCTTCGCTCCCGCTTTCCCCCTGGTGGCTCGATTTTGTGCCTCGAAAGCGCTAACGGCCATACGCTTGATATAGCCCTGTTCCGTCAAGAGAATCGCGGCCTGCTGATTGGCGATCAGATCGGTTTCGGCTAATTCACCTTCACCCTGCACGATCAGGGTACGGCGGGGGCTGGCGTAAACTGTTTTGATGTTCAGCAATTCTTGCTTGATAATTTCGTCTATGCGCTCTCTCTTGGCTAATATATCCTCCAGGTCGGTTATCTTCTCTAGTAAATCGTTATGTTCTCTGAGGATTTTTTCCGCTTCTAGTGCCGTCAATCTTCTCAGTTGCATCTGTAGGATCGCGTCGGATTGGGCATCGGAGAGACCGAATTCTCCTATTAAACCCTCTTTAGCACCCGCGCTATCGGGGGCGCTTCTGATCAGGGCGATGATCCGATCGAGGTTATCGAGGGCGATGAGGAAGCCCTGCAGTATGTGATCCCTTTCTTGCGCTTTTCTCAGTTCGTATTGAGTCCGCTTGGTGATGACTTCTATTCGGAAATCTAAGAAGACGTTGAGGAATTGTTTCAGGGTTAATAAAACAGGTTCCCCGTTTACCAGCGCCAACATATTCGCACCGAAGTTTATCTGTAGGGGGGTGAGTTTGTAGAGATTATTAAGAACTACCCGAGGATAAGCATCCCGTTTTAATTCTATGACTACCCGAATACCATCTCGATCGCTCTCGTCGCGTATATCCGATATGCCTTCTAATCTTTTTTCGTTGACGAGTTCGGCTATTTTTTCGATCAGGGCTGCTTTATTGGTTTGATAGGGCAGCTCGGTGATGACGATCGCTTCTCGATCCTGTCGGCCCCTGTGTTCGATCGTCTCTATACCCGCTACGCCCCGCAGGGTAATCGAGCCTCGTCCGGTGCTGTAGGCTTCTTCGATCGCTTTTTTGCCTAGTATATGTCCTCCCGTGGGAAAGTCGGGGCCGGGGATGTAGCGCATTAGCTCTTTATCGCTCAAACTGCGATCGGCTATCAGGGCAACCGCTCCGTCAACTAATTCAGCGAGGTTATGGGGGGGGATATTAGTGGCCATACCCACCGCGATACCCGAGGAACCATTGAGAAGGAGTTGGGGTATCCGGGCGGGAAATACTACTGGTTCTTGTTGTGAGCCGTCGAAGTTATCGACGAAATCCACCGTCTCAGCTTCTATATCTTGTAGGAGGGCGTTGGTGGAAAGACTTTGCAGACGACATTCGGTATAACGCATCGCCGCCGGTGGATCGTTATCCACTGAGCCGAAGTTGCCGTGACCTTCGATGAGGGGGTTACGCATGGAGAAGGTTTGAGCCATACGCACTAGGGCATCATAAACCGCCGTGTCTCCGTGGGGGTGATATTTACCTAAAACTTCCCCGACGACCCTGGCACATTTACGGAAGGGTCTATCCTGTGTTAATCCTAATTCGTACATGGCGTATAGTATGCGCCGGTGTACCGGTTTCAGTCCGTCCCTGGCATCTGGTAAGGCTCGACCTACGATCACGCTCATGGCGTATTCTAGGTACGATCGAGACATTTCATTACTCAGATCTGTGGGTACGATGCGGTCTTGAGATTCGGTCATAAATTAACGGCCACTTTCAATGGGTAGGGGAAATTTCTCGCTATTTCCCCTCCATTTTAACACGCGGCCCGATGGCTAACCTCTACCTGTACTTGTTTCTCTTCCTCGTTAAAATGTTTTTTTAGCCACTCGATTAGTACAGGATTGAAGCGATCCGGGCATTCATCCTGCAAACAATGACCAGCGCGATCGAATTCTCTGTACTCTATCCTCTCGTTCAAGCTCACGAATCCGGAAGCCAGCGCGATCGGCACCATCCGATCCTGACGACCCCAACACAGTAACATCGGTATTTCCAATCTCGGTAATATCTCCCGCGACGATGGGCAGAATTCAGGGGTATTAGCTGATTGACAAAGAGCGCAAAATGTGTATAAAGCATCTTCGTCAAGGGTAGGGGCGGAGAGAATTTCTATCAGCTCGTCGCTAACAGCGCTGTTATCCTCGTAGGCGATAATCGCCCATTTCCTAAGAATTTCGGGACGGCGCAACCAATGAAATAGAGGTTTGAGCAATAGGGGAGAGGTAAACAGTTTTTCTATGGGGGTGACGATTTTCAGCACCCAAGGGGCGAACATTTCCCGTCGTCTCGATACATCGGGTAAACTCAGCATCGCCAATCCCGCCAGCATTTCTGGATACTGTCCGGCGGCGGCTAACCCTACTAAAGAGCCGATCGAATTACCTACTATCACCGCTGGCACTCCGATGAAAGTCCGCCAGAAATCGTATACCTGTTCTACCCAAAGGTTGATATTATAGTTGGTTTTCGCTTTGCGGGAAGCACCGAAACCCAGTAAATCTAAAGCGTAGACCCGATGATACTTGCTCAGTATGGGGATATTGTGCCGCCAGTGTTCGATCGAGGCTCCGAAGCCGTGCAGTAAAATCAGGGGGGGCTTATCCGGGGTGGCAGATGGGCTGAAAGTATACCGCACCTGCCAGCCGCGCCACACCCAATCCCTTTGATAACCAATTCTGTCCCGCCAAGAAAGAGAACTTGTCACTATCACCTTTTTCAAATCGTTACAAGTTCAATTATAGGGCGGGAGTTGAGAGTAGGGAATGGAAATAAATATTACCGAGTCTCAAAAAATTTTATAGCACGATCGCTTCTGGATCGGTTAGATTAGTAGTCTAAGGTTATTAATCTCAGCAGATCATATCTGTAAGATTAGTTAACATTGAGAATATGACTTGCATAGTAAAATAGCAAGTAAAATACCTTTTTCACTTAACCCATTCATTCAAACAAAGTAAAGCTATTAACAAGACAACTGTGACAGATAAAAGACGCACTGCCCGCGATCTACCCCAAATCAACGAAAGAATCCGCTTTCCTCAGATCAGGGTCATCGATATGGATGGCTCTCAGCTAGGTATTCTTACCCCTGATGAAGCTCTGCGGATGGCAGAAGAAAAAGAATTAGATTTAGTCTTGGTCAGTGAAACTGCTAAACCGCCAGTGTGTCGGATCATGGACTATGGCAAATATAAGTTTGAACAAGAGAAAAAAGCCAGAGAGGCTAAAAAGAAACAGCATACCGCCGATGTTAAAGAGGTGAAGATGCGCTATAAAATCGACGAGCATGACTACAACGTGCGCGTCAATCAAGCGCAACGTTTCTTAAAAGCTGGGGATAAAGTCAAAGCTACGATTACATTCCGGGGGAGGGAAATTCAACACTCCAATCTCGCTGAAGAGTTGTTGGCCCGGATGGCGAAAGATTTAGAAGAGATTGCGGAAGTGCAACAAGCCCCGAAAAAAGAAGGGCGTAACATGATGATGCTGTTAGCGCCTAAGAAATAGGAGTGAGGGCAGAGAAAAGAGAAGTGAGCATTGATTTATAAATATACTCCCTTCTCTCTTCTCTTCACTCGCTTTTACTAATAGCGTCGGTCCGAGCGGCGAGAATAAAGTCATTCTTATGCAGGCCGCCTATATCATGCGTCCACCAAGAAACGGTCACTTTGCCCCATTCGGTTAAGAGTGCTGGGTGATGTCCCTCTTTTTCTGCTTCTTCGGCTACCGCGTTAGTAAAGGCTAGAGCTTTGAGAAAGTTGGGGAATTTATAGGCTTTTTGTAAACGGGGAATGCCTTCTACCTCCAGTAATTCCCATCCCGGAAGTTGTCCTAAAAATTCTTGTATTTCTTCTCCCGTTACTCTCGGAGAATCGGGGCGACAGGCAGAGCAGGAAAGGTTCTTCAGTTCCGACATAGGTTATTTTTGCTTGGGTTTGCCTATCCCATTGTACTCTCTTCTCGTTGTCGATACTCAATGGAATAACTAGCGCTGGCCGATGTTGAGTCAGATAGCTCACCCTATCTCTGGCAACTGCGCTAGTCATGTATTATGCTGTTGTAATTTGAGGAAATTTAGCTACACGTTCCCAATTCGTTAGCTATTTATCTTCTTCTAGATCAAATTGTAACAGACAACACCACATTTTTGTAAATAAACGTAAAAAATTTTTACGTTTCAATTTTTCCGCGTTAACATATTGAATCTAATTTCAGGAGGGGGATTAAACTTCAGGAACTAAATAACCCGATGCTTCTTTACACAGAAGTGACTACTTACTGGAACAACTTACCTGCTTACGTTTTGGGCAGAATGTATCAGCCTTATTT